>JADLEQ010000105.1 GCA_020846005.1 Polyangiaceae bacterium
CCCCGCGCTCCCGCCCGCGCCCGCGCTCCCGCTCGCCCCCGCGCTCCCGCTCGCCCCCGCGCTCCCGCGCGCCCCCGCGCTCCCGCCCGCCCCCGCGCCGCCGCTCCCGCCGGCCCCCGCGCCGCCGCTCCCGCCCGCCCCCGCGTCGTCCTCCTCGCCGCAGCCCGCGAGCGGGAGCCCGACCAGGGCGCCCGCCGCCAGCGCACCCAGCTCCAAGAACCGCTTCCTCGTCACCTGCATGGGCCTTACCTCCGCGGGGAGCCTAGCGTCGCCTACCCCGTACCGGAAGCCTCCGCGCGTCTCCTGCGCCCGGCGCGCTCCGGGGCGCGCTGGCTCAGCGGTTCTGCTCCGGGTCGACGCCGGCGCCGCCGGGCTGCATGCCGGCGCGCCTCCAGCGCTCTTCGTTGGTGAGGCCGTCCGTCGTCGGGGGCGGCGTCGCGTCCTTCACCACCAGCCGCGTGCGCCCCCGCTCCCGGATCACCTCGATCCGGTAGACCCGGCTCGAGTCCGCGCCGAGCGAGACTCGCGGGAAGACGGTGCGCGCCGCGCCGGCCTCCACGTGGGTGGTGCTGACCCGCGCGCGGACGAAATTCGCGACCGCCTCCGCCTCGACGCTCCCCACCGCGTGCACGGCGTCCGGGAAGCGGCGCTCGACGGTCATCCCCCGCGGGATCGGGAGGCCGAACGCGTCCTGCCCGCTCGCCGCCAGCTCGCCCGGGGCGAGGCGGTCGGGGCTGGCGCCGCTCGCGGCGCCGCTCGCCGTCTCTCGCGCCGTCGGGCCGGGCCCGCCGCTCGGCTGGGCGCCCTCGATCGCGCAGGCGCTGGCGCCGATCACCAGCGCGCCCGCGAGCGCCAGCCGTCGCACGTGCTCCCGGCCGCTCACTCGACGAGCGCCGCCCAAGAGCTCTGCCGCGAGACGCTCGGGGGAGGTGGCAACGTGACCTCGAGGACGCGCGTCGCGCCGCCGGCCACCTGCGTCCCGCCCGACGCGCCGCCGTGCATCACCAGGCGGAACTCGCCTGGGTTCACGTTGGTGAGGGACGTGTGGGCCCCGTAGCCGAGGAAGGCATCCGAGAACGACGTGTCCACCTCGTTGCAGCTCGGGAGCTGGGCGATGCCCACGCCGAAGATCGTGGCTCCCGAGAGGAGCGCGTTCGAGTCGTCGATGTACGCCACCAGGTTGGTGCCGTCCGGGAAGCGCGGCTGTCCGCCGTCGCCCGGCGTCCCCGCCGTCTCCGGGATCACGTAGTGGAGCCCGTAGATCCTCGCCGAGCCCGCGCTGCACGCGTCGCCCGAGGTGGGGGGCGCGTAGGTGGAGAAGTAGAGCACCCCGTTGAAGAGGCTCATCGTCCCCGAGACCCGCATCCCGCTCGAGAACGACTCGTACCAGTTCGCCTTCGACTTGTAGGCCACGCCGGCGACCGTCTCGGTGAGCGACCAGACGTAGTTGGTGCCGGTCGTCGCCGAGAGATCCTCTTGATCGCCGGTCGAGAAGGCGACGGTGATGCGGCCCGTGTCGTCCACGCTGAGGATGGGGGGCGTATTCACCGGCTGCCCGGCGTCGTACGCCGCGCCCGAGTACGCATCGAAGAAGAGCTTCATCGTCCAGTCGTCCGGGTCGGGGCTCGACACGTCGACGCGCCACACGCCACCGTCCGCGTCGCCGACGAAGATGCGATCCGCGATCGCGCCCGTCTCGGCAGGGAACGCCACCGGCTGGCCGGTGATGGGCGAGTCGAGCGGCGCCTTGGTCGCGCCCGAGATCACCACGTCCGGGTCGAGCAGCGGCGCATCCGCCGCGTTACGCCGGAAGGTCCGCACGATCTCGCCCGTGTCGAGGCGCACGATGGTCAGCGCCCGAGCGCGGCCGATCGTCGTCGGGTCGTAGCAGCGGACCGAGGCCCGCGCCGCGAACGCAGAGTCCACGGTGGCGGTCGAAGACGCTGCGCGCGCCATCCCTGGCTGGCCGTCGCCGTCGCAGTCGCCGCCCACGGGAGACGCGAAGCCACCGGGGAGGACCGCCACCGCCACCTCGAGCGGATCGCTGGTCGGCGTCGGCTTGAGGAAGAGCGTCGTGATGAGCGGGGTCGAGCCGCCGCCGCCGAAGAGCGGCTGCGTGCCGGAGTCCGTGGTGAGCTGCCAGAGGAGGCGAGGTCCCGCGACTGGATCGGTCACGTCGAGCGCGAAGTACCCGGGGAGCGAGCGGCCGAAGCCCTGCACCAGCGCGGTGCGCCAGAGGTTCGTCCCGGTGCGAGCGGCCGGCGTGTCGCGGTCGAAGGCGTAGGTCGTGAGGCCGCCGTAGGCGCCGCCGAGGCTCCGCGCGACCACGTCGCGGGTGACCGGCGCGCCGTCGAGCAGGACGGTGTGCGCCGGTGCGGACGTGTCGCCGCCGCTGTACATGCTCTGCAGGCGGGGGAGCACGGCGGGAGGCAGGAACGCCCAGAGCTCGTTGTTCTCGAGCGAGTCCACCTTGTCGGTGTCGCCCGGTCGCGGCGCCACGCGGAAGGCGTGGACGAAGCCGTCCGTCGTCGAGGTGTAGAGCACCATCGGGCGCCCCTTCGGCGCGTTGGCCGCGGCGATCGTCGGGTTGGCCGCGAAGCGCGCGTACGACTCGTCGCGGAGGAATTCGTTCGGCGTCCCCACGATGCGGGGCGTCGAGTGGAAGATGCCGCCGAGCAGGTTGCAGTCGGTGGCGCCCGGCACGGCGCAGCGATGATACGAGGTGCCGTTCGACAGCCCGACGAGCCACTGCATGATCCGCGAGCGACACGCGGCGTCCGTCGCCAGGCCGCAGGTGCCCGCCGTCACGCCTAGCGCGGTCGCCGGCGTCGCCGTGACGAACGTCGACGCGGAGGCGTTGTACGGGGTCCCGACGCGCACGCCGAGGCCGTCCGGATCGGCGGAGACGAGCGGCCGGATCGTGGCCGACGACGCGGTCGTGGCGTGGACCGAGAAGAACCGCCGCGCCGCGCCGCTGCCCGAGTCGAGGTTGGCGGCGAAGTCGTCCCCCGCCGTCGGATCGACCGGCTGCAGCTCGGGGTTCACGGTGGGGGGCGAGGTCGAGTTGTCCGTGACGCAGATGAACCGCTGGCGCTCGAGCGCGCCGTTCCACACGGAGAACTTGTTCGGCTGGAACGAGCTCAAGAAGCGGAACGAGCCGCCGAACGGGTCCCGAACGCCGCCCGCCGCGCCGAACACGGGGACCGTGCGGCTGGTCGTCGTCGAGCTGATCTGGGCGAGGATGGCGTTCAGCGCCGCGCGGAGCCCCGGGAGATCGTTGGCGAAGTGCGCGCGGGTGGTGCCGCCGTTGTACGCGATGCGGTTCAGCGTGCAGCAGGCTTGGAGCTTGCTCTCGTTCGGGTGCTGGGCGCACAGGCCGGTCGGCTGCTCCAGATCGGCCTGCGTGAGGGTCGTGCAGTCGACCGTCGTCGGGCCCGGCAGGGTGATGTTGGTGAGCGCGAACCCGACGACGAACGTCTTCACCGCGCCGGAGGTCTGCGTGGCCAGATCGAGCGCCGTGTCCTCGGGCTTCTCGTAGGGGCACTCGTCGACGGTGCCGCCGTCGACGCTCGCGCCCTCGCAGTACGGCCGAAGATCGAGGTTCGGCTGGCCGTCGGACAACAGGATGATGAAGTTCTCCCGGCACCCGCCCTGGACCTTGGGATCCGAGCGCGGGCTGACCGCCCAGGTACCCCGGGGATCGGTCGCGGTGTCGTCGAACAGGTAGGACCGCGCGTCGTCGAGCATCCCCGCGATGGGGGTAGCGCCATATGGCCGGCTCTGGAGGAGCACCCGCTGGACCTCGTCGTTGCGGCCGGAGGCGTTCGGCGCCTCGCTCGGGTCGCCGAACGTCACCATCCGGCCCTCCCAGGGCGGCGCGCCCGCGTTACGGCCGCCGACCTCCATGGCCTGAGCCGGGTCCGTGCAGCCGACGGGGCGGCCGGTGGCCGAAGCGCCGACGAAATAGCTCCACGTCCCGCGGCTCCCGGCGGAGTAGTTCGGCGATGACGCCGACGCGTACCCCACCGAAGCGTCGGTGTGCGTGTCGAAGGTCATCAGCCCGAACCGCACCCGCGTGCTGTACGTGTCGATGAGGCCGTCCGCCCACTGCGCCGAGCTCCCCTGCATGTTGAACCAGGTGCCGGTACACTCCGCACCCGCGCTGGGGAAGGCGCCCGTGTAGTTCCACGCCCACGCCTTGAAGGAGGCCGCGGGGAAGTCGAAGACGCTGCCGGTGACCGCCGCCGGGAGACTCCCGGCGCCCGGCCCGCACCCCGTGGAGCCGCTCAGCGGCCGGTGATATGGTACCGGGTAGCGGTAATCCGGGGGGGCGGCGCCGGAGAGCCCGTAGGTCACGTACTCGTCCTGGAACCGCCCGCCCGCGCGGGGCAGCGCGTGGCAGCTGTAGTCCTTGATCGAGCCGGTCAGCACCTCCAGGAGCTCGACCCAGCGGCTCTTCTCGCTGCCGGCCACGCCGGGGGTGCAGACTGGCGTCGAGTCCGAGCCGGACTTGTACTCCATCGAGCCGGAGGAATCGACGAGCAGCAGGACGTTGGGCGGCGGCGGATCCACGTCCGTCTGCGCGCTGGCGTGGCCGGTGAACACCCAGCCCGCCAGCGCCGCGCTGCCGCCGACCAGGATTCGAGGGAGGGGGTTCTTCATGGGAGGCTCGTCGCGGTTAGCGGGGGAGGGGACCCACGGTGACGTGGGCCCGGAGGGTCTGTACGCCGACGGTGCGGGTGGTGGCTTCGGTGCAGGTCGAGTTGTCGCCGAAGGTCGCGTTCGGGCGCACCTGGCCCATCGCGGTGAGCGTCAGCTCCAGGTAGCGGAAGGTCGTCCCCGTGCCGCCCACGTCCGTCCCCGCGACGGGCCGATCGGCGGGCCCGGGGTCGGTGAGCTCCACCACGAAATTGCCGTCGATCGGATCTCCGTAGGCGACCGTCGAGAGGCTGTCCGTGAGCAGCGTCCCCCCGACGGAGGCGACGCGCTGGTCGAGCTCGCCCTTGTAGAGCTTGTAACAGGCGGGCTTCACGCCCGCGACGATCTGCGGCTGGTCCTTCGTGGCGACGCAGTCGTCCGGCGTGGTCGACCCGAGCTGCTCGACGTAGGCGCTCCCGGCGCCCGAGCCGAGCTCGGCCATCGTCGTCACGGCGCCGAGCTCCGCGACGTACTGCGTCTGCACCGCCTGCCGCGCGTACCCGGCGCCCGCGGTGACGATGCTCGTCGAGCGCGCCGCGAACACGCCGACCGCGGACAGGAGCATCACCGCGAGGACGACGACGAAGACCGCCGCGCCGCGTTGCTCGCGCCGGCGAGCCGCTCGCCTCACCATGTCACCCCCGAGTGGTTGCGGAGCGCCACGTCGGCCTGGAAGGTGCGGACCCTCGCGTAGGGCCCCGCCCCGGCGGCGCCGAGGGCGACCCGGTAGAGGCGGGTGCCGTCGTCGTGGGGACCCGGGCGGTCCGGAGCGCGGGTACGGACGGCGAGCCTCGCGCGGACGCCGCGCACGCGCTGGGTCGCCGGGGTCGCCGAGGTCCCGCCGAAATCACCGAACGAGAGCGACGTGCCCGCCTCGCAGCCCACCCCGTTCGTGCACCGCAGGTGGGTCAACACGGGATCGACGCCCGAGGTGCCGAGCGTGTCCACGACCGTGAGGCCGAGATCGAGATCCACGGTGTACTCCGCCACGAGCTCCTCGGTGCCTGCGATCGCCGCCGAGTCCACCGTGGACGTGGCGGTGAGCTCGCCCCGGACCAGCTCCGTCCGGTCGGTGTCGAACCCGGGGACGACGGCGTAGGCGTCGTCGAGCTGGTCGTAGGCGGCGGTGGCAGCGATCGGGCGCACGTCGTAGCGGATGAAGTTCACCACGTTCGCGAGCGCGCCGACCTCGTTCACGTGGAGGCCGCACGTCGTCCCCGACGCCCGGAAGGTGAGCGGGATGGAGTCCTTGAGGACGACGTACGGCGCCGTCGCGCTCCACACCGCTGTGGAGATGATGCCGAAGTGGGTGCGGCCGGTGCGGTCGATGATGCGCATCCCGCGGTCCGTCCCGAAGACCGCCTGGAGCGTCTCGTTGGACGAGATGCCCGCCCGCGCGATGGGTCCGCTGTTCGGCTGGAGGTAGACCCGATACGTGGTCCCGCTCACCTCCACCGTGGTGATGGGGAACTGCTCGCCCGACGCGAAGCTGCCCGCGAGGACGACGCGGTCCGGCGCGAGGTTGTTCGCGGTGAGCGTCGGGTTCGTCGCCGAGCCGCCGTCGACGACCTTGAGGCTCGTGAGCTGCTCGAGGAGGCCGTCCGCCCAGGTCGCGGGCGCGTAGCCGCAGACCGACGGGTCGCTCCGCACGTTCGGCGAGCTGAGGAACCCGGCGCGGGCGAGATCGAGGCGTAGCCGCTGGAAGCCGACGAGCCCCGAGAACGTCGCCGTCGCCAGCCGCGACTCGCGCTGGTGGAAGGTCGTCCCCTCTCGGGCGAGCGAGAAGACCGCGACGGCCACGAACAGCCCGCCCGTCAGCGCCACCATGAGCTCGACGAGCGTGAAGCCGCGGGCGCGGTCGTAGCGGAGGGGGGGACGCATCAGGGGGCCGTGTTCTGCCGGATGGCGCTCGCCTTGTGGACGAAATAGTAGGAGCCCGCGGTGGTGCCGACGCTGGCCGCGGCGATCGACGCGTCGCACACCGGCTTGGTCGCGTCCACGCCCCCCGCGCCGCCCTCGCGGAGCCAGAAGACGCGGACCTCGGCGCGGACCACGCCGTTGCCGGACATCAGCGTGTCGTCGCGATAGAGCCAGCTCAGCCGCAGGTGGGTGCAGAACACGGCGTCGCCCATGTCGGCGTCCGCGACCGGGTTGCCGAGCGGATCGAAGCCGGGGCCCATGCGCAGCGGTGTCGACGAGTGGGGCCGCCACCAGATGCCGTTCCCGCCGCCGGGGTTGCCGCCGGTGCACGCCGCGTTCACGCCGCACAGCCACGTGGTGTCTGCGAGATCGGAGGTCGTCCGCCGAGGGGAGGGGTGGTTCCACGAGGCGGCGTCGGCGACGAGCTTCTCCTCCCAGGCCTGCGCGATCGCGGTGGCGATGGCGACGTTGCGCGCGTGACGGTTCGCGGCCGAGGTCACCTTGTGCAGCGCGATGACGCCCGTCACGCCGATCGCGAGGATGGCGACCGCCATCATGAGCTCGACGATGCTGTAGCCCCGGAGGGGCGCGCGCCGGCGGCTCATCCGGCACCTCCGATCCGTGCCGCGCCGTTCGGCGGCAGGAACACCCACCGCGTCAGGCCGACCGGGTTGTTCGAGGTGTCGTGGCGGTACACGGACGCGCGCGCGAGCCCGCCCGCGGGGAGCCACGCGCCCACCGCCCCCAATCGCCAGAAGCTCCTGCCGAGGGGCGTGTAACAGATGTCGAGATCGGAGTCGTCGGTCGCGGTGCCCGAGCCGTCGTAGGGGCGGTACATCCGGACGCGGAGGGCGTCGAACGTCTGGTTGTTCGACGGCACGAACAGGTTGATCACCGTGGAGTCGGTGTCATCCCACAGGGGCGCGGTGCAGCTCGAGGCCGGCAGCGGCGCGCACGTGGCGCCCGCCACGGCCGCGCCCTGCATCGCCTCGCGCACCTGGAACGCGCCGGCGGAGTCCGTCGCCTTGGAGAAGCGGACCATCACCGCGCTGCCGCGACCGAGCGCCCGCATCCGGGCGTCCCGGAACAGGTTGGTCACGCGGTTCGTCGCCTCGAGCGTCCGCGCGTTGCGCATCCTCGTCCGCAGCGAAGGCACCGCGATCACCGCGAGCGCGGAGATGATGATCACCACGACCATCAGCTCGATCAGCGTGAAGCCTCGCGCCGAGCGACGCGCTGCGTCGAAGCCGGGACGGCGCCCCGCCGGCGTGGTGACCGGCGAGGAGGGCGAGCGAGGGATCCGCATCCGACCCCGCAGAGCAAGCGCCGTGCCGGCCGCCGCTCAGGCTGGAGGGCGGTTGCGCGCGGGAAATCGGCCAGGAACCGCGGGACGCACGGCAAGGATTGCAACACTCTGCAAGGGTTGCATAGCCGGATGAAACTGCGCGCCCGTACAGCGTCTTGCGGCGCGTCGGGGGCGAGGTCATGCGTCGGCACATGCCCCGCGCCCGGCTGGCCCCGCTCACCACGCTCCTCCTGCTCCTCGGCTGCGCGCGGCGCGAGGACGCGGCGCGCGAGCAGGGGCAGGCGCCGCCGCCCCCAGCCGCGGCCTCGGCCGGCGCGTGCGCGGGCGGGGGCGGGGGGGTCGCCGACCCGGGGAGCGCCGGGCTCTTCCCTCGGGTGGCGGCCGGCTACTGCGTCGACCCGAACGGCGAGACGCGCGCGTTCGGCCAGTCGGCGCCGTCGCCGCTCGAGGCGGTCTGCCTGCAGGTGCTCGACGGCGAGTGTGAGGTGTATCGGCGCTACGGGTTGGCCCGCGCGGTCACCCTCCGGTACGTGGACGGAGGCGGTACGTCCGGCACCGTCGACGTGAAGCTCTCGCGCTTCGGCTCGCGGGAGGGCGCGTTCGGGTTCTTCACGAAGCGTGTGGTCGCCGACTCCGATCCGGCGCGCACCAACCTCGCGGGGCTCGACGCCGGCGGCGCCGGCGCGCTCGGTAGCACCATCGCCTACGTGTGGCGCGGGGACCACGTCCTCGAACTCACCTACGCGAACGATCAGGAGGCGCCCGCCGCGCTGAAGGCGAGCGCGGCCCGGGTGCTGCCGCCGCTGGCCGCGGCGATCGGCGCGCTGCTCCCGGGCGAGCTGACGCTCCCCGAGGCCGTGACGAAGCTCCCCGCCGCGGGCCGCCTCCCGCTCGGGATCGCGTTCCAACCGCGCGACGCGCTCGACGTACCTGGGCTCGGGCCGGGCGCGGTGGCGTTCCACGCCGACGGTGGCGTCCGCTACCGCACGCTCGCGCTCGTGCGCGCGGACGACGCGGCGGCGCGGGACGTGATGGCGACGCTCCGCCGCCTCGGCGGGGCGCGCAAGCGCGAGGGGCTGCCCTTCGAGGCGGTGGTGGTCGCGTTCGGGGACGGGGTCGACGCGCCGCGCGTCGAGTGGGTGATCGGGCGCGTCGGCTCGGCCGTCCTCGGGATCGGCGATGAGCCGCTCGCGCGCCCGGCGGCCGACGCGGCGGCCGGCTCGCCACTCTCGGCCGACGCGAAGGCCGAGCGGCTCCGCGCGTGGGCGGCGCCCGCGACGAAGCCGTAGCGGGGAGCGCGTGGTGGGTTCCGTTTCGGTCGGCAAATGCTAGTCGACGCGCCGTGAACTTCGACCTCCCCGAGTCCCACCGAATCCTCCGCCAGGCCGTCCGCGAGTTCTGCGAGAAGGAGGTCCGCCCCTACGCTCGAGAGTGGGACGCCGAGGAGCGGTTCCCGATGGAGCTCGTGCCCAAGCTGGCCGAGCTCGGCCTGCTCGGGATCCGGATCCCGGAGGCGTACGGCGGCGCCGGGATGGACACGCTCGCGTACGCGGTCGCCGTCGAGGAGTGCGCGCGGGTCGACGGCTCGCTCGCGCTGACGGTCGCCAGCCACAACGGCCTCGGGACGGGTCACCTCCTCGCCTTCGG
Organism: Polyangiaceae bacterium; assembly: GCA_020846005.1. Lineage (GTDB taxonomy): Bacteria > Myxococcota_A > Polyangia > Polyangiales > Polyangiaceae > JADLEQ01. The sequence goes on from JADLEQ010000105.1 coordinate 9,572, forward strand.
CACCGAGGCGCAGAAGCAGCGCTACCTCCCCAAGGCCGCGAGCGGGGAGTGGCTGGCCGCGTGGGCGCTCACCGAGCCCGGCTCCGGCTCGGACAGCGCCGGGATGCTCACGACCGCCGTGCGCGACGGGGACTCCTGGGTGATCGACGGCACGAAGATGTTCATCACCCAGGGAGGCGTAGGGGGGTTCTGTGTGGTGCTCGCGCGCACGAACCGATCCGTGCCGGCCCAGCGCGGGATCACCGCCTTCATCGTCGACGCTGGGACGCCCGGGTTCCGCGCCAGCCGCAAGCTCGAGAAGTACGGGTGTCGCTGGAGCGACACCGCCGAGCTCACCTTCGAGGGTGTCCGCGTCCCGGACTCGCAGCGCCTCGGCGCCGTGGATCACGGGTTCTACGACACCATGAGCATCCTGGATCGGGGTCGGGTGTCCATCGGGGCGATGGCCCTCGGCCTCGGGCGCGGCGCGCTCGAGCTGGCGATCCGCTACGCGAAGGACCGCCGCGCCTTCGACCGCCCGATCGCGGACTTCCAGGCCATCCAGTGGAAGTTGGCGGACGCAGCGACCCAGCTCGACGCCGCCGATCTCCTCATCCGGCGCGCGGCCTGGCTCGCCGATCGGGGGGAGCCCTATTCGCGGGAGGCGAGCATGGCGAAGCTCCTGGCGAGCGAGGCGGCGACGCGCGCTTGCAACGACGCGGTGCAGATCCACGGTGGCTACGGGTACACGCGGGAGTTCGAGGTGGAGCGCCACCTGCGCGACGTGAAGCTGTGCGAGATCGGCGAGGGGACGAGCGAGGTGCAGCGGATGGTGATCGCCAAGCACCTGCTCCGGGCCTGAGGCACGGCCGCCGGGCGCTCGTCGCGGCGCCGGAGCGCGCCCGCCGCGCTACTCCGTGCGCTGGATCACGTGGAAGCCGAACGCGGTCTCCACGACCTCGGAGATCTCTTGCGCGTCCAGCTCGAAGGCGGCGTCGGCGAACGCCTTCACCACCTGGCGGCGGGTGATTCGGCCGATGCTCCCGCCCCGCTCCTTCGCGCCCGGCTCGTCGGAGTACTCCGTGACCAGCGCCTCGAAGTCCTCCCCAGCGCGCGCGCGCGCGAGCGCCTCCACGGCCCGCTCCCGCGCGGCCTCCTTGTTGCGCGTGATGGAGGGCGGCGCGCGCATGGCCCCCGCGTACTGGACCAGGAGGTGGCGGACCGCGATGGCCGGCTCGGCGCGCTCGGCGCCGCCCGGCGCGGCCGTCTCCTCCGGCTCGAGCGGCGGCGCCTGGGACACCGGGGGCGGGGGCGGCGGAGGGACACGTGGCGGCTCGCCCGGCCCCTCGTGCGTCGTGACCACGCACGCGGCCGCGCCGCCGCACAGCGCCGCGGCGACCGCGAGCCACGCCGCGCGCCCGCGCGCGGTCGCGCTGCTGGAGGGCGGCGTCACTCGGTCCGCTTGATCACGTGGAAGCCGAACGGAGTCTCGACGATACCGGACAGCTCGCCCACCTTCAGCTGGAAGGCCGCGGCGGAGAACGCCGGGACCATCGCCTGGCGATTGAACTTCCCGAGCGCGCCGCCGCGCTGGCCCGCGCCTGGCTCGTCCGAGAACTCGCCGACGAGCTTCGCGAACTCCTCGCCCTTCTTCGCGCGCGCGAGCGCCTCCTCGGCGCGCTTGCGCGCCTCCTCTTTCGTGCGGGTGGCGGTGGCGCGCGTCGCGCCCTGGTAGGCGACGAGGAGGTGGCTCGCGGCGATCTGGCCGTCCGGCGGCACGGGCGCGGCCTCGGCGGAGGCGGCGGGCTGGGTCTCGTGCTCCCCACTCTTCTCGTGCTTGCCGAACCCGCGCATCCCGCCGATCAAGCCGACGCTCAGCAGCAGGATGAGCACGGCCCACGGCGCCCAGTCCGGCAGCCAGTCGTGCTCGTCGACGTGCTGCTCCGCCGGGGGCTCGCCCGCCGGCGGCCTGCGGGTCGTGGCCGGGCCGGGCGCGATCGGCGGCCCCCGGCGGCGCGCCCCGGCCGAGGAGGCAGGGGCCGACTTGCCCGCGCGCCCCTGCGACGGCGGTGCGCCCTTGCCCTTCCTCGGGGGCGGGGCGGGCTCGTCGTCCTCGTCGTCGAGGTCCTCGTCGTCGTCGAGGTCCTCGTCGTCGTCGAGGTCCTCGTCGTCGCCGAGGTCCTCGTCGTCCTCCTCCTCGGGGCGGCGGCGCGATGACGCTCCGTCGCGGGAGCTCGCGTCCTGGCCCCGGGCTGCCTTCGAGCCGGCGGCCTTGCTTGCGGGGGTCTTCGTCTTCGCCATGCGCCTCAGCCGATCTCCGCCCACGCGCTGGTGATCACGGGCTCCGGGCGATCCGCAGCGTACGCCATCACGGCGACGCGACCGCCGCCCAGATCCCAGCCCTTCGTCGTGATCGCCTCTCCGGGCCAGACCGGCTTGCGGAACTGGGCCTCGTAGGTCTTGATGCGCTGCGAGTCGCCGCCCGCCGCGTGCCGGGCGACGGCGCGCGCCACGAACCCGTACGTGCAGAGCCCGTGGAGGATGGGACCCTGGGGGAAGCCCACCATCGCCGCGAAGTCGGGGTCGGCGTGGAGGGGGTTCATGTCGCCGCTCAGCCGGTAGAGCAGCGCCTGCTCCGGGGTGGTGGCCTCGGTGTGGATCCAGCTCGGCTCCGCCCCTGCCGGGACCTCGGGCACCTCCCGCTTGGGCGGCGGGTCGCCGCCGAAGCCGCCCTCGCCCCGGTAGATGATCCCCCACTCCGTCTCGAACAGGAGCTTGTCCCCGAGGCGCGTCTCCGTGGTGATGACGCACTGGGCCATCTTCTTCATGTCGTAGATGCCCGCGATCCGCGCGACCGTCTTCAGCGTCCCCTCCGAGGGGATCGGCGCGTGCATGCGGACCACCTGGCTGCCGTGCACGATCATCGCGGGGTTCCCCTGCGTCTTGCCGAGGCACTCCCCGATCGCCATCATCGGCGGGATCACCGCGAAGCTCGGGAACACCTTCGGGCCCTTGCCCTCGTAGAGGTAGTCGAGCTCGTCCCGCTTGGCGCCGATCCCGAGCGCGTAGCGAACGACCGTCCGCCAGTCGTATTCGAACTCCGTCGCGGTCGAGGTGAAGCCAGCGGAGGTGAGGTCGAGGGACATGCAGCGTGCTCCTTTGCGAGCCGGCGGGGATAGTTTCGCCTCCGCGCGTCGTCAACGGCGCGCCCCGCGGCGGAGCGCCCGGCGCGACGCCGGGGCGCGGCCCCCGCCCGGCCGATTCACGCGGGGCGCCCACGATGGTAGCGGAGGGTCGCGTGGAGCCGGGCCTGGTGGAGTCGATCGCGCGTGGCGTGGGCGCGTCCGGTGACGACCTCGCGCGGCTCGGCGCCGGATGGGCGCGCGTGACGCCCAGCCTGGTGCTCGTCCCCGCGCTCGGGCTCCGGGCGCTGCCCGCCGCGGCCCGGGTAGTGCTCGGTGGGGTGCTCGCCATGATCTTGATCCCGGCGATGCCCGCGCCGCAGGGTCCGGCGGGGGCTCCGCTCGAGCTGCTGACGGAGGCGGCGCGCGGCCTCCCCGTCGCCGCCACCGCTGCGGCGCTGCTCTGGGCGGCGTCTCAGGCCGGCGGCCTCATCGACGATCTGAGGCGGGAGCGAGGCGCGGCCGCGCTGCCCGTGGTCGAGTCGGGCGCTCCGGCGACTGGCGCGCTGTTCTCGATGCTCGCGTCGATCGCGTTCCTGGAGACCGGCGGGCCGGCGCGCCTCACCCGCGCCCTCGCCCAGGCGCCGCCGCCGACGGCCGCGGCCGCGGTCGAGGTGGCGGCGCACCTGGTCGCGGGGATCGAGCTCGCCCTGGCGCTGGCGGCGCCGCTGGTCGTGGTGTCGCTCGTCACCGAGCTCGGGGGCGCGCTGGTGGCGCGCGCCGCGACCCCGGCTTGGATCGACGCGCTGCTCGCGCCGGCGCGCTCGCTCGCCGTCCTCTGCGCGCTCGCGCTCGTCCTCGAGCGGATCGCGGAGCTACTGGTGGTCCTCGGCGCCCGCGCGTGAGGCGCCGGGTGCGTCGCCGAGCTCTCGCACGACGGTGAGCAGGTCGAAGGCGCTCACCACGCCGACGATCTCGGCGCCTTCGGTCACGAAGACGCGGTGGATGCGACCCCGGAGCAGGGTGTCCGCCACCTCGCTGACCGGCGCGTCGGCCGAGATCTCGAACACGAGCGGCGTCATGAGCTCGCGTACGGTCGTCTGGGACGCCTGGCGCACCTCGAGCCGGAGCAGCTCCTCCGTCGCCAGGCTGTGCTCGAGCCCGGAGCCGTACACCGCGTGCGCGTCGATCTCCGCCCGCGCGCCCCGGTCCTGCAGGAGGTCGGTGCTGGAGACGACACCGACGAGCTTCCCGTGGCCATCCGCGACCGGCGCGCCGCTGATGCGGTGGGCGAGGAAGAAGTCGGCGAGCTCGTCGGTCGTCCAGTCGGCCTCGGCCACGTACACGTCGCGGGTCATCACGTCTCGGGCGGTCTTCATGGGGGGCTCCGGGGAGAGGGGCGATCGGGCGACTGCAATGGTTGCGCCAGCGGCCTCGGGAGCGGCGCCGGCGCCGCGGGCGCCTTGCGTTCGTCTCCGCGACGCGCGCACCGACCGCGGCGACGCGGGTCGCGCGCGCACGAAGTGCGCGGGTGCGCGCTTTCGTCTCGCCGTGGCGCCGCGCGCCAGCGATCAGAGCGACACGCGGTACGCGATGTCGAGGCCGGCCTGCAGCACGAGCGCGGCGCCGGTGATCGACGACTCGTCGCCCAGCACGTTGGTCGCCGCGGTGTCCGGGAGGCGCCAGCGGCTGAGCTGCACGGCGCCCCCGACCGACCAGTGTGAGGTCATACGGTAGCTCGCGCCGGCGGCGATCCCGACCGACCACCCCTCGGTGCGGATCACGACTGCGCGGGGACCGATCAGCGCCGCGCCCGGGCCGGACGACCGGGACCCATCGAACCGATCGCTCACGACCACGAGCCCCGCCGCGGGCCCCACCCACGCCTCCACGAACCTCCCTCGGAGGGCATAGTACCGCGCGAGCCCCTCGAGCACGAAATAGCGCCGCGTGTGATCGCGCTCGATCCCCTCGGGGTCGGCGATGGGTGGCGCGGCGGAGGGGATGAGGCCCAGCGTGAGGCCCGCGCCGAACGCGAGGTCCGGGCGGGCGCGGTAGAGCTGGCGGATGTCCAGGGCGAAGCTCGCGTCGCCGCGCACGCAGCCCGTCACGTCGCGCGTGCCGCAGACGTCCGCGCCGGGCAGCGTGAGCGCGCCGACCCCGAACTCGGCGAGCCCGCTCGGACGCTCGTCGAGCCCGAGCTGGGCGAGGCGACCGTCCTGCGTGTCCGGGCGCGTCGCCGCGGGTGCCGGGGCGCCGGGCGGGGGCTCGGGCTGGGTCGCGCGGGCCGGGGCGGCGGAGAGCGCGCAGCCGAGCGCCACGAGCGCGAGCCCGCCCGGACCTGCGCGTCGACCCGCCGAGGCGGTCGGCGGCGACGGCGCGGCGTCGCCGGCCTCGGGCGGAGAGCGCGGCGCGCCCGCGAGCCTCGCCGCGAGCTCCGCGCTCGGGGTGAAGCGCTGCGTGGCGTGTCCCTCGCGGGAGCCCGTGGACGCCGGTTGGGAGGGCGCCAGCAGCCCGGTCGCCACGGCGACCTCACGGAGCTCCCGGGCGAAGCTCCAGCCGTGCTCGGGGCGCGCGACCGGCGCTTTCTCCAGACACCGCGCGATGAGCCGCGCGAGCGCGTCGGGTGCCTCGGCGGCGGCCGCGAAGGCCCGGACATCTGGGGCGGGATCCCGCGCGTGCTGGACGAGCACGGCGACCGGGTTGTCGGCCTCGAAGGGGCCGCGGCCCGCGAGGCACTCGAACGCCACGACGCCGAGCGAGTAGACGTCGCTCGCGGGCGTCGCGCGCTCGCCCCGCGCGCCCTCCGGCGAGACGTAGCGCGCGGAGCCGAGCACCGAGCCCTCGCGCGTGGCGAAGCCGTCCTCCCCAGCCTCCGTGCGCGCCACGCCGAAGTCCACCAGCTTCACGAAGTCCGGGTCCTCGCCGCGCCGGACGAGCATGACGTTCTCGGGTTTCACGTCGCGGTGGACCACCCCGGCGGCGTGCGCCGTGCCGAGCGCGTCCGCGAGCTGCAGCAGGACGTGCACCGCGCGAGCGATCGCGACGTGGCCTCCTCCCGCGGCGAGCGCCGAGCGCAGCGAGATGCCGTCGAGCAGCTCGAGCGCCATCCACGGGATGGGCGGGCGGCCGTCCTCGGCCGGGGGGATCGTCCCGGCGGTGAGCACCGTCACGACGTTCGGGTGATCCAGCCGCCCCGCCACGCGCGCCTCGCGCCGGAACCGGGACAGCGCGGCACCGTCGCGCGCCAGCTCGGGGTGGAGCAGCTTCACCGCGACGTCGCGCCCGACGCTCTGCTGGTGCGCGCGGTACACCCTCGCCATCGCGCCGAGGCCGATCAGCGCGGAGAGCGTCAGATCGCCGCCGACGAGCTGGCCGAGGTACGGGTCGTCGGCCGGCGGCGCGCGCCCGGTGAGCGGCGTGCCGTCCCGCGGGCAGTAGAGCGCGTTCGGGCCGTAGCTCTGGCCGCAGCGCGCGCACGGGCGGGGGCCGGCGCTCATCGTCCGCGCCCACCGTAGCACGGCCGCCGCGCGGGCGACCGGCCGGCGCGGAGGGCGGCGCCGCGAGCCCTCGCGGGGCCCGCGGGCGCGTCCTGGTGCGTTTGGCGACGACGGGCGGCGGCGCATCGTGTATGGCGCGCCCATGTCCAGCCCCGAGACCCCGGCGCCCGAGGAGGCGGCGACCCCGGCGGACGCGCCCGCCGGCGCCGCCGGCGACGGGGCCGGCGTCGGCGCGAGCGGGGGCGCGGGCGCAGGCTACCGGATCGAGCTCCCGATCTTCGAGGGGCCGCTCGATCTGCTGCTGCACCTCATCCAGGCGCACGAGCTCGACATCCGCGACATCCCGATCGCCTTCGTCGCGAAGAAGTACGTCGAATACGTGACGTTGATGCAGGAGCTCGACATCGACGTCGCCAGCGAGTACCTCGTGATGGCCGCGACGCTCGCGCACATCAAGTCGAAGATGCTGCTGCCCGCGCCGCCGGAGGGGCAGGAAGACGCCGAGGACGAGCTCGAGGCCGATCCGCGCGCGGAGCTCGTGCGCCGCCTGCTCGAGTACCAGAAGTACAAGCTCGCGGCCGAGCAGCTCTCCGATCGCCGGTTGCTGGGCAGGGACGTGTTCGAGCGCGGTGTCCCCGTGGCGGGCAGCGGAGCGCCGCCGCCCTTCGCGCACACCGAGACGTTCGCGCTCTTGCAGGCGTTCCAGGCGGTCCTCGAGAGGACGCGCAAGCTGGCGGACCACGCGATCGAGGTCGATCGGATCACGATCACCGAGCGCATCACCGAGGTCGCGGACCTGCTGCACGCGCGGGGCCGCGTCCGCTTCGAGGCGCTGTTCGAGGGCCAGCACACGCGGGCGGAGCTGGTCGTCACGTTCCTGGCGCTGCTCGAGATGACCCGCCTCAGGATGACGCTGGTGTTCCAGGCGGGGCCGCTCGAGCCGCTCGAGATCGAGCTCGCGGTGCGCGAGGAGGGCGACCCGGGCGTCGAGGCCAGTGGCGACGGCTCCGGAGCCGTGCACGAGGCCACGGCCGACGCCGGGCTCGGCGACGAACTCCAGGTCGAGGACGCGGGAGAGCCGGGCGGCGGCGCGCGGCTCGACCAGGACGCCGATCTGGACGCGCGCGAGGAAGTGGATTTCGACACCGACGAGTCGGACGAGGGCTAGATGGCGAAGAAGCGGACGGTCGGCGCGCGCGCGAGCGCGCGGAGCACGGAGAGCGGCGCGGGAGTGCGCGCGACAGGCACGGCGGAGCCGGGCGCGCCGGAAGGCGCCGCCGCCGAGCCGCTCGCGGAGCTCGACTCTCCCGCTGGGGTCGGCGCGCCCGCTGAGAGCGCGGAGCCGCTCGCCGAGGAGCCGCGCGCCGACGAGCCGCTCGCCGAGGAGCCGCGCGCCGAGGAGCCGCCCACCGACGAGCCGCCCACCGACGAGCCGCTCGCCGGGGAGCAGGTAGTCGAGGAGCAGCCGGTCGAGGAGCAGCCGGTCGAGGAGACGGCGGCGTTCCTCGAGGGGCTGGTCGAGGCGATCCTGTTCGCCTCCGATCGTCCGCTCTCGCCGAAGGAGGTCGCCCGCGCCGCGCGGATCGATCGGCAGCGCGCCAGCGAGCTCCTGGCCAAGCTGTGCGCGGACCAGGTCGCGCGCGGTGTCCAGGTGGCGGAGGTAGCGGGCGGGTGGTCGATGCGCACCAACCCGCGCTACGCGCCGTGGATACGCGCGTTCCTCGATCAGCGACCGGTGCGGTTCAGCCGGGCGCAGCTCGAGACGCTCGCGATCGTCGCGTACCGGCAGCCCCTTACGCGCGCCGAGGTCGACGACATCCGCGGCGTCGACTGCGGCCCGGTGCTCAAGGGGCTCCTCGAGCGGGAGATCCTGCGTGTCGTCGGCAAGAAGGACGAGCCAGGCCGTCCCATCCTGTACGGGACCGCGCCGGCCTTCCTGGAGCTCTTCGACCTCAAGTCGCTCCGCGATCTGCCCACGCTCCGCGAGTTCACGGAGCTGAGCGACGAGTCGAAGCGCAAATTCGAGACGGAGCTGGGCGAGGAGGCGCCCGAGGGGGACGTGAGCGCCGTCGCGCGGCCCGCGGAGGAGCCACCCGAGGGAGCGGCCGAGTCGAGCGCACCGGGCGACGCGCCGCCGCCTGGCGGGACGGACGAGGCGGGCCAGGCGCCCGCGGCTCCGGACGAGGCAGCCGACTCTCCGGAGCGCAGCGACGCGGGCGAGCGGGTCGGCGCGAACGGCGATCCCCCCGACTCGGACGACTCGGACGACTCGGACGACTCGGACGACTCGGACGACTCGGACGACTCGGACGACTCGGACGACTCGGACGACTCGGACGACTCGGACGACTCGGACGACTCGGACGACTCGGACGAGGACGACGACGACGACGACGACGACGACGACGACGACGACGAAGACGACGACGACGACGACGACGACGACGACGACGACGACGACGACTGACACGCAGGGCGCCGGTGCGCGCCCGCCGCGTCACCTCACGTGGCGCCGTCGCGGCGGCGCTCCACGAGCGCCACGACCTCGGCGAACAGCTCCGGGTCCTCGCACAGCCGCCGGAGCACCTTCGCGAGGCGCGGATCCTCGAGCCGGTCGAGCGCCCCCGCGGCGTCGCCGGAGGGCGGCGCCGGCGATCGCCGGCGGGTGGGGACGGCGCCAGGGCCCCGCTCCCCGAGCGCTTGGAGCTGGTCGACGTGGCGTTTCGTCGGGAACCGCTCGCCCGACTCCCACGCCACGAGGTCGTTCGGCTCCGCGCCGATCGCCAGCGCGAGGTCACGTACCCCGCACCCGAGCCTCTTGCGGAGGGCGGCGATCTCGGGGCCGGTCACGCCTCGCGAGATATCACGCAACCGAGCCCGCCGGCACCCGACCGGAGGGACATGCACAGGTGGTCCACGATCGTGCTGACCGCGGCCGCCTGCGGGCCGCCCCGGCCCGACCTGCCGGACCGCCCGGGCGGCTCCCACGCAGGCGGGACGGCAGAAGAGGTCGAGGTGAGCCCGCGGCTGGACGCCGGCGTGGCGCGAGTCCCTCGCGTCCGCGTCGGCGCGTCGATCGCGCGCGGGCTCGACCCGGGTGGAGTCTGGCTGTTCACGGACGAGCTGTCCGAGTACCACGAGCGACGTGTCCGGAGCGGCGACCTGCCGTCCACGCTCGTGGCGCGCGAGGTGCCGGCGCGGGTGTGGCTCGCGCCCGACGGCGCGCTCCAGCTCGCGCCGCTCCGCGTGCTCGAGCCGGGGCGTCGCTACTCGGTCGGCGCGCGGGGCGTCGGGACGCTCGGCGGCTTTCCGATCGATCCCGACGCGCCCGCGCCGCTGGAGCTGCTCTGGCCGCCGAGCGCGGGTGACCTCGAGGTCCGGGTGGGTGGGGCGAGGTGGGTGTACTGCGGTGCGGCAGGCCCCGTAGCGGCGGCGCCGGTGCTGCTCGAGCCGGGCGCCATCGCCGCGGAGGTCGTCGGCGGTCTCGCGGGGCCGAGCGCCCCGGCCGACGACTGCCTGACGATCGTCCTCGACGCTGCCGCGCTCGAGGGCACGGAGCTCCTGGCCCCGGTGGAGGTGCTGGGTATGGGTCTCGAGCCGCTCCTGGTCGCGGGGGTCGAGGCGCCGCCGGCGTCGGTCGGCGCGTGTGGCGAAGGAGACTCGGCGGCGGCACGCGGGTGCGTGCGCGCGGAGGATGACCGGGTCGTGCTGTTCTCCGGTGAGCCCGCGCTGTGGGTCGTGGAGTCGCCCGGCGGCGTCGTGCGGCTCGCGCTCGGGGCCGGGGAGCGCGCCGTCGCGCGGGGTTGGTCGCCCGCGTCACGCGCCGAGGTGCGGTTCGCGGCGCTCGACATCGCCGGAGACTGGCGCGAGACGACGCTCGGGCTCGAGTTCGGGGCGCCGCGCGCGCGCGTCGTGGTGAACGAGGTGCTGGCGAACGCGCTCGGGGCCGAGCCCTCACAGGAGTGGGTGGAGCTCGTGAACGACGGGGCCGCGCCGGTCGACCTCGCGGGCTGGAGCCTGGAGGACGTTGGGGGTGTCGCGCTCCTCCCCGCCCACGTGCTCGCGCCGGGCGCGTTCGCGCTGGTCGTGCCCGAAGGGTACGACGCTGCCGCGCCGTTCGACATCGCGCCCGCCCCCGGGACGCCGCTCCTGGTCGTCCCCAAGCTCGGCAAGTCCGGGCTCTCCAACGCGGGCGAGCCGCTGTTGCTGCGCGACGCGGCAGGAGCCGTGGTGTCGCGCTTCCCCGCGCGCGAGGCGGACACCGCGGGCACGAGCCAGGCGCGCGGGGCGCCGTGGCTCCTCGACGACGATCCGGCGGCGTTCGGCCCCCACGCCGCGCCGGGCGCGTCCCCGGGCGCCCCGAACGTCCTCGCCTCCGTGGACGACTGAGCGCGGCGCCGGCGCGCCCCGCGCCGGGGAAACCCGCCGCCGGCGGCCGGCCGGCTAGGCGTCGCCCCCCGCGATGGTCATCGTCGCGACGCGGAAGGTGGGGGACGCGGTCGCCGTGCGGGTGTCGAGATCGTCCGCCACGGCGTCGATCGATCGCAGCATGGTGTCGAGGTTCGACGAAATGGTGACCTCGCTCACGGGCTGCACGACGCGGCCGTCCTCGATCCAGAAGCCGGAGGCGCCGCGGGAGAAATCCCCCGTGACGGCGTTGAAGCCGAAGCCCATCATCTCGGTGACCAGCAGGCCGCGGGCCGTGCTCGCGAGGAGCGCGGCGCGGCTGAGCGCCCCGGGCTGCAGGACGAAGTTGCTCGTGGTCGCGCTGGGGGTGCCCCCGCCGCGCGCCGCGCTGCCCGTCGGCGCGAGGCCGAGCTTGCGGGCGGCGTAGGCGTCGAGGAGGTAGGTCCGGAGCACGCCGGCCTCGATCACGAGGTTCCGGCGCGACGCGAGCCCCTCACCGTCGAACGCGCGGGAGCCGGGGCCGCGCGGGACGAGCGGATCGTCGATCACGGTGACGAGCGGCGAGGCGACCTCCGTCCCCACCCGGTCGAGCAGGTAGCTCGAGCGCCGCCAGAGCGCGCCGCCGAGCAGGCAGCCGGCGAGCGTGCCGAGGACCGAGCGCGCGATGTCGGCGTCGAACACCACCGCCGCCTGCGTCGTCGGCACGCGCCGGGCGCCGAGCTTCGCCAGCGTGCGCCGCGCCGCCTCGACGCCCACCGCCTCGGGCTCCTCGAGCGCGCTCAGATGGCGCCGCGACGCCCAGTGGAAGCCTCGCCGCTTCTTGCCGCCCTCGTCCTCGACCACCGGCGTCACCGTGATCGACGCGCTCGAGCCGCGCGAGACCCCGACGAAGCCGCTCGATAGCACCAGCGCGCGCTCCCCGGTGGAGCGGCTGAAGGTCGCGCCTTCACTGAGCCGCAGCCGCGGATCGTGGGCCATCGCGGCCGCCTCCGCCCTTCGCGCCAGCTCGATCGCGCGATCCGCGCCCACCTCGCCGACGGCCGGGTCGTAGAGGTCGAGCTCGGGGAACGGCGGGCGGGCGAGCAGCGCGGGATCGGCGGGGCCCGCGTAAGGGTCCGGCTCCGTGAGCTCGGCCAACGCGAGCGCGTCCGCCACCAGACGCTCGAGGCCCGCGTCCGAGACGTCGCTGGTCGCCGTGACGGCCGCGCGCTGCCCACGGAACACGCGCAGCGCGACGCTCCGGGTGCCCGCCTCCTCGAGCAGCTCCGTCTGGCCGAGGCGCACCCGCGCCGTGAGCTCCCAGCCCGAGCCGGCCGTGGCCTCGGCCACGTCGGCGCCGGCGCGGCGCGCGTGCTCGACGACGCGCTCCGCGAGGGCGACGAGCGAGGGCGACGTCGGGCCCGTCATCGGGAGACCACCAAGGCGAGAGCGGCGTACATCACCCACGTCCTCGCGCCGGGCGCTGGGCCTGTCAACGGCGACGCGCGGCCGGCGCGGGATCCGACGCGCGCCGAGGCGTCGCCGGTCGCGGGAATGGCGCGGGCTCGGCGTGCGCCGGAGGCGACCGGGGCCGCCTCACTCCCAGACCTCCTGCGCACGCGCCGGCCGGGACACCGCCGGCGAGGTTCACGCGTCCACGAGTCGCGTCGTGCGCGAGCGCCGCCCGCGTGAGCGGACCGGGCCCGGTGGTCGCCCGCAAGCCCCAAGCGGTGCCGCCCCACTCCTGGGTCGCGCCCGTCGAGTCTCCGCCGAAGATCACCGCCTGGCCACGCGCGGGGTCGTACGCCAGCCCGTGGCCACGACGCGGCGACGGCGCGCTCGCGGCGGCCTCCGCCGAGCTCGTGCCGTCCCACGACCCGGTCTCAGCGACGAGGCGATCGACCGGGGTGTACTGGGGGGTCGTATGGGATGCCGACCTCCTCCATCACGGTGCGCTCCCGCGCCGCGCCGTGGGCCATCACGCGCGGTTCACGCGCCGCAGGTCCGTCGAGGAGCCGTCCGGGCCAGCTCGTGCCATCCCACTCCCACGTGGTGCGGTCGATCGGTCGCTCCCCGTGTCGCCACGCTAGAGCATGACCCGTTGGCGTGACCGATCGTAGACCCAGGCGCCGCCCTCCCGAGAACCGGGACCGCTCGTCGCTACGACCGACCCCGCGCTCCCATCCCAGGCTGGGGTATCTGCCGACGCCCGGTTCCACCCAGCACACAGACCGTGCAACGAGCAGCGTCGCCGAAGGCCATAGGGTGCAGTGGCCACCGCAGCTCCGGGCCGTCGGCGCGCCGCTCCCACTGCCAGGCGTCCCGCTCCCGAGTCTCGCGGCTGGGGAACGTCGCCCCGGGCTCCTGCCTGGCGAACGACGCCGCCCGGCCGCGGCGTCGGTCGTACGCGAGCCCGCAGCGGGTTCTCGCCGATGGCCCGGACGTCGCGCTTCGATTCCAGTACCTGCCGTCCCACTCCCAGGTGTCGGCGGTCGGGCTGGCCTCGCTGCCAGCGCTCGCGCCAGACACCACGAGGCGTCCGCGTGCCGAGTCGAACACCCTGTCGACGCCGCCCCCCAGCGGGCCGCTCTGCACGAGGAGCGTGAGGGGGAGGCGCGCGGGAGTCGAGGCGGGGGCGCGCCTGAGCCAGCCGGCGAGCCGCCGCCCGCGGGCGGGGCGCTCGATCGCGTGCTAGCGTGGCACATGACGTACGCGGCGGCGCGAGGGTGGGTCGGCGGGGTTGCGCTCTTCGTGGTGGGGTGCGCTGCATACGGAGAGGACAGCGGCCCGACGGTGGGGGGCGGGCCACCGCGCGGTAGCGGTGCGAGAGCGGGGATACCCAGCGGGGGCGGACCTGTCGGCTCCGGGGGCGCTGCTGCCTCGGCCGGGCAGGGAGCGGGCTCCGGTGGAGGGGGCGCGGCCTCGAGCGGGGGGCGGGGAGGCGGCGCGGTGACAGCCGGGGCGTCCGGCGCGGCAGGGTCGCCCAACGCCTGCGAGGGCCTCGACACCAGCCGCGACAGCGTCCTCTACCTGAGCCCGGACGACGCGCAGTCGATGGCGTCGCCGGTGATCTTGCGGCGGCGGATCGAGGCGCATGAGGACTGGCGGCTCCACCGCGGGATCGTGCGCCCGTACGAGTTCCTCAACTACTACGATCTCGGGTACGAGCGCGCCGCGCCCGGGACGGTGGCGCTCTCGGCGGAGGCGACGGCCGCCGAGCCGGGGCAGCTCGCGCTCACGCTGGCGGTGTCCTCGCCAGCGTCGCCGGCCGAGCGCCGGCCGATGAACCTCACCTTCGTGCTCGACACCTCGGGGTCCATGCTCGGCGCGCCCATCTCGCTCCTGCGGCAGTCGGTGCTGAAGATCGCCTCCCAGCTCCGCGTCGGCGACCGCGTCTCCATGGTCACCTGGGACACCTCGCAGTTGGTCCTCCTCGAGCAGCACGCCGTGATGGGGCCGGAGGATCCCGCCGTCGTCGCGGCCGTCGAGTCGGTGAACGCGGTGGGGGGCACCGACCTCTCCGCGGGGCTGGCGCGAGGCTACGCGCTCGCCAGCGCGATCTTCGACGCCGAGCACCTGAACCGCGTCATCTTGATCAGCGACGGCCAGGCCAACGCCGGCATCACGGACGCCGAGGTGATCGGCGCCGGGGCGGCGCTCAACGACGGCGACGGCATCTACCTGGTCGGCGTCGGCGTGGGAGAGGGCGTGAACGACACCTTGATGGACGAGGTCACGGACGCCGGGCGGGGCGCGTACGTGTACCTCGACACGTCGCGTGAGGTGGACCACATCTTCGGCGAGCGCTTCGACGAGGTGATGGACGTCGCCGCCCGCGCCGTCCAGATCGAGCTCACCGTCCCCTGGTACCTCAGGATGCAGAGCTTCTTCGGCGAGGAGTTCTCCACGAACCCGCGCGTCGTCGAGCCGCAGCACCTCGGGCCAGACGACGCGGTCGTGCTCCACCAGACGCTCGCGGCGTGCGCCGCGGAGCACCTGGACGGCGCTGACCCGGTGTCGCTCGTCGCGCGGTGGAGCACGCCGGTCTTGCACGCGCCGCGGAGCGTCTCGCTCACGACGACCGTGGGTGCGCTCACCCAGGCCCCGGCGCCCCACCAGCCCAAGGTCCGCGCCATCCTCGCCTACGCCATCGGGCTCGCGACCGCCTCGGCGCCAGAGCTCGCTCGCGCCATCGAGCTGGCGGACTCGATCGACCCGGACCGGCTGGACCGCGATCTCGTCGAGGTGCGACGGCTCGCCGAGCTGGCTCGCCGGGACCTCACGCCGTGAGCGCGCGCGCGAGGTGGCCTCAGGGGGGCGCCTCGCCGTGCTCCGCGAGATCTCTGAGGATCTCGGCGACCGCCTCGTAGAGCGCCTCGGGGATCTCGTCGCCCACCGCGAGCTCGGCGAGCGCCCGCGCGACGGGGATGTCGCGCACGACCGGGACGCCCCACTGATGGGCGGCCTCGATCATGCGTCGCGCGAGATCGCCGTCGCCCTGCGCCAGCACGCGCGGCGCCTCGTCTCGCTCCTCGTCCCAGGCGAGCGCGGTCGCCAGGTGCGTGGGGTTGACGATGAGGACGGTCGCCTCGCGCACCGCGGCCACGCTGACGCTCGCGAGCAGCTCTTGGTGGGCGCGCTTGCGCGCCGCCTTGAGCTCCGGATCGCCCTCCGACTCCTGGTGGTCGCGCGCGACCTCCGTCTTCGTCATGCGGAGCCGCGCCAGCCACGCGCGACGGACGAGGAGGAGGTCCACGGCCCCGAGCGCGAGCCCGACCACCGCCGCCCACGTCGCGACGCGACCGATGACCGCCGCCGCCACCGGCGCGGCGCTCCTCGCGTCGCCGACCGCGTTCGCCGCGGAGCCGAGCTCCGTGGTCGCGACGCGGACCGCGACCCAGCCCACGAACGCCGCGCCCGCCGCGGCGCGCGCCAGGGTGAACAGCCGCTGCGACGAGACGAGCCCGCGGAGCCCCCGGACCGGATCGAGGCGCGAGGGATCGGGCGCCACCCGCCCGATGGCGAACACGCCTCCGGCCTGGACGCCCTGCACCGCGCCGGCCGCCAACGCGACGGCGGCGACCAGCGGCACGGACAGCGCGAGCACGTCGGTGGCGAGCTCGGCCGGCGTCGCGACGGCGCCGGCGATCGCCGCCGGGATCCTGTGGCCGAGGCGCGCGGCGAGCGCGTCCGTCGCGGCCGGCAGGAGCGCGACGGCGACGACGAAACCCGCCGCCTGCGCGAGCGGCGCCGAGACGGCCACGTCGCCCTCGCGCTGGGCGCGTCGCAGTCGGCTCGGGGTCGGCTCTTCGGTGCGCTCCGTCATGCTGCCGCCCCGCCGCGCTCAGAAGAGCGGGTACTGCCCGCCGGTCAGGCGGAACGCCGCCGCCGCTTGCTGGATCACCGGCGCGCGCAGCGCGGGCGGCGGGTGCGTTCGCTCGAAGCCGAAGAGCACGTCGATGGGGCTCGCGGAGTCGAGGCCGGCGAAGAACTCCATGTTGAGGAGCGCGCCGCCCTCCGTCCAGCCGGCGTCGGCGCGGCGGGCGCCAGCCGCCAGGGTGTCGTCCACGCCCCACACGTCGGCCGCCAGCTCGTTGGGTTGATTCAGGAGGGGCACCGCGCTCCCGAGGAGGCCCCCGATCTCGCCCGGGCTGAGGCCTCCGTTGCCGGTGCAGGGCAGGTGGCCGAGGTGGTGGTGCGCGAGCTCGTGACCGAGGACGAACGCCACCTGCTCCTCGAAGAGGCGCGCCTGGCGGGCGAGCTTGCGGGCGTCGGCGCGGTGCTCGGGGGCGAAGAACCCCGCGGGCGGACGCACGAGCGGCTGGCCCGGGCGCTGCTCGCGCGCGATGAGCGCGATGTAGGCCGGGGTCGTCCGGGTGCCGAAGGTCTCGTCGGTGGCTTTGCACTGCGCGAGCCACGCCTGCACCTCGAGCAACCCGTCGCTGATCGCCATCGCGGCCTTGCCGCTCGTCGAGCACGCGGCGTAGGCGTTCACCTCGCCGGGGCGATCGTCGACCACGAGGGGGATGCCGGCGACGCGCGCGCCGCGCTCCGGCGGGAGCGCAGCGACGAGCTCGGCGAGGATGACCAGCGCCCGCGCGCGCATCCACGCCACGTCGAGCGCTCCGATCGGATCGCGCCCCGGTGGGAGCGGAGGCGCGCCGGGCGCGATCGGCCCCGGACCAGCCGGCGCAGGCCCGGGGCCGGGCGGCGCGGGGACACACCCGGGAGCCGGACAGGGCACCGCGCACGGGGCGCCTGGCGCACACGCGCCGGGCGCCTCGGCCGGCCGCGCGCCCGATGATCCTTCGACGCACGCGCCCGCGCCGAGGCCGAGGGCGACCAGGGCGCAGGCGGCGACCCGCCGCCGCGCGCAGCTCGTCATTCAGCCGCCTCGCCCTCCGTGTCCCCCGGCTCCTCCGGCCCCGTGCCGGCCGCGCTGGCGGACGCGGACCCCCACGGAGTGACCTCGGGTCGCTCGTACTCGGGAGGGGGGCCGGGTGGAGGCGGCGGGCGCCCCGCGCACGCCGCGCCGACGACGGCGCCGCCGCAGACGACGAGCACGGCCCACCCCGCGCGGCTCACAGCTCGATCCCCCCCGCCCCCGGGGGACTCCCGGGGGCCGGTTCGATGGGGGATGGGGTACCGGGCGCCTCGTCGCCGTCGCTCTCGGGCTCGGGCGGACCCTCGAGCAGCGCGGCGGACGCGCTCGCCGCGCGCGCGCCGACGGCGCCCGGGGGCGCCGGCGCGACGCGCGCGCTCGTGGCGGGCGGAGGCGGATCCCCCGGGCGCTCGCCGCAGCCGAGCGCGACCACGAGGGCGGGGAGCCAGAGCGAGGCCGCGCGCGTCACGGCCACCGCTCCTCGTCGACCGCGGCGAGCGTCTGCTCGAGGTCGTGGCGGGGCCGGTAGCCGAGGACCTCGCGCGCGCGGGAGTCGTCCACCATGCAAACGTAGCGCACGAAGTCGAGCTCGGGGGCGGGGAAGCTCGTCATCCCGAGCCGCCACAGGCGATCGAGCGTCGCCTTGGCCAACGTGTGGGGGACGGGCAGCGTCGGGCGGCCGAGGAGCCGGAGCGCCTCGCTCAGCGCGACGGGGGGCGGGCCGGCGACGTTGAACACCCCGCTCACCCCCGGCTGCAGCGCTCGCAGGATCGCCTGGACCACGTCGTCTTGGTGGACGGCCTGCACCATCGGGTCGAAGCCGAGCAGCCGCGGCGCGACCTGGAGGCGCAGGTAGTTGCTCGGGGCGTTGCGGACCGTTCCCAGGATGTGAGCGGGGCGCAGGATCACCGTCTCCGTGCCGGGGTGCTTCCAGAAGAACGACTGTGCCAGCATGTCGAGGCTCACGAGGTCTCGCATCTCGCTGAAGGCGCCGGCGCCGAGGAGCGGCGCCTCTTCGGAGAGGAACTGGGGGTTGTCCGGGCGAGGTCCGTAGACGTTCGCGCTCGAGAGCAGGACGACCTTCGGGATGTCGAACTCCCCGACGTAGTCGAGGAGCTTCTGGAAGCCGACGACGTTCCACGTGTGGTGCTCCTCGGCGCTGCGTGTCGGGTCGTGCATGACGCCGAGGTGCACGAGCGCTCCGATGTCGGGCCCACGAAACAGGTCGCGGGCCTTCTTTCGACGCAGATCGATCTCGTGGTGCTCGAGATCCTTCGGGCGATCGGGGAACGGCCGCCGGTCGAGGCCGATCACGCGGCGCTCGCGGTGCAGCGCACGCACGACGCGCCGGCCGAGGCGCCCGACGCACCCGGTGAGCACGACCGCGCCCTCCGCGATGCGGCGCGCCGCCTCCGGCGACGGCTGATCGTCGCTGCGGCGGAGCTCCCGCCGGCGCGCCGGGGTGCGCCGGCGCTCGGCGCCCGGGGGGATCGTCACCGGAACAACCCCTTCCGTTCGCGCAGCCCGCGGTCGATCATGCGCTGGATCGTCTGCTGTACGACGAAGACCTTCTCCTCGATCGCGGCGTCCTCGTCGTCCGGATCGCCGGTGAAGCGCATCGGCTCGCCGAACCACAGGCGGTACTTCACCGGCAGTGGGAGCTGCATGCCCGGGACGAAGAACTGCGGGACGACGGGGAACACCGGCATCCCGAGCGCTCGGGCTGCCCACCGGAGATTCCCGAGGTTCACGTACTGCTCCTCGGCGCCGACCACCGCGATCGGCACGATGGGGGTGTTCGTCTCGATGGCGAGGCGCATGAACCCGAGCCCGAACTCGGTGAGCTGGTATCGCTGGCTGAAGGGCTTGCTGATCCCGCGTGTCCCCTCGGGGAAGACGAGCAACGGCTCGCCCATCTCGAGCAAGCGCCGGGCGTTCTCCGGCACGCCTACCACCTGGCCGACGCGGCTGAAGAAGGTGGACACGAACGGCAGCGTCTGCGTCCACTTCTCCACCATCGCGCGGATGACTCGGGGCGGCTCTGCATCGAGGAACAGCGTCGCCCCGATCACGAGGCCGTCCAGCGGGACCTGGCCGCTGTGGTTCGCGATGAGCAGCACGCGCCCCTCGGGCAGGTGCTCCAGGCCGTGGACCTCCGTTCGGAAGTAGAACCGGTGGAAGAACGCGGCGGCGACCAGCGCGTACTTCGCGGTGTCGGCGTCCAGCCCGAAGGGGTCGCCGCCCAGCGCGAGGTAGCGCTCGCGCAGGCGGCGGGTGCGGTCATCGAAGTCGGGGCCGAGCAGCTCGAGGGAGAGCTCGTCGGCGCGCCGGAGGGCGCGCGCTACCGTCCGCTGCGCGAACGGGAGCACGTCCGTCGCGGCCACGTCGACCAGGCGGATCAGCGCTGAACGCTCGCGCACGCGCCGACTCTAGTCGCGAACCGCCGCCGCGCCGAGGACTCGCTGTGGCGCGCCCCGGCCGGGCTCCCTTGGAGCCCGCTCGTGGGCCGCGCGTGCCCGCGCGCGGTTGCCCCGGGCGCGGCGACGGGCCATCTTCGGCCCGTGCGCTCCCCGCCCGCTCTCGGGCCTGGCGACCGGGTCGCCGTGGTCGCGCCGTCGAGCCCGTTCGACCGGACGGCGGTGTTCCGCGGCATGGCCTTCCTCGCGACGCGCTACCGGCTGCGCTTCTCGGCGTCGTTCGTCGCGCGGCGCGGGTTCCTCGCCGGCGACGACGCGCGCCGGCGTGACGAGCTCGCGGCGGCGCTGGTCGCGCCGGACGTGCGGGCCGTGCTGGTCGCGCGCGGTGGGTACGGCCTCGGCCGGATCGTGCACGAGCTGCCGTGGGACGCCTTCCTGCGGGCGCCGCGCTGGATCGTCGGGTTCAGCGACGCCACCGCGCTGCACGTCGAGTGCGCGCGGCTCGGCGTCGCGTCGCTCCACGCGGACAACGTGAGCGGGCTGGGGCCCGGCGACGCGCGGGCGCGTGCGCGCTTCGTGGACGCCCTCGAGGCGCCGAGCGCGGTCCGCGCCCACCCGGCGCTCGACGTGTGGCGGCCAGGTCGGGCGGAGGGCGTGTTGGCTGGCGGCAACCTCACCCTGCTCCACGCCTGCGCGGCGGCGGGGCGGCTCGCCCTCCCGGCGGGCTGCATCCTCGCCGTCGAGGACGTTACAGAGGCTCCCTATCGGATCGATCGCATGTGGACCGCGCTCGTCGTGGGCGGCCACCTCCGGCGCGTCGCGGGGATCGTCGTGGGCGACTTCACCGACTGCCCGCCGGGGCGCCACGGCGTCGCGGTCGCCGAGGTGCTGCGCGAGCGCCTCGGCGCCCTCGGTGTCCCGGTGGCCGCGGGCGCCCCGTTCGGGCACGGAGAGCGCAATCACCCGCTCCACCTGGGGGCGCGCGCCGTGCTGGACGCCACCGGTGACCTCGCGCACCTCTCTTGGCGGCTCGGCCCGGGCGAGTGACGTCTCGCGCAGGGGCGTCGACGCGCGTGGGGGCGGGGTCACGCTGCGGCGCCCGACGCTCGCGCCCGGGGGCGCACGCTGCTAGGGTACCGCGCCCGGAGGCCCCCATCTCCCCGACGATCCGTGAACGAGCCGAGCGCGCCCGCGGCGCCGCTCGGCGCCTCGCCCGGCTGGACGCCGGCGCCAAGGACGCCGCGCTCCACGCGCTGGCTCGGCACCTGCGGGCCTCGGCCGAGCCGATCGCCGAGGCGAACCGGCGTGACCTGGAGGCGGGCCAGGCCGCCGGGCTCTCGGTGGCCGTCCTCGATCGCCTGCAGATGGGGCCGGCCGTCGTCGAGGCGACCGCCGCGGCCGTCGAGGTCGTGGCTCGCCTGCCCGATCCGGTCGGCAGTCAGCGCGAGGGGCGTCGGCTCGCCAACGGCCTGCTGGTCGCGCGCGAGCGGGTGCCGCTCGGCGTGATCGCGATGATCTACGAGGCGCGCCCCAACGTGACGATCGACGCCGCGGCCCTCTGCCTGAAGGCGGGCAACGCCGTGCTGCTCCGCGGCGGCAAGGAGGCGAGCCAGACGAACTCGGTGCTGGGGGAGGTGCTCGCCGCCTCGCTCGGCGAGGTGGGCTTGCCGGTGTTCGCGGCTCAGGTCGTCCCCGCGGGCGATCGGGAGTCGACGCGCGAACTGCTCGGGCTGACGGGCCTGGTCGATCTCGCCATCCCGCGGGGGGGCGAGGGGCTCGTCCGCTTCGTCGCGGAGCACGCGCGCGTGCCGGTGGTTCAGCACTACCACGGCGTCTGTCACCTCTACCTCGACGCCGGCTGCGATGTGGAGATGGCGCGGGCGCTGGTGCTGAACGGCAAGGTGCAGCGCCCGGGAGTCTGCAACGCGCTCGAGTGCCTGCTCGTCCACGAGGACGCAGCGCGCGAAGCGCTAGCGTCGATCGCCGCTTCGCTGGCGGAGCACGGCGTCGAGATCCGGGGCTGCCCGCGGACCCGCGAGCTCGTCCCCGCCGCCGTCGCCGCCACGGGCGCGGACTGGGGGCGCGAGTTCCTCGACCTGGTGCTCGCGGTGCGCGTCGTGCCGAGCCTCGAGGCAGCGATCGAGCACATCGAGCGCCACGGGAGCCACCACACCGAGGCCATCTGCACGCGGGACGTGGAGCGGGCCGAGCGTTTCCTCCGCGAGGTGGACGCGAGCTGCGTCCTCGTGAACGCCTCCACGCGTTTCAACGACGGCGGCCAGCTCGGCCTCGGCGCCGAGATCGGCATCAGCACGAGCAAGCTGCACGCTTACGGCCCGATGGGCCTCGAGAGCCTGACCTGCGAGCGCTTCGTCGTCCGCGGGAGCGGCCAGGTACGCCGATGAAGACCAGAAAGAAGCCCGTGAAGCGCGCCCCCCGAGGGAACGCGCCGCCCAAGATGCCCCGCCGCTCCGGCCCGCTCGTCCCGGCGGCGGCGGCCGAGAGCCGCAAGATCGCGCTCCTGGCCGCAGAGGCGGCCCTCGACAAGAAGGCGCTCGGCGTCCAGATCGTCGACGTGACGGGCCGCGTGGACTACGCGGACTTCCTCGTGCTGATGTCTGGCCAGAGCGATCGACACGTGGCCGCCATCGCGCGAGGCGTCGAGGAGCACCTGCTCCGCACGGGCCACCGCGCCATCTCCGTCGAGGGGCTCCCGGCGGCGCAGTGGGTCCTGCTCGACTTCTTCGATGTCGTGGTCCACGTGTTCCACCAGGAGTCGCGGACGCTCTACGATCTCGACGGCCTATGGATGGACGCGCAGCGCGTGGCGGTGCCCGAGCGCACGCCGGACGCTCCCTGAGAGCCTCCGGTGCGCTTCGTCATCGTGGCGATGGGGACGCTGAAGGACCGCGGTCTGCGCGCCGTAGCCGACGACTACGCCCGCCGGATCCGGCGCCACGTCCCGGTCGACGAGGTGGAGGTGCGGGAGCCTGCCGCGCTCGCGCGAGCGATCCCGCGCGACGCTCTCGTCGTGGCGCTCGAGGTGGGAGGGGAGTTGCTCTCCAGCGCCGAGCTCGCCCGCCGGGTCGAGCGGTGGGGGAGCCAAGGCAAGGGCAAGGTGGCGTTCGTGATCGGGGGCGCGGACGGCATCCCGCGGGAGCTGTCGAGCGCGGCGCACGCGCGCCTCAGCCTGTCGTGTCTTACGCTGCCGCATCGGCTCGCGCGCGTCCTGCTCCTCGAGCAGATCTACCGCTCGATCGCGCTGCTGCGTGGAGAGCCCTACCCCCGCGAGGGATGAGCCCGGGAGTCGGCGGCGCGTGACCCCTCCTTCGGACCCGATCTTCCTCCCGCCAGCGCCCGGGCTCGCGGCCGAGGGCGCGCCCCGCGCCGTCCCGGCGGGGGTTACCTTGCTCCGCGTGCTGGGGGTGGTGCAGACGTTCCACGTCCTGACGCTGCTCGCCTACGCGGGGATCGTGGGCGGTACCGCTGCCGGGGCTGGCTCCGCCGCGTCGGAGCCGATCTGGATCGTGGTGGCGGGCCTGCTCGTCATCGCGGGGCTCGCCGGCCTCGGCTGCTGCGTGGTGGTCATCGCAGCGCCGCGGCGCCCCTGGTTCCACACCGCGGGGCTCGTCTTCACGGCGCTGTCGATGATGTGCGGCTGCTGGCCGCTCGCCATCGCCGTGCTCGTGATGTGGCTGCGCCCGGAGGTCCAGGAGTGGTGCCGGCGGTAGGTGGGGCGGGCGCTCCCGGCGCGCCTCACCAGCGCCGCACGAGCGAGAGCGACCCCCCCGCCCGATCGACCCGCGGAGCGACTGCGGCGAGCTCGCGGCCGTCACCGCTCGTGAAGACGAAGTAGCCGCCGAGCCCGACGCCCGCGATGCCGGCGACCAGCAGACCGGTCGTGAGGGCGCCGAAGGTCGCGCCCGAGCTCGCGGCGTCCTTGCCCTCCTGGTTGCAGTAGCCCTCGCCAGGGAAGCAGTTGTTCTCGTTGGTGCTCTGTGCCGAGAGCGTCATCGCCCCGGTGACGCCTGCCCCCGCGAGGGCGGCGATCCCGACGCCGCCGACGATGAAGCCGAGCGTCCTCGTGTCGCCGCCGGCGGGCGCCGGCGCGGCGCCCTCGGGGCGGACGGCCCGAGCGCCGGACGGGGGAGCGCCCTGGTCCGGCCCAGCGCCGGCCGGCTCGCGGGGGGCGACCTCGAAGGTCTTCCGGTCACCCTCCTTCAGGCGGATCTTGAGGCGGCTCTCCCGGTGCCCGGCGGCCGTGACGATGAGCTCGTGCTCACCCGGGTCGACCGGCAACGGGACACCGAAGCTCCCTTCGGAGAAGGTCGCGCCAGCGAAGGTGACCCGCGTGCCGGCGGGCGCGCGCTTCGCGAGGCGAATCACGAGGCGGGGCACTCGCGGCTCGAGCGCGCTCACCCGCTCCTGCGCGACGGCGCGTCGCTCGTCCGACTCGGGCAAGTCCCCGATCGCCGAGCGGAAGAGCTCCCACGCCGTCGCGAGGCGGCCGCGCTTCTCCTCGCAGTCAGCGAGGTTCAGCCGCGTGCCTGGCGCCGGGTCCAGCCGGTCGCTCTCGCGGAAGCGCTTGCACGCCGTCTCGAAGTCGTTCTTCTCCATGGCCGCGCGGCCCTGGTCGAAGAGCGCCTCCGCCGCAGCGGCTTGCGCCGATGCGCTCGGCGCCATCGACAGTGCCGACAGCGCCGCTGCCACCCCGAGGACGCGACGGCCCCCGTGCGCCCTCCGTGCGATCCTGGCCCACCACCGACTCGTCATGCCGCCAGAGTACCCGGAGCGGCGGCGCGATGCCAGGGGGGCCGCCACCGGGCGGCCGCGGGCGCCGGGCCCGGTAGCGGCCGGGCGGACGGGCCGTGCGACCGGGCGGGCGGGCGGACCGGGCGCATGGGCGGGCGGCTCACCGGCTGCTAGAGGTGGGCGCAAGGGGTCATGCACGACGACACCGAGGACGAGGCCACCGACCGCGCGAGAGCCCGGGTCGGCACCACGCTGGCCGAGAAGTGGACGCTCGATCGGCTCCTCGGTGTGGGCGGAATGGCCGCAGTGTACCGGGCCACGCATCGTAACGGGAACGAGGTCGCGCTCAAGCTGCTGCACCCCGAGCTCTCGCGGGAGCCGGGTATCCGGGAGCGGTTCCTGCGCGAAGGCTACGTCGCGAACAAGGTGAAGCATCCGGGCGCCGTCACCGTGTTCGACGACGACGTCACCGCGGACGGCGCGGCGTTCCTCGTGATGGAGCTACTCCATGGCGAGACGCTCCAGGCGCGCCTGGACCGAATGGGGGGGCGGCTACCGGCGGGCGAGGTGCTGGGCCTCGCCGAGCAGCTCCTCGCCGTGCTGGGCGCTGCCCACGCGAGGGGCATCGTTCACCGTGATCTCAAACCCGAGAACCTATTCCTGTGTGAGGACGGCAGCCTCAAGGTGCTGGATTTCGGCATCGCTCGGCTGCGCGAGCTGAGCGGCGACCCGGCCACCGCCACGCAGACGGGCGGCATGCTCGGGACGCCGGTGTTCATGGCGCCGGAGCAGGCCCGTGGGCGCTGGGACGAGGTCGATGCACAGACGGACCTGTGGGCGGTGGGCGCCACGCTCTTCACGATGGTGAGCGGGCGCTTCGTCCACGAGGCCGAGACGCTGAACGAGGTGCTCGGGCTCGCGATGACCCAGCGGGCCCGGTCGGTGACGAGCGTGGAGCCCGCGGTGCCGCCGTCGCTCGCGCAGATCATCGATCGCGCGCTCGCCTACGAGAAGCCTACGCGCTGGGCCGACGCTGGCGAGATGGGGGCGGCCGTCCGTGCCGCGGAGCGCGCGCTGGCGGGCGGGAGCGCTTCGCCCCGGGTCGAGGCGTCCCCCGCCGATTCGCCTTCGGCGGACGCGACGCTCGTCTCCGTGGCCGTCCCCGCTGGCGGGGCGTCGCCGGCGAGGCCGTCCTCGGCGACGCTCACCACGGGGCGCGGCGTGGCGTCCGAGGCGACGCCGCGGCACGCCGGCATCGAGCCTGCGCCGTCGCCGCGCGGGTCGTCGGTCCGTCGAGCGGTGGTCGCCGGCGGCGCGATCACGCTGGCGGCGTCCGCGGGGGTCGCCGTGTGGATGGTGCGAGGCGGGGCCGGGACGGGCTTCGACGTGGCCGCCGTTCCCGTACCCGGGCAGCCCTCGGCGGGGGGCGCTGCGGTGCCGGGATCGGCCGTGCTGGCGGCCCCGTCTTCGCCGGGAGCGCTGGTGGGGCCGGTCCTGGGTGTCGACGACCTCGCGGTGACCGAGGAGCCGAAGAAGCCGCCCGATCCCCCGCGGGCCGCCGCGCCGGCTCCCCCGTCGGCGAGGCCGGCCGCGCCCCCCGGGCCCATGGTCGCCGCGCCTCCGGCGGCATCCCAGCGGAGGCCCGATCCGTTCGCGAAGCGGCGCTGAGCAGCGGATCGCTCTCGCTCCCGCCCCCTCGCGCCCGCGCGGCGCCGCCGCTCGTCAGCGCGAGCGGCCGTTGGAGAACTCCGCGGCGGCGCCCTCTGAGCGGATGAGGTCGCGGGCGTCGCGGTTGCACTGGGAACCGGAGACGAGGACGCGCAACTCGGCGGGGGCGAAGGCCGGGGCGAGGAGGCGAGCGGAGCGGAGGAGCTCGTCGACCTCGTTGCGGGTGAGGCGCGCGCTGACCTCGCCGAGGACGGCGAGCGGCGCGCCGGAGGGGAGCTTGGCGCGCAGGACGAGGTCGAGCTCGCCGACGAC
>JADLEQ010000106.1 GCA_020846005.1 Polyangiaceae bacterium
ACGGTGCCCTCGCGAACGGTGCCCTCGCGAACGGTGCCCTCGCGAACGGTGCCCTCGCGAACGGTGCCCTCGCGAACGGTGCCCTCGCGAACGGTGCCCTCGCGAACGGTGCCCTCGCGAACGGCCGCCGGGCGCTCGATGGCCGGGCCCAGCCCGAGCCCGGTCGGCCACCGAGCCAGCGCGCGCCCTCGGCGGCCGCCGAGGTGCGCCGGCGAGGTGCGCCGCCGAGGTGCGCCAGCTAGGTGCGCCAGCTAGGTGCGCCGCCGAGGTGCGCCGCCCGTGCCCGCCCGCCGCGCGCTCCGGGCGCCGCGCGCTCCGGGCGCCGCGCGCGTCGCCGGCGCACCGGGGGCGTCGCGGTCTCCGGCGTCGATTCCGCGCCGTAGATGCCTCTTGCGTCCGCGGAAGACGGGCGGGTATAGTGCGGGCCGCGTCAGAGGGCCGCCCCGCCCGGGAGCACCACGCGACCGAGCGGGCACCAGCCGAACACGAAACCGGTAGCACCCGGAACAGCGAAAGGGATCCGACGTATGCAGCTCCTCGGCAGCCAGCTCATGGAGGCCTTCAAGCACAACCCGACGTTCATCGTCCTGAACATCTGCAGCTCGGCCATCGTGCTGACGATCGTGATCGAGCGATTCGTGTTCCAGATGACGCGCTACCGCGTGAACTCGAAGGAGTTCTTCGCCCAGGTGAAGAAGCTGGTCACCGCCGGCAACATCGACCGGGCGATCAAGCTGTGCGAGGCGAGTGACTACCCCGTGCTGCAGCTCGTGAAGGCCGGCCTGACGCACTCGAACAAGGGCGCCGACGAGATCGACGCGGCGCTCAGCGAGAAGCTCGGCGAGCTCAAGCCGGCGGTCGAGAAGCGCATCGGCGCGCTGTGGTCGCTCGCGAACATCGCGACCCTGATCGGGCTGCTCGGCACGGTGAGCGGTCTCATCGCGACGTTCGCTGCCATCGCGGCGCCCGGGCTCTCTCAGGCGGACAAGCAGCGCATGCTGTCGAACGGCATCGCCGAGGCCATGTACAACACCGCGCTCGGGCTCGGCATCGCGGTGTTCTGCATGATCACGCACATCCTCCTGCACACGCGCGCCAAGACGATCCAGCACGACCTCGAGTCCGTGATGGAGCGCACGTTCAACCTGCTGACGCTGCAGCAGCGCCCCGGGCAGTGACGCAGGCGTCGCCCCCGGCCTGATCCCTCCCGGAGCGCCCACGCATGTCCGACAAGCTCAGCGCGGCTCAGCGCAGCAAGATCCGGCGGCTCTCGCAGCCGAAGGAGCTCGCCCCCGACGAGGAGGGCGGCGAGCTGAACATCGTCCCGTTCCTCGACATCATCATGAACATCCTGATCTTCGTGCTCGCCACGGTGGCGGTGGTGTTCACGGCGTCCATCGAGACGACGCCGCCCTCCAAGGGCGGCGGCGTCCGGGCGGAGGCGAACAAGGACACGCCCACGCTCAACCTCACCGTGTTCATCGTGAGCGACGGCTTCGCGCTCAAGGCCACCGGCGGCAACATCGCGCCCGGCTGCGGCGGCGTCGGCCAGGGGATCGCGATCCCGAAGACGGGCGGGGCCTACGACTACGCCGCGCTGACGGTGTGCGCCGAGAAGCTGAAGGGCGCCAACCCGGCCTTCGCCGAGGAGAACCAGGCCTCGATCACGGCGAACATGGACATCTCGTACGAGTACGTCATCGGCGTCATGGACGCCCTCCGGAACAACTCGCAGGGCGACGCGCTCTTCGAGGAGATCACGTTCAAGGTGGCAAAATGAGCCAGGCGCAGCCCCCCGGCGGACCGATGTCGATACCCCCGGCGAAGGGGGTGCCGATGCCGCAGTACAAGGCGGCGCTGCGGCGCGCGATCCGGCGGAACGCGATGGAGCCGGAGATCAACTTCCTCAACATCACGGCGATGCTCGACATCATGACGATCATCCTCGTCTTCCTCCTGAAGAGCCTGGGGGAGACGAGCGCGTCGGTGCCGCAGAGCGACGACCTGCGGATCCCGGCGTCCGTCATGAAGAAGCAGCCGACGGACGAGGGCGTCGTCGTCACGGTGTCGAAGTCGCAGATCCTCGTGGGGGACGGCCAGGTCCTCAAGCTGCCGGGCCGCGAGTCGATGGTGCAGAGCGGCGTCGGCGCCAGCAACAAGCGCAGCGGGCCGAACGACCTCTACATCGTGCCGCTCGGCAACGCGCTCCAGGCCGCGCGCAAGCTGGACCGCGCCGTCCGCCAGGCGAAGGGCCAGGATCCCTCGTTCTCTGAGGCGATCGTGATCGCCGACAAGACGACCCCGTACCGCCTGCTCATCGAGGTGTTCAACACTCTGGGCGAGCACGAGTTCGCCAAGTTCCACCTGATGGTGCTCCAGTCGAAGACCATCGGCGGCTAGCCGGGCGCGTCCCGCTCCCCTCCGCCCGGCGTGGAGCGAGGCCCCGGCGCGCGCCCGCGGCGCGGAGCTGCCGCGAGTCGCGCGACACGCGACGGCTCGTCGTGATAGGGCACGCCCAGTGAACCCGACGGCGGAGCTCCTGGTCTTCCGCGCGGTGCGCGCCTTCGATCCCGCGCGCGGGCTCGACGCGGTGGTCGACGTGGTCGTCGAGCGCGGGCGCGTCACGGCCGTCGGCGCGGGCGCGGGCGCGGAGCCGGGCGGCGCGGCGCACGCGCGGGTCATCGAGGGCGGAGGGCGGTGGCTGCTGCCGGCGTTCGTCGATCTGCACGTCCACCTCCGCGAGCCCGGCCACGAGTACAAGGAGGACATCGCGAGCGGCCTGGCGGCGGCCGCGGCCGGCGGCTATGCGCACGTCTGCGCGATGCCCAACACGCGCCCGGTGAACGACACCCGGGCGGTGACGGAGGCCATGGTCGCGCGGGCGCGGGAGGTAGGCGGCGTGGCGCTCCACCCGATCGGCGCCATCACGCGCGGCCTCGAGGGGCGCGACCTGACGGAGATGGGCGACCTGCAGCGCGCGGGCGCGGTGGGCGTCAGCGACGACGGGCGCTGCGTCTCCAGCTCGCTGGTCATGCGGCGGGCGCTCGAGTACGCGCGCGGCTTCGACTTGCCCGTGATCCAGCACTGCGAGGACCACGAGCTGACGGCCGGCGCCGACATGCACGAGGGCGAGATCTCGGCGCGGCTCGGCCTCCGCGGCTGGCCCCGCGTCGCGGAGGACATCATCGTCGCGCGCGACCTCGCGCTCGCCGGATACGTCGGGGCTCGCTGGCACGCGGCCCACGTGTCCACCTCGGGCGCGGTGGAGCTCCTGCGGGCCGCGAAGGACCGCGGCGTGCGCGCCACGGCCGAGGTGACGCCCCACCACCTCCTCCTCACCGACGAGGCGGTGCTCGGCTACGACACCGGCTGCAAGGTGAACCCGCCGCTGCGCGAGGCGAGCGACGTGGCCGCCCTGCGCCGCGCGCTCGCCGACGGCACGCTCGACGCCATCGCGACCGATCACGCGCCGCACTCGCCGCTGGAGAAGGACTGCGAGATCAGCCAGGCGAGCCCGGGGCTCATCGGCCTCGAGCTGTGCTTCGGGCTGCTCCTGGGCCTCGTGGGGAGCGACGGGCTCACCCTCGGGCGCCTGGTGGACGCGCTGTCGACCGCGCCGGCGCGCATCGCCGGGCTCGAGCCGCCGGCGTTGGTCCCCGGCGCGCTCGCCGAGCTGACGCTCGTGGCGCCGGACGAGCGCTGGTCACCGGCCGCCGGGGCCCTGCGGTCGAAGAGCCGCAACACGCCGTTCCTCCACCGGGAGCTCCGAGGCCGGGTCCTGCTCACCATCGCGGGCGGTCGCGTCGTGTTCGACGCGATCGGCTGACGTGCTAGACGCGGCCGCGATGACCGCCCGACCGCGCGCTCACCTCGCACTGGCAGACGGCACGGCCTTCCCGGGCTTCTCCTGGGGCGCTGAGGCGACCAGCGTAGGCGAGGCGGTGTTCACCACGGGGATGACGGGCTACCAGGAGGTGCTGACGGATCCGTCGTACACGGGGCAGCTCGTGGTGATGACGGCGCCGCAGATCGGGAACACCGGCGTCAACTCGGCGGACCACGAGCACGTCGGCGGGCGACCGCAGGTGGCCGGGTTCGTCGTGCGCGACCCGAGCCCGGTCACCTCGAGCCACCGCGCCGAGGAGTCGCTCGGTGAGTGGCTGGCGCGGAGCGGGGTCGCCGCGATCGGTGGGGTCGACACGCGCGCGGTGGTGCGCCACCTGCGAGAGACGGGCGCGCAGAACGCCTGCATCGGCACCGGCTCGGTCGCGGAGCTGGTCGATCGCGCCCGCGCAGCTCCGTCGATGGAGGGGCTCGACCTGGTCGAGCGCGTGACGCCCGCGGCGCCCTACGAGTTCACCGAGTCCCGCGCGGAATGGTCGACGGCGTTCGACGCCCAGCGGCTGTTCCACGATCCCGCGCGCCAGCGACCGACACGGTGGCACGTGGTCGCCCTCGATTTCGGCGCGAAGCGCAACATCCTGCGGTGCCTCGTCGATCTCGGCTGCCGGCTGACGGTCGTCCCGGCGCGCACTTCGGCGGCGGACGTGCTCGCGCTCCGCCCGGATGGCATCTTCTTGTCGAACGGCCCCGGAGATCCGGCGGCGGTCGGGCACGCCATCGCGACGATCCGCGAGCTACTCGGCCAGCGGCCGATGTTCGGCATCTGCCTCGGCCACCAGCTCCTGGCGCTGGCGCTCGGCGCGCGGACGTACAAGCTGAAGTTCGGGCACCGCGGCCTGAACCAGCCGGTGAAGGATCTCACCACGGGCCGCGTGGAGATCACCAGCCAGAACCACGGGTTCGTGGTCGACGTGGGGTCGCTGGGCGCGGCGGCGCGTTCGACGCACCTGCACCTGAACGACGGCACGAGCGAGGGGCTGGAGGCGCCGGAGGCGCGCTGCTTCAGCGTCCAGTACCACCCGGAGGCCGCCGCGGGGCCCCACGACGCGCTGTACCTCTTCGAGCGGTTCGGCGCAGCCATGGATCACGCGTGACGCCGCGGCGCGCGCGCGGCCGCGGACCGCGCACGCTCCACCTGGTGAGCCTCGGCTGCCCGAAGAACCGCGTCGACAGCGAGGTCATGCTGGGCGTGGCGTCGGAGCGTGGGCTCACGCACGTGGACGACCCCGCCGAGGCGGACGTGATCGTCGTCAACACCTGCGGCTTCATCGACGCGGCGCGCCGCGAGAGCGTCGACACCATCCTCGAGCTCGCGCAGTGGAAGGAGCGGGGCCGCTGCAGCGAGCTCGTGGTGACGGGCTGTCTGGTCCAGCGCCACGCCGACGAGCTCGCGCGCGAGCTCCCGGAGGTCGATCACCTGCTCGGCTCGAGCGACGCGCTGGCGCTGTCCCGCGTGCTCGCCGGCGACGCGCCGCGGCTCCTCGTGGGGAGCCCTGCCGACTGGGTCATCCGCGCCTCCGACCCTCGCCGCCTGACGACGCGGGGCGCGAGCGCGTGGGTGAAGCTCGCCGAGGGCTGCGACCGGAGGTGCAGCTTCTGCACGATCCCGACGCTGCGCGGCCGGCAGCGCTCGCGCGCGGCGGACGACGTCGTCCGCGAGGTGGAGCGGCTGGCCGCGGGCGGCGTGCTCGAGGTGAACCTGGTCTCCCAGGACACCGTCGCCTACGGCCGGGACCGCGAGGACGGCGCCCGCCTCGCGCCGCTCGTCGAGCGGATCGCGGAGGTCCCGGGCCTCCGCTGGGTCCGGCTCTTCTACCTGTACCCGGAGCGGCTCGACGACGCGCTCCTCGAGCTGCTGGGCGGGCACCCGCGGGTCCTCCCGTACGTGGACATGCCTCTCCAGCACGCGGCGGACTCCATGCTGCGTCGGATGCGGCGCGGGCACGGCGGCCGCCGGCAGCGCGAGCTCATCGAGCGGGTGCGCCGCCGCGTTCCGGAGGTGACGTTCCGCTCGGCCTTCATCGTCGGTCACCCCGGAGAGGGCGAGGCGGAGTTCGAGGAGCTGCTCGCGTTCCTTCGCTGGGCGGAGCTCGATCACGTCGGCGTGTTTCGCTACTCCCCGGAGGAGGGCACCCCGAGCGCGAGCCAGGATGCCCAGGTACCCGCCCGCGCGGCCGCCGGCCGCGCGCGGCGCCTGATGACCGTGCAGCGCAAGATCAGCCGCGCCAAGTGCCGTGCGCTCGTCGGCCGTGAGCTCGAGGTGCTGATCGACGGACCGAGCGAGGAGAGCGAGCTCGTGCTCGAGGGGCGCCACGCCGGCCAGGCCCCGGAGGTGGACGGCGTGGTGTACGTCGGCGTGGGGCACGCGCGGCCCGGGGAGCTCCACCGCGTGCGCATCACCCAGTCGACGGACCACGACCTGGCGGGCGAGGTGATCGACGCGCCGCCGCCCGAGGCCCGGCCCAGCTCGCCGCGGCCGCGCGCGTCCCGCGGCCGCCGCCTCCCCGTCGTCGTCGGCTGACGGCGCCCACCGCCGTGTCGCCGCGCGGCGACACGGTGTCAACGAGCGGGAACCGAGACGATGATCGACGGGCTCGTGTCGGTGTCGAGGACGTACCAGAGCACCAGCTCGTCGCCGATCTGGCCGCCAACGAAGAAGTCGTAGCGGCCCGTCGAGCCCGTGAGCTCCCCCGCGATCTGGCCCGTCCGCTGGTTACGCGCGAAGACCTCGGCGTGCGGGAGCACCGTACCGCGCAGCCGGACCTGCCCGGACTCGTCGGGCGTCCCGATCTCGTCGGGGCGGGTCGGCGGCGGGAGGGGGAGCGTGGGCGAGAGGCAGGCGCTCGCGACCGCCGCGGCGAGCGCGACGAACAGCCACCGGCGGCGGACCACGTGCCAACCGTAGCACGCACCGTGCCGGCGGACGCCGGGCTCCAAGTGGCTGGAATCACCTGAGAACTCAGCTCGGCCGCCAACCCCGTTGGCGCCTCCGCCTCTGTGGGTGGCAGGCCCGTTCCCTTGGCTGGCGCGCCGGGAAGATGATAGCCGCGGGCCAGCGTTGCAGCGCGGCGAGCACCCGATGACCGGAGAGGCGTCCGTATCTGCCGCCCAGCCGGCGCCCCGGCTGCGGCGGCTGGCGCCGCACGCGCGATGGGCCGCCGCGGCGCTCGCGCTGGCGTGGTTGGCCCGCGATCCAGCCGAGCCGGGGGCGGGCGCGGCCGGTGACCGCACCGGCGGGCTGGTGCTGGCGCTGGCCGCGCGCGGGCTCGAGGCGCTGCCGGGGGACGTGCACTGGATCGACCGCGCCCCGGGCGCGATCGCCTCGCGGCTGGAGGACTCCCGGGCCCTCGTGCGCGCCCACCGCGCGGGCGAGCCGTCCGACGTGTTCCTGGTGCGCGTGGGTGAGGCGCCCGGCGGCGGGGTGCTGCGGCTCCGATCCCTCCACGAGCTCAGCGACACCTCCGCGGTCGACGAGTCCGCGCTCACGGTGAGCGGGGAGCGGGCCGCCTGGGCGGTGGTCGACGGCGGGCAGGCGCTCTCAATCCACTACGCCGACCTGCGCGGCGAGTCCCCCGAGGGCACCGCGAGCTGGGGCGCGCTCGCCCGCGCGCAGGATTGGATCACCCGCTGGCAGAGATGGGGGCAAGGGCAAGGCATCAGCCTGCGGTCGCTCGAGCTGGATCCACCCGCGCCGAGCCTGCGGCTCACGCTCACGGGGGACGCGCTGCGGATCGAGCTTCCGGGGGGAGCGGTCGAGCTCGGCGCGGCGCCCCTCGGCGCGAACGGCGCCGGGGTCGTCGAGCGCACGCCCCCGAAGGCGCGGCCCGGCAACCTCGTCACCTGGGCGGTCGACCGCGCGCGCGCCCACCCGTGGCTCGGCTCCGATCGGATCCAGCTGCTGAAGGTGATCGGCTTCGCCCTGCTGGACTGGGCGCAGCAGCTCGTCGGCACGGTGACCGGCGACGACGGCTCGGACGAGATCCGAGAGGAGCTGGGCGATCAGCCGGCGCCCGCGCTCGCGTACACGGATCCCGAGACGGGCTGGCCCCCTCCCCCGCTCCAGCCCATCCTGAAGCCGGCGCTCGAGGGCGAGGGGCAGTGGCGCTTGCTCGACTCGGACCCGTTCGTGCGCGTGGCGCCGGGGATGCCGGCCGCGCTGGCACAGACGTTCGTGCGTCCGGACCGCAAGCGCGGGTACGTGCAGATGTGGGTCCTGCTCTGGGATCCGCGCCAGATCGAGCTCCGGACGATGAGCGGCACGATCGAGCCGAAGAGCGCCACGGGCGCCACCGGCCCCGGCCGGGTGCCGCGCGACGCGGCGACGATGGGCCGGTACGTCGGCGCGTTCAACGGCGGCTTCCAGGCCACCCACGGCGAGTTCGGCATGATGTCGGACGGCGTCGTGTACCTCCCACCGAAGCCGTACGCGGCGACGGTCGCGAGGCTGCGCGACGGCACGACGGCGTTCGGCACCTGGCCCAACGACGAGCAGGTGCCGGACTCCGTCCTCGACTTCCGCCAGAACATGACGCCCATGGTCATGGATGGCGCTCTCAACCCTTACCATCGCACGTGGTGGGGCGGCGTGCCGCCGGGCTGGACGGACGAGTCGCGCACCGCGCGGAGCGCCCTCTGCCTCACCGAGGAGCGGTTCGTCGCGTACCTGTACGGCGGCAGCGTCGACGCGGACCACATGGCGCTGGCGATGCAGACGGCACGGTGCATCTACGGCATCCACCTCGACATGAACCCGGGACACACGGGCCTCGAGCTCTACCGGGCGGATCCCGCGGCCGAGCAGCCGCCCCTCGGCCGCCCGATCGATCCCAAGTGGGAGATCGAGGGCGACGTGCGCGAACTCCCGGGCTGGCGGTTCCGCGGCCGGCGGATGCTCCGCTACATGGGCCTCATGAACTCGCCCGGCCGGTACATGGAGCCGGAGGCGCGCGACTTCTTCTTCCTGCTCCTGCGGCCGCTGGTGCCCGGCGCGGCCGTCGCCCTCCCCGGCGCGGCGGCGCTCCCCGGCGACGGCGAGTGGACGGTCCGGGACCTGCCCCAGCACGGCTGGCCGTACGCGCTCGCCACCGCGACGGTCCACCCGGCGCCGGAGCGCGCGGACCTCGCGGTGCGGCTGCTCCAGCTCGATCCGCGCCGACTCGCAGCCCGCGACCCGGGCGCCGCCGCGGACGCGCTCGTGGTGAGCGTCCCGGTCGCGCGCCCGGCGGCCGCCGGCGAGGCGGTGCTCTGGCTCGACGGCGACCGGTGCGTGACGGCGGAGGCGGCGCCGAGCCCCGCCGCGCGCGCGCTCGCCGTCGGTCGCGTCGGCGCGACGCGCGGCGGCGCGGCGATCGGCGTGCACCCAGATACGGGTAGGGTCTACTACGCCGAGCCGTCCGTCGGCGACGACGCCACGGTCGCGGTGCGGGTGCTCGCGGCGCTCGGGGTCGAGGCGCCGCTCGTCCTCGCGCAGCCGCTCGACGCCGCGCTGGGGGGGGGCCGCACGCTCGCGGGGAACGCCCCGCGCGCGGGGGCGCGCCTCGCCCTGGTGCGCGTGCCGGGCCCGTCCGCACAGCGGTTCTTCACCGACACGCCCGTCGTGTCGATCAAGGAGTGGCACCCGCTCCAGGCCAAGCGCGTGCGCTACTTCCGCAAGCCGGACCCCCCACGCGCGGCCGCCAGCTCGGCCTCCCCTCCGAGCGAGCCGCCGCCCTGACGCCCCGACGGGCCGCTGCGCCGAGGCCGCAACTTTCCATCTGCTCCGTCCTCCCGTGGGCGCGCCCGCGCGGCCGCGGAGCCGAAGTCCCTCGCCAAAGTGCGGAAAGAGCGGTATCGTCCCCGCGCGAATTCACCGTGTGCGCTGGGCGACCCCCGCGGGTCGCTCGGGCATCGTCGCCTGCCCCCGGCGGCCTCGATCCGTAACCGGCACGCGCGAGCAGCCTCGACAGGAAGAGCAGGAGATCCCACCGGATGAGCGACGACGGCGGTTCCGATCTGGACGTTTTCGACGGACTGGCCAAGAAGCGCCCGAGCGTGCCGGCGCCTTCCGGGCGCGCTCCGACGCCCCCACCGGCCCCGGTGCGCCAGAAGACCCTCCTCGGCCTCCCGCCCCCGAACCTGGCGCCGCCGAGCGGCCCCGCGGCACCTCCGCCGCCGCCGAGCCGGTCGATGCCGCCGGCGGCGCCGTCCCGCCCGAGCGCGCCGGGCGCCCCGCCGCCGCCGCTGAACCGCACCCTCGCGATGTCCGCACCGCCGCCGGCCCCTGCGCCTCCGCGCGCCGCCGCCCCCGCGCCAGCGCCGCCCGCACCTGCGGCGCCGGTCGACATGGACTGGGACGACGAGGACGAGAAGACGGCGGTGTTCGACAAGGTCGCCGAGGACGCCTCCAAGGCGCTGCTCCGGAGCGCCCCGCCGCCGCCGGCCGCGGGCGCTCCCGCACCGCCAACGTCCGCCCGCATGGGCGGCGCCGCGTCGCTCGCCGCGATGTCGGGCGGTGCCGCCGCCCCCGCGCCCCGGGCTCCCGATCCGGCCGTCTCGGCGCCGCCCCCGCCGGTCGCTTCGGCCGCGCCCGCGCCGGCCGTGCCCGCGACCGCTCCCGCGCAGGAGGCCTCCGGCAGCGGCGCGCGGACGGCGCTCCTGGCCGTCGCGGCGCTCCTGGTCGTCGTGTTGATCGCCGCAGTCGTCGTGCTCGTCCTGCCGCCGGGCAAGGCGTCGCTGGTCGTGACGGTCGCCGGCCCCGGCAACCGCGCGGTCGACGCCGTGCAGGTGTTCGTCGACGGCCAGAAGCGCTGCGAGGCGTCGCCCTGCGCCGTGCGCGAGCTGCCGCCGGGCGCCCACATCGTGAAGGTCGTGGCCGCGGGCTATCAGCCGACGGCCGACCAGGCCGTGTCGCTGAAGGGCGGAGAGGAGCAGGTGCTCCCGATCGTCCTGGCGAAGTCGTCGGGTGGGACGGGCATCCGCGTCTCCGGCGAGGGCAGCGGGCTCAAGCTGTACGTGGACGGCAAGGAGATCGGCCCGCTCCCGCAGGAGCTGAAGGAGCTCTCCGCCGGTGAGCACACGATCCGCGTCGCGGGGAGCGAGCGCTTCGAGGCCTACGAGAAGAAGATCAGCCTGGCCGCCGACGAGATGCAGACGGTCGGGCCCTTGAAGCTCAAGGTGCTGAAGGGGCTGCTCACCATCAAGGCCGGCACGGGCGCGGACGGGGCCAAGTACTACCTGGTGAGCGGCGGCGAGCGGCGCCCCATCCCGAGCCTGCCGATCAAGCTCGACATCGGCACGGACAAGCCGTGGTCGGTCGTCGCGACGCGGAAGGGCTACGCGGACTTCCGCAAGGACGTGAAGTTCGAGGACGGCCAGGCCGAGAGCACGATCGAGGTCGCGCTCTATGAGAAGGGCAAGGCGCCGCCGGAGGAGAAGCCCGACGACAAGCCCGCGAGCGGCGGCGACAAGCCCCCCACGGGCGACAAGCCCGCGGCGGGGGACAAGCCCGCCGCCGCGACGGGGACGGGGACGCTCAACATCAACTCGATCCCCGTCTCGCAGGTCATCCTCGACGGCAAGCCGCTCGGCAGCACCCCCAAGGTCGGGCTGAGCGTCCCGGCGGGGAGCCACACCGTCGTGTTCGTGCACCCCGAGCACGGCCGCAAGGTGCGGTCGGTGGTGGTCGAGCCCGGGAAGTCCGCGACGGCGGCCGTCCGCTTCCCCTGAGCTACGGGGGGAGCGCCTCGGCCCACCCGGACCAGGACGTCGCGCACCGCTCCCGGGGCGCCGCGCCGCCCCGCCCAGCGCAGCGCGCGGGATCGAACGCGGGCCCGAGCGCGAGCAGGTGGTCGCGGCTCACCCACGCGAGATCCCGCCCCCACGCGCGCTCGAAGGCGACGCGCCGCCGCTCGGCGCGCTCGCGCGCCTGCTCGCCGAGCACCTTCTCCAGGTACCCGCTCGCGAGCTCGCGGATCTCGTCACTGTCGGACACCGCCAGCATCCGCTCGACGAAGCGCACGAGCGCCTCGTTCTCGCCGCGACGAGTCATCAGGTGCGCGGCCGTCACGCAGTGGTACGGGAGGTTCTCGTTGCGCCCGACGAGCTCGCACGCCCGGGCGAGCTGCCGCATCCCCTCGAGCTTCGCCTCGCTGGCCTCGGCCTCGGGGACCAGGTCGCGAGACGGCAACACGTAGGCGAGGAACTGCCCCGAGGTGAGCCACAGCTCGGCGTCCGTCGGGAAGGCGGCGAGGCCGCGGAGGAACACCGCGCGCGCGTGTCGGTAGTCCTCGGCCACGGGCGGCACGGGCCGGAGCGTCATGAACGTGTCCGCGAACAGGTACGGCTGGCGGAACCCGGGCGCGAGGGCGTTGATGGTGTCGACGTAAGCGCCCGCGTCGAGGCGTGTCTTCTCCTGAAACGAGATGCCGTACTCGACGAGGAGCGTCGCGAAGAGGTAGTCGGCGAGCGCGTCCCGGTACCCCAGGCTGACGAGCGTGGCGAGCGCGGGCGGCGGCACCGCGGCTCCCGCGACGGTCCGCCGCGCGGCGGCGTGCCGCGGGACGAGCTCCAGCCGCGTGTGGTGTACGGCGATCGCGGCGCTCACGATCGCGACGAGCGCGACCGGGCCGCCCCGGTCACTCCACCTCACGCTCGACCTCCAGGGGGCCGACGGCCGGCGGCCCGCCCCCGCGGACGGTGACGCCCATGCGGAGCGTCGAGAGGACGCCGTCGCCGTCGAGATCGCCGTGCGCGCGCGCCTCGAGGCTGCTCTCCGCGGCGTCGACGCGCGTGTCCACGGCGAAGGCGTAGCGGTGCGGCACCGTCCACTCGAACGCGAGCGCGCGCCACGTCGGGTGGCTCCACGTCCCGGGCGGATCGAGCACGCGCTCTCCGCGAGGCACCTCCGCCGGGGTGAGCGGCGCGGACTCCGGGAACGCCACCGGCGCCGCCTTGCCACTGGAGTGGGACGCGGCCACGCGAGTCAGCCTGCCGAGCGCCTCGACGGGCTCCGCGAGCCGCGACGCGTGCAGATCGCGCACGAACGCCGGGACGCCCACGGCGAGCACCGACCCGGCGAGCGAGACGCCGAGCGCCGCTTGCACGGGGCTGAGGGAGCTGAGAGCCATCTCGGCCTCGACCGGGTCGTGGCGCGGAGCCGCCGCGCGCAGCGCGTCCCGCGCTACTCGTCCTCGTGCTCCGAGTAGATCTGGTTGGTGAACGAGCTACCGACGAAGATGGCCTTCTTGCCGTCGCCGTCCCGGTCGCCGACCGCCTTACACACCCAGAACGGACCGGTGATCGTGCTCGGCCAGGCGAACTCGGGCGTCGTCCCGACCGCCGGCGGCGCGGCGAGCGTCTCCGACGGGCCACCCGCCCGGCAGGCGTACCCGAACATCACGGGGCCGACCGGTCGCACGCCGAGCGTGATGAAGTTGTTGAAGGTCGCGCCGCCGCTCGTGTCCGTCCAGTCGTACGCGACGGGACCGGGCGTGGCCATCGGGTGGTAGGTGTCGATGCCGGTCGACACGTCGAGGTAGCGGAACGTCTCGTCCCGATACGCCTCCTGACCGGCGGCGATGTCCGCGAGGATCGCCCCCGCCTCGGTCGACTTCGCGGCGAGCAGGTACTTCCGCACCCCGAAGATGCCGATGGTCGCCAGCACCCCGACGATGATGACCACCGTCATGAGCTCGACGAGCGTGAAGCCACGCGCCGCGCGCCGCGCCGCGCGGTGACGAAAATCGGCCTGGCCTCCGGGCACGGTGGCGAAATTGGGCACTCTCATCACTCGGCCTCCAGCTCGCTGAAGATCTCGTGGCTCAGACTGGACGCGACGAACCGCGATCGCACGCCGTCGCCGTCGCCGTCGCCATACGCCGCGATCACGTACCAGGGCTGCCGCGCGACCGCCGTCGGGAAGCCGCCGCTCGCGGGGAAGGCCGGCGCGACGCCCGGCGCGCCGGCGACCACTGCGTAGCCGAACTGCACCTCGGCGGTGATCTTCGGGTTGAGCTCGCGCCACCGCCCGAAGTCGGTGTGCGAGTCGTTGAGGAACGCGCGCCGGACGAGCCCGTTCGGCACGGCCGGGAACAGCGAGGAATCGGAGGTCACGTCCGCCGACACGTTGACGTAGGCCTGGATGAGCGCGCGCCGCTCCTCCTGGGCCGAGCGGATGGCGGCGATGGAGCCCGTCGCCTCGATGGATTTCGTCCCGAGGGCCTGCTTGCGGAACGCCGCGACCCCGATGACGGACAGCACGCCCACGATGACCACCACCGCGAGGAGCTCCACGAGCGTGAAGCCACGCGCGGCACACGTTCGCATGTCGCTCAAGGTAGCACGTTCCGCGCCAGGCGGGCCAACTGGCGCTCGCCGGCCGCCGCAGCGCGCGGCGCCGGGGGCGCGCTCACCCGCCCTCCAGGGACGCCGGCGGCTCGGCGTCGTCGTCCGCGCCCCCGGGATCGAGCTGGTGCTTCTCCAACCGGTAGCGCATCGACCGGAAGGTGATGCCGAGCAGGCGGGCAGCCGCCTTCCTCACGCCGCCCGTCCGATCGAGCGCCTCGACGAGCAGGCGCCGCTCGACCTCGGCCAGCACCTGATCGAGGTCGCAGCCGGCGTCCGGCAGCTCCCCGAGGCGAGCCCCCACGGCGCCCGCCGCGCCGCTGATCTCGGGCGGGAGATCTCCGAGCCCGATCACGCGCGTCGCCGCGAGCGCCACGGCGCGCTCGATCACGTTCTCGAGCTCGCGGACGTTGCCCGGGAACGCGTACCCCTCGAGAGCGCGCAGGGCGTCCGCGGAGAGGCCCGTCACGTCCTTGCCCATCTCGCCGGCGAAGCGGCGCACGAAGCGCTCGACGAGCACCGGTACATCCTCGCGACGCTCGCGGAGCGGCGGGACACGGAGCCGGATGACGTTGAGGCGGTAGTAGAGATCCTGGCGGAAACGCCCGGCCGCCACGTCGGACTCGACGTCGCGGTTCGTCGCGGCGAGCAGCCGGACGTCCACCGGGGTCTCCTGCGCGGCCCCGACGGGGCGGACGGCCCGCTCCTGCAGGACGCGCAGGAGCTTCACCTGGAGCGACAGCGGCAGCTCGCCCACCTCGTCGAGCAGGAGGGTCCCGCCGTGCGCCTCGCGGAAGAGCCCGCGGTGGCGGGCCTGCGCGCCGGTGAACGCGCCCTTCTCGTGACCGAAGAGCTCGCTCTCCATGAGCGCCTCGGGCAGCGCGCCGCAATTGACGACGAGGAACGGGCCTGCGCTGCGGTCGGAGGCGTCGTGGATCGCGCGGGCCAGCCGCTCCTTCCCCGTCCCGCTCTCGCCGGTGAGCAGCACGGTCGTCCGCGTCGCCGCGATCCGCTCGACGAGCGAGAGCAGCTCCGTCATCGCCCGGCTGCGAGCCACGACGCCGGGGCGGGCGTCATCCTCCCGGGCGCGCAGCCGCCGCACCTCCGAGACGAGCTCGTGCTTCTCGAGCGCCTTGGCGACGAGCGCCGAGAGCTCGGCGGGATCGAACGGCTTGCGCACGAAATCGTAGGCGCCGAGCCGCATGGCTTCGATCGCGTTCTCGACCG
Source organism: Polyangiaceae bacterium (assembly GCA_020846005.1). Classification (GTDB taxonomy): domain Bacteria; phylum Myxococcota_A; class Polyangia; order Polyangiales; family Polyangiaceae; genus JADLEQ01. The sequence goes on from JADLEQ010000106.1 coordinate 15,451, forward strand.
TCGAGTGGGCGGTGATCACGATGACCTCGGACGCCGCGTCCCGCTCCTTGGCGGCCCGGAGCACCTCGAGCCCGGAGCCGTCCGGCATCGCCAGATCGGTGATCACGAGGGGGAACGGCCGCGGGCTCGAGGTGATCGCCTCGACCGCCGCGCCGCGGCCCGCCGCGGTCACGACCTGGCGCCCCTCGCGGCGGAACGCGATCTCGAGCGCCTGCCGGATACCCGGCTCATCGTCGACGACGAGCAGCCGGAGCGCGGGCGGCGGGAAGGATTCCACGATCGATCGAGTCTCTCCCCCTTCGGGCTCCGTCGCAAGCACCTCGCCCAGGGCGCTTCCTTGCGAGGGTGCGGGCGCGGCGTAGACTCGGAGAGCTTTGCTTCTCCGCCCTGCCGCCTCTCGGGACCGGGCAGCCGCCTTGGTGCGTGTCGTCGCCGCGCCCATTGCCGCTCCCATTGCCGCTCCCGCGGTCGTCTGTGCGTGCCTGCTGGGCGCCGGCGGCTGCTCGGGCGACGACCGGCTCGAGGTCGTCCTCCCACCGGCCCAGGACGCCAGCGGGGGGGACGCCGCGAGGAGCCCGGACGCCATCCGCTTCACCGAGCCGTTCCTCGCGCTCCTGCCTGGGACGTCCCGGGAGGTCGGGGTGGAGGTGTCTCCGGCGGGAGCCTACCCGCTCCGGCTCTCCCTGTCGGAGACCTCGAGCGACGCCTCCCTCGACCGGAGCGAGGTGGTCACTGCGGCCGACGGCCGGGCGTCGTTCGTGCTGAGCGCGCCCTCGCAGCCGGCGGTGTTCGCGGTCACCGCGACCGGCGGCGACACCGCGACGGCGCTGCCCGTGTCGGTCAGCGGCGCGGGCTTCGCGACCCTCGACATCGTCCCGATCTACGACGGCAAGCGCGATGTCCCGTACTGGGCAGCGAGCGTCCACGCCGGCGCGACGTGCTCCACGCTCGGCAGTCTGCCCCCACCGGACGGCCCGCTGCTCGGGGAGTCGCTCACCGGGAATCCGCGCATCGAGGGGGTACCCATCGGTCCCTCGCTGGCGGTCACCGTCCGCGCGGCGTGGGCGATCGGCGGCTGTAAGGACGCCCCGGGCCTGGTCGCCGACTCGCTGGCGACGATCGAGATCAGCGCGAGCGATGTCCCCCTGGCGCTCGCCGAGACGGATCTGGTGCTGGGCCTCGGCGTGGGGGCGTCCCGCCCGTGGGAGGAGGCCGCGTCCGCGGTGGGCGCCGCGATCGAGAGCGCCCTGCTCGGCGGGGCCGAGGACGACGTCGAGGCGCTGCTCGACTCGATGCAGCTCGCCCTCCCGACTCCGACGGCGCGCGCTGGGTTCGCCACGAACCGGGCGGAGGGGCAGTGGGACGACGCCCTCCGAGGCGCCCTCGGCGCGAGCGCGGGGAGCGCGATCCGCGCGGCGGCGGCCGACTGGATCAGCGCCGGAGCGGCGCGGCTCTCGGGGCCGGGCGTCCTGGAGGGCCGCCTCACGGCCGAGGGCTCGACGTTCGTGCTCGGCCTCGGGCCGCTCCTCGGCGTCCCCGCCGAGGACGCGGGGCTCCCGGCGCGCGTGGACGAGGCGGTGAGCTGGACGTCGGAGCCGGGCGACACCGTGCTGCTCGGCGCGACGTTCGCGTGGTGTCCGTCCCGCCTGTTCGGCGCCGTCGCGGTCGATCCGGCGAAGCAGGCGGTGGCCGGCGCGGAGGACGTCCCCACCGCGCTGGCGATCGTGGTCGACTGCGCTGGCGTCGGCGCCGCGCTGGAGGCGCTGGCCACCGGCGACGTGGCGCCGGGGTGCGCGACCGGTTGCGCCGAGGCGCTGTGCGTGGAGGCGGTCGCGGCGATGTGGTCGCGCGCGCTCGCGGCCACGCCGGACGGCAGCGCCACGTGGACGCTCGGCGCCACGGCGACGACCCGCGTCGACGAGCGCGCGCGACCGAGCGGGTTCGAGGGTACCTGGGTAGGGACTCTCGCGGTCGGTGCGCTCGTCGTGGACGTGGGCGGCGAGCTCAGCGCCTCCACGCCCCCGGGGTGATGCGCGCCGCAGCGGCTCGCGCTCACTCGGCCAGGCGCGTGCGCGCGAGCCGCGCCTCGATCGCCAGCGCGTACGCGGCGAGCGCCTGGGCGTGGGAGACGGCTCCGCCCGCGCGCGCATCGCGCACGAGCGCTCGGAACGCCAGGTAACGGCGGCCGTCGAGCCCGAGGAGCAGCGCGACGACGGACGGATCGCGCGGGGTCTCCAGCGTCGCGCCGAGCAGCCCGGCGGCGGACGCCAGCACGCGCGCCGCGAGCTGATCGACGAGCATCACCGCGGCCGTGGCGTCCCCTCGAGTGAGCGCCTCCTCCACGCGCTCGACGACGGCGCGCTCCGGCGCGGGCCAGAGCTGGGCGAAGGAGCACCCCCCCGCCGGGACGCCCGCGGCGGGCGAGGGCGCGGACTCCGCGGGGCGCGCCGGCGGCTCGGACGCTTGCGCCTCGAGCCGCGCGCGGAGCTGGCCGGGCGAGAGGCTGGGCTGCGTCTGCGGCGGCTGCGTCTCGAGGGCCGGGGGCCGCTCGGAGACGCGGGCCGCCGCCGGTGCCGGCGCCGCCCCGTCCGACGCGGCGCCGAGGTCGTCCGGGACCCGCGCCGGCGGCGCGACCCGCCACGAGAGCTCCGACACCGCGCGCGCGGCGTCCTCCCCCGGATCGGCCTGCGGCGCGGCGCTGGGCCCGCCGAGCGGGAGCAGGGAGTCGCCCCCCTCGAGCGCAGCGCCGAGCGCCGTCAGCGGCGCACGGACGCTCGGCTCCGCCGGCCCCGGCTCGGCGCGCCGGAGCGCCTCGCTGAGCCCCCCCTCCGGGAGCGCGAGCTCCTGTACGCTCGGCTCGCGACCGGGCGGGATCCGTCGCTGGAAGTCCTCCAGCACCGCGCGCGCGATGGCCTCGAGCGCCTCGTAGACGCCCACCCCCGTGGTGGCGATCGTCTCGAACGCGGGCGCGGCGTGCGGGTTGAAGCGCTGCTCGAGCTCCGCCACCTCGATCAGGTCCGGCAGATCGCGTTTGTTGAGCTGGACGACGTGGGGGACGTCCTCGAGCGCGCGACCGTGCTCGCGGAGGTTGTCCCGCAGGTTCGCGAAGCTCTCCAGGCTGGCGTCGAGCCGCAGGCGCTGGGAGTCGACGACGAACACGACGCCATCGGCCCCGGTGAGCACGAGCTTGCGGGTGGCGTTGTAGTAGACCTGCCCCGGGACGGTGAACAGCTGGAGGCGAACGCTCATCCCCCGCACGTGCGGGAGTCGGATGGGCAGGAAGTCGAAATAGAGCGTGCGGTCGACCGGCGTGGCCAGGCTCACGAGCTTGCCGCGATGCTCCGGCCGCGCGGTCGCGTGGACGTGCTGCAGCGTCGTCGTCTTTCCGCCGAGGCCGGGGCCGTAGTAGACGATCTTGAAGACGAGCTCCCGCGCGAGCGGGTTCACGACGGGCATCGGGGAGCGAGCCTAGCCGAAACGCCCCGAGCGCGGGGCGCCGCGCTCAGCGCAGGCCGCGGTCGATCTCGGCCTGCCGGGCCACCTGCCAGTAGGGGGAGCGCTGCGCGAGCAGGACCGATCCCACGGAGGCGAGCGCGACCGCCGCGGCGAGCACGCGGGCGGCGCGATCGCGACCCGGCCCCCGGCGCTCTCGGCCAAAGAGCGCCCCGCAGCCGACACCGGCGAGCCCCCCCACGACGTGGGCCGTGTCGTTCACCCGGGGCAGCAGGAGCGTCGCGATGACGGCGTAGAGCGTCAGCTCGATCGCGGCCTGCTTCCAGGCGGGATCTCGTGCCACCAGCAGCCACCCGACGCGGACCCCGCCCAACCCGAAGATCGCCCCGCTCGCCCCCGCCGTGAAGAGCCGTGGGCCGTACCAGAGATCGGAGGCGACGAAGCCGAGCACCCCGGTCACGCCGAAGGCGACGAGGAAGCGCGCCGAACCGACCGCGCGCTCCACCCCCCCCCCGATGCGGTGCAGGGCGAGGAGGTTGAAGGCCGCGTGCAGGATCCCCAGGTGGACGAACACGGCGGACAGGTACCGCCACGGCTCGACACGGACGGCTCCCGCCATGAGGGCGCCCCACCGGAGCGCCTCCGCCCCGAGCCCGCCGCCGCGATAGAGGCCGGAGCCGTCCCCCACGCCCATGCCGAGGTAGACGATCAGGCAGAACCCGACGACCAGGGTGGTGGCGGGCGCCCCGGCGCCCGCCACGGCGCCGACGAGCTCACGCGCGGCCGTGCCCCAGGGGCCAGGGAGCCGCTCGGCGCAGCGGTGGCAGCGGGCGTCGTCGGCGGCGTTCAGCGCCCGGCAAGAAGGGCAGACCCTGGAGCCAGCGGCCATCGGGGTGGAGCATGGCGGCGGAGGCGGCCGGCGGCGAGCCCCGCCCGGCGATCCTGCGCGCCGCGCGGGCGTAAGGCCGCGGGCGCCCGTCCGTTCAGGGGTCGTGAGCGCGCTGGTGCTGCCGTGGGTCTTCGGACCGGAGGGTCCGCTGGCGGCGTTGCGCGCGACGGCCCGCCGTTCCGGTAGAGTGCGCTCCGTGTTGGACGAGGCCGAGCTCGAGCGCGAGCGCAGCGAGTGGGAGCGCGCGCGGGAGGGCGACCGGGCGGCGCTCGGCGCGCTGCTCTCGCGCCACGGCCCGCGGCTCTACCGGAGCGTCCTCCTGCCGCGGCTGGGCAGCCCGGCGCTGGCCGAGGAGGCGCTCGGGGTGACCTACGTGAAGGCCGTCGAGCGCTTCGAGCAGTTCACGTGGCAAGGCGTCGGGATCTACCCGTGGCTGCGCGTGGTCGCGCTCCGCGTCGCGCTGGACCAGCTCCGCGCGCGTAAGCGCGAGCTCCTCTTCGAGCCCGAGCACGTGGAGCGCGAGCTCGACGGCGCCGCGCGCGAGGTGCGGGACGCGGAGGCGCTGGAGCGCCACGATCTCGCGTTCGCTCGACGGCGGGTGGAGGAGGTGCTCGGCCGACTGAACCCGCGGTACGCGCGCGCGATCGTCCTCCGCGTGCTCGAGGAGCGCCCGCGCGACGAGTGCGCGAGGGAGCTCGAGGTGACGGCGGCGACGTTCGACGTCGTGCTGCACCGAGCGATGACGGCGCTGAAGAAGGTCCTCGCCGAGAGAGGAGCGGCCGCGTGAGCTCCCCCGCCGATCCGGACGGCCGCCGCGAGGCGGCGTGGCTCGACGACGCGGAGGAGCTCGCGCTCGCCGAAGCGCTCCGCGCCGCGTGGCGACCCGCCGAGCTCGACTCGGCGTGCGTCGACGAGCTGGTCGAGCTCGCGCTCACGGGGCCCGAGCTCGCGTCCGGCGAGGCTGCGATCGAAGCCGAGGCGCTGCGCGCCGCGGCGTACGGGGGCGAGCTGTCACCCGCGCGCGCCGGCGCCCTCGCCGCGCTCGCCGTCGGCGAGCTCCCGACCCCGGCGGAGACGCTCGCGGGCCGGACGCTGGCGCACGAGCTCGGCTCCGGAGCGCCCCCGCCGCTGGTCGAGGCGCTGCGCGCCGCGTGGGAGCCGCGGGAGCTAGCGGCGGGCCGAGCGGCCGTGCTCGCGGACCGCGCCGTCGAGCGCCGGCGGCGCACGAACGTGATCGCGGTCGCGTTCGGCGCGGGCGCCGGAGTGCTCGCGCTCGCCGCCGGCGTCGCGCTCCTGGTCCGCCCGCCGCCGGAGGCGGCGCCCGCCGCCGCGGCGGTCCCCGTGGCGCGCTCGCGGTCCACCGCGGCGTTGTTCGAGGAGCGCTTCACCGTCGAGGCCACCAGCGCGCGGATCGATCGGATCGGCGAGGCGCGAGCGCGCGATCTCCGCGCGAACCGCTACGCGGCCTGGGGGGTCCGGTGACGGCCAGGGCGCGAGCGGCGCTCGCCGCGACCCTCCTCGCGCTCGCGAGCGGCGCGTGCGGGCGCCAGCCGCCGCCACGGGACGACGGCTGCCCGCCCGCGGCTCCTGCTGGCGCGCCGGTCGATCCGGCGCTCCTCGCGTTCTTGTCGCGCGCGCGCTCCGCCCACCACGTCGCCGATCGCCACGAGGACGCCCAGGATCTGGAGGCCGCGATCGGCGCGCTGCGCGGCGTGACGGAGGGCCCCGCACCCGCGGGCGGGGTGGAGGCCCGAGCCGAGTCCCGCGAGGTCGTGGCGGACACACACGCGCGCCTCGCCGATCTCGAGAGCCGCCGCCAGCGCTTCGACGCGGCAGAGGCCGCGCTCGCCGCGGGGCTCGCGCTCGCCCGGGAGACCACCTACGTCCGCGGACACCTGCTGGAGGTCCGCGGCCACGTCGTCGAGCGAAGGGCGCAGTGGCACGCGGACGCGGGGCGTCCTGCCGACGCCGCCGCCGACCGCAAGCGCGCGCTCGATGCGTTCGAGGAGTCGATGGCGGTGCAGGCGAAGGTGATCGAGTGCAGCGTGGCGGAGGCGCCGCGGTGACCCCGGCTCGCGACGGCGCGTCCCGCCGCGCGCGCTGGCGCCGCCAGGCCGCGATCTGCTGGGCCACGGGGCTCCTCGGCGTCGGCTGCGGCGCCCGGGCCCCCGAGGCCGGCCCGAGCGCGCCGGGCGGCGGGTCGCCTCGGGCAGCGCCGGCGACGGAGCCTGCGCCCACGCCTCCTCCGCCGAGCCCCGCGGCCACCGCGCCCCCCGAGGGCATGATCGACCTCGACGACGAGAAGGGCGCCGACGAGCCAGCGCCCGAGGAGACCCCGAGCGGCGGCCTCGAGCCCGACCAGGCCGACGCGGCCGACGGGCTCGCGACCGCGCTCGGCGCTTTCCGCCGGGCCGAGGCGGCGCTCGCGGCGCAGCTCGCGGAAGCGCCCGGCCGCGATCGGTGCGAGCTCGCGTGCCGGGCGCTCGGCTCGCTCGAGCGCTCCGCGGACCGCATCTGCCAGCTGGACGGTGGCGGGCCGCGGTGCCGGGCAGCGCGGGACCGGGTGGCCGACGCGCGGGCGAGGGTCCGCGCCGCGTGCGGGGCGTGTCCTTGAGCGCGGTCGCAGCGGCGGGCGACCTGCGCGCGGGCGGGCGCTGGTCGCGCGCGCAGCGGTGGAAGAACGAGCTGCTCTTCCACGCGGTGCGCGGGGGCCTTGGCGCAGCCGATCGGCTACGTCCACCGGCGCTCGAGCGGGTCCTCGCGATCCTCGCGCGCGGCGTGCCCCACCGCGCCCTGGCCCGTCGGCTCGCGCCCGCGCTCGGCGCGCGGGCCGCCGCGGAGGTCGCCCGCCGCTGGCCGCTCGCGCTCGCGCGCAACCTGGCTGCGTCGCTCGCGCTGCGCGATCCCGGCCGGGCCGCGCTGGATCGCGTCGTGGTGGCGCCGGCCGCCCATGCGGCGCTCGAGTCGATCCGCCGGAGCTCGCGCGGCGCGATCGTGGTGGGCGCACACGTGGGCCCGTTCGAGCTCGTCCCCGCGGTGTTCGCCGAGCTCGGACACGCGCCGGCGATCGTCGTGCGGGAGAGCTACGACCCGCGGCTCGATCCGCTGGTCGATCGACACCGCGTGGCCCGAGGGATCCGTGTCATCCACCGAGGTCACGCCGGCGCGCCGTTCCGGATCGCGCGCGCGCTCCGGTCCGGCTCCCCCGTGGGGTTCCTCGTCGACCTCGCGCGGAGCGTGCCGGGCGTCCCGATGCGCCTGGCCGGGCTCGGCACGCGCGTCGCCGTGGGGCCGGTCGGCCTCTCGCTCCGGCTGGAGGTGCCGATGTTCGGCGTCGGCCTGAGGCGTGTCGGCACCGTGAGCCACGAGCGCGGGGCCGCCAGCGCGGCGGGCGCATCGTGGGAGCTCGAGCTGACCGAGCTTCGGTTCACAACGGAAAGTTCCGGGCTCGAGGAAGTGGAGCGCTTCCTCGGGGAGCTGGTGGCCGCCGATCCGGCCGAGTGGCTGGGACTGACCGACGCGGACCCGTTGCCTGCCCTCCCCCGGGATCCGTAGAATGGCCGGCTGGCAGCCGCACGTCGCCGCGGCGCCGCGGCAGCCACGTGGACAGCAACCAACGCACCGTCGCCTGCCGCGTGCAGGGTGTGGACGAGACCTCGCTCCCGATCGGCCCCGAGGAGGCGTTCGTGCTCGCACAGGTCGACGGCAAGACCACGTCCGCGGATCTCGCGCTCGCGACCGGGCTGTCGCGGGAGCAGCTCGAGGGCGCGCTCACGAGGCTGATCGCGCTCGGCGCGATCCGCTTCGAGGAGGTCGACCAGGCCTCCGAGCCGCGCCCCCAGCCCCGCTCGGAAGGAGCCGGCGCGAGCTCCCGCCTCGAGCGTCCCGCGATCGAGGCGCCGCGCCGGACCGAGACCCCGCACCAGGCGGCGGCCGCGCTCTACGATCCCTCGGAGCTGGACGAGGCGGCCGAGCTCGATCTGATCCGCAAGCGGCGGATCCTGGACCTCTTCTACGCCCTCGATTCGTCGACGCACTACGAGGTCCTCGGCGTCCCGCGCGCCGCCGACAAGAAGGAGATCAAGGACGCGTACTACGACGCCGTCCGCCAGTACCATCCGGACCGCTTCTTCGGGAAGCAGCTCGGCTCCTTCAAGACGAAGCTCGAGCGGATCTTCCAGCGGATGACGGAGGCGCACGACCTCCTCACACGCAAGAAGACCCGCGACGAGTACGACGCCTACCTGCGCGGCTCGGAGCGGAACGCCTCGGAGGACCGCCTTCTGTCGGACGAGCGCGCGCGCGCCGCGGAGGTGGAGCAGGCCCGGCGCCGCATCGAGGAGACCGCCCGTCTGATGGAACGGGTCGCCCGGAACCCGCCCGACACCGCCCCGCCGGCCTCTCCGCACGGGCTGGCCCCCCGGCCGATTTCCGAGGACGAGCGCCGGCGCGCGCTCGCCCGCCGGCTGGGCCGATCGGGGCCCCCCGCCGGCGCGACGACGAGCTCAGCGCCGCCCCGCGAACCCCCGCGCGAGGCGGTCGCCGAGGACCTCCGCCGGATGTGGGAGCAGCGGGTCCTCGCCGCGCGCCAGCAGCAGGTCGACCAGTACCTCGCCACGGCGCAGGACGCGCTGAAGCGGGACGAGGCCGTGGCCGCCGCCAACGCGCTCCGCATCGCCGCCTCGCTGGCCCCGGACGACGCCGGCATCACCGCCCTGCTCGAGCAGGCCACGGTCCGAGCGGCGGCAGATCTGGCGCAGTCCTACGTGGAGCAGGCCCAGTACGAGGAGCGGAGCGGGCGCTGGCTCGCCGCCGCACGATCGTACGATCGCGCCGTCCGCGGCAAGGAGTCCCCCCGGCTCCACGAGCGGATCGCCCACTGCCTGCTCGAGGGCGAGGGCGACGTCCGCGAAGCGAGCGACCACGCCCGCCGGGCGCTGGCGCTCGCCCCGGATAACGTCGAGTACCGGATCACCCTCGCGCGCGTCTACCTGAAGGCGGGGCTCCGGCAGAGCGCCATCGGAGAGTTCGAGCGGGCCGGGCAGATCGCGCCGAACGATGATAACGTGAAGAGCTGGCTGCGTCGCATCAAGCGAGGCGAGCTGTGAGCGGTCCGGCCCCCGGCCGGCTCGCGCCGCGGGAAAGGTACTCATGGCTGAGCGCGTGATCGGCATCGACCTCGGGACGACCAACTCCTGCGTCGCCGTGATGGAAGGCGACGCCCCCGCCGTCATCCCCAACCGAGGCGGGTACAAGACGACCCCCAGCATCGTCGCGGTGACCGAGGCGGGGAAGCGGCTGGTCGGACACATCGCGAAGCGCCAGGCCATCACCAACGCGGAGAACACCGTCTACGCCGCGAAGCGACTCATCGGGCGCAAGTTCAACTCGCCGCAGGTGAAGAACGCCATCATGACGTGCAGCTACGGCATCGTGGAGGGCCCGCACGGCGACGTACGCATCAAGCTCCGCGACAAGACGTACAGCGTCCCCGAGATCAGCAGCATGGTCCTCCAGGAGATGAAGGTCATCGCGGAGGACTACCTGGGCGAGACGGTCAGCAAGGCGGTCGTCACCGTCCCGGCCTACTTCAACGACAACCAACGCCAGGCGACCAAGGACGCGGGCGCCATCGCGGGGCTGGACGTCATCCGCATCATCAACGAGCCGACGGCCGCGTCGCTCGCGTACGGCTTCGGCAAGGGCATCGACAAGACGGTCGCGGTCTACGATCTCGGAGGCGGGACGTTCGACATCAGCGTGCTGGAGATCGGCTCGCACGGAGTCTTCAAGGTGATCGGCACCACGGGTGACACGTTCCTCGGCGGCGAGGATTTCGACGCCCGCATCATCGACTGGCTGGTCCAGGGCTTCCTCGATGAGCACGACGTCGACCTCCGGCAGGACCGCATGGCGCTCCAGCGGCTGCGCGACGCGGCGGAGAAGGCGAAGTGTGAGCTCTCCAGCGTCCGGGAGACGGAGGTGAACCTCCCGTTCATCATCTCCGCCGGGCGGAACGAGGCGCTCCACCTGCAGCGTGTGCTCTCGCGCGACACCCTCGAGTCCCTGTGCGAGGACCTCGTCGAGCGCACCATCGACATCTGCCGGCAGGCGCTGGTCGACGCCAAGCTCGACGTGGACGAGATCGAGGACGTAGTGCTCGTGGGAGGGATGACGCGGATGCCCGCGATCCAGCTCGCCGTCGGGGACTTCTTCCAGCGGGAGCCCAACCGCGGAGTTCACCCCGATGAGGTCGTGGCGCTCGGCGCCGCGATCCAGGGCGCCGCCCTCGTCGAGGACAAGCACGAGATGATCCTGCTCGACGTGACGCCGCACGCGCTGGGCATCATGACGTTCGGCAGCTACTTCGAGGAGCTGATCCCGCAGAACACGACCGTCCCCACCAGCCGCACCAAGGTCTTCACGACGAGCCGCGACAACCAGACGGCGGTCAAGATCCTGGTCATGCAGGGCGAGAGCAAGAAGGCGGACGAGAACGAGCTGCTCGGCGAATTCATCCTGACGGGCCTCCGGCGCGCCCCGAAGGGTCACGTCGAGATCGAGGTGACGTTCGAGATCAACACGGACGGCATCGTCAGCGTCAACGCGAAGGATCTCGAGACGGGGCAGGCGCAATCGATCCAGGTCACCGCCACGAGCGGCCTCACCCACGACGAGGTGAAGCAGATGATGGCGAGCGCCGCCGACTACATGGTGGAGCGCCGCGGCGACGAGCAGTTCGAGGCCGCCCGTCAGGAGGCGGAGACGCTCATGGCGCAGGTCGACGCGCTGTTCCCCGACGTGGAGCGGACGGTCGGCGGGGCCGACTTCGGGCGAGACGCCGTCCAGAAGGCGAAGGCGACCATCGAGCGCACCCGCGAGGCGATCCAGCGGAAGGACACCGCCACGATCAAGGAACAACTCGAGACCCTCAGCCGGACGGAGCGGATGTTCCGCGGCGTGATCGGGCGGAGCTGAGACCCCGCCGATGCGGCTGCCCCGTTGCTGCCAGGGCCCGACGGCCGAGCGCAGAGGAGCGCGATGAGCGGCTCGAGTCGTCCGAGCGTGCGACCGAGCGGTCCCCCCACGGACGAGCTCGACACCTCGTGGGACGACGAGCCCGTCCCCGAGCTCGGCTCGTTCCTCCCGCCCGAGCTCGAGGCCGATGAGCTGGACCGGGTCACACAGATCCCGAGTGTCCCGCCCGAGGAGCTCGCGCGGCGAATGTTCGCGAAGGCGCGCTCGTCGCCGCCTCCCGCGGCGGCGCCGCTGTCGCCCGGGCTCCCCGCGAGCGGGCTCGAGCTCGATGAGGTAGGCACGCAGACGCGGGGGAGGATGCGGGCGGTCACGCCGCGGGGCCGGCTCTCGCCCACGGGCATCGAGCTCGACGACCTGAGCCTTCAGCCGACCTTGGACTCCGCGGCGACGCTGGATTTCCCGGACGAGCTCGGCTTCGACCACGCCTCCCCGCGCAGGGAGGCGCCCGCCACCGCCCCGCCCTCGTTCGTGACGCGCAAGCCGGATCCGCCGGAGGGCGACCCGGCCATCCGCGACATGAAGGACCGCTACGCGATGGGCGACTACAGCGGCGCGCTGGTGGTGGCCGAGGGGATCCTCGAGACCCGCCCGGAGGACGCCGACGCGATCCGCTACGCCGGGAGCTGCCGCGAGGTGCTCATGCAGATGTACTCGGCGCGCCTCGGCGACTCGAAGCAGATCGTTCGCGTCGCCATCCCGCCCGACCAGGTCCGCTGGCTGTCACTGGACCATCGCGCGGGCTTCCTGCTCTCGTTGGTGGACGGCCTGTCGACGATCGAGGAGCTGCTCGACATGAGCGGGATGCCCCAGCTCGACGCGCTCCGGCTCCTGTACATGCTGCTCGAGCAGCGCGTGATTGCGCTCGAGCCCCGCTGAACGAGCCGATGTCGGCAGCCGGCCAGCGCCGACCGCGCCGCGATCCGGCGCCGTGCCGCGCCGCCTGGCGCGTGGGCGCAGCGCTGCTCGGGCTCGCAGCCGCCGCGACGAGCCCCGCTTCGCGCGCAGACAGCCCGAATCGCTCCCCGGCGGCGACCGCGATCCAGGCGCCTGGCCCCCGCTACGACGACGACGCCTCGCTCCGCGAGCACGCGGCCGCCGTCGCGAGCTACGACCTGGCCGTCCGACTCGACCCCGTGGTCCACGACCTCCGCGGCGCGGGGACGATCCGGTGGACGAACGCGAGCGACCTCCCGGCCGGGGAGATCTTCGTGCAGCTCTACCTGAACGCCTTCAAGAACGATCGCACGCTCTTCCAGCGCTCCCCCTTCGCGCGGGGACGGAGCGGTCGGCACGCGGCGGAGTGGGGCTGGATCGACGTGACGCGGCTGGTCGCGCCGGCGCTCGGCGGCGCCGATCTCTGGCGCGGCGCGGATCTCCACCCGGGCGGCGACCTCGAGGACGAGACGCTCGTGCGCGTGCCGCTCCCGCGCCCGGTCGCGCCGGGTGAGGCGATTACGTTGGAGTTCGAGTGGACCGCGCGGCTGCCCCGGGTCGTCGAGAGGACAGGGCACGCCGGTTCGTTCCACCTGGTGGCCCAGTGGTTCCCCAAGCTGGCGCGCCGGGAGCCCGACGGGCGCTGGAGCGGCGCGCCGTTCCACCCGCACGCCGAGTTCCACGCGGACTTCGGCGACTACGACGTCGCGCTCGATGTCCCGGCGCAATTCCGCGTCGGCGCGACGGGGAGCCCGGTGGACGAGCGCGTCGAGGGCGGCCGGCGCCTCGCCCGGTACTCCGCGCGCGACGTACACGACTTCGCCTGGGCGGCCTGGGATTCCTTCGTCGAGCGCGCCGAATCGATCGACGGCGTCGCGGTGCGAGTGCTGCACCCTCCGGGCCACCACGCGAACGCCGAGCGGACGCTCGCAGCGCTCCGTCACGCGCTGCCGTGGCTGAGCCACCGGTTCGGCAGATACCCTTACCCCGCCCTTACTGTGGTGCACCCGCCGGCCGCCGCCGCCGACGCCGGGGGCATGGAGTACCCGACGCTCGTCACGACGGGGGGCCCGTGGTGGCTGCCGGCGGGCGCACGCTGGGTGGAGGCGGTGACGGTCCACGAGCTCGCGCACCAGTGGTTCCAGGGATTGGTCGCGACCGATGAGCGCCGCTGGCCGTTCCTCGACGAGGGGCTGACGACGTGGGTCGAGCAGCGCGCGCTGGGCGATCGCTTCGGCGAGGCGTCGCTCCTCGAGCTGGGGGGGCTGGCCGTGTCGGACACCGCGGCCCGGCGCGTGTTCGCGATCCGCCACGGCCTGACGGATCCCATCGCCCTCCCGGCGAGCGGCTTCGTGGACTTCGCCAGCCTGGGCGGCCTCGCGTACGCCCGCACCGCCACGGTGCTCGAGACGCTCGCGCGGGTGTACGGTGAGCGCGAGCTCTTCCGCGCGCTCGGGCGCTACGCCCGCCGGCATCGCTTCGAGCACCCGGACCCGAGGCACCTCGTCGCCGCGGTGCGCGAGTCGGCGGGGGACGCCGCGGCCGAGGCGCTCGAGGCCGCCCTGTTCGACCGCGGGTGGGTCGACTACCAGCTCGCGCGCCTCGACGTGGCGCCCGAGGTGGCGCCGGGAGGGACGTTCGATGGCGCCGAGGGCCGCGTGGTGCGCGAGCGGGGCCAGCCGACGAACCGCTGGGTCGGGCGCGTGGTCGTTCGTCGCCTCGGCACGCTGCGGCTCCCGGTCGAGATCGAGCTGCGCACTGCCGACGGCGGGCGCGAGCGCCGCGCGTGGGACGGCGCCACGACCTCCACGGTGCTCGAGTGGACGGGCTCGAGCCCGCTCGTGAGCGCCCACGTAGACCCCGACCATCGTGTCCTCCTCGACCAGGACCTCGTGAACAACCTGCGCCGCGCCGGCCCGGCGTCGACCCCGCGCGTGCGTGAGCGCGCGACGCTGGTCGCCGCGCTCCTGCTCGCGCTGCTGGAGCCATGATGACCTCGCTCCAGTCGCTCCGGCGGCTCGCGTGGCTGGCCACCGGGCTGTGGTCGTGGCGGCTCGCCGCGGCGCTGATCGTCGCCGCGCCGTGGGTCGACCTGGCGCGCGCAAGCGGCGCAGCGGCGCACGCCGACGGCGACGCCGCGCTCTTCTCCAGCGGCGGCCTGGTGCTGCTGGATGTCCTGCACCGCGCCGAGCCGGGCCTCCGCGCCGCCGCGTGGACGACGGCGGCCGCGTTCGCGCTGCTCTCGCTCGCCGGCGCGCTCCCGCTGGCGGCCGTCCTCGCAGCGCTCGCGACGCGGAGCCGCCGCGGCGCCTTCGCGTGGCTCGCGGAGGGCACCGCGGCGTTCCCGCGCCAGATCGCGATCACGGCGGGAGCGGGCGTGGGCCGCGCGCTGCTCGCGCTCGCGGCGGCGTGGGCGGCGGTCACCGTGGGCGCGTCGTTCGCGACGCCGGACGAGCGGCACGCCGATCTCGGCCGCGTCGCGATCCTGGCGCTCGGCTTCGCCGGCGGCGCGGGGGTGGGCGTCGTGGCGGACTGCGCTCGTGTCGTCAGCCTCCGCGACGGGCTCGGGCCCGTCGCGGCGACGCGCCGATCGCTCGGGGCGCTCCGCGCAGGCGCGTGGTGGGTGGTGCGCGCGTGGTCCTGGCGGGCGGGCGTCACCGCAGCGCTGAGCGTGGCCGCGCTGGTCGCGGTGGCCCGCGTCGACGTGTCGCGGCCGGAGCCGTGGCGCCCTGCCGCCGCGTGGCTCGCCGGGCAGCTCTGCCTGTGGGCGATCGCCGCGCTCCGCGTGTCCTGGTTCGCGAGGCTGTTCGAGCTGACGGCCCCCGAGCCCCCGGCGGGAGGTTCGCCTCAGGCGGCGTCGCCCGCGGCTGACTGGTAGAGCTGGAGCATGCGCCGGGCCGGGCGATCCCACGAGCAGTCCTGACGCATCACGCGGCGGCGCAGGCGACCCCACGCGGGCGTGGCGCACGCGGCGCGCGCCCGCGCCACGGCGCCGAGCAGCGCCTGCGCCGTGGGCGCCTCGAAGACGAACCCCGTGCCCGTCTCGAGCGCGACGTCGCAGTCGACCACGCCCTCCGCGAGCGCGCCGACGCCGTGCACGATCGGGACCGCGCCGTACCGCTGCGCGACCAGCAACGGCCGCGCCGCGGGCGCCGCGAGCGGCGACAGCAGCGCGAAATCCGCGGCCGCCATCGCCCGCCGGAGCTGCTCGTCGCTCGCGCGCGCCACCCGCGCCAGCTCGTGCGCGTGGCGCGACTGCGCCTTCGCGAACGCATCCGACGCGGGGAGCTCACCGGCGGAGCACACCACCAGCGTGAGATCGTGGCGGAGCAGGCGCTCGGCGGCCTCGAGGACCAGCGCGGCCCCGTCGCTCGCGCCGCCCTCCAGGACGGCGACGCAGAGGGGGCGATCCAGCTCGAGCTCGAGGCCGAGCTCCCGCAGGAGCGCCGCCTTGCCGCGCCCCTTCCCCGCAGCGTCCTCGGCGTCGAACCGGGCGACCAGCCCCGGGTCCGTCGCGGGATTGTAGAGCGAGAAGTCGAGGCCCTCCGGCACCACGCATGACGGCACCTCGGCCTCGGCGAGCGCGGCGGCGAGCGGCGTGTCCGCGCCCGCGCCAGCGAGTGACCGCTCGAGCCCGGCCGACGCGAACGTCACCACGTCGGCGCGCGCCGAGCCGCGGACCACGGCCTCCCTGCCAGCGGCGTCCGCGCCGAGCCGATCGTCGTGGAGCGAGAGGACGCGAGGCGACCGGTCGCCCACCTCCGAGAGCGCGAGCAGCGCGCGCGCGCCCTGCCAGCCGTGCGCGTGCACGACGCCGGGGTCCCGCCCGCTCGAGGCGCGCTCGCGCACGAGCGCAGCGACCGCGCGGCCGAAGCAGACGGCGCGCTCCGCCTCGTCCTCGGGGCGGTCGGCGCGCTCGCGATCGTCGAGCAGCCCGCCACCCAAGAGCGTCAGCACCACCCCCGACGCGAGCTGCGCGTCGTACGGCATCGCCTCCCCTCCTCCCGCGACGGGCAGCGGCGTGATCCGCCGCGCGAGCAGCAGCCCCGCCGACTCGAACGCCGGGTGGCGCGGCACGACGAGGTTCACGTCGTGCCCGAGCTGCCGGAGCGCCTTGGCGAGCTCCCCGATCGGGAGCGCCGCGGGAGACCGGCGAAGATACGGCGCCACCTCGGACGCAACCATGACGACATCCATCGCGCCCCTGCTACCACGTCCCCCGCCCCCCGTCGGCGAATCTGCCCCCCGAGCCCGAGCTCGAGCCCCAAGCCCGAACCCCAAGCCCGAGCCCCACGCCGTCGTCCCCTCCCCTCGCGGGCGCGCTGCCCCCGGCCCCCGCCTCTCCGTCGCCCTCCGTCCCGCCTCCGCCCTCCCCCCTCGCGCTCGCCCCGCCCTCCCTCGCGCCCCCGCCCTCCCGCTCGCGCTCACCCTCCCCCGCTCGCTCGCGCTCTCCCTCGCCCCCGCCCTCCCTCTCGCCCCAGCCCCCCCCTCTCGCCCCCGCCCCCCCTCTCGCCCCGCCCTCCCACTCGCGCTCGCCCTCTCGCCCGCGCCGTCCCCCTTGTCCCGCGCCCCGCCGCGGCTATGGCTACGCGCCCCATGCGCGACCCCATCGAGAAGGCCGCCGTCCTCCACGAGGCGCTGCCGTACATCCGCCGCTTCCACAAGAGAACCTTCGTGGTGAAGTACGGCGGCCACGCGATGGTGGACGAGACGCTGAAGGAGAGCTTCGCGCGCGACGTGTGCTTGCTGCGCTACGTCGGGATCCAGGTGGTCGTCGTGCACGGCGGCGGGCCACAGATCGACGATCTGCTGTCCCGCCTGGGCATCGCCCCCGCTTTCGCGGCGGGGCTCCGCGTCACGGACGAGCGCACGATGGAGGTGGTCGAGATGGTGCTCGGCGGCAAGGTGAACCAGGACATCGTGGGGCTCGTCTGCTCGCACGGTGGCCGCGCGATCGGCCTCTCCGGCAAGGACGATCACTTCATTCGGGCCCGGCCCGAGGAGCCCGCGCGCGGCGTCGGCCCGGATGGCGAGGAGACACTCGTCGATCTCGGGCGGGTGGGCCGGGTCGAGAGCGTGGATCCGACGATCGTGCAGCGCCTGATGCAGGAGGGCTTCATCCCGGTGATCGCCCCGATCGCCGTCGACGAGGCCGGGCGGGCGCTCAACGTCAACGCCGACACCGCCGCCGCGGCTGTCGCGGCCGCGCTCGGAGCGGCCAAGCTCGTCCTGATGACGGACGTGGCCGGCGTGAAGGACCGCGACGGCAAGCTGCTCTCGTCGGTGCGAGCGCAGGACATCGGCGAGCTGATCGCGACCGGCGTGGTGACGGGCGGGATGATCCCGAAGCTGCAGTGCGCGCTGGAGGCGACGCGCGGCGGCGTGGAGAAGGTCCACGTGATCGACGGCCGCGCCCGCCACGCCCTGCTGCTCGAGATCTTCACGGACCGCGGCGTCGGGACGGAGATCCGTCGCGCCGGCGCGGGCTGAGCCCACCCCGGCCGCCCACCGCCGGCGCGCGCCACGTGGACGACGGCGCGGGCGCGCACAAAAAGGGAGCGGCGCCTCCCCCGAGGGGAAGGCGCCGCGGCCGGACGCCGAGGCGTCAGCTCATTCCTCGGGGAGGACCTCCTCGATCGTCGGCGCGAGGACGACCACACGCTCGTTGCCCTCCTTCTTGACCGCGCCGGAGAGCGAGAACGTCGAGGTGGCCTGATCGCCGTCCAGATCGCCCTCGGCCGAGCACGTGAAGGTGCCGTTGTCGGCCGTGGGGTTCGCCGCAGTGTAGCCGTACATGTAGTACTGCGGATCGGCCATCGAGAACTTCACGCACATCCAGCCGGTCTCCTTGTCGCCCGCGGACCACTCGGACGGCTTCGACTGGTACTTCTTGCCCTCGATCGAGGTCTTCGCGGCGGGGACCTTGGCAGCCGCGGCGCCGCAGAGGCGGTTCACGATGCCCGTCGACTCGCCGAGGCCCATGACGGTCGCCGCCATGCCTTCACGGTTGAAGGAGCTGGTCGAGTCCTTCGCCATGCGGCCGAGCGCGTTGCGCGCCTCCGCCGTCTTGGCGTTGGTGATGTACTTGCGGACGCCGTAGATGGCGAGCGCGGCGAGGACGCCGATGATGGCGACCACGATCATGAGCTCGACGAGCGTGAAGCCGCGCCGTAGCTTCTTGAGTGCGTTCATGGGGACTCCTGGGTGAGCGCGGGCCGGGGCGGCTCGCGCTCGGCCTGATGCAGCTCCCGTGCCACGAGCCCGCCGGCGGATCGCGCCGCAGGATCTCCGCGCAGAGCCGGCGCCGGTGCCGTGAATTGTCACGCCCCGGGGGGCCGCAGCGCCGACCTGCGGCACCTCACCACTCGGCTCCGGGGTCCGGCTCGAGCGCTCGCCGGCCGAGCTCGGAGAGCCCCGCCTCGAGCCGCGCGTAGTCCTCAGGCGCCAGCGCCGCGCGCGCCTCGGCGCGGCGCGCGAAGAGCAGCGCCTCGCCGAACAGCAGGCGTCCCGCGGGGTCGAGGCGCGCCGCGTGGGGCCTGAGGCGCCGTGCCGCTCGCAGATAGGCGCCGAGCTCGAGGTCCACCCGCGCGAGCGCGACGCTCCGCGCCGGCTCCGGCTCGCCGGCGGCCAGCGCCACCGCACGTTCCGCGCCGCCGAGTCGCCCGCGGAGCTCGGCCGCCGCTGCGGCGACGGACGGCGCCGCCCCCCCGAGCTCGAGCTGCCGCGAGGCCGGGCCCCACGCGCCGCCGCGCGCCAGGGCGAGCGCGAGGTTGAAGCGAGCTCGAGGATCGACCAGCGCGGCGTCCGGCACGGCGGCCGCCATGCGGCGAGCTTCGTCGTCGCGGCCGAGGCGGGACGCGACGAGCGCGGCCGCGGGCGCGAGGTGGTAGCGCGCGTTCTCGACGTACGCCCAGAAGTGCGGCTCGCTCGGGCGCTCGAGGTCGAGATCGGCCGAGCGCCGGAGCGCACCCGGGGGCCGGCGCTCGACGAGCGCCACCTGCTCCTCGAGGAGCGCCGCCAACGCGAGGGCGTCCCCATCCGCGAGGCGCCGGCCCTGCAGCTCGAGCTGCGCCAGGTACACGCGCGTCGGCTGCGCGAGGAGGTCCAGCCGCCGCGCCTCCGGAGCCATCGCGCGGTTCATCAGCGAGAACGCCTCGTGGACCTCGCCGCGGGCCTCCCGCTCCTGCGCCAGCCGGGCGAGGGCGCGCGGGTTCGCCGGGTTCACCTCGAGCTCCCGGGACCACATCGCCTCTTCGTCCTGGTAGTCCAGCGTGCGCACCCACACCACGCCCGCGCACGCCAGCGCGACGCTGCCCACGACCAGCCCGGCCAGCCGAGACCCGCGCCGCCACCGCTCGATCGGACCGGCCAGCGCGCGAGCGATCGCGCACGCCACGACGAACGATGGGAAGTAGAGGAACCGATCTGCCGTCGGCGAGTCGAAGCCCGCGTACACGACGTGCACGATGGGCAACACCGCCGCGAGCGCCGCCGCGAACATCCACGTCCGGACGCGATCCCGCCGCCACCCTGCGGCCACGCCCGCGGCGAGCGCCACGAGCACGAGCGCGCCGAGCGCCACGGACGCCGCAGGCAGCACCGGGCCTCCTCCCTCGTACGCGATCGGTCGATAGTGGAACGTCTGCGGCCAAGGCAGCAGCAGGCGCTCCGCGTAGTAGCCCGCGGTGAGCAGGACCCACGCCGCGTGGAGCGAGAGGGGCGGCGCCGCCTCGCTCGCCTCGGGCGGACGGAGCGGCATCCACGCAGCTCGCGCGGCGAAGTACGCCACGACGACGGCCCCCGTCGCCACCGCCGCTGTGCGCAGCCGCCTGGGAGCCGCACCGTCGCCCCTCACGTCGGCGAGCGCGGCCTCCACGAGCAAGAGCAGCGGGAGGCACACGGCGTACTCCTTGCTGAGCACGGCCAGCACCCACAGCCCCCCCGCGGCGAGCCAGCGCGCCGCCCCACGCGCCGCGGCCGCCGCGACCGCCAGCTCCAGCGCGCCGAGGAGGAACGCCCCCATCCACACGTCGGTGCGCCCGGAGATCCACACCACGTTCTCCGTCCGAGACGGGTGCACCGCGAAGACCAGCGCGACCAGGAGCGCCGGCCAGGCCGCGCCCGTCCACCGCCGCGCGACCCGCACCGCGAGCCACGCCGCCGCGGCGTGGACGACGACGTTGCCGAGGTGGAACGCCCACGCCGCGCCGCCGCCAGCGACCCAGGTCGCCACGTAGCTCGCGGTGACGACCGGCCGGTAGAAGCGGACCGACGCCGTCGGCGTGAGCCGCGCCGGCGTGTCCCACAGATCGGTGCGGAAGCACCGGCCAAGGAAGCTCCAGTCGTGCGCGTACGGGTTGTCGACGATGAGCGGCAGGTCGTCGAACACGTAGCCGGCCGCGAGGCTGGGCAAGAACGTGACGAGCGCGGCCGCGACGACGATCGCCTCGAGGCGACCGGGGTGATCGAGCCAGCTCGACGCGGCGGGCGCGCCCACCGGAGAGTCCTTCGCGGCGGCCTCCGGCCCGCCGCTCACTTTCCCTCTTGCTCGATCTGCCTCTTGAGGAACGGATCGACCGCGAGATACGACGGCGACGCGAGCGTCACCGTCGTCCCTGCGTCCTCGACGCTCAGGACCGCGTCGAGCCCGCTCAGCTTGCAGTGCGCGCGGTGCGCCTTGCCGCCCGCCTTCGTCGTCACGGACCACTTGCGGCCCTGCTGGCCGCCGAGCTGCGCGCACGTCCCGGCGCCGGCGCCCTGGACGGTGTACCGGAACGCGCCGACGGCGTCCGCCTTGTACCGCACCTGGATCGCGGACGAGGTCCCGCCGATCGCACGCTCGCCAGCGCAGAAGCCGTAGTCCGGCTTGCCCTCCTCGGGGCAGGTCTTCGCCGCGACGGCCCGCTCCGCCGTGGTCGCGTTCTCGGCGACGAATCGGGCGAACAGCTCCATGAGCGGCTTCGCCTGCGCCTCCCGCGCCGTGGCGGCCTGGACCTCTCCCTCACGCGTGACGATCGAGCGATCCAGCTCGGCGAGGGCGGTGGTGTCGGCGCACTGCTTGTACGCGTGGTCACGCCACTGGCGGGCCTCCGCGAACTGCGCGCCCTCGAGCGCCTTCTTCACCGTGACCTGCGCCTCCTGGCACTTGGCGGCATCCTTCTTCGGGCCACAACCGACGACGAGGCCGGCGGCGGCCGCGGTCGCGAGGAGCCGACGGAGACCCGGGGAGGGAGCGAGCTGCATGATGGGGGAGCGTCACCCTGGTCGCCCCGACTCCGCAAGCCCTGAGTCGCCGACGCGAGGATATGCTGGGCCACATGCGAGCGTTTCGGGCCCCCGGCGCCGACGGCCCCGCGGACCCCACCGCGCCGCCCGGGGAACCGGCGCGCCCGCCGGGCGTCGCGCCGGACGCCCTGCTGCGGGTGCTCAGGGTCCCACCCGAGAGCGCCGGGCTGCGGCTGGACGTGTTCGTGCAGTCCCAGCTCCGGAACACCAGCCGCACTCGCTCCCGCGCGATCGTCGAGAACAGCGCGTACGATCTCGAGGGGCGTCGGCTGCGCGCGAACGACCGCGTCCGCGCCGAGCAGCGCGTCGCGCTGTGGCGCCCGGCGTTCGAGGAGGCCGACCTCCGCCCGGTCCAGCTGCGGCTCGTCCATGAGGACGCGCACCTGCTCGTCGTCGACAAGCCGCCCCTCATGGCCGTGCACCCGACCGCGCGCCACCACTCGAGCACGCTGATGAAGCAGCTCGAGCTCGCGAGGGGCGGCGAGCGGGTGTGGCTGATCCACCGGCTGGACCGCGAGACGAGCGGCCTCGTGCTGGTCGCGCGGTCGCCCGAGGCCGACCGCGCGTTCAAGCGCTTGTTCGAGGAGCGGTCCACGCGAGAGGCGACGTCGCTGGCCCACGCGTCGAGCGCCGGGGTCGCCAAGACGTACCTGGCGCTCACCTGGGGCGCCCCCTCCGAGGGCGACGTCCGGCTGCCGGTCGAGCCGGACACGGCGAACCCGCTCCGCGTCAAGATGCGGATCGCGGCGCCGGGCACCGGGCTCCCTGCGCGTACGAGCCTCACGGTCCGCGAGGTGCGCGGCCGCTATGCGCTCGTCGAGTGTGAGCTCCACACGGGCCGGCAGCACCAGATCCGGGTGCACCTCGCGGCGCTCGGCACTCCGGTCGTCGGAGACAAGCTCTACGGCCCGGACGAGCGCCTCCTCGCCCGCGCGGCGGACGGCGAGCTCACCTCGGACGACCTCGCGCGCCTCGAGCTCCCTCGCCACGCGCTGCACGCCCACCGGTACCGCCTGCGCCACCCGCTGACGGGCGAGGAGCTCGAGCTCGTGGCGCCGCTACCGGCAGATCTGGCGGATTTCTGGGGATCGAAGGGCGCCTCGGGCTGAGGCAGGGCCGGGGCGCGGCCTCGGCGTCACCACCCCGCGCACACCACGTGGTATCCAGCGAGCCCGCACGTCGCGTCCGCCGTCGAGATCCAGGCCGACGTCGTCTGCCCGGAGACTCCGTAGTGGCCGTCGAAGAGGGCGCCGTCGGTCGTCCAGCCCGTGCAAGTGTGCGCGTCGAGCGAGCCGTCTGGGCCGCTCCCGCTGTACCAGAAGTTGCTCGTGAGGACGCCGGCGTCGGCGAGCGAGCGGTCGAGCGTGCCGCTGAGCAGATCGGCCCAGTCGCTCGCGATCACGCTGCCGTTCGGCCCGAGGATCCGCTGGTCGGTGGGGATCGAATAGTTGCCGGGCAGATCACGGATCTCGTCGGACGCGGACACCGAGAGGAAGGCTCGTGACTGCGTGATCGGCAGCGAGCCCGTCGACGCGGCGCACAGGGCGTCGGCCCCCGCGCGGCCACCGAGCGCGGTGTCGGTGCCGCCGCCGTCGAAGAGGTACACGCCCTGCCAACCGACGCACAGGACGTTGTAGGTGACGAGACCGCACATCGCCGCGCCCGTGTCGATCCACTGCGAGCCCGTGTGGACCTGCCGACCGTAGCGCCCGTCGCCGACGGCGGTAGAAGTCCAGCCGCTGCAGTGGTTGGGCGAGAGCGAGCCGTCCGCGTTGCTCCCGCTGTACCAGAAGTTGCCCGTGGCGCCGGCGGGCAGGACGTGAGCCCCCTCCAGCGTCCGATCGATGCTGCCGTCCAGCAGGTCGGCCCAGTCGTTCGCCACGACGCCGCCGTCCACGCTGGTCACCGGCAGCTCCGTCGGCACGCCGTAGTTCGCTGGCAGATCGCGGATCTCGTCGGTCTCGCTCACGGAGAGGAACGCGCGGACGTGAGGCAGCGAGTACGGCAGCGAGAGCCCGGCGAGGGCGTCCCGGCAGTGCTGATCTGCGCCTCCCCGCCCCCCGAGCGGCCCGGCCACGCCGCCGGCGTTGAAGAGGACGACGTCCGGCCGCGCGGAGGATCCGCCGCCGGACCCGCCCGCCCCCGCACTCCCGCTCGCCCCCCCACTCCCACTCGCCCCCCCACTCCCACTCGCCCCCCCACTCCCACTCGCCCCCCCACTCCCACTCGCCCCCCCACTCCCACTCGCCCCCCCACTCCCACTCGCCCCCCCACTCCCACTCGCCCCCG
>JADLEQ010000107.1 GCA_020846005.1 Polyangiaceae bacterium
CGCTCGCGGGCGGGAAGCGCGGCGATCTATCCCGCGGTGCGGGCGGCGTGACAGACGCCGCCCTCGACAACCCGGCTGCTCACTAAATTCGACCGATGACCTTCTCAAACTCGTTGACACGTTCCGGTACGCACAGCGACCCGCCGCCGGTGCACGCGAGCGAGCAGGCACCCGCGACGCACGCCAACCCGGCGCCGCAAGCCACGCCGCACGCGCCGCAGTCCTGCGCGTCAGAGGCCAGGTTCGCGCAGTAGCTCGAGCCGCCCTCCGGAATGCAGAGCGTCGTCCCGGCACCGCACGTGAGCGTGCACTCGCCACCGGTACAGACGCGCCCGGCGTCGCAGGTGGTCCCACAAGCCCCGCAGTTGAGCGGATCGACCGCGAGCTCCGCGCAGCGAGGCGGCAGCCCGATGGGGGTGCAGAGCGTCGCGCCCGAGCTGCAGGTGACCCCGCAGCTCCCCCCTGAACACACCTGCCCGGACGGACACGCTGCCGCGCACGCGCCACAGTTCTCGTTGTCCGTGGCCAGGTTCGCGCAGTAGCCGGCGCCCCCCTCCACGGCGCACGCCGTGGTCCCACCCGCGCACGCCAGCGCGCATGCGCCTTCGACGCACGAGAGGCCGGACGCGCAGGGCTGATCGCAGCCTCCACAGTGGCTCTCGTCCGTCTGCGTGTCGACGCAGCGCCCCCCGCACGAGCTCTCCTGGGTCGGGCAGCCGCGGTCGGTACCTGCGTCGGGACCCGGCCCGGGCGCCGCCTCGTTCCCACCTGAGCACGCCACCGCTAGCGCCAGCGGAAAGAACGCGACCCACCGACGCCCGCACACACGCGAAGTCAACCAGTTCATACCCCCCCTCAGCAAGCAGCGTGCCATCCGCGCTCACGATCACCAGCGCGGCCGGCACTCGGGTCGGCGGGGTCTCGGCGTGGATCGGGGTGCGGCCGATTGCCGCACGGTTGCACAAGTTGGCCGCGCGTATCGTGATCCCAGTGCGCAGCGCGGTCAGCTCCGTCGCGCCGCGGTCCGCCCGGGCGACGCGCTGGAGAGGCGGGCGGACCGCGGGCGCTCGACGCGCCTGCGGAGCGCGTGTCTCCGCGCCGCGGGCGCCGCCGCGCGTCGAGGGAGGGTCCACGGCCGGTGGGGTGGGCCGCCCGTCAGTAGGAGTCGCCAGGATCGTACTGGCTCGAGCAGTCCGCATGGCGATTCCGGCCGCATCCGGACTGCCTCTCGCAGCGCTGCTTGGCGGCCTCGAAGTACTCTCGACGCAACGAGTGCTCCTGGGCCAGGAGGCTTGGGATGGCGCGCCAGGCGCGCACCATGCAGATCCGATAGGACCGCCCCACCGCAGCCGCCTGCTTCGCCTCGCGCTCCTGCGCCTTCTCATCTTCGATGCGGGCCTTCTCCTCGGCCAGTTGCTCTTTGCCCTGCTCGGAGCAGTCGGCATGGCACCTGATCAAAATGGGGTGGTCCGCGCCCACGCCCGCACTCGCCACGCACGATCTCTGCTTGCCTCCGCTCGCGACGTAGTTCGCCCTGCACTCGTTCACGGTGCCATGGTAGGCTGAGCGAAGGCCTGCGCGGCACGACTCCAGACACGTCGCGCCCAACCTGTCCGCGAGCGAGCCGACGGTGTCGTCCTCGCGCACCAGCGTCCAGGTCCTCGGGCGACGGGCGACCGAGACCGCGAGGGCCGCTGACGCCGCATCCTGGAATCCTCGCTCGCAGGTCGCGTGGGTGTCGGACCACTCGCGCGCACAGATCCGCCGGACCTCCTCGGTGGCGCTCTCGAATCGACGCATCGCGACGGTTGCGTCCTCGAGCTGAAGCTCCACGAGCTGTCTCTCTGCCGCGGCTCGCGCTGCCTGCTGGGCGGCTGCGCGCTGCCGACTCGCCTCGCGCCTCGCCGCCGCCTGCTCGGCTCTCCGTTTGCGCTCCCGCGCCTCGCGAAGCTCCCGCCATTCACACGCCACGCTCACGGCCACGACCCGCATCGTGCCCAAACCCCGAGCCTCGTCGGACGGGACGGTCGCGTCCCGTCTCCACTGTTCGCCGACCCGGGGGATGGGCTTCCCGGGTCGGATGCGCTCCCAGGTCTCCTCGCGGCGGGCCGCTGCGTCGGAGTGCGCGCAATCACCGCCTTCGCACGCCCAGAACACGCTGCAACTCGCTGGTTCTTCCTCGATGGGGTGAGCGTCGTGACACCGGACCAGCAGCTCGCCTTCGGCACCCTGGCAGGACGCGACGCGCGCGTCGTACTGGGACTTCACGGAGGAGCCGCACAAGACGACGAGCGCGGCAGCACCGACGAGCCACGACGCGATCACAGCTCGCTTCACGCCATCTCGACGGAGCGCCGCCGCCGGCGTCGTGCCGAGCAGCCCGGGACGAGTGGGCGGCGATCTCGCCCTCGGGGCGCCGACGATCCGGCGTTGTTCGCGCGCACGCCTCGACCGTCCCTGGCTCGACCCCAGCGTTCCCCAGTAGCGGGCGCGGGCTGTTGGAGGAGGCTCACCCCACTCCTCCGCCAGTCCCGTCGGGGAGCTCGTCGTCGTGGGTGGGAGCGGCGCTCGGGAACGAGAAGTTGGCCAAACGACCCGTGGCGTCGACCTCAACGTCGCCATAGCGCACGGGACCGAACATCTCGATGCCGGTCCACAGCATGGCGGTGGCCCAGTCCGTGGGGTCCAGTTCGGCGGCTGGGATGTACTTGCGGCCGGCTCCGACTGCGCCGACGGGCATCACGGGCCACCGGTCTGCGTCGATCTCCACGCGATAGGCGGAGACGACGCGCCCGCGGAGCACGCCGAACGCGTATCGCACCCCGTGGGCCTTCGCAGCCGATACCTGCCACCACCCGCAAGTACAGTTGCGTAACGCCCAACCGTCACGCTGGGGGTCAGCGAGCTGGGCATGAATTTCGTTCAGACTCACGAAGATGGCTCTTGACGTCATCTACTCACTCCAACCCGGGCACTCCGGGCTCCTCGCTTGCGGTCGGGCGGGCGGCTGGTCCGTCCAGGCGCGGCATCATCGGGGAACGGCGGTCGCACCGCGCGCCGCGCGTCCAACGGCCCGGCGGCGCGCCGAAGCGAGGCCGGCGGATGGAAACCGCAGACCCACCGACGCGAACCCGCGCGCGCCCCACCCCCGGTTCACCCGCGCGCTCGGCGTCGACCATTCCATCCCCCCCCTAGGAGCACGCGCCGTGCCATCCGGGGCGGCGGGCGCCGCTCCGCTCCCCGGGGCCGCTCGAGGGCGCGCGGCTGGGGCCGCGGGTTCCGAGGTTGTCACGGCTTTGCACAACCTGCGCGCGCGGTCGGTGAGCGCGCTGCGCGGGCGGCGGATCGCTGGCCTCCCGCGTCGGTCCCGCCTACGCTCGCGCGGGCATGGGTGCACGCGATCCGGGCTGGAGGTTGGTGCGTCTCGGGGGCCGCCGGGCGCTCGCGCTGGGCGGCGCTGCGGTCGCGGTCGCGCTGGGGGGCGCGTGTGGCGGCGGCGAGGCGGGCACGTCCCCGGGCCCGGCCACGTGCGCGGGCGGCGAGAAGACGTGTGACGGGCGCTGCGTCGACGTCGACGATCCCGCGTTCGGGTGCGCCGCGGACGGCTGCGCCCCGTGCCCGTCGGCGGGCGTACCGATGGCATGCGGCGCGGGCGTCTGCGTGGTCGGCGAGTGCCCGGCGGGCACGGCGGACTGCGACGGCGAAGCGGGGAACGGCTGCGAGATCGACACGCGCAGCGAGGATCTCCACTGCGGCGCGTGCGGGGCGGAGTGCGCCGGGCTCACGCGGTGCTCCGGCGGGACCTGCTCGCCGATCTCCGTCGCCGACTGGCTCGCGTCGCAGCGGCACGGGTGGTGCCAGGACGAGCCCAACGAGCTGATGAACCTCTGCGGCGACGTGCCCTTCTGCTTCGACACCGACGTGATGCGGCCCTACCCGGATGGCTTGGAGATCCACGCGGGCTTCCACTACGACGGCGTGAGCGACGGCATCCTGTTCGATCTGGGGGGCGACTGCGACCTCAAGCGTGCGAGCTGCGTCTTCGAGACGGCGGGCACGCTCTCCTGCAGCGGGCCCGCCGGCCCCAGGGTGAGTTCGCCGGTGCTCGGCGCGGGGCCGCACCTCGTCACCCTGCGCGCTTCCGAGGCAGGGACCTGGCTGTTCGTCGACGGTGTCGAGGTCGCGTCCGGCGGGGGGAGTTCCGTGGCACCCGAGCTGATCGGCGAGTGCGGTCCCGGCCTGGTGCTGGGTCAGCGCATCTCCTACTGGTGGGAGGACACCTCCGCCGGCTGGTGGCTCCGGCACGCGCCATTCCTGCTCCACCTGAGGAGCCGAGCGCGCAGCGACGCGTGGAGCCTCTCCGCGGCGATCGAGCCCGACCCCGACAGCGTGCTGCTGTTCGACTCGTCGGGGGTGGACGGCGTGAGCTGGACGGATCGGGTGCACGGGAAGGTCGGCGTGCGCTGCGGCGGCCGGAGCTCGCCCGAGGCGAGCGGATACGCGGTCCCGTGCGAGGGCCCGGGGTGGGTGCTAGATGCCGCGCAGGCCTGCCTCTGAGCGCCGTGACCTCACGCGTCGGGGGCGAGCGCGGGCTCCGGCGATCGGAGCGGGTGCGCTCGCGCTCGGCGTAATCGCGCTGGCGCCCGGGTGCTCCCTCGCGGCGCCGGACGCCGAGCTGCTCAGCGGCGGCCTCGCCTGCGCCGTCGGCCTGGCCGACTGCAACCGCGACGCGGCGGACGGCTGCGAGGTCCGCGTGGCGCGCGATCGCGCCCACTGCGGGGGGTGCGGCATCGGGTGCGGCCCCGACGACACCTGCCTCGACGGCCGCTGCGTCTCGCGATGCGGCGGCGTCCGGTTCCTCCACGACGACGCGAGGCTGTCGCTCGGCTCGGCGGGCTACGCCCTGGGCGAGGGCGACTTCACCGCGGAGGCGTGGGCGCGGGTGCCGTTCGCGGCCGCCCCGGCGCACGATCTCGACAGCCTCATCTGGGCGAGCCGCGACGATACCGCAGCAGCGAGCCTCGCCTTCGGCGCGGGGTCGACGTGGCTCGGGTGCTGGCTGCGGGACGCGGCGGGCACGGTCGCGTCGCTCGAGGCGCGCCGCGAGCTCGGCGTCGGCTGGCGTCACGTCGCCTGCCAGCGGCGCGGGGGGAAGCTCGAGCTGTGGTTGGACGGCGAGCTCGTGATGGCGTCGAGCGCCACCGGCTCGATCGGCCCCTCCGCCGCCGCGGTCCTCGGCCGTCCCCGCTGGACCAGCGGACCGCCCCGGGCGGACTCGATGGTCCACGACCTCGGGCCGCTCAGGATCTCTCGGGTCGCGCGGTACCCCGCTCGCTTCGTCCCGGAGTGGCGCTGGGAGGTCGACGCCGACACCGTCTCGCAGCACCTCGTCGCGGGCGGGCTCGACCCGGATCGCCTGGCCCTGTGTCGCAAGGGCGGCACCTGTGCGCACCTGCTCGCGGACGAGGCCGGCGGAGACAACGACGCCTTCGCCCCCGCCGGCGTCGAGCCGCTCACCGGGCCGCTACCGTGCGACTGATCCGACGTCCCCCACGCCGGCGCCCCGCCCCTCAACGCCGCGCGCCGCCCGCGCGCGCGGCCTCCGCCGTGAGGTGGCGCATCTGCGACGCGAGGGCGACCAGCGCCTGGTGGGTGCGAGGGAGCTGGGCGGGAAGGCGCTTGTCGTGGGCGAGCCAGAGCGTGGCGACGTGAGCGCCGATCTCACCCCCCTCGGTCGGGACCTCGACGGCGTCCCGCCCGAGCGTCGCGCCGAGGAGCACGGGGAGCACCGCCGCGTATCCGACGGCCACCGCGGCTCGAGCCTGCGCGAAGGTCTCGCAGCGGAGGGCCGGCCGCAGCGCGAGCCCGTGCGCCGCCGCCGCGTGCAGCACCTTGCGCTCGAAGCCGACCTCGCTCACCTGCAGCGCCAGCGGCACGGCGCGGAGGACCTCGCGCGCCGACGCGCCCCGGGGCACGAGCGCGCGGGGCGCGTAGAGCCTGCAGTCCCACTCGCCGATCGCCTGCGCCTCGTGTTCACGGCGCCGCGGGCGCTCTCTGGCGATCACCGCGTGGGCGCGCGCCGAGACGAGCAGCTCGTAAGGGTTCTCGGCCGGGACGGCCTCGAGCGTCGGCACGAGGCGCGGCAGCGCGGCCAGGACCCGCGCGATCGCCGGGACGACCAGCCCGGAGAGCACGCTGTCCCCGGCCGCCACCGTGAGGCCGAGCGGCGCGTCCGGCGACGCCCGGTGCCGCAGACCAGCGACCGAGCGCAGGAACTCGCGCGCCAACCTCGCCAGCTCGGCGCCCTCCTCCGTGAGCCTGACGTTGCGCCCCTGGCGGCGCGTCACCGGCAAGCCGAGGTACTGTGCGAGCTCACCGAGCTGGCGCGAGAGCTGACTCTGCTCGGAGGGGGAGTCCG
The DNA here is from genome assembly GCA_020846005.1 of Polyangiaceae bacterium. Taxonomy (GTDB): domain Bacteria; phylum Myxococcota_A; class Polyangia; order Polyangiales; family Polyangiaceae; genus JADLEQ01. The sequence goes on from JADLEQ010000107.1 coordinate 6,419, forward strand.
TCGCCGCCGCGATGCCGCCCGCGTCGTAGACTCGGACCAGCGATCGGAGCCGCTCGAGGGAGAGGCCGGGGCGGTCGAACAGCTCGCCCAGATCGTCGGGCGTGGAACTCATGATCATGGAGTCATGATACCTGCAGGTTTCCACATTGTAGAGTCATGCTGCCAGGCGCAGGTTGGTGCGCATGAAACACCCCACTCTCCTCCCCGTCTGGTTCACCCCCGCCATGGTCGCCGACTCGGCGTCGTACTCGCCGAGCGCCGCCAAGCCCCGGCCCGTGGTCGAGCGTTGGCTCGCGCTCGGGCTGCCGATCCACCTGGAGACGCCCGAGCCCGTCGACGAGGCCACGCTCGGGCTCGCCCACGACCCCGACTACGTCGCTGACGTGCTCGCCGGGCGCCGGGCGAACGGCTTCAACAACCGGTCGATCGAGGTGGCGCGATCGCTGCCCTTCACCACGGGCGCGATGCTCGCGGCCGCCCGCAGCGCCCTCCAGTCACGGCGCGCGGCGTGCGCGCCTTGCTCGGGGTTCCACCACGCACGCTGGGACTCGCCGTCCGGCTACTGTACCTTCAACGGCCTCGCGGTGACCGCGCTCGCGCTGCTGCGCGACGGCGCAGCTCGGCGGGTCGGCATCCTCGACTGCGACTATCACTACGGCGACGGCACGGACGCCATCCTCGAGCGCGTGCCGCAGGCGGCGTCCATCGTCCACTTCACCGCCGGGGAGCGCTACCACTCGGCGTCACAGGCGCGCGCCCTCCTCGCGGCGCTGCCGCGCGAGCTCCGGCGGATGGCAGACGCCGGCTGTGACGTGGTCCTCTACCAGGCGGGCGCCGATCCCCACGTCGACGACCCGCTCGGCGGGCTCCTGACGACCGCTCAGCTCGCGGAGCGAGATCGCCTGGTTTTCGTGGAGGCCCGCCGGCTCGGCCTGCCCGTCGCGTGGAACCTCGCGGGCGGCTACCAGCGAGACGCCGACGGCAGCATCGAGCCAGTGCTCCAGATCCACGAGAACACGATGCGGGCGTGCATCGAGGCGTGGGCGGAGTAGCTGGTCGCGCCTCGCCGCGCCGCCGAGCACGAAGGCGCTCGGCGCCGGCGGGCGCCACGGGAGCCGCTCGGGGCCACACGCCCGCAGCAGGCGCCCGTCGTCCGCCGTGTTACGCGCGCCGCGTGACTCCCCGCTTCCTCCGGGCCCACGACCCCCTCGATCGTGATGCGCTCGCGCACTTCCTCGCCCAAACCCTGCCCGGCGCCCGGGTGGAGCGCGACAGCGCGGCCCTCGGCAGCGTACACGCCTACCTGACGTTCGGTGGTCTGGCGATCCACCTCGAGGCGGGCAAAGCGAACACCCCCCGCGGTCCGCGAGTCCCGTGGATGACCGCCGCGGTCGCCCTCCCCACCCACGGGCTGGAGATCGACTGGGTGCGTGAGTTCAACGCCCGCGCGTACCAGGTCCCCGTCGTGCGCGAGGGCGCGTTCATCGGCACCGGCGGACCGGCGGAGCTCGTGGCAGCGACGTTCGACCCGGGCATCCGCGCCGCGCTCGGCGCGCTCGCGAGCGCGGACGCGCTCGACCGCGTCGAGATCCGCAACGATCGCGTGGTGCTGCACCTGAACGGCTGGCCTGCGGACGCGGCTACTTCGTCGTTCGTGCTGGAGACGGCGCACGCGATCGCGTCGCGGGTGGGCCACGGCGTCGGCGCGTTCCTCGCGAGCGGGCGCGCGATCGACGGCGACGCCACGCTCGCGGCCTATCGCGCGGGCCTCGGCCGCTCGGCGCAGATCGGCAAGCTGATCCTGCTCGGCCTGCTCGTGCTGCTCCTCGCCATCGTAGGCTTCGCGATCCTGGTGATCGTGTTGATCGGATAGTCGCGTCCAGGCAGCGTGGGTGATGGCCGGGCCCGCCCCGGGTGAGCAGGGTGGCGCCGAGCATGCGCGGGCACGCGGACCGCCTGGGCTCACCGCTCGTCGGCGCCGAGGTCGTCGTCTCCTCCGCCGGGGCGCGGCTCGCCATCGACATCGTCCCACACGCCCGGCGACGCCAGGGTGCCGGCTTCGTCGATGGCGCCGGTAGCGGCGGCGGTGAGGTGCAGATCGCCCGCCGCCGCATCGACGAACCAGGACGCGCTCGCCTGCCCGTTGCTGGAGGCGAAGATCGAGCCGTCGCCGCTGGTCCGATCGCGGACGGGCAGCGCGTTGACGAGGTTGTTCATCACGGTGACCGCGCCCCCAGCGAGCGGGAAGACCTCGACCGCCCCCGCGTACCCGGGGTGCCACACGGTGTTGTGGTACACGAACACGCCGTCCGCGCGCCCGACGGCGATGCCAAAATCCTGGACGGCGGCGGGCCCCACGAAGTTGTTCCGGATGACGCCCCCGACCTGGTGGTAATTCCCGTGGCGCCCCGACGCCGGCGGCCCGGCGGCGAAGTTCGGGCCGAGGGTGATGCCCATCGCGCAGTTCACCAGCACGTTGCGCTCGACGACGGTGTCGAAGCAGCCGTTCCAACACGCGATGGCGGCCGAGACGGGGAGCGCCCCGGTAGACGTGACCATGTTCTCGACGACGTTGTCGCGCACCAGCCAGCGCGCCCCGGCGTGGATGTCGATCGCCTGCGAGTAGGTGTTACCGGGCGGCTGGATGCTCGTCGTCATGCCGACGAGCGAGCACTCGATGACCCCATCGTCGTTGTACGGGCTCCCCGGGTTCACCTTGAACACCTGCTGCCCCGAGTCGAGCAGGCGCGTGCGGTGGACGCGAAGCCCGGTGTTCCCGCTGTTGACCTGGATCGCGTGGCAGCGGTGATCGATGAGCGTGAGATCGCTGATCACGAGATCCGTGGTGTCGAAGAGCTGGAAGCCTTCCTGCTCGGGCGAGCAGCTCGTGCTGACGCCGGCCGCGCCCGGCCCCTGGAGGATCACCTGCTCGGCGTGGCCGGGGCGGCCGCGGATCGTGAGCTGCGCCTTGTTCGAGATCACGATCGTCGACGAGATCGCGTACGTTCCGTCCTCGATCACGATGGTCGTCCCCGGGGTCGCCGCCTGGATCGCGTCGCGCAGGCCCTGGACGGTGTCGACGATCACCGCGTCCACCGGGGGCGCAGGCAGCGGCTCGCAGTGGGCGAGCGCCCCCGCGCCGCCTCCGGTGCCGCCGCCTCCGGTGCCGCCGCCTCCGCTGCCGCCGCCTCCGCTGCCGCCGCCTCCGGTGCCGCCGCTAGCCGACCCTCCTCCGGTACCGGACCCACCCCCGGCCCCGCCGGTGCCGGCGCCACCTCCGCTGGCTCCGCCTCCGGCCCCGGACGCGGCGCCCGAGCCCGCAGCCCCACCCGTCGCGCCAGCCCCGCCGGTCCCCGACCCGCCCGCCGCACCCCCCAGCGCCGCGTCGCCGGCGTCTGCGCCGCCTCCTCCTCCAGCGCCGCCGGTCGAGCCGCCGCTGCAAGCCGCAGCGACGCTCAGCGCCAAGCAACCCAGAGCCCGCTGCCACCCGAGAACCGCGTGAGCCATGCCCGGACGATGCGGGCGCGCGCGCCCGAGGTCAACTCCAGCCGCGGCTCGCTCGTCAGGTGCGGCAGACGCCGCCCTGGCAGGTCTTGTTCCCGACGCAGGCGGTGCCGCACGTGCCGCAGTTGGCCGAGTCGGTCTGCCGATCGACGCAGGCCCCGCTGCAGCGCGTGAGCCCCGGCTTGCACTGGCACTGGTACGTGACGCAGGTCTCCGTCGCGGCGTCACACGCGGCCCCGCAGGAGCCGCAGTGGAGCGGGTTCGCGGACACGTCCACGCAGCCCGCGCCGCAGTCGAGCGTGCCGTACGGGCACTCGCACGCGCCGCCGCGGCACTCCCGCCCGCCGGCGCAGGCCGTGCCGCAGTCGCCGCAGTGCTGGTCGTCCGAGCGGGTGTTGAAGCAGCCGCCCGGGCACGGCTCGTAGAACTGCGCGTCGAAGAGGTTCGGGTCGCAGATGCAGGCCGAGCTCTCGCAGCGCGAGTTCACGCCGCACTGCGTCTCGCAGCTGCCGCAGTGGGCTTCGCTCCATTCGATGTCGACGCAGCCGCCGCCGCAGTCGAGCGTGCCGGGCGGACACTGGCAGGTGCCGGCGATGCAGCTCCCCGAGCAGCACCCGTGCCCGAACGGGCACGGATCACCCAGGAAGCCGCAGCAGGAGTCGCCGTCGCACGCGCCGCTGCAGCAGTCGCTGGCGTTGCTCCACGTGCAGACCGCACCCGCCGAGAGGCACGAGCCGCCCGCGCCCCCGGTACCCGCGCCCCCTCCAGCCCCCGCGCCCCCCGCGCCCGCGCTCGCTCCCGCGCCGCCGGTCGCCTGCGCACCGCCCGAACCCGCACCGCCGCCCGAAGGAGCGCCCCCGGACGCCGCACCGCCCGAACCGGCACCGCCCGAACCCGCACCGCCCGACGAGCCGCCCCCCGTCCCGCCCGGCCCCGCGTCGCCGGTCGCGCCGTCGCCGGTCGCGCCGCCGCCCGGTGCGCCCGCGTCTCCCGCGTCTCCCGCGTACCCGCGTCCTCCCGACGCCCCACTCCCCCCACACGACAGCGGGAGCCAGAGCGGCACGAGCCCCGCCAGCACGATCCCTCGGAGCCACGCGCGATGCATCCGCGAAGCATAGCATCCGGCGCGGGGGTGGGGACGAGCCACCGAGCACCCCCGCCCTCCCCACCCTCCCCGCCCCCATCGACTCCGCCGGCCGCGCCTGCGACGATGGGCAGCCGCCCATGGCTGCCCCGACCCGGCCGCTCCACGAGCTCTGGCCCGCGCTCGCGCGGCGCGCGCCGCTGGTCGCCCTCGGTGAGCTGCCGACGCCCGTCGAGCCGCTCACGCCGCTCGCGCACGCCGTCGGGGTGGGCGACCTCGGGTGGGTGAAGCGTGACGATCTCAGCTCGCCCGTGTACGGCGGCAACAAGGTGCGGACGCTCGAGGCGCTGTTCGCCGAGGCGCTCGAGGAGGGCGCGACGGACGTGTGGTCGACCGGCGCCTACGGCACGAACCATGGGCTCGCCGCCGCGTTGCACGCCCCGCGCGCGGGGCTGGGCGCCGGCCTGGTCGTGTTCCCGCAACCACGGAGCCCGAGCGCCCTCGAGAACCTGCGCACGGTGGTCTCACTCGGCGCTCCGCTGGTCGCTCTCCGGCACTGGTCCGAGCTACCCGCGGCGATGTGGCGACTCGGGCGGCGCGAGCGCGCCCGCGGGCGGCGACCGTTCGTCATGGTGCCGGGCGGCGCGACGCCTCGGGGAGCGCTGGCGTACGTGTCGGCCGGCCTGGAGCTCGCACTGCAGGTCGCGGCCGGCGAGCTGCCGGCGCCGGGTACGGTCGTCGTCGGCGCGGGGTCGACGTGCACCGTCGCGGGGCTGCTCGTCGGGGTCGCGCTGGCGGCGCAGAGGGGCGTCGGGTTTCGCGACGCGCGCGGCCGGCCGGCAGCGCCGCGCGTGCTCGCCGTGCGCGTCGTCCCGTGGGTGGTCACGAGCCGGGCGCGGATCCTCTCGCTGGCCGCGCGGACGGCACGCCTGCTCGCGCTCCTCGCCGGCGATCCGCGCCTCGCGCTCGACGCGCGCACGTTGGGCGTGCTCCTCGGCACGAGCGGGCGGTTCCTGGGCGCGGGCTACGGGCTCGCGACCCGTCGCGGGCGACGGGCGCTCGAGATCTTCGGCGCGCACGCCGGGATCGCGCTCGACACGACGTACTCGGGGAAGGTGGCGGCGGCGTTCCTCGAGCTCCTCCGCCGAGCCGCCGGCGGGGAACACGCTCCCCCCGCTCAGTACCCACCCCCCTACCTCTTCTGGTCGACGAAGTCCACGGCGCCGCTCCCGGCGACGACCCCCGGCGCCGTGGCGCGCGCCCCCGAGCGCCTGCGGCGCTGGCTCGACGCAGGCGACGCGTGAGCTCGTCGCGGGGCCGCTGGCGCCGTCGCTTCCCCTGAGCCGTGGGCTCTCCGCGGGGGCGCTAGCGGCGACGCTTCCCCTTCGGAGTCGGCTCGTGAGGAGCGGGGGACGCGACGGGCGGCTCACGATCGCCGGCCGTCGCGCCGAGCGCCGCCTCCACGGCCGTCGCGAACGCTGCGTCTACCCGCTCGTAGTAGCGCTGGATGGCGCCGCTCACTCGGGACTCGTCCCGCGCCTCGAGCCCGACCAGCACGTCGCGCAGGTGGTCGGGGAAGGCGTCGTCGAGCACCCAGAGCTGGGGGAAGCGATCGAGCATCTCCCGGTACGCCTCGAGGAAGGGGTTGGCGATCCAGCGCGCGCCCATCGAGTGCGTGGCGTCGATGATGGCGTCGAGCCAGCGATGGAACCCGCGCGCGATGACCCCGGCGTCCCGCCGCTCGAAGGCGGTCACCAGCAAGTCGGTGATGTCGTGGATGCGCTCGATGTCGCCGCGATCGGCGCGCCGTACGGCGAGGCGCGCCAGGAAGTCGATCACCATGAGGCGCGCGGGGAGCAGATCGCCGAGGAGGCTCAGCACCTCCGCGGGGCTCGGCCCCGTCTCGAGGTAGGGCGGGAGCAGCTCCATCGTTCCGTTGCGCCGGAAGTCGGCGACCGTGACGCCCTGGCCGTGGCGCACCGTGACCAGGCGCGCCTGCTCGAGCTTGCGCACCGCCTCACGCAAGGTGTTGCGGTTGGTCGCGTACTTCTGCGCCAGCTCGCGCTCGCCCGGCAGCCGCTCGCCGGGCTTGAGCCGCCCCCCGAGGATCGCCGCCCGCAGGTCACGGTACACCGTCGCCGCGATGCCGTCGGAGGCGGGGCGGGCGTCGTCCATCGGCGCCGGTTCTCTCACGTCGGCGGGGGCACGTCGAGGGTCGCGCGGGCAGCGCTCGGACGCTGGGGTGCGAGCCCACCGGACGCCGCGCGCCCCCGCGGGTTCGCCGGGCGTCGGGCGCGCGCTAGCGTGCCGCGCATGGAGTTCTCGGCCGAGGTCCTCGCGTGGCGCAACCGCGGCGCCTTTCACGTGCTGGCGGGGCGCGAGATCTTCGTCCTCGACACGAGGGAGCCAGGCCGACAGGCGGAGCCAGGGCCGGACCGCGCGCGCGAGGGCGTGCTGGTGCTGCACGGGTTCCCGACCTCCTCGTTCGACTGGCACCGCGCGTTGCCGATCCTCTGCGCGCGCGCTGCGGCGCCGCGGCGCGTGGTGCTCTTCGACTTCCCGGGCTACGGCCTCAGCGAGAAGCCCGCAGAGTACTCGTACTCGCTGCTCGAGCAGGCGGAGACCGCGATCCTGGTCGCGCGCGCGGCCGGGCTCGACCGTGTGCACCTGGTAGCGCACGACATGGGGACGAGCGTCGCGTGCGAGCTCGTGGCCCGGCGCGAGCTCGGCCTGCTGCCGTTCGAGCTCGCCTCGCTCGTCCTCTCGAACGGCAGCGTCCACCTCGAGCTCGCGCACCTCACGCCCTCTCAGCGCCTGCTGCGCTCGCCGCTCGGCGAGCTGTTCGCGCGCCTCGCGCGGCCGGAGACGTTCCGCGCGCAGCTCCGCCGCGTGTTCGCCTCGCCGCCGCCGACGAGCGAGCTCGACGCGATGTGGGCGCAGCTCCGGCACCGCGGCGGGCACGCACGGCTCCCGCGCGTCATCTCCTACCTCGACGAGCGGGTTCGCTTCGCACGGCGCTGGATCGGCGCCCTCGAGCGGCTGGACGTGCCGGCGCTCGTCCTCTGGGGGCGCGAGGATCCCGTGGCGGTGGCGGCAATCGCCGAGGCCCTCGCGGCCGAGATCCCGGGCGCGCGCCTGCGCTGGCTCGACGGCGTCGGCCACTACCCGATGCTCGAGGCGCCCGACCGGTTCGGCGTCGCGGTCGCCGAGTTCCTCGCAGCGCACGAGGGCTCGCCGCTGGCCGAGGGGAGCGCGTGACGGCGGTGGCCCGCGACGCGCCCCCCCCCCTCCTCGAGCTCCGCGAGCTGCGGGTCGAGGCCGGCGGGCGCGCGCTCCTCGACGGCGTCGGCCTGGTCGTCCGCGGCGGCGACATCGTGCTCGTCGCCGGCCCGAACGGCGCCGGCAAGTCGACGCTGCTCCGCGCGTGCGTGGGGCTGGTGCGGCCCACGCGGGGCCAGGTGCTCGTCTGCGGCGACCCGGTCCTCGACCTGCCGGCGCGCTCGCGCGCGGGTCGGGTCGCGTGGCTCCCGCAGCGCCTGGAGGCGGACGACTCCCTCACCGCGCTGGAGCTGGCGGTGACTGCGCGCTTCCGCTTCGACGAGCCCGCGCTGGTGAGCCGCCGCGAGGCGCGGGCCGCGCTGGGTCGGCTGGGCGTCGAGGCGCTGGCGGATCGCAGGCTCGGCTCGCTCTCGGGCGGAGAGCGCCAGCGCGTCGCGCTCGCGCTGCCGCTCGCGCAAGGAGCCCCGCTGGTGCTGCTCGACGAGCCGGCCAACCACCTGGACCCGCGACACGCGCTCGCCACCCTCGAGTGGCTGGCAGAGCTCGCGGCGGGCGGCCTCGGCGTCGTGTGCGTCACCCACGACCCCGCGCTGGCGGCGCGGGCGCTCGCGGGGCGAGGGGCGCGCCTCCTCGGTCTGCGCGACGGCCGCGCGCGAGGCGAGCACGGGCTCGACGACGCCGACCTCGCGACCGCGCTCGGGCAGCTCTTCGACTCCCCGTTCGAGGCGCTGCGCGACGCGGGCGGGCGCCGGGTGATCGTCCCTGCCGTCACGCCAAACGAGGAGGCGCGTTGAGCCGCGTCGCGCGCGTCGCGCTCGGGGCGGCCGCGTGCGGCGCCGCGGTGGCGGTCGCGCCGCTCGTCGGTGGGCTCCCCGCCGGAGAGCTCGGCGACGTCGTGCTGTGGCAGCTCCGCGCGCCTCGGGTCGCGGCCGGCGCGCTGGTCGGCGGCACGCTGGCGACGGTCGGCGCCGTCTACCAGGTGACGTTCGCGAACCCGCTCGCCACACCCAGCACCGTCGGCACGCTGGCGGGCGCGACGCTCGGCGCGCTGCTCGCGTTGGTGGTCGGCCCGCGGGATCTCGCGCTCCCGGTCGTCGTGGCCGCGGCCTTCGCCGGCGCGCTCGCGATCGGGAGCGCGGTCGCGGCGGTCGCCGCGCACCCCCGAGCGCGCACCGACGACGTCCTGCTCGCCGGCATCGCGCTCTCGCTCGCCGCGAGCGCGATCTCGACGGGGCTCGAGTACGGCGCGGACGCGCAGACGCTGTTCGCCGCCGCACAGTGGTCGCTCGGGCGCCTGCCGCAGGTCGGTTGGCGGGGAGTGCTCAGCGCGGCGCCGTTCCTCGCGGCGTCGTGCGGGGCCGCGCTGCTGCTCGTCCGCGCGCTCGGTTCGCTCGTCGCCGGCGCGGACGTCGCGCACGCCCAGGGCGTCCACGTCGCCCGCGTGCGTGCCCTGGCGGTGGGGACCGGGGCGCTCGGCGTGGCCGCCTGCGTCGCGTGGTGCGGCCCCATCGCGTTCGTGGGGCTGATCGTGCCGCATCTCGTGCGCCTGGCCTCGGGGAGCGCCGCGCCAGCGGTCGTCGTGCCGCTGTCGCTGCCGTTCGGCGCGGCGTTCCTCGTGGTCTGCGACGTCCTGGCGCGCACGCTGCTGCCCGGTCGGGACCTGCCCGTCGGCGTGCTCACCGCGGCGCTCGGCGCGCCGGCGCTGCTCGCGCTGCTCGTGCGTCGCCGGTAGCGGCGCTCGCCGTGGCCGCGTCCGAGCCGGCACCGGCGCCGCGGTCGCTCCCCCACGCTCGGGCCCGAGCCACGCGTCCCCCGAGCGGTGCTACGAGGCCCGCATGACCAGCGGCGCACCGAGCGAGGACGACCTCCTGCGGGAGCGCGTGCGCGCCAGGTTGCGGGACGTCATCGATCCCGAGGTCGGGCTCAACATCGTCGATCTCGGCCTCGTGTACGGCGTCGAGGTCCAGGGAGGCGAGGTGACCGTGCAGCTCACCATGACGACGCCGGCGTGCCCGCTCGGGGATCAGATCGTGGAGGACGCCCGCGACCGCATCTCGGACGAGGTCGGGGTGGTCGCCGTCCACGTCGACCTGGTGTGGGAGCCGCCCTGGAGCCCGGAGCGGATGTCCCCCGAGGCACGGCAGACCCTGGGTTGGTCGGGGTGAGCGCGGGCGGCTCGCTCTTCGTCCGGCGCGCGCTCCTGCTCGCGGTCGCGCCGACCGCCGCTGCCGCGGTGCTCGGCGGGCTCGGTCGCCTGGGGATCGTGGAGGGCCTCGCGGCGGCGCACGCCCCCGCGCACGGCCCGCTGTTCGTGCTCGGGGTGTTCCTCACCGTAATCTCGCTCGAGCGCGCGGTGGCGCTCGGCGCGGGCTGGAGCCTCGGGGTGCCGGCCGTCGCCGCGAGCGGCGCGGCCGGGATGCTGGCGGGAGTCGCGGGCGCGGCGTGGGTGTCGGCCGGCGCGGCGCTCGGGCTGGTGGCGGTGAACGCCGCGATCGTGCGCCGGCAGTCGGCGGTGTTCACCTGGCTGATGCTGCTCGGCGCGACCGCGCTCGCCAGCGGGACGGTCGCGTGGGCGGTGGGGCAGCCCGTGTCTGCGGTGGCACCTGCGTGGATCGCGTTCTTCGTCCTCACGATCGCGGCCGAGCGGCTGGAGCTGTCACGGCTCGCCCCCACGCCTCGCTGGGCGACGTGGGTGCTCGCGAGCGTGTCCGTCGCGCTGGCGGGGCTGTCGCTGGCGCTGGCGTTCGGGCGCCCGGCCCCCGCCTGGGCGCTCGGGGCGGCGCTCGCGCTGATCGGAGCCTGGCAGCTCCGGTTCGATCTCGCGCGGCGGCTCGTGCGCCAGCGAGGCCTGCCGCGCTTCTCGGCCGCGGGCGTCCTCGCCGCGGCGACCTGGCTCTTGGCGTCGGGCGCGGTCGTCGCGCTGCGCGGCAGCGGCGACGCGAGCGGCCCCGCCTACGACCTCGCGCTCCACGGCGTGTTGATCGGCTACGTCCTCTCGATGGTGTTCGCGCACGCGCCGATCATCCTGCCGGCCGTCGCGCGCGTGCAGGTGCCGTTCCGGGGCACGTACTACGCGCCGCTCGCGGCCCTGCACGGCGGCCTCCTCCTGCGCGCGGCAGGGGATCTGCTGCCGGACGCGTCCCTCCGGCGAGCGGGGACGCTGGGCAACGCGCTGGCGCTGGCGCTCTTCGCCGCCACCGTCCTCCACGCTCGGCTGCGGCCTGCCCGGTAGCCTGGCCGGGGGGCCTGGCGCCCGCCGCCGCTCGCCGCGGCGGCGGGGCCGTGGTAGTCGCGGGCGCCGCGTGCTCGCTCGTCCCTTCGCCATCGCTAGCGTCTTGGCGCTGGCCCTCTCGTCGCTCGTCGCGCGTCCCGCGAGGGCTCAGTGCGTCGACGAGGAGCTCCGCGAGCAGCTCGTCGGGCGGCGCGCGTACCGCGGTGTGGTGGAGCGAAAGTTCCAGAAGGCGCTCCGCCACGAGCTCTCCCCGATGGGCGGCTGGTGGGCGGCCGACGTGGCCGACGGCGCGCCGATGTATGGCGGCGCCTACACGTTCCACTTCAGCGAGGATCTCGGGCTCGAGGCGTCCTACTTCCGCACCGAGCAGCGCTACACGCTCCTCGAGTCGGTCATCGATCGCCAGCAGGGGCTCGTCGGGCTGACCGAGTCGCCCGCCGAGCCGGTGAACCTCTTCCTCGGGCACCTCGTCTGGTCGCTCGCGTACGGCAAGGTGCGGTGGCTGGGCGGCGCCATCGGCCGTTTCGACTTCCAGCTGTCGCTCGGCGCCGGCGCGGTCGACGTGCCCGGCAGCACGGGGATCGCGGGCAGCGGCGGCTTCGGGATGAAGTTCTACCTGGCGCAGTGGCTCGCGCTCCGCCTCGACGTGCGCGACCTCGTGAGATCCCAGCGAGCCCCGCTCGGCACCGACGCGCTCGTGAACGACGTGAGCCTCCTCGGGGGGCTCAGCGTCTTCCTCCCCTTCTCGTCATGACACACACGTTGGTCCTCCTCCGCCACGGCGAGAGCCAGTGGAACCGCGAGAACCGCTTCACCGGCTGGGTGGACGTCCCGCTCAGCGAGCGCGGCGTGGAGGAGGCCCGCGCGGCCGGCCGCCTCCTGCGGGCCGAGGGCCTCGCCTTCGATCGTGCTTTCACCTCCCTCCTCCGGCGCGCGATCGAGACGCTCCACCTCACGCTTTCGGAGCTCGACGAGCTCTGGATCCCGGTGGAGAAGTCCTGGCGGTTGAACGAGCGCATGTACGGCGCGCTGCAGGGTCTCGACAAGGCGGAGACGGCGGCACGCCACGGCGAGGCTCAGGTGAAGCTCTGGCGCCGGAGCTACGACGTTCCGCCCCCGCCGCTGCCGGCGGACGCGCCGGGCCACCCGAGCCACGATCGTCGCTACGCCTCGCTGCGTGCGGACGAGGTGCCCGCGAGCGAGTCGCTGCGGGACACCGTCGCGCGGATGGTGCCGTATTGGGAGAGCCACCTCGCGCCAGCGCTCCGGCGCGGGGAGACGGTCCTCGTGGCCGCTCACGGCAACAGCCTGCGCGCGCTCGTGAAGCACCTCGAGTCGATCGACGACGACGCCATCGTCGAGCTGAACATCCCGACGGGCATCCCCCGCCTGTACCGCCTGGACAGCTCGCTCCGCCCGGTGGAGCGCCGCTATCTCGGCGACGAGCACGCTGCGCGCGCCGCGGCCGAGGCGGTAGCGCGGCAGGGCGCCGCGCGGTAACCGCTCCGTCAGATCGCGAGCGGGTCGGTCATGCGCATGAGCGCCTCCTGCGCGACCGACGCCACGAGCGTGCCGTCCGCCCTGAAGATGCGCCCGTGGTTCATCCCGCGCCCGCTCGCCGAGCTCGGGCTCTCGCACACGTAGAGCAGCCACTCGTCCGCGCGAAACGGGCGATGGAACCAGATCGCGTGGTCGAGGCTCGCCGCCATCAGCCGCGGATCGAGCCAGGTCACGCCGTGCCAGAGGATGCAGGAGTCGAGCAGCGAGAGATCGGAGGCGTACGCCAGCACGCACTGGTGGATGAGCGGGTCGTCGGGGAGCGCACCGCCGGCTCGGAACCAGACGCGGTGCGGCGCCTGGTGCTTCCGTGGGCGCGTGGGGTCGACGGCGTCGAGGTCGCGCTGCTCGATGGGGCGCTCCAGCGCCTTCAGGAACTCGAAGAGCGGGTTCCCGGTGGCGGCGAGCGCCTCGTCGATCCGCTCCGAGTTGCTCGGGACGGACTCGGGAGGCGCCGCCTCCGGCGCGGGCAGCTGGTGCTCGAGCCCGCGCTCCTCCGCGTGGAAGGACGCGCTCATGCTGAAGATCGCCTCGCCCTTCTGGATCGCCACCACCCGGCGAGTCGTGAAGCTGCGGCCATCGCGGATGCGGTCCACCTCGTACAGGATGGGACGAGACGGATCCCCGGGCCGGAGGAAGTAGGCGTGCAGCGAGTGCGCGAGGCGCCCCTGGACGGTACGGCACGCCGCGACGAGCGCCTGCCCGACGACCTGGCCCCCGTACACCCTCGGGCGCCCGTCCTGCGGGGAGTGACCCCGGAAAAGGTTGGAGTCGAGCGTCTCGAGGTCCAGCCGATCGAGCAGAATGTGGACGCTGTCGCTCATGGCAGGCGCGTACCACGGCCCGGCGCAGGGCGCCCCGCGCTGCGCTATCGTGTGGCCGTGAGCTGGTCGCAGACACCCGGCGGGGCCTCCGTCCTCGCGAGCACCGCCGCGATCATCGCTCTCACCGCGAGCTGCCGCGGCACCCCGACGGAGCCGGCGGCGAGCGCGGCGGCCTCCGCGAGCGCCGCCGCGTCGGCGGCCCGCGCGACGCGCTACCGCGCCCTGTCGGCCGCCGATCGCCTCGCCGAGGCACGGACCACGTGCTGGCTCGGAGACGACTGCGACCTGAGCCTGGGGACGACGTTGCTCGCCGCGGCCGCGGACGACGACGAGCGGCGCGCGCTCCAGCGCGCAGCTCGCGCCGCGCTCGTGACGGAGTGGCACCGCAGGCTGCTGGCGAAGGGCACCAAGATCGCGGTCGTCCGCGCGGGCGGCGTCGACTCCGCCACGCTGGAGTTCGAAGGTGAGGCGTGCACTCGCGGATGGATCGAGGACCAGCTCCTCGGCAAGCACGGGCAGCGCCTGCGCGAGGTGGGGTTCTTGCAAGCGTCGTGCAAGAGCGCCGCGGGCGGCGTGAAGCTGGGCCTCTGAGCGCGAGGGCCGGGGCGCGTCCGCCCGACCCCAGCGGGGCGGCGGCCCGCCGTGAGCCGCCGGGCCGGGTCCGCGCCGGGCGCCCGAGCGGACGGCTCTCCAGCCCTCCCGCGCGCCGATAGCGCCGACACGCCGCCGGCGCTCCACCCGTCGCGCCATGTTACCCTGGGCCCGCCATGCGCGCGCGCCGCCTCTCGCTCCTCGCCTCCATCGGCCTCGCCACCCTCGCGATCGCCGCGCTCGCTCAGCCGAAGCGCGGATCGAAGCCCAAGGCCGCAGACACGGCGGCGTCCGCGAGCGCAGCCCCCGCGCCGGCGTCCGCGAGCGCGGAGCCGCCGGCGCCGACCGAATCGGCGACCCCGCGCGAGCCGCGCCCGAGCCCGGAGCTCGGCGACGCGCCACCGCCCGCGACCTCGCGGCCGAAGACCCAGCCGTCGCCACTCGACCCAGCGCCGGAGGAGCTCCCCGACGCGGGCCCCCACGCCCCGCCGGTCAACTACGAGAAGCTGATGGGCGAGATCACCGCGCTGCGCGGTCGCGTCGCCGCCTTGACGACGACGCTCTTCGCGAGTCGGCTTCGGGTCGTGGTGCAGGTCGAGGGCGACGACGCTCGCACACGCGCGCTCCGAGTCACGCTCGACGACGGCGTCGTCTTCCAGGCCCCGGAGCGCTTCGTCGCCGAGGACGAGAAGACGGTGTACGAGCACGCGGTCGCCCCGGGCCACCACGTCCTCGGCATCGAGATCGAGCGCAACGACGCCCGCGGCAAGCAGTGGGTCACGCAGCAGACGACCCGCTTCTCCGTCGTGGTGCCCGAGGGCAAGCGGGTCGAGGCGCTGCTGCGCGTCGAGGACGACTCGGACATGGCGGAGTCGTTCCCGGAGGACCAGGACGGCGAGTACGACCTGCGCGTGCGGCTCCGAGCGCGCGTCGCCGCGGAGTGACGGAGCCCGGATGCGCGCCTCCCCTCCCCGGAGATCCTCGGAGCCGCCCCGCGGTCACGCGCCGACGCGCCGCCTCGGCGCGCTCGTCGCCGTCCTCGCGCTCGCAGCCCCGGCGCTCGCCCAGCGGGGTGGGCGTCAGCGGCCGCCGCCCTCCGACAACCCCTACGGCGCCCCCGCGGGAGCGGCCGCCTCCACCGCGCCCGCGGCAGCGCCGCCAACGGAGACCGCGCCACCTGCGGAGGCGCCCCCCCCGCAGCCCTCGGGGGCGACGCCGCCCCCCGCACCGGTCCCCGCGGCGCCCAGCGGGGACGCCCCACGCGCAGCCGCGGGCCCGGATACCCGCTCCGCCGCCGTGCGCGCCTACTACGCCGCGCTCGGGCGTCGCAAGCTCGCGCCCATCGCGGCGCTCTCGCGCGCGCGGCTCCGCGATGAGCTCGCGGCCATCGAGCGCAAGCTCGCCGCGGGGCGCCGGGATGAAGCGATCGGCGATCTGGTCTACGTGGTGGAGTCGCCTCGCTTCGACGCCTTCGCGCGCTCGGAGGAGGGACGCGCCATGGTGTTCTGGCTCGGCGACGCGCTGGGCCGGGCGGGCGCGCACGAGCCGGCGCGCGGCTACTTGGGCCGCCTGCTCCGCGGTCGACCCGACGACACCTGGGCGCGCCGCGCAGCGCGAAGCCTGGTCGACTTCGGGCTCGACTCCGACGACGCGGCGCCGTTCCTCGGAGATCTGGCGGCCGTGCCCCCGAGCGCGCCAGCGGAGGTCCGCGGTGACGTAGCGTATCTCCGCGGCCGGTGGCTCGAACAGGCCGGCCGCCCCGCCGCCGCCCTCGCGGAGTACGCCAAGGTGACGCCGCGCTCGCGCTTCTGGGCACAGGCGACGTACCTGGCGGGCCTGCTCGAGGTCCAGCGCGGCCGGCTCCGGGCCGGCGAGCGACAGTTCTGCAAGATCGCCGATCCCAAGCAGACACCGCGCGAGGCGCCGCTGTTCGGTCACGGCGAGTTCTTCCGTGTCCGCGACCTGGCGCGGTTGGCGCTCGGGCGCGTCGCGCACGAGCAGCTCCGCCACGACGACGCTCGTTACTACTACTACACGGTCCCG
The DNA here is from genome assembly GCA_020846005.1 of Polyangiaceae bacterium. Classification (GTDB taxonomy): domain Bacteria; phylum Myxococcota_A; class Polyangia; order Polyangiales; family Polyangiaceae; genus JADLEQ01. The sequence goes on from JADLEQ010000107.1 coordinate 22,533, forward strand.
GCCGACTCGGAGCACCTCCCGGAGGCGCTGTACGAGTCCGCCACGACTCGCTACGAGAAGAAGGACTACGCCGGGGCGCGCGAGCTGATGGACGAGCTCCGCGCACACCGAGGGCACCATCCCTACCAGGACGAGGCCTGGGTGCTCGACGCCTTCCTCGACCTCGCGACGTGCCAGTTCCCGCAGGCGGAGCGGAAGCTCGCGACGTTCTTGCGCAAGTACACGCCGATCCGCGACGCCGCGCGGCGCATCGCCAAGGACCGCACCGCCGTCGTCCGCCTCGCGGAGGCGGTGCGCACGTCGGCGGATCCGAGCGCTGCCGGGCTCGGGCTGGACGCCGAGGTCGCGCGGACCCTCGCGGTCCTGCTCCGCGTGGACGCCGGGTACGCGCGCGCGTCCGAGCGCGTGGCTCGGCTCGAGCACCAGGCGCGCGGGCTCCTCGGCGCGATCGCCGAGCTGGACGAGGTCACTCGACGCCTCGCGGCACCGAGGGAGCTGCGCCCGCAGTCGTCGTCGGCCGACGCCGGCGCAACGGAGCGCGTGGAGCGGATGGAAGCGCAGCTCGCCGAGGTGCGCCGTCTCCTGCGCGAGGCCGAACGCGCGGGGAAGAAGGCGCGGGGCGGCAAGGACCTCGCCGAGCTCGAGCGCCAGCTCGACGAGCTCGAGGTGCGGGTGCGCGCGGCGCGCACGAGCCTCGCGCCCGCCGGAGCCACCGGGAGCAGCGGCGACGAGCTGGCGGAGCTCGTCCGCAAGGATCGCGCGCTCGCCACGCGCCTCTACGCGGCCGCCGAGCGGATCCGCGAGGAGGCGGTCGCTCAACAGGCCGCGCTGGCCCGGGACGCGCTCGTGCGGCTCGATCGCCGCCTGACCCGTCTCCTCGCGCGGGCGCGCCTCGGGAAGATCGAGGTGGTGTTGGGCAAGAAGCGCTCCCTCGAGCTCGAGGTGGAGGCGCTCGCCCAGGGCCTGCTGCCACAGTCGCTGGTCGACTCGTTGGACGCGGAGCGATACCTGCGGGACGACGAGGAGTACTGGCCGTTCGACGGCGAGGACTGGGAGGACGAGTACGTCGGCGGGGAGGGGCTGCGGTAGCTCGCGCCGGCGCCGCCCACCCGGCGGATCGCGGCGCGCGCCGCAGCGTCGCGCTCAGACCGCCGGGGGCGGCCCCTCGAGGACGGTGATCTCGGCGTCGCGCAACCGCTGGAGCCGGCGACGCTGCGCCACGAGCGGCCACCAGTCGTAGAGGATCAGCTCGAGGGGGCGCCACATCGCGACCCAACCGAAGATGACGAGTCCCTCGCGCAGGATCTGCCGAGCTGCCCCCACCGGGAGCGCCTGCGTGAGCTCGGCGAGAGACAGGAACGCGACCAACACGCCGACACCGAGGAGGAGCGCGAGCTCGGCGCGCCGCGTGTGCTGCCGGACGGTGCGGCCGAGTCGCGTGAGCTCGTAGTCGAAGTGCGCCCTCATCGCCGCCTCGAGCGTCGCCGGGCCGAGCCCGGGGGTGGGCTCCGCCACCCACACGACGACCTTGAACGGCCGGTGGGCGCCGAGATCGTCGGCGGCGCCGAGCAGGTACTCGACCGCATCGTCATCTAGGTCGCGCTCGCGGAACGGCGCAGGATCCCTGCCGTCGAAGAGCTGGGACGCGTTCTGGAGGTGGAGGTCGATGCACGACCTCCCACCCTCGAGCCGGTACCGCGACTGCACGCCGCACGACACCACGCCGGGGGCCCGGCGGCAACCGGGCCGTCGCTCGAACGACCCGTGCGGCGCCGCCGGCCGGCGGCTAAGCTGCGCGGCGCGCCGCGATGACCCCGACCCCTCCGCTCCAGGCCGCCCGGATCGGCCTCGTCTCGGTGAGCGACCGCGCGTCGCGAGGCGAGTATGAGGACGCCGGGATCCCCGCGCTCCGCGAGTGGCTGGTCCGCGCCGTCGCCAGCCCCTTGGAGCTGGTGGAGCGGGTGATCCCGGATGAGCGTGCGCTCGTCGAGGCCACGCTCATCGCGCTCGCGGACAGCGAGGGCTGCGACCTGGTGCTCACCACCGGGGGGACGGGCCCCGCGCCGCGTGACGTGACGCCGGACGCCACCCTCGCCGTCGCCGATCGCGTGATGGACGGGTTCGGCGAGCGAATGCGACAGATCGGGCTGCGGTTCGTCCCGACGGCGATCTTGTCCCGCCAGGTGGGGGCGCTCCGCGGGCGGACGCTGATCGTCAACCTCCCGGGCCAGCCGAAGGCGATCCGAGAGACGCTCGAGGGCGCGCGCGGCCCGGCCGGTGAATGGCTGGAGATCGGGATCTTCAGCGCGATCCCGTACTGCCTCGAGCTGGTCGGCGGTCCCCGAATCGAGACCCGCCCCGAGGTCGTGCCGGCGTTCCGGCCGAGGTCCGCCGGGGCGTAGCGAGCCCTGGCTCGCCTCACCGCCCCAGCCGCGCGCGGAGCTCCTGCTCGACGCGCCGGGTCTCGTTCGGCTCGCTCGCCCCGTAGACGACGTAGCCGTCGCGAGTCTGGACGAAGAGGAACGGCGGGCGATCGGCGTCGAGGAAGAGCTTGCCGTCGCCCCACTCCCGCAGCCGGAAATGACCGCGGAGCCGGGCGCCGAGCGCGGTGCCGTTCGTGCGCAGCTCGATCGGGGGCAACCGATCGACCAGCTCGACGCGCACCACCTCCTCAGGACGCACGTGCGCCGAGTACACGAGGCTGGACACGTGGAGCCCCGCCTGGTCGACCTCCGCGACCGGGGGACGCGACTCGCCGAACAAGAGGCCGCCGACGCCGAGAGCGGAGACGAGCGCGAGCGCGATCACCAGCGTGAGCCAGCGTCGAGCGCGCCCCGCGGTGAGCTCGATCTCGGCCTGTGTGGGCGGCGGTGGGTCCCCCAGGCGAGCGCGGAGCGCCGCCGCCAGCGCCTCGGGCTCGTCGGTGCCGATCCGGAGCTCGGTGCCGTCCCGCAAGACGATCTCGACCGCGCGCAGCCCGGAGACGTTGTAGAGCACGCCTCGCCGGTAGATGCGCACTCCCCAGCCGAGGAGCCACGAGCTCTCCACGGGCCGCCAGCTGCGGATCAGCGCGAGCGGGAGCGTCTTTCCGATGAGGCCGGGGCCGAACCAGAACCTGAGCTCCCGGTCGTCCACCGTGACGGTGAGCGACGCGAAGAGCGCGGCCGTGACCGCGAGCAACGACCCGACCGCGCTGGCGATCGCCCCGTACCCCGCCAGCGCGAGCGGCACCGAGAGGGCCACGGCCGCCCCCCCGAGCGACCCGAGGATCACCCAGCCGAGCTGGCGGTGTCGGTAGTCGGCCACACGAGAGATCCTACCCGGGGCGCGCGGCGCGGGCCATGGGCGGGCGGGTGCGGTCGCGCTGCCGACACCCGCACACGAAGCTGCTAGCCTCGCGCCGATCGCGATGCGCGTGGCGCTGCTCTACCCGCCGCCGTGGAAGCTCGAAGCGCCGGGCGGGCCGTCTGTGCCTCCGGGGTCCGGCCCGCCCGACGGATGGAGTGAGGGCGATCTGGACGCGGACTTCCACCAGGTCCCGTACGGGCTCCTCTCCCTCGCCGCACAGGCGGAGCGCGCCGGACACAGCGTCGTGGTCCTGAACCTCTCGGCGTCGCAGTGGCCGGAGGTCGAGCGCATCCTCGGATCGCTGGTCGCGGACGTGGTGGGGCTGAGCTGCTGGACAGCGAACCGACGCGGGGTCGGCTACGTCGCGCAGGCGGTCAAGGCGGCGCGGGCAGACACCCACGTCGTGGTCGGCGGGCCGCACGCGTCGCCGCTCGCCCGCGAGCTCCTGGCGCACCATCCCGCCATCGATACGGTGTGCATCGGCGAGAGCGAGGAGACGTTCCTCGAGCTGCTCGCGAGGCTCGAGCGCGGCGAAGGGCACGCGGGGATCGCGGGCACCGCGTACCGTGACGTAGGCGTGCCGGTGCTCGCGCCGGAGCGCCCGTCGATCGCGGACCTGGACACGCTCGCCTCGCCGCACGACCGGTTCGCGACCCACATCGTGATGACGTCGCGAGGCTGTCCCTGGCAGTGCACCTTCTGTGGCGCAGAGACGACCTGGGGCCGCGGCTTCCGCGGCCGCAGCGTCCCGCGAGTGCTGGACGATCTAGCCGCGGCGCTCGAGCGCGTGCCGGTCCGCGTCCTCCTCGTCAAGGACGACACCTTCACGGCGAACCGGCGGCGCGCGCTGGCGATTTGCCAGGGGATCCGCGAGCGCGGCCTGCGCTTCGCCTGGAGCTGCGACACGCGCGTCGACGTGCTGACCGAGGAGCTGGTGCGGGAGATGCGCCTCGCCGGTTGCGAGCGCCTGAGCCTGGGCGTGGAGTCGGGCGCCGAGAGCATCTTGCGCAACATCGACAAGAGGATCTCGGTCGCACAGATCGAGGACGCGGCCGCGCTGGCTCGCCGGTACGGCCTGCGGACCCGCTTCTACATGATGCTCGGCAACCGCGGCGAGACACGGGAGACCTTCCGCGAGTCGCTGGCGTTCCTCGAGCGCGCGCGGCCGAGCCAGTACGTCTTCTCCTGCCTCTCGGTGTATCCAGGGACCCTCGACGCGGAGGCGGCCGAGGCCGCAGGCTGGCTCGACCGCGAGGTGTGGTTCCAGGGCTCCTTCCAGGAGCTCAAGGTCCCTTTCGACGCGCCGCCCGAGCTGACCCGCGAGCTCGACGAGTGGTTCGCCGCTCACAAGGGCGTGCGGACGATGCACCGCCCGGGCGCGGCCGAGTGCGGCGAGGTGCTCGCGCGGCTGGGAGATCACCCTCCCGCGCACCTGGACCTCGCCGTCGCGTGCTTCCGCGAGGGGGAGCTCGCCCGAGCCCGCGGGCACGCGGGGCGCGCGCTCGAGCTCGGGCATCCGCTCCCTGGCCTCGTCTTCAACACGCTCGCGTGCGTCGCGCTCGCCGAGGGTGACGTGGAGGGCATGCAGGCGTGGCTCCTGCGAGCGGCGCGGAAAGACCCACAGCACGCGATCCTGATCCGGAACGTGAACGCCGCGCGCGCGTGGTTCGCTCGGCGCGGCCCGGAGCGCAGCGAGCCGCTCGAGCTGGACGCGGAGCTCGACTTCCAGCTCCTCGAGCGCACGCTGCAGCCGACGCTCCCGGGGCCCGTCTCGGCCGGGCTCCTCGAGTGGCCGCCAGCCGGGCCGGGCCGCAGCGCGTCGGGCCCCATGCGGCTGCCGCTCGCCCCCCACGCAGCGCCGAAACCTTGCTGAAACGGTAGGCTATATTTCACTTTCGCAAGATCGCATCGGCGATATGCTGGCCAAGTAGCTGAATTTGCATGAATTGACTGTGGCACACTGATTGCTAGTATTCGTGCAGCGGCGACGTTCACGCCGTGTCCGACCTCGCAGCGGCCCGGGGTGCCCCCCCCCCTCCCCCCGGGCCGCTGTTTTTATTTCGAGTCGGCCGCGCGGGGACTCATGACGCTGGCCGTGCGTGGCGGGCGGGCGGCGACGCGCGGAGGCGGGCGGATCCTCGCGCGGGGCCTCTCGGGCGTCGCCGGAGCGACGTGCAGCTCGAGGCGCCGCCGCGCGAATCAGCGGCCGAACTGGTAGACGATCTCCGTCCGGCGCACGAGCCCGAGCTGGTCCCGGGCGACTCGCTCCACTGCTGACGGATCGTTCTTGACTCGCTGCACGTCGGACCGGAGTCGGTGAATACGCTCCGCCAGCCTCGAGGCCTCTTCGTCTGCGCGGGCCTTCTCGGCGCGGAGCGTCTCGAGGCGGGCGAGCCCGTCCTCGGAGAGCACCATGACGGGGACGGACACCACCGCGAGCGCGAGGATCGCGACGGGGAGCAGCCGCTCGCCGATCAGGGTCCGGTCGAACATGACATGCACCGTTACCGCGCCGCCGGGCACCGGGTCCAGATTTCGTGCCGGGGCGCGCCCGGGCCCCGCTGGAAGACGCGAAATCCGGCTTGTATGCGGCCTCGCCTCGCTATGATGCCGGCCCCCGCGCGCCGCCCCCATGGCGTGCCGCGGGCCTGGAAGGAGCGACCATGGAGCTGGACATCCTGCGCGCGGAGCTCGAGCGGCTCTTCGGCCTCGACGAGCTGACGGCGACGACCCGCGATCTGCTCGGCTTCGACCCCGAGCGGATCGGCGGTACCTCGGCGAAGGGATCGTTCGTCCGCGCGCTGGTCGACCACTGTCTGGAGGCCGACTCGATCGAAGCCCTCTGCGACGTGGTCCTGGCGCTCCACCCGACGGCGAACCCGAAGATCACCCAGCTCCGGGTGAACGGCGTGACGCTGGACGAGGAACTCGCGGCGGGCACGAGCTTCGGCGAGTACGTCGTGACGCGCAAGCTGGGCGAAGGCCGGCTCGGCGCCGTGTACGTGGCGCGCCACGGTGGCGCCGATCACCGCCTCAAGGTGCTCCGTCGCGAGGCGACCCGGGATCGGCGCGGGCTGCAGCGCTTCATGACGGTGAGCCGGCTCGTCGGCGGGATCGACCACGCCGGACTGCCGCGGGGCGTGGTGGCGGGCGAGACGGCCGGCCGCTGGTTCGTCGCCCACGAACTCTTCGACGGCCAGCCGCTCGCCGCGCGGATCGCCCGCACCGGCCCGATGCACCTGAACGAGGCGAAGCCGCTGCTCAAGGCGCTCCTGGAGCCGCTCGCCCGGATCCACGAGCGGCGCCTCTCGCACGGCGATCTCCGGTTGGACAACGTCCTCGTCTTCCGGCGAGCGGACGGCTCGCAGCAGGTGGTGCTCCTCGACGCCGGGTCGGATCGGCTCCGCGCCCGAGCGCGCGTGGGTCAGGTCGAGCTGTTCTCGACCGTCGGCTCGCCACGCACCGTGGCGCCCGAGATGATCCGCGGCCTCGCGAGTGAGCCGCGCAGCGACGTGTACTCGTTTGGCGCCGTGCTGTACGAGGTGCTCACCGGCAAGCCGCTCTTCGGGGACGTGTCGACCGCGTCGGAGATCGGGGCGGCGCACCTGAACCGCGTCCCGCCGCCGCCGAGCACGCTCGCGCCGCGAGGTTGGATCGCGAAGGAGGTCGACGACTTCGTCCTCGGCCTGCTGGAGAAAGATCCGGAGAAGCGTCCCCGCAGCGCCGACACCGTCCTCGAGGCGCTGGAGGGCCTCGGCCGCACGGCGCAGGCCGCCGCCGGGAAGAAGATCGACGACGCGGAGCTCGAGTCCCGCATCGACGCGCTGGTCGCAGACGCGGAGAGCGACGAGGCCGGGGTCGCGCTCGAGGCCGCGGTCGAGGAGGGCGGCGATCCCGCGAAGGTCGCGGAGGCGTTCACGATGGCCGCGGAGGGCCTCGAGGCCGGGGACGACCCGAAGAAGCGCGAGGCGAAGAAGAGCCTGTGGTTCCGCGCCGCGCGGATCTGGGAGCACCAAGCCAAGGACATGGCCCGCGCGGAGCAGACGTACCAGTGGATCGTCGAGCTCGATCCGTCGGACGACATCGCGACGACCGCGCTCGAGGACGCGCGCCGCGCGCTCGGCAAGTACGAGGAGCTGGTCGAGATGCTCCTCGCGAAGAGCGAGAACGCCTCGACGCGCACGGAGCGCGCGCGTGCGCTGGCGGAGATCGGTCGCTTGTACGCGACCGAGCTCGACGACCGGGACCAGGCCATCGTGGCCTTCGTGCAGGCGTTCTGCGAGGACTCCCACCAGGCGAGCCACGCGGACGAGGTCGAGCGGCTCGCGGGGGATCGCCCCGAGGCGTGGGCCGAGGCGCTGCAGAACTGCGCGCAGGTGCTGGCGGCCGACGAGCTGCCGCCCGAGAGCAAGAACCTCATCTTGGTGCGGGTCGGGCGCTGGTACGACTCCAAGGTCCAGCGCCCGGATCTGGCGCTGCCCTGCTTCCAGGCCATCCTGACGAGCGATCCGGCCAACGACGCCGCGCTGGAGGGGATGGCCGCGATCTACCGGCGAGCCCAGCAGTGGCCGGAGCTCGGCATGGTCCTCACCCGGCGCGCCGACGCCGCAGCGACACCCGCTCGCGCGCGTGACTACCGCACGGAGGCCGCGGAGATCCTCGAGGTGCAGCTGAACGACGTGGGCGGCGCCCGCAAGCTCTACGAGGACGTGCTCGGCGACGACGCCGGCCACCCGAAGGCGAGCGAGGCGCTGGCCCGGATCTACGAGCGGCAGCAGGACTGGGCGGGCATCGTCAAGCTGCTCGAGCGGCGCGCCGAGTCTCAGCGGGGCGAGGAGCGGCTGGCTACGGTCGTGAAGATCGGCGAGCTCCACGAGGTCCGTCTCGGCAACGACGCCGAGGCGATCCACCGCTACGGCGCAGTGCTCGGCGAGGACCAGCGGAACCTCGACGCTCTGCGAGGCCTCGATCGTCTGTACAGCAAGGCGGGCCGGTTCCAAGATCTGCTCGCGAACCTGGAGCAGCAGATCGCGGTCGCCGCGACCCCACGGCAGAAGATCGCGCTCTGGGAGCGCGTCGCCGGCATCCACGACGAGGAGTTCCTCGACCACGGGAAGGCGGCGAGTTCGTGGGAGTCCGTGCTGACCATCGACCCGGCCCACGAGGGTGCGCTCATGGCGCTCACCCGGCACTATCGCGCGCTCGACCGCTGGGAGGATGTCGTCGGTCTGTACGACCGCCACCTCAAGCTGGTGACCGAGGGGGCACGCCGCGTCGAGCTTCTGCTCGCCAAGGCGCGGGTGCTGGTCGAGCAGGTCGGCTCTCCGGAGCGCGCTCTCGGCGTCTACGAGCAGGTGCTCGAGGTCGATCCGGCCCACCCCGGGGCGCTCGAGGCGCTCGCGCGACTTCGGGAGTCTTCCGGCGACGCCGACGCGGCGCTGACCGCGATTGAGGCGCTGGCCGCGAAGGCCGCGACGCCCGAGGCGAAGGCAGAGCAGCTGCTGCGCGCGGCCAAGCTCCTCGAGCAGCGAGGCGATCGGGACGGCGCGATCGAGCGGCTCAAGCGCGCCCTGGAGGCCAACCCCACCGACACCAGCATCGCGACCTCGCTCCGAGCCGCCTACGTGGCGCGCGGCGACATCAACGCCGCGATCCAGCTCCTGGAGCGCGAGCTCGAGCGCGCCGAGAGCGACGTTGCGAAGGGGCGCCTCGCGGGAGAGATCGCCACGCTCGCGCGCGACCGGCTCAAGGACGATCGGCGCGCGGAGGACGCGGCGAAGCGCGCCATCGGCTTCGATCCCACGAACGCCGATGCGCTCTCGCTCCTCGGCGACGTCGCCTTCGAGGCGAAGCGCTTCCTCGAGGCCAGCCGTCACTACGAGGTGCTCGCTGACACGGCCGGTAGCCTCGACAAAGCGCGCGCCACGCGCCTGCTCATCCGGTACGTCGACGCGCTCGCCGCCACGGGCTCGACCGAGAAGGCGCTCACCGCGATGGACACGTTGCTCCGCGTAGCGCCCGACGACGCGGCCGCCCTGCTGCGCGTGGCCCAGGTGACGTTCGAGCACGGAGCGCCGAAGCGCGCTGTCGAGCTCTTCCGCGATCTCTTCGATCGCTTCGGGGAGTCGATGAAGGGCTCCGAGCGCGCCACCTCACTCTACCGCATGGGCGAAGCGCTCCGCCGGGCGGGCGAGCTCGATGCCGCCATCCCGCCGCTCGAGGACTCGATCGAGCAGGATCCAGGCGCGACCGATCCGCTGGTGTCGCTCGCCGCCGTCTTCGAGGCGAAAGAGGACTGGGAGCGCACGATCAAGACGAAGACGCTCCACCTCGATCTGGCGGGGCCTGACCAGCGCCTCCAACTCCTCATCGAGATCGGCGACATCGCGAGCGCGAAGCTCGGCGATCGCACCCGCGCGGCGAAGAGCTACGTCGCCGCGCTGGAGGATCGCCCGGACGACCGCCGCCTCCTCACGAAGCTGATGCAGCTCTACAGCGAGGAGAAGGACTGGGGCAAGCTGATCGATGTCGTCGTGAAGCTCGCTGGCTTCGTCGAGGACAAGAAGCAGAAGGCGAAGTACCTTCACACCGCCGCGGGCCTCGCGGCCAAGCAGCTCGAGGACGTGGACCGGGCGCTCGAGTTCTACGGCCAGGTGCTGGAGCTCGACCCCACGATGGATCGGGCGCTCGACGAGGCGATCGCGCTGGTCGCCGGCGCCGGGCGCCGCGTCGACCAACAGCGCCTGCTCGAGAAGCGCCTCGAGCTCGCCAGCTCCGCCAACGACAAGCCGCGGATGCTTCAGACGTTCACCGAGCTCGGCGAGCTGTTCGAGAAGCACCTCGGCCTGGTCGATCGCGCCGTCGACGCGTACGAGGCCGCGCAGACGTTCGACCCGGAGAACCGGCAGCGCGCCGAGCACCTGGCGGGGCTCTACGCCTCCGATCCGCACAAGTACCTGGACAAGGCCGTCTCGGCCCAGGCGGTGCTCCTGCGGCAGAACCCGCACCGCGCCGAGGTCTACAAGCTCCTCCGCAAGCTCTTCACTGAGGTGAAGCAGGCGGATCCGGCGTGGTGCGTGTGTCAGGCGCTCTATGTGCTGAACCTCGCGGAGCCGGACGAGGAGCGCTTCTTCCGAAGGATGCGCGCCGAGACGGCCGCGCCCGCCCAGGCAGCGCTGAACGATGAGGACTGGGTCACGTTGCTCCTCCACCCGGACGCCGATCCGCTGCTCACCGGCATCTTCGCGTTGATCGAGCCCGCTGTGATCTTGGCGCGCGGGCAGAGCTTCGAGCAGCTCGGCTACGACTCCCGGTACCAGATCGACCTCGCGCAGCACCCGTACCCGATCAGCCAGACGCTCCACTACGCGGCGGGCGTGCTCGGCATGACCCCGCCGCCCACGTTCCAGAACACCAACGATCCGGGCGGCCTCTCGTTCCTTCACGCGCACTCGCCGTCGATCGTGCTCGGGATGGCGGCCTTCTCGACCGACGTTCCGTCCCAGGCTGCGGCGTTCATCGCCGCCCGGCACCTGACGTACTTCCGGCCCGGCATGTACGTGCGCCACCTCGTCCCCACCGGGACGGGGCTCAAGGCGTGGCTGTTCGCTGCGATCAAGCTCATCGTCCCTCAGTTCCCCGTCGCGGCGGAGATGGAAGGGCCGGTCGGCGAGGCGACGCGCGCGCTCGAGGCGCACCTCTCGGGACAAGGCCGGGATCAGCTCGCGCGCATCGTCCCGAAGCTCCTGCAGTCGGGCGGGTCGCTCGACCTCAAGCGATGGGTCGCGGGTGTGGACCTCACCGCGGATCGTGCGGGGTTCGTCATCGCGCACGACCTCGAGACCGCGGTCGAGATCATCCGCGCCTCCGCCGAGGACTCCAGCGCCGTGCCGAACCAGGAGCGGTTGAAGGAGCTGGTGCTCTACGCGGTGAGCCGCCCGTACTTCGACTTCCGCCGCCTGGTCAGCGTGACCATCGACGTCTGAGGCGTCGACCTCAGGACGCGCGCTGCTCGTCCTCGGAGGACTCGTCCTCCGAGGAGTCGTCCTCGAGCGCCGCGCCGTGGCACTTCTTGAACTTCTTCCCCGAGCCGCAGGGACAGACGTCGTTGCGTCCCACCTTGGGCTCGGCTCGCACCGGCTCCCGGCGCGCGGCCGCGAGCACCTCGGCCTCGTCGACGACATGGGCGCGGACCTGGCTCTCGTCCTCAAGCTCCGCCAGCTCCGGCTCGGCCGGGTGGCGCGCGACCGCCTGCTCGAGGAGCAGGCGCGCCTGCTCCTCGGCCTCCGCCTCCAGGCTCTCGATGTCGTTCGCGCCGAAGGCGAAGAGCTGCTCGAGCGTCGAGGCACTGACCTTCGCCATCATGTTGACGAAGAGATCGTAGCTCTCCTTCTTGTACTCGTTCTTCGGGTCGCGCTGGCCGTAGCCGCGCAGGCCGATGCCGTCGCGCAGGTGTTCCATGTTCGAGAGGTGGTCCACCCACGCCTGATCGAGGGCCTGGAGGTACTCGAAGCGGAACACGCGCAGCGCCTGATCGATGCCGAGCGCCTCCTCGCGCGCGCGATACGCCGCATCCGCCTCGGCGTACACGTCGCGGACGATGCGCTCGGCGTCCCCCAGCTCCTCGATGGGCGCCTGGAGCGGGACGCGGAACGTCTCGCGGAACGCCGCGCGGATCCCCGCGTAGTCCCAGTCCTCGGGCTGCTTGTTGGCGGGACAACTCTCCTCGACGATGGCGCTCGCCACCTTGTCGCACAGGTCGAGCAGTCGCTCGCGCTGCTCTGAGAGCCCCCGGAGCACGAGCGCGACGAGCTCGTCGTGCAGCTCCACGGGAGTCCGCTCGCGACGCTCGGCGAGGTCGAGCTTCACGCCCCACGCCTGGTACGCCTCGTGCCGCAGCGACTCGAGATCGACAAGGGCGGAGACGCCCTCGAAATCTCCACGTCGGGGCTTGCGGGGACGGAACTGCTCGTCCGTGAGCGCCTCCGGATTGTCGGCGAACAGGTAGACGAGCTGCGACACCAGCGGCTCGACGGCGTCGCGGATGTCCTCCGCGACGGCGACCTCCCGCGGCTCGCCGGTGGGCTTCCCGAGCTCATCCAACTCCTCGGGCGTGTACCGACCGACGAGGAGCGCCTGGCGCAGCGAGTAGACCGTCTTTCGCTGCGCGTTCATCACGTCGTCGTACTCGAGGAGGTTCTTCCGGACGTCGAAGTTGCGCTCCTCGACCTTACGCTGCGCGTTCTCGATGCTCTTCGTCACCCACGGGTGCTCGATGGGCTCGTCGTCGGGCATCCCCATGCGGTCCATGAGGTTCTTCACCCGGTCGCCGGCGAAGATGCGCATGAGGTCGTCCTCGAGCGACAAGTAGAACTGGCTCGAGCCCGGGTCGCCCTGGCGACCGGCTCGGCCGCGGAGCTGGTTGTCGATGCGCCGGGACTCGTGCCGCTCGGTGCCCACGATGTGGAGCCCGCCCAGCTCGACCACGTCCTCGTGTTCCTCGGCGCACTGCGCCTCGTACTTGGCGACGAGCGCGCGGTAGTCCGCGTCCGCCTCGCCCCGGTAGACGCCGCCCTGCTCCTTGATTTCCCATCGCGCGAGCATCTCTGGGTTGCCACCGAGCAGGATGTCCGTGCCGCGGCCCGCCATGTTCGTCGAGACGGTGATCGCCCCCTTACGGCCCGCCTGTGCGACGATGAACGCCTCGTTCTCGTGGTGCTTCGCGTTGAGGACCTCGTGCGGGATCTTGCGCTTCTTCAGCATCTTGCTGACGGCCGCGCTCTTCTCGACGCTGGTCGTGCCAACCAGGATCGGGCGACCCTTCTCGTTCTCGCGCAGGATCTCGTCGATGACGGCGGTGAACTTCTCCTTCTCCGTCTTGTACACGATGTCCTGGGAGTCCTGGCGCACGTTCTCTTTGTTCGTCGGGATCGCGACGACGTCGAGCTTGTAGGTGCTCATGAACTCCGCCGCTTCCGTCTCGGCGGTGCCCGTCATCCCGGCGAGCTTGCCGTACTGGCGGAACAGGTTCTGGAACGTGATGGTCGCCATCGTGCGGCTCTCCTCCTGGATCCGCACGTTCTCCTTCGCCTCGACGGCCTGGTGGAGGCCGTCGCTCCACCGACGACCGCGGAGCACACGACCGGTGAACTCGTCGACGATGACGACCTGCCCGTCCTGCGTCACCAGGTAGTGCTGGTCCCGCTTGTACAGCGCGTGAGCGCGCAAGAGCTGGTTCAGGATGTGGAGCGTCTGGACGTGGACCGGCTCGTAGAGGTTGTCGATGCCGACCGCCTCCTGGACGTAGTCGATCCCCTCATCCGTGAACGTGACCGAGAAGCCCTTCTCGTCGACGGTGTAGTGCTCGTCCTTCCGGAGGGCGGACACCACCTCGTTCAGCGTGCGGTACTTCGCGCTCGCGGCGTCCGCCGGGCCGCTGATGATGAGCGGCGTGCGCGCCTCGTCGATGAGGATCGAGTCGACCTCGTCCACGATCGCGAACGCGAGCTCGCGCTGCGCGTACTGCAGCGCGCTGAACTTCATGTTGTCGCGCAGGTAGTCGAAGCCGAACTCGTTGTTCTGCCCGTAGCAGATGTCGCACTTGTACGCGGCGATCTTCTCGGCCTCGCTCTGCTGGTTCACGATGGTGCCGATGCTCAGGCCGAGGAAGTTGTAGAGCCTGCCCATCCACTCGGCGTCGCGCTTCGCGAGGTAGTCGTTGACCGTGACGAGGTGGACGCCCTTGCCGGCCAGCGCGTTCAGGTAGATGGGCAAGGTCGCGACGAGCGTCTTGCCCTCGCCCGTCCTCATCTCGGCGATCGCCCCGGAGTGCAGCACCATCCCGCCGATGAGCTGCACGTCGTAGTGCCGCATCTTGAGCGAGCGCTTGCCGGCCTCCCGACACACCGCGAACGCCTCGACGAGGAGGTCGTCCAGCGTCGCGCCGGCGTCGAGCTTGCGCTTGAACTCAGGGGTCTTCGCTTGGAGCTCCGCGTCGCTCAGCTTCGCGAGGGTCTTCTCCAGCGCGTTGATGGCCTCCACCTTGGGGCGGAGCCGCTTCAGCGTTCGCTCGTTGGAGGTTCCGAACAGCTTCTTGGCGACCCAGGTGAACATGGCGGGGATGGTCTCGCACGGCGCGCGAACCGGCGCACGCCGCCGCGGACCCTACCACCTCCGCAGACGACCCGGGGCGGCGCCCGTGGCGAGCTCAGTACCCGAAATCGGGCGTCCCGCCGGCCTTCGGGGGCGCGCTGGTCGGCTTGGCTGGGGTCGCGGCCGTCGCGGCGGGTTTCGTCCCCCCCGCGGTGGGCCGGGTCGGCGCCGAGCCCGTCTTGGCCGGGGGATCCTTCGCGGCGCTCTTGGCGTCGGCGGCCGGCGGAGCCTCCGCGGGCGGCTGCGCCGCGCTCGCAGCGGTCGTCGGCGGTGTCACCGCGACGGCTGTGGGCGTCGCGGTGGCGGCCGTGGTCGCCGCCGGGGGGGCGGTCGAAGCGGCCGCCTGATCGCTCTTTCCCGAGAGGACGACCGCGGTCGCGATGCCTCCGACGGCGAGGACGGCGACCACACCGAGCCCGGCGAAGAGCGGCGCGTTCGACTTCTTCGGAGGTGCCGGCTCAGCCGTGCCGCTCTGGGTCGCCCACGAATTCGCCGTCATCCCGTGCGGTCGTGCGCCGCGGGGGACGGCCGCGGCGACGCGATCCTCGTACGAGGCGTCCGCCGGCGCCGCGACGCCCATGCCCGTCTGCGCCCAGGTGTTCAGCGCCTCGATGAACTCGTCCGACGACTGGAAGCGCTGCGCGACGTCGTTCGCCATCGAGCGCGCGATGATCGTCTCGAAGTTCGGATCGAGGTCGGGGACCACCTCGCGCGCCGGCGGCGGCTGAGACAGCACGATCTTGAAGAGCAGCTCGTTGAACGTGTTGGCGTCGAACGGGACGCGGCCGGTGACCGCCTCGTACAGGATGACGCCGATCGAGTAGAGGTCGCTGCGGCCGTCGGTGCGGTCGCCCTTCGCCTGCTCCGGCGACATGTAGTACGGCGTCCCGAGCACCGCGCCGGTGCGCGTCATCTTCATCGAGTCGTCGCCGAGCACCTGGAACTTCGAGATGCCGAAGTCGATGATCTTGACGAAATCCTGCTGCCCGGCCTTCTCCTTCAGGATGAAGATGTTGTCGGGCTTGAGGTCGCGGTGCGTGATGCCCGCTCGATGCGCGGCGCCCAGGCCCTTCAGCGACTGGACGGCGATCGGGTAGAGCTGCTGCGGCGTGAGCCGCCCGAGGCGCTCGATGCGCTGCCCGAGCGTCTCGCCGTCGAGGTACTCCATCACCATGTAGCGCTCGCCCGACTCCAGTGAGCCGAGGTCGAGCACCTCGAGGATGTGGTCGCTGCCGATCTGGCCGGCCGCCTGCGCCTCACGTTCGAACCGAGCCACCGCGTCCCCGCTCTCGACGGTCGCCGCGTGGAGGACCTTGATGGCGACGCGCCGCTTGATGCGCGCGTTCTCGCCCTCGTACACAGCTCCCATCCCGCCCTCGCCCAGCAGGCGAACGATGCGGTACTTGTCGTCGATGATCTGGCCGACGGTTAGCGACATGGCTTGGACCCGGGGCGCGAAGGCGCCCTCCGTCCTACGAGCATAGCGCCCCGGCCCTCCCCCGGGCCAGCCGCGCTCCCCGCCAGCGGCCGGGGCCCGCGCGCCTATGGCTCCAAGTGTCTGAATGTACACAACTAATTTGTCGGCGCGGCGGCTCCGGGGGGGCCGGCGGCCGAGTGCGCTATCCCCGGGAAGCTCGGCTCAGCGATGGACCTCGTCTATTTCATCCTGCTCACGAGCTCGCTGATCTTCGTGCACGAGCTCGGGCACTACCTGGTCGCCAAGGCGTTCGGGGTGAAGGTGCTGACGTTCAGCCTCGGGTTCGGGCCGCGCCTGCTCCGGTTCCGAGGGCGGGAGACGGAGTACAGCGTGGGGCTCCTCCCGCTCGGCGGTTACGTCCGGATGCTCGAGTCGAGCAAGAACGACATCGTGATGCCGGAGGACCGCCACCGAACCTTCGAGCAGCTCGCCGTCCACAAGCGCGTGCTCGTGGTGCTGGCGGGGCCTGCGATGAACCTCGTGTTCCCCGTCCTCCTCTACTTCTCGGTGTTCGTCGGCGACGGGCCGTTCCTGCCGCCGACGGTCGGCATCGCGCTCCCGGGCCACGCTGCGTACGGCAAGCTGCGGGAGGGCGACCGTGTCATGAGCGTGAACGGCGCGGAGATCGGGACGTTCGACGAGCTCCGCCGCATCGTCTCGCGCAACCCCGGACACACCCTCCGGCTCAAGGTGTTCCGCGACGGCAAGCACGTCGAGGTCGAGGTGACCCCGGAGGAGACGATCGTGCGACGCGAGCTCGACATCGTCGAGCGCGTGGGCACGCTGCATGTCGAGGCGAGCGCACCCGCGGCAGTGATCGGCGTGATGCGCACCGAGTCGCCTGCGTATCGCGCAGGGCTCCGCACGTTCGACGTGGTGACGCACGTCGCGGGGGCGCCCGTGCGGAGGTTCGTCGATCTGCAGGCGGCGCTCGCCGACAACCACGGCGAGACGGTGCCGGTGACGTACCTGCGCCCGATCATGGTCCCGGACGCCGTCGGGCGCCTCGCGCAGCTCGCGGTCTACGAGGCGGGGGTCGTCGCCCTCACCCCCGCACCGACCGGCGCCGACGTCTTGGAGCGCACGGGCCTCGAGCTGGCGGATCTCTACGCCGCGGTCGTCCCCGAGGAATCGTCACTCCACCAGGCGGGCGTCCGCCCTGGGGACCGCCTCCTCCGGCTGGACCAAGACACGCTCCCCGCGTGGTCGACGTTCAAGGAGCGCCTGCGCGCGGAGCCCGAGCGCGAGCACCACGTCGAGTACTTCTCCGCCCGCGAGGGCCGCGAGCGCAGCGGCACGTTCCGCGTCCGGCGCGAGGACTTCGTCGACGAGCGGGGACAGGCGTTCGCGCGCTACGTGCTGAGAGTCCAGCAGTGGATCCCGCTGGCGCCCGAGTCGCGGGTCGACCACCCTCACCCGATCCGCTACGCGCTCGAGAAGGCCGTCGAGGAGACCGCGGACGTGACGCGGTTCGTGCTGGTCGCCATCGTACGACTCGCGCAGGGGAGGCTCAGTCTGGACTCGCTCTCCGGTCCCATCACGATCTATGAGGTCGCCGGCGAGGAGGGGCGGAAGGGTGCAGACTACTTCGTCTGGGTGATGGCGCTCCTCAGCATCAACCTCGGGCTCCTCAACCTGTTGCCGATCCCGGTGCTGGACGGCGGGCACCTCATGTTCTTCGTGATCGAGGGGATCCTGCGCCGGCCGCTCCCGCTGCGCGTCCGTGAGATCGCGCACATCGTAGGGATGGCGGTGCTGGTGGCGCTGATGGCGCTCGCTTTCAAGAACGACGTGGAGAAGCGCTGGGACGCGATCGCGGGGCGCGTACGGAGCCTGAGCGGGTGAGCGCGACCGCCCCCGCCGCCCGCGGCGACGGTCGCGCCGTCGCCGCGCGAGTGCTCGTCCGTGTCGAGCGGGACGCCGCGTTCGCGGCGGCGGCGCTCGACGCGGAGCTGGCTCGGGCGGCGACGCTGGCGCCCGTGGAGCGCGCGCTCGCCACCACGCTCGTCTACGGCGCGCTGCGGGCGCGTGGCGCCCTCATCGCCCGCCTGTCGACGCTCGCGCCGCGGGGGCTGCCGCGGGACGAGCTGACGCGCGCCCACCTGCTGCTCGCGGCGCACCAACTGCTCCTCTTGGATCGCATCCCCGCTCACGCGGCGGTCGACGTGGCGGTCAGCGCGCTCCGCCGCGAGCGGGGCGCGCGGGTCGCCGGCTTCGCGAACGCCGTGCTGCGCAAGCTCGCGGCGCACCCGAAGATCGACGAGCGCGCCGCCGTCCTCGAGTCGGCTCCGGCGTGGCTGCGGGAGCAGCTCGTCGCCGTGGCCGGGGAGGCCGGCGCTGCGGCCCTGCTGGGCGCGGGAGAGGCGCCGGCGGTCGGGCTGCGGCTCTCGCGCGGCCGGTCGCTCCCCGAGTGGCTCGCCGCCGCCGAGCCCGGGCGGGTCGCGCCGCGCGCGAGGCGGGTGCGTCGCGAGGGAGATCCGCGCAAGCTTGCCGGCCACGCGGCGGGCGACTTCAGCGTGCAAGAGGAGGGCGCGCAGGTCGTCGGGCTGCTCGTCGGCGCGCGACCGGGCGAGCGCGTGCTCGACGCCTGCGCGGGGCGCGGCGGCAAGGCAGCGCTCCTCGCGGAGGCGGTGGGCCCGGGCGGCGAGGTCTGGGCCACGGACGTGCACCCGTCGAAGCTCGACGCGCTGCGCGCCGAGCTCGAGCGGCTCGGCCTCCAGCCGGCGCAGACGCGAGCCGTCGACTGGACGGTGGGGGCGGCCGACGTCCCCCGGGGGTTCGACCGGGTGCTGGTCGACGCCCCGTGCTCGGGGACCGGGACGCTCCGTAGGCGCCCGGAGATCGCTCACCGGCTGGGGCCCGACGATCCGGAGCGCCTCGCCGAGCTCTCCGCGCGCATCCTGCGAGCCGCGGCGACCCGCGCGCGCCCCGGCGGCCGCGTCACGTTCGCGGTGTGCAGCGTGCTGCCCGTGGAGGGCGAGGAGGTCGTCGCCCGGGTCGCCGACGTGCTCGAGCCGGCGCCGTTCGACGCCCCGGAGCTGCTGCCGCTCGTCGCGGGCGGCGCGACCCACCTGCGGCTCCTCCCGCACGTTCACGGCACGGACGGTTACTTCGTCGCGAGCTTCGTCGCCCGCCCGGACACGTCCCCGTGACGCCCTTGCGTCGCGGCGCGACCGGGGCAAGAGAGCCGGCGTGCACGCGCTCTCGCTGACCGGTACCTGGACCGCGCTCGTCACTCCCTTCACCGCCGACGGCTCGGCCATCGACTGGGACGCATACGAAGCGCTCGTGGACTCCCAGCTCGCCGGGGGGGTCTCGGGCCTGGTCCCGTGCGGGACGACCGGAGAGACGCCGACGCTCAGCGAGCCCGAGCAGCGCGAGCTCGTCCAGCGCACGGTGCGGCGGGTCGCCGGGCGCGTGCCGGTGATGGCCGGCACGGGCAGCAACTCGACGAAGAAGACGGTGGAGGCCAGCCGCGCGGCGCTGGAGGCCGGCGCGGACGCCGTGATGGTCGTCATGCCGTACTACAACAAGCCGAGCCAGGACGGCATGCGCGCTCACGTCGAGGCGATCGCGCGGGAAGTGGGCGCGCGGGAGGTGGGCGCGCCGATCGTCCTCTACAACATCCCGGGACGGACGGGCGTGGAGCTCGGCGTCGACACGCTGGTCGCGCTGCTGGAGACCTGCCCGAACATCATCGGCGTGAAGGACGCCACCGGGCACGTCCTCCACTGTCAGGAGACGCTCCGGCGCACCGGCGACCGCGCCTCGATCCTCTGCGGCGACGACCCGCTGACGGTCCCGATGATGAGCGTCGGCGCCCGCGGCGTGATCAGCGTCACCTCGAACCTCTACCCGTCGAAAGTAGCTGCCGTGACGACCGCCGCGCTGGCGGGGCGGTGGGAGGAGGCGCGCCGCGCCCACCTCGCGCTCTTGCCGGTGCACCGCGCGATGTTCGTCGAGCCGAACCCGCAGCCGCTCAAGGCAGCGCTGGCCGCGCGCGGCAGGATGCAGGCGAGCGTTCGCCTCCCGCTCCTGCCCGCGAGCGAGGCGACGCGAGCTGTGGTCGCGCGGGTCATGGCGGACTACGAGCGCGAGGCGCCGTGAGCGACCGAGCGAGCCCGATCCGCGTCGCGCTGCACGGCGCGTCGGGACGCATGGGGCTGGCGCTGACGCGCCTGATCCGAGAGCGTCCCCGGTTCGCGCTGGTGGGCGCCGCAACGGCGGCGGACGACCCGGCGTGCGGGCGGGACCTGGGGGAGCTGGCGGGTCAGGGTGCGCTCGGCGTGACGCTGAGCGCCGACCTGGGGAGCGCGCTGCTCGGCGCGGACGTGGCGATC
This sequence comes from Polyangiaceae bacterium, assembly GCA_020846005.1. Lineage (GTDB taxonomy): Bacteria > Myxococcota_A > Polyangia > Polyangiales > Polyangiaceae > JADLEQ01. The sequence goes on from JADLEQ010000107.1 coordinate 42,849, forward strand.
GACTTCTCGGCGCCAGGCGCGGTGCCCCGGTTGGCGGCCGCCGCCGCGAGCGGGGGGGTGGCGCTCGTGAGCGGGACCACCGGGCTGCCGGAGGCGGCGCGCGCCGCGCTCGAGCGGGCGTCCGCGCGGATCCCCGTCCTGTGGGCGCCCAACACGAGCCTCGGCGTCCAGGTGCTCGCAGAGCTCGTCACCGCGGCCGTGCGTCAGCTCGGCGAGGCGTTCGACGTAGAGATCGTCGAGGTGCACCACGGGCGCAAGACCGACGCGCCGAGCGGCACCGCGTTGCGCCTCGCCGAGGCGGCGCGCCTCGCGCGTCCCGCCCTCGCGGAGCGCCACGGCCGCAGCGGCGCCGTGGGCGCGCGGGGGCACGACGAGCTCGGCGTGCTCGCGGTGCGCGGCGGCGACGTGATCGGCGACCACACCGTTCACTTGCTCGGCGCGGGCGAGCGCCTCGAGCTCACGCACCGGGCGACGAGCCGGGACGTGTTCGCGCTCGGCGCGCTGCGCGCTGCCGAGTTCGTGGTCGGGCGCCCACCCGCGCTCTACACCCTGCGCGATCTGCTCGCCTGAGCTTGCGTCGGCGCGCGCGCGCACCGCCTCGCGCGCGCGCACCGCCTCGCGCGCGCGCACCGCCTCGCGCGCGCGCACCGCCTCGCGCGCGCGCACCGCCTCGCGCGCGCGTCGATCGACGGCGCCGCCTCGCGCGCGACGACGCGCCGCGCTATGCCCCGGTCATGCGGGTCGCTCCGTTCGCGTTCGTCGCGCTCTCCGGTACCGTCGCGCCGGCGCTGGTCGGCGCCGCCACGCCCGCGCGCGTCGGGCCCTCTCGCTTCGTGCGCATCGACGAGGCCGAGCGCCGCGGCGAGCTGTCCGCAGCGGTGGCCTCCCTCCGCCGGGTGCAGGCCGTGCGAGCGCCCGAGCGCCTCCCCGCTGCGCTCGAGGCCGAACCGGGCGCCGGCCCGCACGAGCTCAGCGACCTCCTGCGCCTGGCGGCGCTGAGGCGCGGAGCGCTCGCCCCGCCGCTCGCGGCCGAGCTGCGCGACCTGCTCGCGCGGCCGACGGACGCGAGCGACCCGTTCGCGTGGTCCGTGACGCCCGAGCCGGCCTACTGCACCGAGCATTTCTGCCTGCACTGGGTCGCGAGCGGGCCCGACGCGCCGCCCTTGTTTGACCCGGACGGCGACGGCGTCCCGAAGTTCATCATCGACGCGGGCGACCAGTTCGAGACGGCGTGGCGCGCGCTGACGGCGATCGGCTACTCGTACCACGGGGTGGACGACGGCGGCCTCGGCGGCGACACGCGGATCGACGTGTACGTGAAGGACGCCGGCGGCGACTTCGCGGCCGCCGTGTTCCCGGAGGACTTCGTCGAATCGAGCCCGGTCCGCTTCTCGAGCTGGGTCATGCTGAACGCCTCGGTGCTCGATATCTTCCCCCCGGCGTACGTCGCCGAGGTGATCGCGCACGAGCTCAAGCACACGTTCGACGCCGCGACCTTCGGCAACGCGCCGAGCTGGCTCTTCGAGAGCTCTGCGACGTGGGTGGAGAACGAGGTCTACGACGACGCGAGCTACTACTACCCCTTCCTCGAGTGCTGGTTCGGGTTCCCCGAGTTCAGCCTCGACGTGACGCGCTACGACGAATACCCGACCGAGCAGCGGGCGTCCTATGCGTGCGCGGCGCAGCCGACCCACATCTACGGGTCGAGCACCTTCTGGTTCCACGCGACGGCCCGCTTCGGCCTGGGGATCCAGCGTGACACGTGGGACCAAGGCGGCGTGGCCTGCGCCGCGGAGACGGACCCGGATGGTCCCTCGGCGCGACGCTGCGTGATGGACGTGATCGACCAGCTCCTCGCCGCACACGGTGAGTCGCTCGAGGCCGTGTTCGCGCAGATGGCGTTCGAGAACGCCGTCCCGCGGGCGAGCCCCGCGCTGCTGTCGATCGAGACCCCGGGCGAGCTCGCCGACTGGCCCGCGGCGGCCTGGGTCGACGCCAAGCACTACGCCTACCCGGTCGACGAGACGGTCGAGCTCGCGCACCTGTCCGCCCGGTACGTCGACTTCCGCCCGCCCTCGGGCCGGAGGGGGACGGTGCGGATCACGGTCGACGGCCCCGACGCGTTCGCGTTCGCCGCCGCGATCCAGCTCGTCCCACCGACGGGGCCGCGGGTCGAGCAGCCGCTCGTACTCGACCCCGCCACGCGGACGGCGTCGGCGGAGGTGAGCGGCCTCGGGTCCCAGTGGTCCCGCGTCGCCCTGATCCTCGTCAATCCGAGCCGGATCGAGACGGACAGCATGAGTGACGGACTCGCCGCGCGGTACCAGGCCTCGTTCGAACCGGAGACCGTCACGCCGATCGACGCGGGCGCGCCTCCACCGGTCGACGCCGGAGGCGCCCCGGCGGAGGGTGGCGCGCCAGCCGCGCAGGCGGAGGGTGGAGGCGGCTGCGCGTGCGGCGTGCCCGCCACGCACGAGCGGGCGTGGGGCGCGCTGCCCGCGCTCGGGCTCGCGGCGGCGCTCCGGGCGCGATCGCGGCGGCGCCGCCGAGGCTAGCCTGGCCGCCGGTTGAGACTATCCTCGGCGCCGCTCATGCTCCCGAACTTCACGTGGGACATCGATCCCATCCTGGCGTCGATCGGCCCGTTTCAGTTCCTCTCCTGGTCCATCGGTCCGCTCGAGCTCCGCTACTACAGCCTGCTCTTCGTCTTCGTCTTCCTCGGGGGGTATCAGCTCCTCCGCTGGCAGGTCGTGCGCGGCGGTGGGGACGAAGAGGACGCCGGGGATTTCATCGTCTACGGCGTGATCGCGGTGCTGGCCGGGGCGCGGATCGGGCACGTCCTCTTCTACGATCTCGACAAGGCCGTCGCCGATCCGGTGTGGATCCTCAAGATCTGGACCGGGGGCCTCGCGAGCCACGGCGCCGTGCTCGGCCTCATCCTCGGGATGTACTGGTTCACGAAGCGCCGGGACATCGCCTTCCTCGAGGGCTCGGACCGCTTCGCCTTCAGCGCGGCGCTCGGCGCGACGCTGGTGCGCATCGGCAACTTCTTCAACTCCGAGATCGTCGGGCGCCCCACGGACCAGACGTGGGGGGTCCGCTTCCCGCGGTTCGACGCCCGCGCGCTCGAGCCGCAGCTCCGCCACCCGTCCCAGCTCTACGAGACCGCGCTCGGGCTCCTCGTGATGTTGGCGCTCTACCTGGCCGACCGCGCGTGGGGGAAGGAGAAGCGACCCCGCGGGGCGCTCATCTCGCTGTTCTTCACGCTGTACTTCCCCGGGCGATTCCTCATCGAGTTCGTGAAGGAGACGCAGGGGGTGGACGACGGGTGGAGCCTCACGATGGGGCAGTGGCTGAGCATCCCGGGGATGCTGCTCGGCATCTACGGGCTGACCTGGGCCTTCAAGCACCGCCTGCCCGTGGGGTGGAAGACCCGCGAGCAGTACCTGATCGAGGCGCGGCGCGCGCTGGAGGCCGAGGAGGAAGAGGACACGATCGAGGCCGACGAGGAGGAGCGGCGCCGCCGCCGCCGCAAGGCGCGTCGCAAGGCGCGGGCCGCGGCGGCGCGGCGGCCGGCGGCCGAGGGCGCCGACACCGAGCGCCCCGCGACCGGGGACGGCGCGCGCGAGGACGCCGAGGCCCCCGCCGGCGAGGGCGACCCTCGCGAGGGGGAAGGCGAGCGCGGTGACCGACCTCGCGACGACGATTGACGCGCGGTCCACGGCGCTCGGCGCCGGCGGCCGCGCCTCAGCGGCGATCGAGCGCAGCGTCGACGACCTGGCCCTCGGTCTCGATCACGGCCGGCGCCTGCCGCTCGGCCAGATACGTCCGCAGGCGACCCACCAGGTACGAGGAGGCGAGCGCCACGGCGCCGAGGTCGTCCAGCCACCCGAGGATGGGGATGACGTCCGGGACGAGGTCGATGGGGAACACCAGGTAGACGACCGCCGCCAGCACCAGGAGCTTGGCGACCGTCGCCTCGGCTGGGTTGACCAAGAACCGGAACGCCGCGCCCAGCGTGCTCGCCCCCTCGGGAGTTAATCGTCGGCGTCCGCTAGAGATCCGTCCGGGGCGAAGCGCGCTAGGCGCTCGGCTGCCCCGTGAGTGGGGATGGGGCGGGGAGGGATGGGACACTCTGACGGCCTCTGCGGACGCCGACTCCCACATCGTAACTCCGTGCTCGAGGCTGGGTAGCCCCCTGCCACGAGAATTCTTGGGCCGCCCCGCCGCCGGGGGCGCTCGGGCGATCCGGCGAGGCGGGGCCGGGCTCCGGGCCGCGGCGCGACAGCCACGGCCCGGGCGCCGACCCCACGGCCGCTCAGAGGCGCTCGATCACGGTCGCCACGCCCATGCCGCCGCCGATGCACAGCGTGATGAGGGCGGTCGCCAGGTTCCGTCGCTCGAGCTCGTCGAGCGCCGTCCCGAGGAGCATCGCGCCCGTAGCGCCGATCGGGTGCCCGAGCGCGATGGCGCCGCCGTTCACGTTCACCTTCGCGGGGTCGATCTCGAGCCGGCGGATGGTGTTCAGCGGAACGACCGCGAAGGCCTCGTTGATCTCCCAGAGGTCGATGTCGTTCGCCGTCATCCCCGCCTTGGCGAGCGCGCGCTCGGACGCGGGCGTCGGCGCGGTGAGCATGATGACCGGCTCCGCTCCCGCGGTCGCCAGCGAGCGGATCTTGGCGCGCGGCTTCAAGCCGGACTTCTTGACGTAGTCGCCCGAGGCGAGGAGCACGGCCGCCGCTCCATCCACGATCCCGCTGGAATTGCCGGCGTGGTGCACATGCTGGATCTCCTTGACCTGCGGGTAGCGGGCCATCGCGACCTGATCGAGGGTCTCCCCGTTCGGCCCGAGCGGGGCCGACCCCATCGCCACGAACGACGCCTGGAGCCCGGCGAGCGTCTCCAGCGTCGTCCCGGGCCGGGGGAACTGGTCCTTGTCGAGCGCGACGCTACCGTCGTCGTTCAGGACGGGGACCAGGCTCTTCGAGAAGCGCCCCTCGGCGACCGCCGCCGCGGTCTTCTGCTGGCTCGCCAGAGCGAAGCGGTCCAGATCCTCGCGGGAGGCGCCGTCGAGCGTCGCGATCAGGTCCGCGCTGATCCCCTGCGGCACCTGGAAGATCTTGGCGCGGAGCTTCAGGTTGTGGCCGTCGAGCATCGCCTCGTCCGAGCCCATCGGCACGCGCGACATGCTCTCCACGCCGCCCCCCACCACGAGATCCTGCTGGCCCGACATCACGCCCATCGCGGCGAAATTCACGGCCTGGAGCCCCGAGCCACAGTACCGGTTGAGGGAGACGCCCGTCACGATGTCCGGCCACCCTGCGGCGAGCACGGAATTCCGCGCGACGCACGCGCCCTGCTCCTTCACCTGGGAGAGGCAGCCGACGATCACGTCCTCCACGTCCTCCTTGCGGAGCGAGCTACGGCCCGCGAGCGCGTTGAGGACCGTGGCCATCAGCTCCTGGGGATGGATGCCGCTCAGGCCACCCTTGCCGGGCTTGCCGATGCCACGCGGGGTACGGACTGCGTCGATGATGAATGCCTCTGCCATGGAGCCTCCGAGAGTGGATGGGGCGCGCACGCTACCACCGAGTCCTCTCGGACGCACCCGCGCCGCGCCTGGCCCTCAGCGCTGCGCGGCCCTGCGGGCCGCCAGCCGCGTGAGCGCGGCGTCGGAGAGGCGAAACGTCGTCCAGTCGTCGAGCGGCTTGGCGCCGAGCGATTGGTAGAACTCGATCGCCGGCAGGTTCCAGTGGAGGACGGCCCACTCCATGCGCGCGCAGCCGCGCTCCTCGGCCAGCCGCGCGAGCTCGCCGAAGAGGAGCCGCCCGATGCCCCGGCGCCTCCACGCGGGCCGGACGAACAGATCCTCGAGGTAGAGCCCGCGGCGCCCGCGCCAGGTCGAAAAGTTGTGGAAGAAGAGCGCGAGCCCAGCCGCCTCGCTCCCGACGTGCGCGAGCACGCACTCGAACACGGGCGGCGACGCCTCGAGCTGGGCGCGCAGGGTCGCCGGGGTCGACTCGACGGCGTTCGGCTCACGCTCGTACACGGCGAGCTCGACGATTAGCGCATGGACGAGCGGTGCGTCGTCGGGTCGCGCGAAGCGGAGCGTCACCTCACCTTCGATCACGCGGGTCGAGCTCCCGAGCGACTCGGCCTCACTGGACCACGACGCGCTTGCCGACGGTGACCGGGTCGCCACTGAAGGGAGGCACCCGCGCGCGGCGCAGCGCCGCGGCGATGCACCCGCCGGTGGCCGTGCCGGCGAACGGCGGACCGCTGACGACCGCGCTCGTCACGCGACCGGACGGGGCGAACGTTACGGCCACCTGAGCGACGCCGCTCGGGTCGCCGTCCTTTCTGCACCCGGACGCGGCGCCCGCGGCCGCATCGAGCGCGGCGCGCGCAGCGCCCTTGTCGAACTCGGCCCCGGCGGGCGGCGCCGCTGGGGGGGGGTCGCCGGCGGGCGTCGGTGGCGTCGACGGCGACGCGCCCGTCGACGGCGGCGCGCCGGTGGGGGCGGGCGCCGTCGAGGTCGGGACCGGGGATCCGCCGGCCGCCGCAGGCCCGGGCCCGACCCCCGTCGGCGGTCGGCCCGGGGCGGGGCTGCCGGCCGGCGACGCGGCGGTGCCCGTCGCCGGAGGGGATGGCGAGGTCGTCGTCTCGGGCGGCGGAGGCTCCGTGCCGGTGGCTGGGGGTAGCGGGTCCACCGCGGAAGTCCCAACGGGGCGCTCCGGTACTGGGCCCCCCGCCGCGGTCGCGGGCGCGCCCGCCGACCCGCCCTCACGGGCGGGACCGCCCGGCGACGCGCCTCGCGTCCCGACCCACACCGCGAGGCCGATCGCGGCGACGGCGACGAGCCCGAGACCCACGCGGCGACTCGTGGGCGAAGCCGGCGCTGGGTCACGCGACGCGGCGGCCGGCGCCGCGCTGCTCGCGAGCGGCGAGGTGGGCGAGGATCGGTCGCCCTCGGATGGGCCAGGCCGACGGCGCGGCTCGGTCGCGGCCGGCGGATCGAGCGCGCCGGCGATCCCCGTGAGTGGCGGCGGAGCCTCCGCCGGGGCCAGCAGCGCGGCGGGATCGGGCGGGGCCAGCAACAGCCCCCCGCCCCCGAGCGAGAGGAGCTCGTCGGCCGCCGCTTCCGACTTCTTGGCGCGCGGGGCGACCGGCGCGAGCGAGGCGATGGACGGAGGCTCCTCGGACGGCCTCGCCTCCGGCTCCGACTCGATCCTCCTGCGGGGCGGCGGCGGGGGCGCGCGGTCGGGCTGAGAGCCGGCGCGCGCACGCGGCGGAGGCGGCGACGGGGTGCCCGCGTCCGCGGCCCCCGTCGCGCGCGGCTCCGGGACGCGGCGCGCCGGCGCGCGGGGCGGCGCCGGGAGGTGTCTCCCCGCGGGGACCCCGAGGGTGCCCCCCGAGAGCGCGACGACCTGGCCAGGTCGATCCGTCGAGTCGGGCCAGGCCGGGCCGGAGCTGAGCGGCTCGGGCTCGATACTCACCGGCACCTCGTCATCGGCGTCCGGTGAGGCACCGAGCGGGACCGGGTCGATCTTGCGCCGGGTCGAGGGCTCGACGCTCTCTGGCTGCGGCTCCGTGGGCGGGGGCAGCCGCGCGGCCAGCGCGGGGATCTCGGCGATCGGCTTCCACTCGTCCAGGCCTTCGCGCCAGACGATGGTCGCCCCGTCGATCTGGCCGCTCGCGAGCGCCGCGGCGATGCCGGCGTCGTCGAGCTCCCGGTCGTCGTCGTCCGCGAAGCTGACGAGCCACGGAAGCGAGCCGCCCGGCCCCGGGAAGGCCAGCGGCACGGTGGGCGTGCCCTCGACTCCGGCGCTGCGCCCGGACGTGTCGCTCGGGGGCCCCTCCGCCGTCGCGTCGACGGTGATCGAGGCGCTGCACTTGCGGCAGCGGAGGGTGACCGTGCGCCCTCGGAACCGCCGCTGGTAGAGCTCATCCGAGAGTTGGAACGTGGCGCCGCACGCGCTGCAGCCGACCGGATGCGCCATCGGGCCCCAGCGTAGCCCGGGTCCGCGAGGTCGACTACCGCGCGCGACGCGGGGAAACGCGTGTTCAGGTGGACCGCGGGACGATCGCGGAGAGGTGCCGGCCGCTGGTCGCGCCGTCGCGCCGATACGAGTGGAAGCGCTCCGGCTCCGAGTACGTGCAGCCGCGCACGTCGTCGATGGCGTCGTCGGGGAGCCCGGCGGCGCGGAGCTGGGCGCGGACGATCGCGCGGAGATCGATCCGGGTCCTGCCGCCGTCGCGGGTCACGACCGCCGCCTTCGGCGACGCGGCGACGAGGCGCGCGGCGACGTCCTCGCCGACCTCGAACGCGCGCGGGCCGATGTGCGGGCCGATCGCCGCAACGAGCCGCCCAGCGCCCCCCGCGCCCGCGAGCGCGGCGACGGCGGCGACGGCGACGCCCGCCTCGACGCCCCGCCACCCGGCGTGGACGGCCCCGACGGCGCCGCTCACCGGGTCGGCGAGCAGGATCGGTACGCAGTCGGCGCTGCGGACCCCGCACGCGAGCCGCCCGCTGCGGGCGAGCAGGGCGTCGCCCTCGATGCGGGCGCACGCCTCCCGCTCGATCGCCGGCTCGGCGACGACGACCGCGGCGCCGTGAACCTGGGAGAGGTAGAGGAGGCGAGCGGGCTCGACCCCCAACACGGCCGCGGCGCGCCGGTGGTTCTCCTCGACCGCGGCGGGCTCGTCGCCCACGGTGAGCGAGAACGAAAGGGTTGCGTACGGCCCGGACGAGGCTCCGCCACGCCGCGTGAAGAATGCGTGCCGAAAGCCCTCACGGGCAAGCCGCGTGCTGGTCAGGAACTCGGCCACCGGTGGATTCCTCGGGCTCCGACTCGTGGGCCGCCTCGTAGGGGCCGCACGAGTCTGGTATCAGAGAACCCGGATGCGCCCCAAGGATCCGTTCATCGGCCGCACGATCCTGGACGGCCAGTTCGAGATCCTACAGAAGATCGGCACCGGGGGGATGGGCAGCGTCTACAAGGCGTCGCAGCCCGCCATGAACCGCATGGTGGCGATCAAGATCCTCCACCCGAAGCTCGCCGCGCGGAAGGATCTCGTGGCCCGGTTCCGGCGCGAGGCCCGCGCGATGAGCCAGCTCACCCACCCGAACACGGTGAAGGTGTTCATGTACGGCGAGCTGGAGGAGGACGGGTCGCTGTACATCGTGATGGAGCTGCTGGAGGGCCGAAACCTGAACCAGACGGTGCGCCGGGAGGGGCCGATGCCAGCCGAGCGCGCCATCCCCGTGCTCGTGCAGGTGTGCGGCGCGCTCCAGGAGGCACACGAGATGGGGATCGTGCACCGGGATCTCAAGCCGGAGAACGTCTTCCTCTGTAACCAGGGCGCCCTCGCGGACTTCCCGAAGGTGCTGGATTTCGGCCTGGCGAAGGTGACCGAGCAGCAGATGCGCCCGGGATCGGTGATCCTGACCCAGGAGGGAATGGTCTTCGGGACTCCGGAGTTCATGTCTCCCGAGCAGGCCCAGGGAAAGACGCTCGACGCGACGAGCGACATCTACTCCCTCGCCGTCATCCTCTACGAGGTGCTCACCGGCAAGCTGCCGTTCGCGGCGAAGAGCCCGATGGAGTACATCCAGAAGCACGTCGTCGAGCCGCCGATCCCGCTGAACCAGCGCGTGCCGGACCGGCACTTCCCGCCGGCGCTCGAGAGCGTGGTCGCGAAGGCGCTGTCCAAGCGACCGCAGGACCGTTACCAGTCCGCCGCCGACTTCGCGCGCGCGCTCGCGTCCAGCCTCACGCACGGCGACCGCACGACGGAGCCGGGCCCGCCGGAGCCCGCCGACGGCGCGCGGCAGGCCGCGGCCGCGACCGTCGCGCCGGCGGCGAGGCCGCTGTCCGTGGGGCTCTTGGTGGGAGTGGCGGCGGTCTGCCTCGTGCTCGGCGTGATGCTGGCCATCGTCGGGATGGCGTTCCTCCGCTGACGCCGCATGGGATCCCGGGCGGAGGTGGTTTCCCGGCCGAGCCCGCTCCGGCGCGCGGGGCGCGTCCTGGCGCGGCTGGCCGCGCTCGCTGCCCTCCTGGCCGGCGTCTCGAGCCTCGCCGTGGTCCTCGTCGTCCGTCATTACGAGGCGGAGCTCCCCAGCGTGGAGCAGCTGCAGCGCGGCTACGATCCGCCGCAGGTGACCCGGGTGATCGCGCGGGACGGGACGCCGATCGGGAGCCTCTACGTCGAGCGGCGCACGGTGATCGAGCTCGGTCAGCTCCCGGAGCACGTACGGCTCGCGTTTCTCGCCGCCGAGGACGCGACCTTCTACGAGCACGAGGGGCTCGACTACCTGGGGATGGTCCGCGCGCTCGTCGCCAACCTCCGCGCAGGGCGGACGGTGCAGGGTGGGAGCACGATCACGCAGCAGGTCGTCAAGAACCTCCTCCTCGATCCGGAGCGCACGTACGCACGCAAGCTGAAGGAGACGATCCTCGCGCGACGCCTGGAGCAGCACCTCACCAAGGACCGCATCTTCGCCCTGTACCTCAACCACATCTACCTCGGCCACGGGCGCTGGGGGGTGGAGGAGGCGGCACGGTCGTACTTCGGGGTGCCGGCACGCAGCCTCGACCTCGCGCAAGCCGCGCTGCTCGCGGGCATCGTCGCGGCGCCCGAGCGGTACTCGCCGCGGCACGCCCCGGAGAAGGCCCTCGCCCGGCGAGCGTACGTCCTCGGGCAGATGCTCGAGAAGGGCTTCATCACCGCCGAGCTGCACCGCGCAGCGTCGGGGGAGGCAGTCCGTCTGGCGGCGAGCGCCGACGACGAGTCCGCGCTGGCCCCGGAGGTGGTCGAGCACGTGCGCGCGCTCCTCCGGGAGCTCGTGGGCGAGCGGGCCAAGCTCGGCGGCTTCACGGTGACGACCACCCTCGACCCGCGGCTGCAGGCGTCGGCGCGCAGCGCGCTCCGTCAGGGTCTGGACGACTGGGCGCGCAGACAACGGCTCACGCCGCCGCTGACGCTCGCGGAGCGCCGCCTCTGGGGCAAACCTTTCCGCGGTACCCCCACTACCGGTCGGGCGTACGTGGGAACGGTCGCCGCCGTCGACGACGCCGCCGGGACGCTCGACGTCCGTGTCGGCGACGTGCTCGGTCGCATTCGGCTGGCGGCGGAGCGTGGCTACTTCGCGGGTCTGCGGCCGAGCGCGCTGGCGGCGGTCGGGGCGAGCCTCCGCGTCCGCCTGCTGGCAGAGCCCGGCGCCGATCACGGGATCGCCCCGCTGGCGCTGGAGCTGGGACCCGAGGGTGCGGTCGTGGCGATCGAGCCGCGCACGCGCGAGGTGCGCGCGCTCGTGGGGGGGCGCGCCGGGGTGCTCGGCGCGCTCGATCGCGCCACGCAGGCGCGACGCCAGCCCGCCTCGGCGTTCAAGCCGTTCGTCTACGCGTACGCGCTTCGGTCGCGCGCGGTGACGCCGGCGACCGTCTTGGAGCTCGGGGCGGCGGGCGACGGCGGGGCGCCGAGACGGCTCGCGGTCCGCGACGCGCTCGCGCGTAGCGACAACCTCGCGGCGGAGCGGCTCCTCGCGCTGGTGGGGGCGTCCGCGGTGGTCACCTGGGCCGGGACGGCCGGGATCGAGTCGCGGCTCGACCCCACGCCCTCGCTGGCGCTCGGAGCCTACGAGGTCCGTCCCATCGAGCTGGTGAACGCCTACGCGACGTTCGCCGCGGGCGGCGGGGCTGCGCCGTGGGTGCTGGTCACGCGCGTCGTGGGGCCGGACGGTCGCGAGATCCCGGTGCCGCGCGCGGGCGCGTCGCGCCGCGCCCTGACGGCCGCGGAGGCACACCTGACGACGAGCTTGCTGGCGTCGGTGGTGGAGCGCGGCACCGCCACCCGCGCCCGTACCCTCGGGCGCGCGCTCGCGGGCAAGACGGGGACCTCGAACGACGCGCGGGACGCCTGGTTCGTCGGCTACTCGCCAGAGCTGGTAGCCGGAGTCTGGGTGGGGTTCGACGACCCGCTGTCACTCGGCGCGGGCGAGAGCGGGGCGGCGACCGCGCTGCCGGTGTGGATCGGCTTCATGAAGGACGCCCACGCCGGCGTGCCCCCGACGACGTTCGTACGGCCGCCGGGCGTCGTAGCCGTCCGCCTCGACCCGGCGACGGGGCTGCTCCCGTACGAGGGCCAGCCGGACACCGTGGAGGAGCTGCTGCTCGAGGGCACAGCACCGACGGAGCACGCCGCCGCCGACGCGGGCGCCGCAGAGGCCGGCGCGGACGCAGGAGCAGACGCACCGGCGGCCGCCAGCGACGAAGAGCCGGCTCCGGCGCTCGAAGACGCGGGCGCCCCGCCGGGGCCCGCGGCGCCCCCGGCGACCGCGAGCGCGGCGCCCGGTCACGATCGTGCGGCCGCCAGCGCCTCCTCGGCGCGGGCCAGCGCGGGGGACGCCTCACCGTAGGCGCCGCGGCGCTCCTCGGGGAGCTGGCCGGCGATCGCGAGCCCGACCGCGTCCATCATGCGCTTGCGGTTCCCCGCCGCCGCGTCCCGCAGGCGCGCGGCGTCGATCGGCGCGCCCACGTGGACGGTGACCACGGCGGGTCGCGCCCGCTCTTCCCCGAGCGGGACGAGGCGGTCGCTCCCCAGGATGGCGAGCGGCACCACGAGCGTCCCTGGGGGATCGAGGTAACGAGAGACGGCGGGGAGCGCGGCCTGCATCCGCCCGCTCCGGCTCCTCGCCCCTTCGACGAACACGAGCACGTGATCCCCTGCCGCGCGGCGCTCGGCGAGCGCCTCGAAGGCCCGCGCCGCGAAGCGCGCGACGTCCCGTCGGCTCATCACCGCCTCGTCGCTGGCGCGATCGCTGCTCTGCGGCGTCTTCACGGCGCCGAACGACAGGCTCGACAGGCGCCGGGACGGCGAGAGGTAGACCTTCGGCCCCACCACGACGCAGAGGCGATCCGCCACGTCGGCGAGCCCCTCGCGCGCGAGGAGCTGATCGAGGAGGTTGGCGTCCGCGTAGGAGAGGTGGTTCGCGCAGAAGAGCACCGGCCGCTCGCGCGCGCTCGCCAGCCGCTCGCACGGGCCGATGCGCGATCCGGCCGCGACGACGAGCTCGCCCACCGCGCGGTTCAGCCGCCGCGCGACCGGATCGGGCGGCTGGTACCCGAAGTCGGGCGGATCACCCAGGAAGCGCGCGACGAGACGGCGGAGCGAGTCGTCGTCGACCGCGTCGAGCACCGCGCGGAGCCGGGCCCGGGCCTCGGCTGCGAGGCTCGCCTCCGGATCGAGGAACGCGCACGCGCCCTCCACGATCCGCTCGCGCAGGTCGGCGCCGTTCACCACCGGGCGCTCCGGCGGGATCGGCGCGGCGCATGGCCCGCGCCCCCGACCACCCAGCACGCGCGACGGAGGGCTCTGGGGGCCCGGACTCGCGACCGTGCGGGCGTCACACCTTCTTGTACTCCTCGACGAACTCCCAGTCGGCGATCAGGTGCTTGCGGAGCAGGAGCGAGAGCAGCGCCGAGAACAGCGCCTCCCAGCGGACGTTCTCGCCGAGGATCTCCGTGGCGTCGGCGCCGTGAGCCACCGCGCGCAGCGCGGAGACGAGATCTCGCGCGGTGAACTCGGCCGACTCCCCGCGCGGTTCGCCCGCCGGGCCCGCCGCTCGGGCGCGCGGACCCTTGGCCGGGAGGGTGACCTGGGTGCCGTCGAGCAGGGTGAGCGTCACCATCCGCTGGCCGCCCGCCACCGGGGCGGGGATCTCGGTCGCGGTGGCGGTGATCTCCGGGCTACTCGACGGCGGCGGCTCGGTCGGCTGCGGGCGACTGCGCGCGGCGGCGCCGAACGCCCCCTCCCGCAGCGAGCGCGAGCCCGCCGACGGGGGAACCGACTCTTCGCTGCTGGCAGGATCGCCGGCCGCCTCGACCGCCGGGGGCGCGACCGCGCTCGACCCCACCTCGGGCGCCGCGGGGCTCCGCGCGACCTCGGGCTCCACCTCCACGTCGATGGAGGACGGGAGATCCCGCCGCGGCGCCGGGACCTGCGCGGCCGCGTCCGTCCCGAACACCGCCGTCGCCGCCCGCGCGGCGACCCGGCCTCCGTCCTCGACCGAGGAGGCGAGCGCCTCGGCGACGTGGGCCGAGAGCGGCATCGTCGCGGCCGGCACGCGGGGCGCCGCGGCGGGCGTCGGCTCCGCGGGGAGGTCACCGACGACGGCGGCGGGCGGCCGGATCGACGCGGGCGGCGCCACCACGTCGCGGCGCGGGCGATGGGACGGCTCCGCGGCGGTGTCGGCGAACACCTGCGACTCGGCGACGGCCTCCGAGAGCGACGCCGAGGTGCTGCCGCCGCCGTAGTAAGCGCGGATCGCGGCGCGGATGTCCGACGGCGGCGCGATCATGGCGCGGACGTGGAGCCCGGCGAACTGCGCCACCTCGCGCTGGGCCGTCTCGTCGCTCGGGTCATCCATCGCGACGTAGAGCGCCTCTCCGAGGCCACGCACGCGGCGGACGAAGATCGGAACGAGGCAGAAGCGCTCCGCGATCTCGCGAGGCACGAGGTTCAGCAGCTGCCTCGAGAAGTCGATGTGGTAGAGCGACACCCAGGGCACGCTGAGCTGCTGGCTCAGGATCTGCGTCACCTGAGTCTCGGTGACGAGCTCCGACTCGACCAGCAGCGTGCCCAGGCGCCGGCCGTCCGAGCGCTGGACGGCGAGGACCTCCGCGAGCTGCTCGCGGGTGATGATCTGGGCCTCGACCAGGAGGTCTCCCAGTCGCACTCGCGGGGTGGCCATCGCCCGGCCAGCCTAGCGCAGGCCCGGTCCGAGGGTACGATCCGGCCAGTCCGACGGGCCCGACCGCGCCGCCGAGCGCGATCCCGGGCGCGCCGGCGGGGGCGAGGCGGTAGCCTTTGCGTGCGGGTCCGTGCGGTACGATACTGCCCGCCTTCCCCGTGTCGGTGACCATCCAAGCCGAACGGCCGGGCATCCCCGGCGCAGACGCCGGGGGGATCAGCTGCCCGCAGTGCGGCACGGCGTGCGCGCCGACCCACCACTACTGCCCTGGGTGCGGCTTCCCCATCGGCTCCGCGAACACGTCCAGCGAGGACCGGTTCGTGGGGCGCACGCTGCCCGGCGGGTACCACATCCTCGACCTCATCAGCGTCGGCGGGATGGGGCGGGTGTACCGCGCGGAGCAGAGCGCGCTCGGGCGCACGGTAGCCGTGAAGATCATCCACCCGCACCTGCTGGCGGACGAGAACTCGGCCGTGCGCTTCATGACGGAAGCGCGCGCAGCGAGCCAGCTCAACCACCCGAACTCGGTGGCCGTCTACGACTTCGGTCGCACCGACGACGGCCAGCCGTACATGGTCATGGAGTTCCTGCGGGGGAAGGACCTCGCGCGGGTCGCCTACGAAGAAGGACCGATCTCGTTCCGGCGCATCGTCGACGTGCTGCAGCAGGTGCTGGCGGCGCTCGGCGAGGCCCATGAGCTCGGCATCGTCCACCGGGACCTCAAGCCCGAGAACGTCATCCTGGAGCCGCTCCGCAAGGGGGGCGACTTCGTGAAGGTCGTGGACTTCGGGCTGGCCAAGCTGCGCGCCGACGCCACGTCGCCGAGCGTGACGAGCCCGGGCATCGTCTGCGGGACACCCGACTACATGGCCCCCGAGCAGGGCCGGGGCGATCCGATCGACGGCCGCAGCGATCTCTACGCGGTGGGCGTGATGCTGTTCCAGCTCCTCACCGGTCGCCTGCCGTTCGAGGCCGAGAGTCCCACGCAGGTCGTGATGATGCACCTGTCGATCCCGGTGCCGGATCCGAGGCAGGTCGCGCCCGAGCGAGACATCCCGGCTGCGCTCGTCGACGTGACCTTTCGCGCCCTGGAGAAGGAAGCCGAGCGTCGCTATCAGGACGCGGCCGAGTTCGCGGCGGCGCTCCAGCAGGCCCTCGGCGGCGCGGAGCCGGTCATCGACCGCGTCTCACAGCCGCCGCCGGCGCGGGTCGTCGGCTCGGTCACCTGCCCGAGCTGCTCGTCCTCGGTCCCGGTCGCGAAGTTCTGCCAGGAGTGCGGTGGCAAGCTCCCGCTGCGCTCCGTCCCGCCGCCGGCGGCCGCGCCGGCTCCGGCGACGTTCCCGCTGCCCCTGGTGGGGCGTGAGGACGACCTCGCGTGGCTGGAGGCGCGCCGGTCCGAGATCCGCGATCGGATGATCGGGGCTCGGATCGTGGGCGAGGCCGGCGTCGGCAAGACGCGCCTCGTGCGAGAGCTCGCCCGCGTCGCCGAGGCGGATGGCGACCACGTGGTGCGCGCGGGGCCGGATCCGTACTGGGCGGAGACGCCGTGCTACGCGCTCCGGGAGGCGACCCGGGGACTGCTGGGGCTCGGGCCCGGCCCGCTCGACCCGAGGACGTTCGACTCGGCGCCGCCGGACGCCCGCCGCGGGCTGCACGAGATCTTCGAGGGGGGCGCGACCCGGGAGAGCTGGCCGGCGGTGCCGAGCACCACCAGCCCCGCCGAGCGACGGGCGCGGCGGTCGGCGGCGCTGCGCTGGGCGCTCGAGCGGAGCCGTGAGCTGTCGAGCTCCGGCCGCGTCATCGTCGTGATCGACGAGCTCCACCGCGTCGACGAGGCGAGCCGAGCCGCGTTCGCGGACCTCGCGGGAGACCCGCCGCCAGGGTGTCCGGGGCTGATCGTCGCGGTGCACGCGCCCGGCTTCGAGACCGGCTGGGGAGCGCAGCACGCGGCGCGCGTGCTCGCGGGCCTCGCCCCGCCGGCCGTCGCGCGCTTGCTGCAGGGCCGATCGAGCGATCGACTGCTGGCGGCCGGGGCGAACAGCCGGGGCGTCCTCCCGCTCCACGTCGAGCACCTCGTCCGATTCGCGCTGGAGGGCAACGGTGACCCGCCGGCGCGCCTCGCCGATCTCGTGGCCCAGCGCGTCGACACGCTCGACCCGGGCGCGCGGCGCGTGCTGCAGGCGGTCGCCGTGCTGGGCGACCTCGCCGAGCCCAAGGACATCGTCGCGCTCCTGCCCCGCCCCGGTAAGGTCAACACCGAGCTCGATCTGCTCGCCGCGGCCGGCATGATCGAGCGCGTCGGCGTCCTCGTCTCGACGGCTCACCCGATGTTGCGCGAGGTCGTGCTGGCAGGGATCCCGGCCGCGGTCCGCCGCGATCTGCACACCAAGGCGCTTCGCGCGTGCGAGAAGCGCGGCGCGCCGCTCGAGGCCTGCGCGCTGCACGCCTACCACTCGGGGGACTCCTTCCAGGCGCTCCTGCTGCTCGAGCAGGTCGCCGGGAGGGCGGCGGCGCGGGGGGACACCCAGGCCGAAGTCCTGTCCCTCCGGCGCGGGCTGGAGCTCGCGCGCGCGGAGATCGCCAGAGGCGAGCTCGACGATCCGCTGCGCGCGGTGCTCATCTTCGCGAGGAAGCTCGGCGCGGCGCTCGTCCGCGCGGGCAACCTCGCGGACGCCGAGGGAGTGCTCCGCGAGGCGCTCGACCTCGCGGATCCGACCGCCGTCGACCGCGCGCGAATCCTCGCCACCCTGGCGGAGGTCGCGCGCGGCCGGGGCCGAGATGGCGACGCGCTCCAGTTGGTGGAGGACGCGCTGCGCGTCGCGCGCGCGGCGAGCGCCGCAGAGCTGATCGAATCGCTCGTCACGATGCGGCGGCAGTGGGTGACGTGAGCCTCGGCTTCGTCACGCGTTGGGATCTCGACAAGACGTACCTGCGCACGGACTTCGACACGCTCGGCGAGCTGCTGCGCACCGCGATCGAGCGACCGGACCGCAAGCGCAGCGTGCCGGGGGCGGCGGCGCTACTCCGCGAGCTCGGGGCGCACGGCGCGCGCGTGCACATCCTGAGCGGGAGCCCGCGGCAGATGCGCGGCAAGCTAGAGGCCAAGCTCCGCATCGACCGCGTGCGGTGGGACGCCATGACGCTGAAGCCGAACCTCTCCAACCTGCTGCGCCTCCGGCTCTCGGCGATGAAGGATCAGCTGGGTTACAAGCTGCCGGCGCTGCTCGAGGCGCGCGCGACCGATCGAGCCTCGCAGCCGGAGCGGCCGCTCGTCGAGGCCCTCGTCGGTGACGACGTGGAGGCCGACGCCTTCGTCTACTCGCTCTACGCGGACGTGTGCGCCGGCGCCGTGGATCGCGCTGGCCTCGAGCGGGTGCTCACGGAGGGGCGGCTCTACACGGATCAGCGGCGGCGCGCGCTCGAGGCAGCGGAGCGACTCGCGCCGGAGCCCGCCGTCGAGCGGATCCTCATCCACCTCGACCGGCAGTCCCCCCCGAGTCGGTTCGACGCCTACGGTACGCGCGTCGTCCCGTTCCACAACTACCTGCAGGCCGCGCTCGTGCTCGCCGAAGAGACGCGACTCGGCGCCTCCGGCGTCCTCCGCGTGGCGTCGGAGCTGGCGCTCGAGCATCGCTTCGACGCGGAGGCGCTGGCGAGGAGCTACCTCGACCTGCAGCGCAGGGGTCACGTCATGGGATCGCTGATCCCGCCGCTCACCGCCGCCGCCGAGGCCGAGCCGCTCGCCAACCCGGCCCGGGAGATCCTGCTCCAGGCGTGCGGCCGAATGTTCGAGCTGCTCGAGCCCCCCGTCGCTCCGCGCGCCGAGCGACCGCCCCGCGTCGACTACGAGGAGCTGGCGGCGCGGCACCGCGGCGGCCAGAGCCGGCGGCTCCCGCGCGACGTGCCGTGAGAGGCGCGGTCCGCACGACCCGCGAGCCTCACGCTCGGGACGTGGCCAGCGCCCGGCCGCGCTCGAGCAGCGCGCCTCGCTCGTTCCTCGCCGGATCCTCGATCACCTCCTCCACGAGCTGGCGGAGCACCTCCCCGACCCACGGCCCTGGCGTGCGACCGACCGCACGCACGAGCTCGGCGCCGTTCACGGCGAGATCCGCGACGCCGAGCGCGGCGCCTGCCGCCAGCAGCGCCGCCGCGCGGGCCTCGAGCGCGTCGACCCGCGCGACCTCATCGTCGGCGTCCCGCCCCTTGGCCCTCACGTCGGCGCGCACCAGGGTATACAGCTCGGGCAAGAGCTCCGTCCCCACGCGGCGGACCCAGCGGCGGACGGCGGCGTCCGTCCAGCGCTCGTCGTAGCAGACGAGGTGGTGGCGTACGAGCGCCACCACGCGACCGCGCTCGTCGTTCGAGAAGCGCAGGCGCTCCAGCAGCGGACCCGCGATCTCGGCGCCGATCCGCTCGTGGTCGTGAAACGTGTAGTCGTTCGTCTTGGAGCTGAGCTCGCGCGAGCGGGGCTTGCCGATGTCGTGCAGGAGCGCGGCGACCCGGAGCACCGCCTCGGGGGGACATGCGTCGACGCACGCGAGGGTGTGGGTCCACACGTCCCAGGCGTGGTGGCGGTTCTGCTCACAACCGACGGCGTCCAGCAGCTCCGGAGCGGTCGCCTCGAGGAGCCCGTGCGCGCGCATCACCTCGAACGCCCGGGACGGGCGCCGCGCCTTCATCGTCTTCATCCACTCGTCGCGGATGCGCTCCGCGCTCACCTTCCGATAGCTCGCCAGGGACGGCTCGATCGCCTGGGCCGTCCGCTCCTCGAGCTCGAGCTCCAGCGTGGCGACGAACCGCGCGGCGCGGAGCACGCGCAGACCGTCCTCGGCGAAGCGCGCGGCCGGCTCGCCCACCGCGCGGAGGAGCTTCGCCTCGAGGTCCGCGACGCCACCGAAGGGGTCGACCAGGCGCCCGCCGATCGGATCCCACGCCATCGCGTTCACGGTGAAGTCGCGACGGGCGAGGTCCTCCACGAGATCGTCGACGAAGCGCACCGCGTCCGGTCGGCGACCGTCCGAGTACGACACGTCCCCGCGCAGCGTCGTGACCTCGTACGCGACGCCGCCGTCGAGCACCGTGACCGTGCCGTGGCGGAGCCCGGTCGGGATCACCCTCGGGAACGCACGCATCACCTCCTCCGGGCGAGCGTCCGTCGCGAGATCCCAGTCATTGCGGCTCGCGGCGGCCGCGCCCTCGCGTCGCGCGAGCAGCACGTCGCGGACGCACCCGCCGACGACCCAAGCGCGGCGCCCGACGCTCGCGAGTCGTCGCACAATCGCGAGCACCGGATCCGGCACGCTGGACGCGAGCGAGCGCTCGTCGGCGGTGGGCATGCGCGGGAGTCCTAGCGCAGCCGGGCCGACCGCGGTCCCGAACGACGACCTCAGTTGCCCCAGGGGTCGACGATCTCGCCGCCGCCGATCTTCGGCTTCGGCTTCGGTTTCGTCGCCGGCGGGGGCTCGGGCTTGTCCGCCGGCTTGGCGGCGGCCGCCTTCGCGCCACCGCCGATCTTCGTGTCACGCTCGAGCTTCAGGCTGCGCCGCGGCTGCGTGGCGTCGATCGAGAACGACTCCGTCCGGAAGCCGTCCCGCCGCACCTCGACGGTCACGGCCTCGCCTTCGCCGACGTCGAGCACGACGGGGCTCGTACCGAGGTCGGTCTCCCCTCGGAACACGTGGGCGTCCAGCGGCTCGACCGCGAGTGCGACGGACACCTTCGCGGCGGTCGGTGGGGTCGGGGCCGCGTTCACGGCGGGCTCCGCGGGCTTCGTCGGCGCCGGAGCGGCGACGACGTCCGCGGCGGGGGCTGCGTCGCTGGCGGCGCTCCGCGCGAAGATGGCTAGGACCAGGCCCACGGCGACGGTCACGCCCGCTGCGCCGGCGACCAGCGGCAGCGCGCTCCGCCGGCGGCCGCCGCTCGCCGGGCTCGCCGGCAGCGGCTCCGGCATGCCCTTCTTGAAGTAGTCGGCCGGGACGTTGAAGCCGCCGGAGCGCTGCATCATCTCGGCGACGGCCGTGGGGATCAGGCCCTCCTCGAGGCGCGTCAAATCCTCGAGCAGTTCCGACATCGTGGCGTAGCGCTGCTCGGGTCGCTTGGACAAGCACTTCAGCACGATCGCCTCGAGGCCGGGCGGCACGTCGTTGGGCTGGGGCACCAGCGCGCGGATCGGCACCGGCGCCTTGTACATGTGCTGGGTGAGGATCCCCATGAAGTTGTCGGCGTCGAACGGCACCTTCCCGCTCGCCAGCTCGTAGAGGATCACACCGAAGGCGTAGATATCGCAGCGCAGGTCGATCTCGGCCCCGGCGGCCTGCTCGGGGGACATGTAGTGCGGCGTGCCGAACACGGTACCCGCGCGGGTGAGCTTCCCCTCGCTCGAGGTCGACACCTTGGCGATGCCGAAGTCCAGAATCTTGACGAAATCCTTCTCGCTGCCGCGCGCAATGAGGAAGATGTTGTCGGGCTTGAGATCGCGGTGGACGATCCCCGCCGCGTGGGCGGCGGCCAGCCCCTCGGCGAGCTGCCGCGCGATGCGCAGGATGCGCGTGACCGGGACCGGGACGCCCCCCTCCACGATCTGGGTGAGCGGAGCGCCCTCGAGGAACTCCATCACGAAGTAAGTGGAGCCGTCGGGGAGGCGGCCGAAGTCGCTGATGTCGATGATGTGGAGGTTGCCGATCGCGGAGGCTGCCTTCGCCTCGTTCAGGAAGCGCTCCATCACCTCGGCGTCGCGCGCCAGATCCGCGCGCAGCACCTTCATCGCGACCTTCTTGCCGATCACCTTGTGGGTGCACCGGTAGACGACGCCCATCCCACCCTCGCCGAGGACACCCTCGACGCGGTAGCGATCGTCGATCAGACACCCCAGGTACGGGTCGACCCGGCCGCTCTGCGTCGGCGCGATCTCGAGGTCGGCCATGGACGCCGTGGCGGGCGCGATGGTCGCCTGCTTGAGCGCGACCCGACCGGTCGCGGCGAAGGGGCGGTCTTCTTGGCTCATGGCTCGAGTCGCTCGTACGTTCGAGGGAGGCGTTGGATCGATCGGGCGGGGCGGTGCGAGGGGCCCAGGCTGGACGTCCGTTCATACGCCGGACGGCGCCCCCTTGGAGTGCAAGATCCGTACGCAGGCAGGCCCCGGGCGTCGCCCCGAAAACGCCAGCGAGCGCTGCCGGGGCTCGCGGGCCGTGGACCCCGGCAGGCCTCCGGCCCTCGCAAACGTTGCACACCCCGCGACACGCTGCCCGCCGGGAGCCCTCGCTGCGCGGCGCTCGGCGCGTGGGGGCGCCACACGGGCGAGGGATTGCTGGTACACCCCCGGCCGCTGACATGGGCTTCTCACTCGAGCTGGCGCTCCGCTACCTGGGGTCGAAGAAGCGCGACTTCGTGTCGCTCGGCACGGTCTTCGCCATCCTCGGGGTGTCCATCGGCGTCGCGGCCCTCACCACGGTCGTGAGCGTCACGGGCGGCTTCCGCGCGCAGTTCCGCGACAAGGTGCTGGGCGTCAACGCGCACGTCCTCGTGCTGAAGCACACGAGCGACTTCCGCGAGTACCGGGACGTGATGGATCAGGTGCGCGACGTCCCGGGGGTGATCGGCATCGCACCGTTCGTGATCAACCCGATGATGGTCACCCGCGGCGACCGGACCGCAACCGGCGTGCTCCTGAAGGGTGTCGACCCGGAGCGGATGGGCGAGGTGCTCGATCTGCCACGGTACGTGGTGCGGGGCTCGCTCGACGGGCTCCGGCTCGCCGGATCGCGGCCTCCCGCGCAGCGCCGCAGCTCGGCGCTCGACGATCCCTGGAGCGTGAAGCGCCGTCCGCTCCCGGCGGCCTCGGGAGGCGCACGCGACGAGCCGGACGGAGGCGTGCCGTTCCTGAAGGCGCTCGAGCGTGCGATCGCGTCGGACGGCGGCGCGACGGCGGCCGACGCGGGCGTCGATCACCGGGACGCGGGCGCGGGACCAGCCGACGCGGGCGCCGACTCGGACGACGACCCCGCCGCGGAGCTGGGCGCGCCCATCGGCGACGTGGAGCCGGACGGCGGGTACGCGAGCGTCCTGCCCGATGACGACGACGACGATCTGCCTGCGGACGTGGATCCCGATCCGTGCGCGAGCGCGGAGGCGGCGGGAGCGCTCCCGGGGATCGTCATCGGATCGACGCTCGAGCGCACGCTCGACGCGAAGGTCGGCGACTGCGTACAGGTGACCTCGCCGACGATCGGGTTCTCGTATCGGCGCGGCGCGATGCGCGCCCCGGTCGCGAAGCAGTTCCGGGTGATCGCGATCTTCGAGGCCGGCTTCGACCAGTACGACTCGAAGCTGGTGTACACCGATCTCTACGAGGCCCAGGCGTTCGCGGACTCCGGCGACAGCGTGACCGGCGTCGAGATGAAGATCGCCGACATCGACCGCGCGAAGGAGGTCGGGGTGGCGCTCGAGGCCAAGCTCGCGAACGGGGTCTACAACATCGTGGACTGGGAGGAGCTGAACCGTGGCCTCTTCACCGCGCTGCGCATCCAACAGATCCTGATGAGCATCGTCCTCGGCCTCATCATCGTCGTCGCCGCGTTCACCGTCATCGCAACCCTCATCATGGTCGTCCTCGACAAGAAGAAGGAGATCGCGGTGCTGAAGGCGATGGGAGCGACGGACGGCGCGCTGCTCCGCGCGTTCCTGTGGCAGGGGGCGATCATCGGCGGCGTGGGGACGGGCGTCGGGCTGCTGCTCGGGTGGGCGAGCTGTCGCGGACTCGAGGTGTGGGGGTTCCCCCTGGATCCGAAGGTCTATTTCATCTCGAAGCTCCCGGTGCAGATGCGGCTCGACCAGTTCGGATGGATCGGGCTCTTCGCGCTCCTCGTGTGTGTGGGCGCGACGGTTTGGCCGGCGCTCCACGCCGCGCGCCTGCGGCCGGCGGAGGCGTTCCGCGAGGTCTGATCCCGGCGCGGCAGCCGCGGGAGGATCAGCTCGACGCGGGGAGCAGCGACCGCCGCAGGAGCCCCACGACGCGCGCGCCGAGCTCGGGCGCACGGAACGGCTTCGGCACGAAGTCATCCGCGCCGGCCTCGCGCGCAGCCTCGAGATCGCGCGCCGTCGCGTGGGCGGTGAGGAGCAGGACGGGCACGTGTGAGAGCGTCGGATCCGATCGGACACGGCGACACATCTCGAGCGCGCTCATCCCGGGCAGGCCGGCGTCGGCGACGACGAGCTCGAAGCCATCCCGCCGGAGCACGTCCAGCGCCTCCTCGCCGCTCGAGGCGATGCAAGCGTCGACGCCGGCCTTCGCCAGGATGCGCGAGACGAGTCGCGCGAGCGCGACATCGCCGTCCACGACGAGGACCCGCGCCCCGGCCGCGCGGCACCGGCACGTCTCCTCCTCGCTCGGCGGCGGGACGGACGCCGGACACCCCTCACCGACGAATTCGAGCAGGTGACACCAGTCGCGCTCGGCGAAGGCGAGCTCGAGACCCTCTCCGTGATCGCAGACGTGGCCCGCGACGGCGGTCGTCGCTTCGCCGACCACGAACGTGACCAGCACCCACTCGCCGTCCCGGGCCTCCTGACCTCCCGGCACGGGGAGGCAGCAGTCGGGGGCTCCTGCCTGGAGCGAGCTCGCCAGCTCGGTGGCGTCTCCGACCTCGTACCGTAGGCCGCGCAAGGCGGGCGGAAGATAGCGCGAGGCGAGCGACGCGCCAGGCCTCAAGGAGGCGTGCGGAGGAGCACGAACACCCAGCAGACCAACCCGAGCCCCGCCAGCCAGGGCGCGGAGGCGTACAGGGGAAGGTCCAGGATCGGCTCGGACACGGCGAGGGCGCGGAGCGGGCCGCGCGGCACCGCGAGCGAGGTCGCGCCGCCGACGGCCCCGAGGACCCAATCGACCGCGACGAAGAGCCCCGGACCGACCGCCCCGAGCCTCGCGCCGGCCAGCACCCAGGCGAAGTACGCGGCCCCACCGAGCGCCCCGAGCCCCGCGCTCACGACGAGATCGGGGGCGAGCTGCGGATCGGAAGGGACGCGCGACGTCGCCACGCCGAGTACCGCAAGGAACATGCCAGCTCCGGCGGCGACCGCGCTCCCCGCCAGGCCGATCGCGACCAGCGCCCGGCGGCGGCTCACGCCGTGGCGCGCCCACGGGTAGAGCGCGAGGTCCAGCTGCCCGGGGAGCAGCGCGCGCAGGAGCGCGAACGCGAGCAGGGGGACGCCGACCCCGAGCGCGGCGTGGGCGACGGCGGGGTCGCTGCCGTACCCGGGAACCCCACGCCCAGCGACCCCGCTCGCCGCCACGAGCGCAGCCGCAGCGGCGACCCAGCCGACCTCGCGCCCTCCGAGGCGGCCGAGCGCGGCCCGGGCGGCGACGCGCGCGGTGCTCATGGGGCGTCCCCGTCGGCCTCGGGGGCCGGGCGCGCGCCGCCGTCTGCGGAGCTCGCGCCGCTCGATCGCGAGGGCACCGCGGGCGCCACGGCGGCCCGGACGCGCGCGAGCTGCTCGCTGCGCGCGGCCTCCCAGGCTCCACGCGCCAGGCCCGCGGCTGCGGCCGCGGCCTCGGCGAGCGTGGGGATCCGGGGCTCGACTCGCACGAGCCGCGCGCCGCTGGCGAGCGCGGCCCGTGCGAGCGCGAGTCCGAGGAGCGCGCGGTCCGGACCGGCGACCGTCAGGCGCCCGCCCGCGGTCGCGTCGAGCGCCACCCGACCGACCGCCGAGTCCGTCGCGAGCGCGGCGAGGAGCGCGCGCGCGTCGGTGGAGGTGACGAGCAGCTCGGTCGCGCCGGGGGCCGCCCCTACGCCGAGCGGCTGCGGGATGGAGCGAACGACGCGCCCACCGAGCAGGAGGGTGACCGGCGCGCCGAGGCGCGCGGCGTCGACGGGCGACGAGGTGACGACCAGCGCGCACACCCCGCGCCGCGCCGCCTCGCGAAGCCGCGCGAGCGTCGAGCGCACGCGATCCGCGCCGTACGCGAGCGGCTCGTGCAGCACGAGGACCTCGGGCAGCGGATCGGCGAGCGCGAGCGCCAGGACGACCGCGCGGCAGCTCCATGCGTCGAGCCGCGAGCACCGGGCCGACGCGAGGTGCCCCAGGCCGGCACGCTCGAGCGCCGCGCGCGCGCCGCCGCGCGCGCCACGCGACGCGACGGCGAGCTCGACGGCCGCCTCCACGGTCGAGTCACCCGAGAGCACCTCGGCGGGGAGCAGCACACCCATCCGACGACGCACCGCCGGCCGGCGATGCGGATCGGCGCCGAGGACCCGCACACGCCCTCGCCGGGGCGCGCGGACCCCTGCCACCCGGTCGACGAGTACGTCGGCGCCGTCCGTCCGCCGCCCGAGGACGACGTGGAGGCCGGGCCCGAGCTGCAGGTCGACCCCCACCAGCGGGTCGTCGCTCACGCCCGCGACCGACACGATGGCCTCCGCCGCGCCGCTCATGTCCCGGCTCCGAGGCGCGCTAGCCAGGCCGTGGTCGCCGTGATCGCGCGCGCGGGACCGGGGGCGCCCGGCCACGCCGCGGCCGCGAGCTCCGCCGAGGCGACCAGCGCGACCAGCGCCGCGCGCGGGCGGGACGGCGCGATCGCCGCGGCGGCGCCCGCGAGGGCGGCGCCGAGCGCGCCGAGCGCGCCCGTGAGGACGATCGCGAGCGCGCCCACCCCGAGCCGCGTGATCAGCGACTGCCCGCTCGGCGAGAGCGCGGCCGAGGCGACGAGCAACGGCCCGACGGGGCGGAGCGCCGCCATGCCGATCACGACGGCCGCGGCGACGAACCGCGCCGCGCTCGTGGGGCCCGCGCGCTCGCCTCGCGTCGCCGCGAGCATCGCGACCCCAGCCGCTGGACCCTCGCCGAGCGCGGCCACGACCGAGAAGGTGGTGAGCCCGCCCAGCCAGAGCGCTGCGGAGCCGAGCGCGGCGGCCGCGACGCCGTCGACGAGCGCGCGCCCGCCGGGCGCGGCGGCCACGACACCGAGCGCCACGCCGTGGCCGAGCAGGAGCGACCACCCGAGCGCTCGCGCGACGCGCGCGCCCGTCCGCTCGCGGAGCGAGCGCGCCTCGACACGCGCGAGCGCGCAGAGGCGGCGACCGAGGCTCGGAGGTGGAGGGGACAAGCGGGGGACCTCGGACTCCCGAGCGGGGCTGCCTCGCCCGGGGGTGCGTCTTGCGGTACGCTAGCGCGCCAACGAAGGAGCTTGCGATGCGCCTGGGATCGAGCTGGACGTTTGCGGTCGTGCTGGCGGCGGGTGTGGCGCAGGCGGCGTGCGGCGGGGGCGCCGATGCCCCGCCGCCGAGCGGCGGCGGCGCGTCCGCGGGGCCCGGGGGGAGCGGCGCCGCGGAGGCAGGCACCGACGCCTCGTCCGGCGGGGGTGGCTCGGGCGGCACCGCCGGCGACGGCGGCCCCGGCGGGACCTCGGGGACGGGCGGGGGCGGCACGGGCGCGTTCGGCGGGTTCGGGGGCTCGAGCGGCGACGGCGGGCTGGACTCCGGGGACGCTGGCTCGGCGCCGCTCTGTCCGCCGGACGAAGACGGCGACGACATCCCCGACGAGGTCGAGGGCAAGGCGACCGGGGTCGACACCGACAACGACGGGACGCCGGACTGGCAGGACCCCGACAGCGACGACGACGGGATCCCGGACGCCGTGGAGCGAGGCGACGCTCGGTACGAGGGCTGCAACCTGGTGCCCGACGCCGACTTCGACGGGGTGCCCAACACACGCGACGACGACAGCGACGGCAACGGCATCGACGACGCGGACGAGGTGTACCCCGACGGCGCGCCCTACGACCCGGGGACGCCCCCCTCCGACGTGGACGGCGACGGCACCCCCGACCTGTACGACACCGACGACGACGGCGACACGTTCGACGACACCGTGGAGCTCGTCGGAGGCGCGCCGGTCGACACGGACAGCGACGGCAAGTGGGATCACCAGGACATCGACTCGGACGGCGACAACCTCGGCGACGAGTACGAGACCTTCGCGGACGCAGACGCGGACGGCAAGCCGAACCTCCGCGACCTCGACAGCGACAAGGACGGCGTCCCCGACGCGTGCGAGGCGGGCTTCCTCGCCGACCCAACGCGCCCCCCGGCGAACAGCGACGGCGACAACAAGTACGACGCCTTCGACGTGGACGCCGACAACGACGGGCTCAAGGACGGCCTCGAGGACACGAACTTCGACTGCCTCGTGAACGTCGGCGAGACGGACCGGACGAAGTACGACACCGACGCCGATGGCGCGAACGACCTCATCGAGGTGACGCTGGGGAGCGACCCGAGCAACAAGTTCGAGACGCCGCAGTCGCTCGGCAAGTACTACTTCGTGATGCCCTACCAGGAGCCCGCGCAGCCGGTCTCCCAGGATGTCGTCCTCCGCACGAACTTCTCCAAGGCAGACATCGCGTTCATCGTAGACACCACCGGATCGATGGGGCCCGCGATCGACAACATCAAGGCGAACCTCTCGGCGATCGTCACCGCCGTGGCGGAAGACGCCCCGGAGGCGCGCTTCGGCGTCCTCGGGACGGAGGACTACCCCGTCACGCCCTACGGCGCGACCGGCGCGTTCGGCAACCGCCCGGTCTACCTGCCCGGCCCCACGGCGTACCTCTCGTCCCAGACGGCGGACACCCTGGCCGCGCTCAACGCGATGGTGCCGTTCGACGGCGCGGACAACGTCGAGGCGCAGATCCCGGCGATGTGGAAGGCCTTGACCAACGGGACGCTCACCTGGCCGGCCGGGGGACTGCAGGGCCCGTTCAGCCCGAGCTCGGGCTACGGGGCCCTGGGCTTCCGCGACGACGCGCTCCCCATCCTCGTCCTGGTCAGCGGGACGATCTTCCACAACGGGCGCTACGTCGCGGACTCCACGGGCATCCACGACCCGTACACGTTCAACGGCCCCGGCGCGACCGATCCGCCCGACATCGACGACCTGCTCGCCGTCATGGAGACGACCAAGGCGAAATTTCTCGGTGTCGCGCTGGACGGCGGCGGCCAGCAGCGCACGGACGACGACTCCATCTACGGGGACATGGCGACGATCGCCGAGGCGACCAACTCCATCGTGCTCCCCGGCGAGGCGTTCCCCTACGTGAGCCAGGGCGGGACGTCCGTCCCCGAGACGCAGTGCCGCACGGAGATCGCCGGCGGGGCCCGCAACCCGGACACCGTCTATTCGGTCGTCGGACAGCCGGACGTGCCCGCGTGTCGGCTCATCTTCTCGAGCTACGCCACGGGCGCGGCCGCGGGCAGCACGGTGAAGGACGGCCTGCGCGCGCTGCTGCGCGGCATCAAGCTGGAGGTCCGGGTCCTCGCGACGCCCGTCCAGACGCCGGCGCTCGTCTGCAACTCCGTAGTCATCGACACCGTCGCGGATTTCATCGAGGACGACCCGGCGACCGTCTCGGTGAAGGAGGGCATCCAGGTGAACCACGCCCCGGTCGGGATCGCCGATCCGTCCGATCCGAACGCCAACCGTTACTGCGAGGTCATCGACCTGTTGGACCTGCGCGACCAGTACTGCGGCGCCCGAGGCCTGATCGGCGGCAACCCGGCGTGCGGTGACTCCCTGAACGAGGCGGTCACGGACATCCCGGCCGGCGTCCTCGTCTGCTTCAAGATCACCCCGCGGCGCAACAAGGTCTGCCCCCAGCTCGCCGACGTGCAGGTCGCCCGGGCGGTGCTCGAGATCAAGGCCAAGACGGACCTCACGGACCCGAACGCGCCCGAGCTGTCGGTGGGTCAGCCTCGCGACGTGTTCTTCGTGATCCCGCCGATCTTCCAGTGACCGGCGCTCAGCGCGCGGGCGCGCCCAGGCTCGCCGCCCGCTCCGCCCACGCCGGCGCCGCCGGATCGCCGGCGCGCTCCAGCGCGCGGGCGAGTACCCAGGTCGCGAACGGATCGCCCGGCGCCAGGCGCAGCGCGCGCTGGGCTCGGGCGGCGGCCCCCCGCGCGTCCCCCTCCGCGAGATCGGCGGCGGCGAGCCAGCCGAGCGCGGACACGCCGTGCGCGTCGCGTCTCTGGGCGAGCGGCCGCAGGAGCGCTCGCGCCTCCGTCGACGCGCCCCGGCGCAGGAGCGCGCGCGCCGAGAGCACGAGGAGCGCGGGGTCGGCCGGCCAGCGTCGCCGCGCGCGGTCGACGAGGTCGTCGGCCTCGGTGAGGCGATCGAGCCGGACGAGGCACTCGGCGAGCCCGATGGGGCCCTCGGGCCGATCGGGGGCGACCTCGGTGAGTCGCCGAAACTCGAGCAGCGCGTCCTCGACCCAGCCGCCATCGAACAGCAGTCGGGCCAGGTTGGCCCGCGAAGGCGCGAACCCGGGGTCGACGGCGAGCGCCTCGCGATAGTGATCGTGCGCGGCCTCGGGCTTGCGCTCCCGCTCCGCGAGCACGCCGAGCCCATGGTGGGGCTGCGCCACGTCCGGGTTCAGGCGGCGCGCGCGCTCGAGCAGCTCCCGAGACCGCGCGAAGTTGCCCCGCTGGGCCTCGACGATCCCGAGGTTCACCAGGGCCTCGACGAACTTCGGGTTGTACTCGAGCGCGAGCTCGAGCCGCGCGTCGGCGGTCTCCAGATCGCCCGCCTCGAGCGCCTGGACGCCGAGGCGATTGAGCTCGATGGCCTTCGCGGGCAGGGGCGCGGTCCCGGCGCAGGCGCTGCCGAGCGCGAACCACGCGAGGAGGAGGAGTCGCTGCATGCGTGCCCATCGGCTGCGGGCCGGCAGCAGTTGCGCGGAATTTCGCGCGCCTCACCGTGGCTTCGCTTCGCGCGCGGAACGGGTTGCGTCAGGCGGGCTCCGCGGGGATGCTCCGCCCATGCCGAAGGGCCCGAAGACCCCCACCGATCCGGACCGCGACGAGGCCCTGGACGAAGACGACGCGCGCGACGAGGACGAGCTCGCGGCGACCGATGGTGACGAGGACGACGACGAGGAGCTGGAGCGGCGGGCCCGAGCGCGCAAGGCGCGCGCTCGTCGCCGCGCTCGCGGGCGGGGAGGGTCCTCGGCTGCCGGCCCGGCTCGGCCGAGCCGGAGGGTCGCCCCGCCTGCGACCGAGGCCGCGCTCGACAGCCCGAACCGGCAGACGCTCGGGATGCTCGGAGCCGTCGTCATCGCCACGCTCGGCATGTGGGTCTTCGCGCAGAAGTCGTGCAACCTGCACCCCGCCGAGACGCGGAAGCCGCGGGAGCTCGCGGTCGCCCAGCTGACGCGCGAGCCGAAGAACGCCGCGCTCGAGCTGCAGCAGCGTTGGAGCGGCTACGATTTCGCTGGCGCCAGCGAGCTGGCGCGCGGCGAGGTCCGGGCGCAAATCGAGAAGGACGCCGCGGGCTGCGGCGGCGACGCCTGTAGCCGCCAGCGCGGCGAGCTCGCGGACGCGACGCTGGCGCGGAGCGTGCTCGTCACGCGGAACGCCACGCAGGCGGTCGTCCGCGTGGAGGTCCTGCGCGGGATCGGATCGCCCGGCACGTACCTGGTGACGCTCGAGCTCGAGGGAACGACGTGGGTCGCGGTGCGGCACGTGAAGGACTCGGGCGCCGCCGTCCCCAGCCTGGGCGGGGAGGGCCCGACCGAGCCGAGCCCGCCAGCGTCGGCCGGAGAGACGCCGGGCGCGACGAGCGCCGCGAGCCCCCCGGGCGCCGCCAGCGCGGCACCAGCGGCCAGCGCGGCGGCGGCGCGACCTGCGGCCTCCGCCCAGCCGCCGGGCGCGGCCGCGTCCAGCTCCCCGCCCTGAGCCGGTCGAGCGCGCGGCGATCAGCTCGCGAGCGCCCCGATCACCGCGGCCGCGACCCGCTCCACGTCGAGCGACCTCAGCGCGGCGTGGCACGGCAAGCTGACGACCTCGCTCGCGGCACGCTCGGCCTCGGGGAACTCCCCCCGGCGATGACCGAGCGACTCGAGGGCGGGCTGGAGGTGCAGCGGCGTCGGGTAGTAGATCCCGGTCTCGATACGCCCAGCCCCGAGCGCCTCGACCAGCGCGGCGCGCCGGCCGCCTCCCACGCGCGCGGTGTAGAGCGCCCAGCACGGCTCCTCCCGATCCGGGGCTCGCGGCAGCTCGAGGTCGGGCGCGGCGGAGAGGTGGTCGGCGTAGCGCGCGGCGTGCGCCGCGCGCGCGGCGCGCCACGCCACCGCGAGCGGGAGCTTCGCCGACAGCACGGCCGCCTGGATGGCGTCGAGGCGGAAGTTCCCGCCCACCTCGCGGTGCGTGCGCCGATCCGAGCTGCCATGCTGCCTCAGGCACCGCACCCGCGCGGCGACCTCCGCGCTGCGGGTGACGACAGCGCCGCCGTCTCCCCAGCCGCCGAGCGGCTTCGTCGGGAAGAAGCTGAAGCACCCCGCGAGCCCCCACGTCCCGAGCGCGACGCCTCCGAGCGCTCCACCGAACGCCTGCGCCGCGTCCTCGACGAGCGCGACGTCCGCGCGAGCCGCGAGCCGCGCGAGCGCCTCCAACGGGGCGGCGTGCCCGTACAGGTGCACGGGGACGATCGCCCGCGTGCGCGGGCCGAGCGCCGCGTCAACCGCGCCGGGATCGAGGTTGGGCACGCCGGGCGCCACGTCGACGAGCCGCGGGCGCGCGCCCAGCCGGAGCACCGCCTCCACCGTCGCGAAGAAGCCGAACGCCGGGGTGATCACCTCGTCCCCTGGCCCGACGCCCGCAGCCGCCAGCGCGCACACGAGCGCGTCGCTCCCGCTCGAGACGCCGACCGCGTGCGGCACGCCGAGCGCATCGGCGAGCTCCTGCTCGAACCGCTCGACGGGCGCGCCGAGCACGTACCGGCCGGTCTGCGCGACCTCGGACACCGCCTCGAGGAGGCGCCCGCGGTGCGGCGCCTCGGCGCGCGCCAGATCGAAGAGCGCGATCGGCTCGAGCTCACCGGCCGCGCTCACGGCCGCGCTCCGCGCGCGTCTTTCCAGCGCCGATGCATCCACAGCCACTGCTCGGGTCGCTCCCGGACGAAGCGATCGAGCGCGCGGGTCGCCTCGCGCATCGCCGCTTCGGCCCAGGCGCGCCCGCCGCGGGCCGGCGGGCAGAGGACACCGCGGAGCTCGCCGGTGACCACGCCATCGCGACCGCGCCGACCGAACACCACGACCAACGGCACACGCGCGCGCGCGGCGAGGAGCGCCGGCGCCAGATCGATCCTGGCGGCCCGCCCGAGGAACGGCTGCACCACCGTGCCACGGCGCCGCTCTGGCGCCTGGTCGATCATCATCGCGACCACGCCGCCGCGCGCGAGCGCGGCGCGCGCCGCGTGGGCCGCCGCCCCCGGGTGGGCCAGCGCCACGCCCCGGTCGTGGCGGAGGCGCTGCCAGAGGGCGTCCAGCCAGCGCACCGAGAGGCGCTTGGAGACCACGGTGAGCTCGACGCGCTCGGCCGCC
The DNA here is from genome assembly GCA_020846005.1 of Polyangiaceae bacterium. Lineage (GTDB taxonomy): Bacteria > Myxococcota_A > Polyangia > Polyangiales > Polyangiaceae > JADLEQ01. Next base: position 75,965 of record JADLEQ010000107.1, read on the forward strand.
GCGCAGGCGAGCACGTCCCACCCCGCCGTGTGCGCGGTGGCGACGACGGCACCGCCCTGGTGCCCGCTCAACCAGGCGACGAGCGACTCGTCCAGCTTCACGAGATCACTCGGCGAACCGGAGCGCCGCAGGCCGAGCGCGAGGAGGTCGAGCAGCCCGCGCGCGAGCTCTCGGTACATGCGCTTCGCGACGCCGGCAGCATCGGCGATCCCAGCCTGACGCACGCTCTGCTCCACGTGCCGGCGCCGGACGCGCAGCACGCCGCCGACCACCCACCCGAGGAGGACCGCCAGTGATCGCACGAGGCGGCGCGGCGGTGGCGCCGCGTGTGAGCGCGGCGCCGCCTCGATCGCGAGCGCCGGCTCAACCACCGTCTTCCGCCTCCACGCTGAGCCCGCCCACCAGACGGTAGGAGCGGCCGCCCGCACAGCGCGCCCGCCCGCCGGCGTCGAACGCGAGCGCGTCGCCGTCCACGCCGACCCAGCCCACCGCTCGCGCGGGTACACCCTGCACGCACGCGTGCGCCGGCACGTCGCGGGTCACTACGGCGCCCGCCGCCACGAAGCCGTAGCGACCGACGCGCACCCCCGGCAAGAGCACGCAGCCCGCCCCGAGCGTCACCCCGCGCCCGACGTGCGTGCGCTCGAACCGCTCCCGCGCACGCGCGAACGCGCGCGGCCGGCGGACGTTGGTGAACGTCACGTTCGGCCCGACGAACACGTCCTCCTCGAGCTCGAGGCCCTCGAACAGACTCACGCCGTTCTGCACGCGACACCCGGCTCCGACGACGACCCCGCTCCCGACGAAGCACCCCTGCCCGAGCATCACCCGCTCACCGATCCTCGCGCCGCCGAGCACGTGACAATGCCTCCAGATGCGCGCACCGGCGCCGACGTCGCTCGGCTCCTCGACCTCCGAGGTGGGGTGCACGAACGCGGACGGATGGACCGGCACCCGGCCCGCCTAGACGAAGCCGGCCTTGCGCGCCGTGGCCGGCGGGGCCTCGATCGCCGCAGCGAACACCGAGTCGAGCGACGTGACGAAGATCTCGCCCTTCGCCGTCCGCGCCTCGAGCACGCTCGCGCGCTGCCGGAGCGCCACGACGCGCCCGACGGTCAGGCTCGCGCCGTGACTCGCGAGGTGGAGGCTGATCATCCGGTGCTCGGGCGACTCGAGCCAGCCGTCGGCGCCGGGGGTCGCGCCGGCAGCCTCGAGGAGCGCTCGCATCTGGTCGTCGGTCATGGCGGAGCTTTGCCGCCCCCGGGCGCCCGTTGTCAAGGCGTCCGCCGCGCGGCCCCGCCGGGAGGCGCTATCGTCCACCCGTGGCCGAACGCCCGCCCGAGCCCGAGGCCCCCCACCTGGTGGTGGAGGGCGTGGAGAAGCGCTTCGGCGACTTCGTGGCGCTCACCGGGATCGACATGCGCGTCGGGCGCAGCGAGATCGCCGTCATCATCGGCGGCTCCGGGGCAGGCAAGACGACGCTCCTCAAGATCCTCGTCGGGCTCGATGAGCCCACGTCGGGTCGCATCGTGGTCAGCGGCGAGGACGTGGCCGCGCTCCGTGGCCGCGCGCGGGAGCGCATGCGCCGCAAGTTCGGGATGGTCTTCCAGTACTCGGCGCTCCTCGACAGCCTGGATGTCTTCGACAACGTCGCCTTCCCGCTGCGGGAGCACACGAAGCTCAGCGAGAAGGAGATCCGCGCGAAGGTCCTCGAGAAGCTCGCCGTGTTGAAGCTCGAGGGCACCGAGCGCCGCTTCCCGAGCCAGCTCTCGGGCGGCATGCGCAAGCGGGTCGGCCTCGCGCGCGCCCTCATGCTGGACCCGGAGGTGCTCATGTACGACGAGCCGACGAGCGGCCTCGATCCGCTCTCGTCGCGCCTCGTCGACGAGCTGATCGTCGAGACGCGGGATCGGTACGGCGTGACCAGCCTCGTCATCTCGCACGACATGGCCGGCGCGCTCCAGATCGCGGACCGCATCTTCATGCTGCAGAAGGGGCGGTTGGTCGTGCAGGGGACGCCCGAGGAGCTGGTCGCGCTCCAGGGGACGCTCGCCAACGAGTTCTTCGCCGCGAGCGGCATCGCCGCCGAGCACCTCGTGCAGGCGCGCGCGGCGGCCCGCCGTTGAGGCTCGGCGCTCAGCCCCGGCGCATCCAGCGCTCGTACCACTGCTCGAGGTGGAGCAGCGCCCAGAGGAGCTGCGCGTGATCGGCGGTGCCGCGAGCGTGCTCCTCGATCGCCGTCGCCACGCCTCGCGGCTCGAACAGACCCCGGCGCGAGATCACGGACGTCGCGAGCCGGTCGCGGACCTCCCCCGCGAGGTCCTCCCGGAGCCAGCGCCCCATCGGCGGGGTGAACCCCTGCTTCGGCCGCTCGAACAGCGCGCGCGGGAGATAGCGCGCGAGCAGCGCGCGGAGCACGCGCTTCTTGGACAACCCACGGACCCGGTGCTCGAGCGGGAGGCGGAAGGCGAGCTCGAGCACACGGCGCCGCAACATCGGGGCGCGGGTCTCGAGCGACACGAACATCGACGCGCGGTCCACCTTGCAGAGCCAGGCGCCGGGGAGCGTGTTCGTGGCATCCCAGAGCAGCCCGGCCTCGGTGGCCGACGGCACCCCGGACGCCACGGCCTCCCGGATGGCGACGGCGACCGCCTCGGCCGCTCCAGCGGCCGCGCCAGGCAGCACGAGCTCCAGCCCGCGCGCGGCGGTCGGCCCGCGGTAGAAGCCGCTCGCGGCCAGGAGCGCCGCGGTGTCGGGCGTCCCCGCGCGCGCGAGCGCCCGGCGCGCCCGTGCGGTCGGCACGAACCGCGACGCATGGGACGCGAGCCGACGCGCCGAGGCGGGGAGGCCCTCCGCCCACCGCTCGAAGAGCGCGGCCCCGGCGTAGTAGCGATAGCCGGCGAAGGCCTCGTCGCCGCCGTCGCCGGTGAGCGCCACGGTGACGTGCCGCCGCGCGAGGCGCGAGACGGCGAGCGTCGGCAACGCCGAGTAGTCCGCCATGGGCTCGTCGAACGCCTCGGCGAGCGCGGGGACCTCGTCCAGCACGTCGCGCGGGCTCACCACCATCATCGTGTTCTCCACGCCAAGGTGGCGCGCGATCGCGTGCGCGTGCCCGCTCTCGTCGAGTTCGCGGTCAGCGAACCCCACGGTGAAGGTGCGGACCGAGCGAGGATCCCGCCGCGCCATCAGGGCGACGACGAGCGATGAGTCGACGCCGCCAGACAGGAAGGCCCCGAGCGGCACGTCCGCGACGCGGCACGTCTCGACCGCTTCGCCGAGCGCGACGTCCAGCCGAGCGACGGCGTCCTCGAACCTCGCGGGCTCGCGACGCGCGCGGGCGGTCGGTCCGAGATCGAAGTGCACCCGCTCACGCTCCGTCCCGCTCGCCTCGATCACCAGCGCCGTGCCCGGCCGGAGCTTGCGAACCCCGCGGAGGATCGACCGCGGCGCGCCGACGTAGCCCAGGCTCGCGTACTCGCGCACGGCGGCCGGGTCGACCTCCAGCTCCAGGCTGGGCCAGGCGAGCAGCGGCGCGAGCGTGGAGCCAAAGACCAGCCGCCGGCCGGGCTCGTGGGCGAAGTAGAGCGGCTTCTCGCCCGCGGCGTCGCGGGCCAGCACGACGCGGCGCCGCGGGCGGTCCCACAGCGCGACGGCGAACATGCCGTCGAGCCGCGCGAAGCACTCGTCGCCCCACTCCTCGTAGGCGTGGATGATCACCTCGGAGTCGGTGCGTGACCGGAACACGTGGCCGCGCTCGGCGAGCTCGGCGCGGAGCCGCTGAAACTCGTAGATCTCGCCGTTGAAGACGCACCACACGTCGCCAGCCTCGTTCGCCATCGGCATCCGGCCGGCGGCCGAGAGATCTACGATGGCGAGCCGCCGGTGCGCGAGGGCCAGCCCGGGCTCGAGGTGGAGCCCGGCGTCGTCCGGGCCACGGCGAGTGAGGGTGTCCCGAGACCGGACGACGTCCGCCTCGACGAGCGGCTCGCCCGTTGGATGCCACACGCCGAAGATCCCGCACATCCTAGCTGCCTCCGTCCCGCCACGCCGGGAGCGTCACTCGCCGAAGAGCTCCCGGCGGCGCCCCGCCACCACGGCGCGCGCCGCCTCGAACCGCCCCGCCTCGGCGCGCTCGAGCGGCTGCCAGCGGCGCTCGATCAGCCAGCGCGCGCCACGCTCCCCGGCGGCCTGGTAGAGGGCGAGCTTCAGCGCCGTCTCGGCGACCGTGCGCGCCACCCGGAGCGGGTGGCGGCGCCCGTGTCGGAGGTGGGAGCGGATCCGATACCGGTACCCCTCGATCGTCTTGGCCCGGGTCGCCGCCGCACCCTGCGAGTACGCGTAGAGGATCTCGTGGAGGACCCCGTAGCGGCGCCCGAGCAGCGCGCGGATGAGGAAGTCGGAGTCCTGGCTCCGTCGCAGCTCCACGTCGAACCCGGCCGCGCGAGCCACGTCGAGCCGAAGCAGGCTCGGCGGGAAGGAGAACCTCGGCGGCTCCGGACGATCGAAGCTCGCGACCGTGAGCTCGCGACCGGGCCGCGCCCCGCCGCGGAGCTGCCCCACGGCTCGATCGCGCTCGTCGGTGATCAGCACGCCGGCCGACACCAGCGCGAGCTCGGGCTGCGCCTCGAGCACGGCCACCTGGCGCGACAGCTTCTCGGGGTACAGCCAGTCGTCCGAGTCGAGGAACGCCAGGTACTCCCCGCGAGCGAGCTCGAGGCAGCGCTGCCGCGCGGCCCCTCTCCCGCGGTTCCGCGCGAAGCGCTCGGTTCGGAACCGGGCGTCGACGCCCCGCGCCCGCTCGAGCAGCTCCCACGTGGTGTCGTCCGATCCGTCATCGACGCAGACGCACTCCCAGTCGGGGTGCGTCTGCGCGACGACCGAGGCGAGCGCCATCGGCAACGTCGCCGCCGCGCGGTAGCACGGCAGCATGAGGGAGACGTGCGCGCTCATGCCAGGCCGAGGAGGCGAGACGCTAGTGGACGGCGCGGGACGAAGGCAAGCCGGGCGCTCGCCCCGTCGAGCGGCGTGCTGACACTACACGCAGACGCCGGCGGTGCACTTCGTGCCACCCAGGCAGGCCTTCGCGTCGCAGTCCGCGTCCGCGCAGTCGGTGGAGCCGTCGCCATCGTTGTCCTGCCCGTCGTTGCAGGTGCCCTCCGTCGGGACTCCGGCCTTGCACGTGCACCCGGCGCCGCACGCGGCGTTGTTGCAGTCGGCATCGACGCAGTCGCTGCTGCCGTCGCCGTCGTTGTCGAACCCGTCGCCACACTGATTCTCCGTGCGCAGCCCGAACTTGCACACGCACCCGACCCCGCAGGCCGAGGTGGCGCAAGCAGGGTCCAGGCAATCGGTGACGCCATTGCCGTCGTTGTCTTGAGCGTCGGCGCAGGCCGTCTCCACGCGGCCCCCGAAGCGACACGAGCAACCCGTGCCGCACGACTGCTGGTCGCAGCTGGGGTCGACGCAGTCGACCTGGGCGTCGCCGTCGTTGTCTTGCGCGTCGTTACAGGTCGTCTCTACTGCCTCGAGGAAGCGGCACGAGCACCCCAGCCCGCACGCGCGCCCGTCGCAGCTCGGGTCCACGCAATCGATGAGTGTGTCGTCGTCGTTGTCCTGGCCATCACTGCAGGTGCTCTCGTGCGGCACGAGCGACCGGCAGACGCACCCGAGCGCGCACGCCTCGGCCTCGCAGTCCGCGTCCGCGCAGTCGACCGGACCGTCCCCGTCGTTGTCCGCGCCGTCGTCGCAGGCGCGCTCCGCGCGCACCAGGTTCGCGCACCGGCAGCCGTCGCCGCACTCGAGGCCAGCGCAGTCGGCGTCGTCGCAGTCGACGGCCCCGTCGCCGTCGTTGTCGTTGGCGTCCCCGCAGGCCTCCTCTCGCGCGACACCTTGACCGCAGAAGCAGCCGTAGCCGCAGTCGACGAGATCGCAGTCCGGGTCGGCGCAGTCGAGGTCGGCGTCTCCGTCGTTGTCGACGCCGTCGCCACAGCGCACCTCGACCGCTCGGAGCGACTGGCACTCGCATCCTAGCCCGCAGGCTTGTTCACCGCAGTCAGGGTCCGCGCAGTCGAGCGCGGCGTCCTGGTCGTTGTCCGCGCCGTCTCCGCAGCGCTCCTCGACTGCCTCGCCCGCGATGCAGCGGCAGCCCAGCGCACACTCCTGCGTGTCGCAGTCGGCGTCCGCGCAGTCGGCTTCGCCGTCCGCGTCGTTGTCGGTGGCGTCGGAGCAGCGCGTCTCGGTGGCTACGCCCGAGACGCAAAGGCAGCCCGTACCGCAGGACCTATCGTCGCAGTCGGGGTCGGGGCAGTCCGCCAGGCCGTCTGCGTCGTTGTCGGCGCCATCCGCGCAGCGCGTCTCGCTGGCCTCTCCTGCCGCGCACAGGCAGCCGACGCCACAGGCGAGTTGCTCGCAGTCGGAGTCGGCGCAGTCGGCGTGCTGGTCGTTGTCGTTGTCAGCGCCATCCGAGCAGCGGGTCTCGCGGCCCTGCCCGCCCACGCACACGCAACCGACGCCACACGAGCGCCCGTCACAGTCAAGATCCGCGCAGTCGGCGTCGCCGTCTCCGTCGTCGTCGGCCGAGTTGGTGCACTCCTCCGGCGGAGGGGGGGGCTCGTCCGCGGCGTCCTCGCCGCCCGTCTCCTGGCCGCTGTCGCCGGCGTCGACGTAGGCGACCTGCGCGTCCGCGTCCCCACCGGCGTCCAGGGGGCGGTTCTTCGAGTCGTGCGTCCCGGAGGAGCCGCACGCCGCGGTCGCTCCCAGGGCCCACAGGAGCGTCGCGATTCGCCTGCCCACCTGATCGTACCGGCACATCATGAAGGCTCCCTCGGGCGCTGTTGCGTTCGTTGCGTCGAACACCCGCGTCGTTCAAGGGGACCCCAACGGTCACCTGCCCTTCGCCGGGCCGGCTCACGGGCCCGCGCGCGCGGGCTGCCCGCGGGCCCGTGCCTCCCCAACGATCGCGGCGCCCGCGCACGCGAGCAGGATCCAGAGCACGCGAAACCGCATGCCGTTGTGGAACGCGCCGTACAGCGCCACCGGAGCCAGCAGGAGCGCCGTCCGCCCTTCACCGCCACGGACGAGGACGACCACGAACGCGCCGAGCGCGATCACGCCGAGGACTCCGTAGCTGAACGCGACGCTGGCGAAGCTCGAGTGGAGCTCCAGGCCGAGAGGATGGAACCGCCCGTGCGCCCCCTCTCCGGCGCCTGCGATGAGGTACTCGGGATGGTCGAGCACGCGCTGGATCCCGCGGTCCTCGACGTAGTCTTCGAGCCCGCCCTCGGCGACCGCGGAGAACCGCTCGCGCAGCAGTTCGTCCTCCGCGAGGTCGTCGCCGATCGCGAGGCCGCCGACCAGCAGCGGGAGCGCGAGCACTAGGACGAGCGCGGGCCGCCGCACCAGGGCGACCAGCGCCAGCGTCCCGAGCGCCAGGAGCGCCGCCCGGGAGTACGTCCGGAAGATGAGGAAGCCCGCCGCCGTGGCGGCGACCAGCGGCAGCCACTGGGGAACGGCGGCGACCCGGGCCGCGACGAAGACGAGGCTCGCGAGCCCGAGGGAGGCGTAGGCGAGCTGATTCGGGTTGTTGGTGAAGAGGTGCAGACGGCCGGAGAGCTCGAGCGCCGGGAAGGCGAACGCCGCGGCGACGTGGGCCACGAGCGACACTCCCGCCGCCCACGCCACGACTCGCGCGAACGCAGGCCCGTGCGCCTCGGCCATCACCCCCGCGCCCGTGAACACCAGAAGGTTGAACACGTAGAACAGCGTGGTCGTGACGAAATCGTGCGAACCGGTCAACTCGAGCCACACGGCGTTGACCGCCACGACCACTGCGACGAAGAGCGCGAGGACGCCAGCGCTGCGCAGAGTACCGGGCGCCCGACTCCGCGCCGACCCCAGCAGCGCGACCGGGGCGAGGACCGCGAGCACCCAGTCCGTGGGCTGGGGCTGGCCCGACGAGAAGAAGTAGATGGGGAGGGTGGCGATGGCCGCGCCCCACGCTGCGGCTTGGATCGGGTGCAGCGGAGCAGCGTCGGTGGGCGAGGCCGCTCCGACCGAAGCCAGCGGATCTCCGGGCGTCAGCGGGGCGCCTCGCGCGTGCGGGGAGCGCTCCTCCGCGGCGGGCGCGCCCGGGCGCCTCCCCGCCGGGCCGGGGTTCGGCGTGGAGCCGGTGGGTTCGGCGCGCACCACCGCGGAGTCAGTCTGTCGATAGCGCGGAGTCGCGCGCCGGCGCCGTGTAGTAGGGCGCGTAGTAGTAGTAGTAGTCGTACCCGCGCTCGTCGATGTTCACGTCGTTCAGGATGCAGCCCAGCACCCGCGCGCCCACGTCACGTAGCGCTCGGATCGCGTGCCCGGCCAGGTCCCGCCGCGTGCGGAGCGGGCGCGCCACGAGGATGACGCCGTCGACGCGCGTCGCGATGATGGCGGCGTCCGTCACGGGCACCAGCGGGGGGCTGTCGATGACGACCCGGTCGAACCGCTCGGAGAGCGTATCGAGGAGGCGTCCGAACGCCGCGCTGTGCAGCAACTCGGCAGGCGTCGGCGGCAGCGCGCCGGCAGGGAGCAGCGTCAAGTTGGGGACCTCGGTCGACACCAGCGCCTCATCGAGCGATTGGAGATCGAGCACGGCGTTCGACACGCCGAGGTGGGACGGCGCCGAGAAGACCTTGTGAAGCCGCGGCCGGCGAAGATCGCAGTCGAGGAGCAGCACGCGCTGGCCGGCCTGGGCCATCGCGATGGCGACCGAGCACGCGACCGTGGTCTTCCCCTCGGACGGGACGGCGCTCGTCACGAGCAAGCGGCGCGGCGGCTGGTCGGGTGACATGAACATCAGGTTGGTCCGGATGGCGCGGGCGGCCTCCGCGGTGCCGCTCTTCGGCTTGGCGTGGACCGTGAGCTCCGGCGGCTCGCTGGACGGTGCGCGACGGCGCGCCCGCCGGCCCTCGCGCGCGCCTTCGCCCGTCCGCGGGAGGAGGCCGAGGTACGTCAACCCGAGCACGTCGCGGACGTCGTCGGGCGACTTGAGCGTGCGGTCGAGCAGCTCGCGGCCGAGCGCGAAGGCCACGCCGAGCCCCAACCCAGCCAGGAGCCCTACGGCGAGGCTCAACGGGACGTTCGGACGGACGGGCGACTTCGGCGTGAGCGGCGCGTCCACCACCCGGATGTTGTTGAACCGCATCTGGCGGGTGAGATCGCTGTCCTTGGACCGCTCGAGCAGGAGCGAGAAGAGACGCTCGGTGTTGTTCTTGTTGCGCTCGAGGCGCCGGTACTCGATCTCGAGGAGGTTGATGTCGAGCGCCCGCTGCTTGGCGGCCTCGAACAGCTTCGAGAGACCACCGGCTTGGCGGCCCACCCCGGACAGATCGCGGCGCAGCGCCTCTTTCACGTTCTTCACCTCGGCGAGAAGCGCCGCCCGCGTGGTGGCGATCTTGGCGGCGGCGGCGAGCACGTCCGGGTGGCGAGCGGCGCGGCCTCCGCCGAGCTGGGCGTCGCGGTCACGCTTGGCCTCGATGTAGTTCTCCCGGAGCTTCGTGAGCAGCGGGTTGGCGAGCAGCTCCGAGGCCGGCAGATCCTCCGGGTCGCGCGTGTCGATCTTGTCGAGCTCCGCGACTCGCGAGGCGAGGCGCTCCCGCTCCGCCCGAACGCGCGTCAGCTCGTCGTTGAGCGCCTTCATCTCGTCGCGGAGCATGTTGTTCTGGTCGTCGAGGCTGACCGAGAGGATGCGCTTCTCTTTCTTGTATTCGTGGAGCGCCAGCTCGCTCGTCTCCAGCTCGGTGCGCAGCCGGCCGAGTTGGTCCTTCATCCAGTCAGCCGTGGTGCCGGTCGACGCGAGCGCGTCATCCAGGTTCTGCTGGACGAAGAGCGCGACGTGCGCCGAGAGGACGCGGCGCGCGCGCTCCGGATCCGCGTCCTCGTACGAGATGGTGACCAGCCTCGTACCCTTGACGGGCTCGACCGCGAGCCGGCTCGCCAGCACGCCCGCCGCCACGTCTGAGTCGACCTGCCGCTCGCCCGCCACGCTACCCGCCGGCCTCCCGGCCAGGAAAGCAGCGTCGCGCTCCAGCCCCAGCGTCCGGACCGTCTCCGTGGCGATTCGGCGGGACCGGATGAGCTGAAACTGGGTCTCGTAGTACTCCTTGTTTGTCCAGTAGGCGCCGGCGCTCACGTCGACCGCGCTCATCACGTCCTTGCCGAGCGGGCGCGGCGGCGACGGATCGATGAGCACCGACGCCGTGGTTCGGTAGAACTTGGTCCGACTGAGCGCCACGAACGCCGCGACGCCGACCCCGACGACCGTGAGCGCCAAGATCCAGATGGCGTTCTTGCGGAGGAGCCTGCCTACCAGGGGAAGCGAGAGCCCGCCGACGCCCCCCTTCGGCTGCACAAGTATCGGATCTTCCAAGACTAATTCTCGTGGCGCCGGCGCCCGCTGGTAGCGGCGGGAGGATGGTTGCGCTAGGCGCCCCCCGCGTTCAAGCATGAATCCCGGCGAGCGGCACGCACCGAAGCCGCAACCCGGAGGCAGAGGACCCGACCATGCGCCGTACCGTCGTGCGTTCGCTCCAGATCGCGGCTGATCTGGTCGTCCTCTCCGCGGCCTTCTGGGCAGCGTTCGGCCTCCGCTTCGAGGGAGACCTGCCGTACGCCATGGTCAAGCGCGCCGCGTTCGCCTGGCCATACGTCGTGGCGCTGCAGTACGCCGTCCTGGCGACGCTAGGCGTGCCACGCATCGCCTGGCGTTTCGTCGGCATGCGGGACGCCATCCGGATCGGGCAGGCGCTGGGCGTCGCCGCCGTGTTGCTGGTGGTCGCCAGGCAGGTCGCCGCTGCACTCCGCCCGCAGTGGTGGGCCTTCGAGTACGCGTGGATCCCCCTCGGCGTCACCGCCATCGACCTCGCCTTCGCGTTCTTGGGCCTGGTTGGCCTGCGCGCGGTTCGTCGCCTCATGGCGGAGGGGCGCCCAGATGTGAGCGTCCCGAGGCGAGAACTCGCGCCGACGCTGCTCGTGGGCGCCGGCAAGGGGGGCCTGTTGGTCGCGCGCGAGCTCGAGGCCCGCCCCGATCTGGGCCTGCGGGCGATCGGCTTCGTCGACGATGACCCGATGAAGGTCGGCAGCTCGGTGCACGGGCTGCGCGTCCTCGGATCGACCAGCGAGCTCCCCGCCATCCTCGAGCACCATCAGGCGACGACCGCGCTCATCACGATGTCCAGCGCGCCCGGCGACGCGATCCGACGCATCAGCGATCGGTGTCGAGCGGCTGGCCTCGCCACCAAGATCGTACCCGGCCTGCACGAGATCGTGGGCGGCTCCGCTGGGCTCTCACGCATCCGGGACGTCGCGATCGAGGACCTGCTCCGCCGCGAGGCCGTGGCGCTCGACCAGGACGGTCTCTCGGCGTTCGTCAGCGGCCGCTCGGTGCTGGTGACGGGCGCGGGCGGGAGCATTGGCAGCGAGCTCTGCCGCCAGCTCCTGCGCTTCGGCCCCAGGAAGCTCGTGCTGGCGGAGCGCTTCGAGAACGCGCTGTTCGAGATCCACCGCGAGTTGGCTTCGGCGGGCACGGACGTGGACCTGGTGCCCGTGGTCGCCGACGTGACCGACGAGCTGCGCCTCCGGACGCTCTTCGAGCGACATCGGCCCGAGGTGGTCTTCCACGCCGCCGCGCACAAGCACGTGCCCATGATGGAGCGGGACCCCGGGGAGGCCGTGAAGAACAACGTCTTCGGCACGAAGACGGTCGCGGATCTGAGCGCCCGTTACGCAGCCGGCGTCTTCGTGTTGATTTCGACGGACAAGGCCGTGAACCCGACCAGCGTGATGGGCGCGACGAAGCGCGTCGCCGAGTGCTACGTGCAGACCCTGGCGAGCTCGGGCGCCACACGTTTCGTCACGGTGCGGTTCGGGAACGTGCTCGGCTCGAACGGGAGCGTGATCCCGATCTTCAAGCGCCAGATCGAGGCCGGTGGGCCCATCACCGTCACACATCCGGAGATGCGCCGCTACTTCATGACGATCCCGGAGGCCTCGCAGCTCGTCCTCCAGGCCGCGTCGATGGGGCGCGGGGGGGAGATCTTCGTGCTCGACATGGGCGAGCCGGTCAAGATCGTCGACCTCGCCCGTGACCTCATACGGCTCTCCGGGTTCGCCGAGTCGGAGATCGCGATCGAGTTCACCGGAGTGCGCCCCGGCGAGAAGCTGTTCGAGGAGCTGAGCTTCGATGAGGAGGCGGCGGACAAGACACGCCACCCGAAGATCTACGTGGGACGGCGGCGCGGGCCGGCGAGCGGGCTGGAGGCCGCGCTCGCGGCGCTCCGGCACGTCTGCGACGGCGCGGCTCCGGAGGACGTGCGCCAGACCCTGATGCGTGCGCTGCCGGAGTATCGCCCTCCGTCGCCGCCGGAGCCCCAGGGAGGCGTGGCGCAGGGACCGGTGGTCGAGTCGACGGCGGGGATGGCGTGAGGCGCGCCGGCGCGCCAGACGCGGCGGTCGGCGAACCGCGACTCCCAGATTTCCTCATCGGCGGCGCGCCGAAGTGCGGGACGACCTCGCTCACCGCCGCCCTCGCTCGCCATCCGGGCGTCTTCATCCCGGGGAAGAAGGAGCTGTCGTTCTTTCACGATGCCGCGTTCGCCAAGGGGCTGGGTTGGTACATGGACCAATTCCGCGGCGCGGGGCGAGGGCAGGTCGCGGGCGAGGGCACGCCGGACTACCTCGCCTCGGAGGTAGCCGCGAGACGGATCGCGCTCGCGGCGCCAGGGATGCGCCACGTCTTCCTGGTCCGGGATCCAGTGGCTCGAGCGCTGTCCCACTATCGATTCCGCTTCGGCACCGGCCGCGAGCGCCGTCCGCTGGCGCGGGTGGTGCGCGATGAGCTCACCCGCCCCGACGCGGATGATGGGTACGTCCTGCGGTTCAGCAGATACGCCGAGGGGATCCAACGCTACTGGGATCTCTTCGGGCCGCGGCGCGTCCACGTCGTCGTCTTCGAGGAGCTCCTCGCGAGCCCAGCTGCTGAGCTGGCCGCGATCCAGCAATTCCTCGGCGTGCCGGTGGTCGTCGACACTTTGCCGCGCGAGAACGCCAGTCGCGAAGCCCGATCGCAGTGGGCGCTCCGCGCGGTCCAGGTGGTCACACGCTCGCAGGGCCCCGTGAAGCGGACGCTGCGAGTCCTCTTTCCGGATGCCCAGCGTCGCCAGGTGAGAGGCTGGGCGCTCCGCGCGCTCACCCGCAGGCCCGCGCGCTCCGTGCGGCTCCCCGACGGTGCCGAAGCGCTCGAGGCCGTACTGGGCGGGGAGCGGGCGGCGCTCGAGCGACTCCTCGGTCGGTCCATCGACACGTGGCGACAGCTCAGCTGAGCCAGCCGGCTCGCGGCCTTGCGCCAACCCGCAGCGCGGCGGCGAGCGCCCGCTCGTACTTGGGGATCTGCGCCTCAAACGTGAAGTGGCGGTCGTAAGTGGCTCTCACGGCGTTCGCCAGCCGCTTCCGGTCGGCGATCGACCGCGCGACGGCGTCGAGTTGCTGAGCGAGCGCCTCGGGTCCCTGGGCCACGAGGCAGTCCTCGCCGGGCGTGAACTCCGGCGCACACTCGAAGGTCTCCGGGTAGCCGGCGCTGACCACACCGTGCGCGGCAGCCACCGTGAACTTCGTTCGGAATCCCGTATCGAACCCATACGGCACGAGCGAGATGTCACCGGGGCGCAGCACGGACTCCAGACACGGGACGAAGCCGTGCATCGAGTGGAAGTGTCGCCGCGCCCACTCCCAATCAGCATCGCCCTCTTCGGCCGGGACCTGCCCCACCTGATGCCATTCGACAGGGCTCGCTCGCGTCACGACGGCCGGCCAAAGCCGCGCGCGGATCTCGGTGAGCACGGCTCGGTTTGCCGTGTTGTGGTTACCGAAGAGCAGCAACCGGGCGGGGGCTGCCGGTTCCCCGGTGCGCGCAGGGAGGGTGGGCCCGACGATGGGCACATGATCGGCCGCGATGCCGTGCTCGCGCAGCAGGCCGCAGGCCGACGCCGACACGGAGACGACGAGCGACGCTTCCCGACAGCACCGCAGCTCGAGCCGCTCCAGCTGCTCGGTGGACATCGAGTCGGGGCGGCGGAGCGCCGAGCGGAACCTGCGCCAGCCCTCGGGCCCACTCGCGAGGTCGCCCAACCTCGGCGCGGGCCGGCTCTCGGCCCGCACGGCCTTCAGCAGGTACAGGAAGTCGTAGTGACCGTAGATGGTCGGGAAGCGAGTTCGCGGCGCGACCGCGATCCCGAAGGTGGTGTCGGCCCACACCAGATCGACCGCGAGGCGCTCTGCGAGTCGGAGGAGGCCGGTCGCGTACCCATCGCGATCCGGGAATCGGAGACGAAGTGTGTCGAGCTGGAAGCATCGCCCGGCCGCCCGCTGCGCCAGGCTCTCCCGACGCGCCGGCACCCAATGGACCTGCGCTGCGAGCGCCGCCACCTCGGGCTCGACTTCGAACGGCCCACCGCACACGGCCAAGTGGACCTCGTGGCCGAGCGCGCTGAGCGCCTGGAGGTTCTGGAAGGTCCCCAAGTCGCCGCCAGCTCGCGCTCGCGAGCGCGGGATCCGCCGATACGACACCTGCAGGATTCGCACCGGTGCGCGCTACCTCGCGTCCGCAGCTTCGTCAACACCGGCGCCACGACGCTCGGAACGCGACGACGCCGCCCGACGCCCACTTATCCGAGGCCCAGCGCCTCGACCATCGCGGCGTTCACCTTTCGGACGTCGTAGCGAGCCTCGGCGAGCGCGCGGCTGCGCTGCCCCATGCGCGGGATCAGCTCGGGCTCCCGCACGAAACGCTCCATCGCGGCGCGCAGCGCGCCCGGATCCCGCACCGGCACGAGGAAGCCGTTGTCACCGTGCCGGACCGTCTCGCGGCAACCCGGTGCGTCCGTCGTCACGATGGCGCGCCCGACCGAGAGCGCCTCGAGGACGGAGCGCGGAGTTCCCTCGCGATACGAGGGCAGCACGTAGACGCTCGCTCGTTCCAGCTCGGGGCGGACGTCGTCCACTGGGCCGGCCCATGCGAGCGCGCCGTCACGTTCCCAGCCGCGGACGACCGCCTCCGAGACGGCGGCGGGGTGCGAGTCGAGCGGGCCGACGAGCCTCACCTCCACTTCGGGGTGCGACGCGCGGAGCGCGCGGGCTGCCTCCGCGTACTCGAGGACGCCCTTCTCTCGCTGCACGCGCGCGACGAGCAGGAAGCGCGGCGGCGGAGCTGGCGGTGGGACGTGGGCGAAATGGGCGGTGTCGATCCCGGAACCCGCGACGAGGGCCACGCGCGCGCGCTTGCCCAGGACGCCGCGGCGGTGGAGCTCGTCGCGGTCGTCTGGGTTCTGGAAGATCACGCCGTCGACCATCCGGAGTGCAGCGCCGAGCAACGTGCGAGCCGTGGAGTTCACCAGCCGGCGCTCCGGTCGCTCGTCGATGAATGCGGTGCCGAGCCCCGTCATCAAAGCGTGCACGCGGCGCGCCCCCGCCAGGCGCGCCGCGAACGTGCCGTAGGCGATGATCTTGGGCGTGTAGCTCAGGACGAGCTCCGCTCGGAAGCGCCGGAGGTGCCTCGTGATCTCGCCCACCGTCCGAAGCTCCTGGCGCGGGGCAATCCCTTGGCGATCGAGGCCAAAGCTCGCATACTGCGCGCCGAGTCGGGCGATCCCGGCGCGGACCACGGGATCGTCGCCCCCGCCGAGCCCGAGCACGACGTGCCCGCGCCCAACCAAGTCGGCGATCAAGGCTCCCCGCAGGTTCAATAGGTACCGTGGATCTCCACCAACGATCGCGATGCGCATGAGGAACGACGCGCAGCATAGCGGAGCCAAGAGCGCGCGCAGAGCCGCGGTCGTGGGCGCGGGGGGCTTCCTCGGGGCTCGCCTGGCGGCGGGCCTCGCCCAGCGCGGTTGGGCCGTCCGCGGCCTGGTGCGCCGACCCGGAGTCCGGGTCTCCGGGGTGGAGCTGGTGCGCGGCGACGCCGCCGATCCCGAGGCAGTCGCGCGGGTCGCGAGCGGCGCGGACTGCGTGTTCGTCGTGGCGGCGTGGGTGCATCGGCGAGCCCGCGGCGCAGAAGCGGCCGCCGCGTGCTTCGCCGCGAACGCGTCGATCGCCCGAGCCTCGGCCGAGGCGCTCTCGAGCTCGGTTCGCCCGTGGCGAACGGTGTATGTCAGCACGAGCGCGGTCTATGGAACCCGTTTCCTCCAAGCCAGGGAGACGGATCCGTGTCACCCGGCGACTCCGTACGCGGAAGGGAAGCTCGCCGGGGAGCGCCTGATCCTCGAGGCGGCGCGCTCGGCCGGGTTGCCTGCCGTCGTCCTGCGCCCTAGCTCGATCGTGGGGCCGGCGGCGCCTGGCAACGTGCCGCTGCTGCGCCGCGCGAGCGCCCTCGGGTGGCTGCCGCTGCCCGGGGGCGGGGGCGCGCCGAAGTCGATGGTGCACGTCGACACCGTCGTGGAGGCGTGCGCGAGAGTCGCCGTCGTGCCGCTACGACACGGGACGGTCCTGAACCTCGCGGACCCGGCGCCGGTGACCCCCCGCGAGGTCGCGCTCGCGCTAGCCGCGTCCAGGGGCGACCGCCTACGAGTGACCTCCCTCCCTGTGGGCGCGGCTCGGCTCGTCACCCGGACCTGGGACTCGACCCTCGGTGGGCGCGCGGGGATCCCCCCCCTGGGAGCGTTCCTGGACACGTGGCTCGCGCCCGCCGTGGTCGACGTGGGCGCGAGTCGCGCCCGACTGGGGGACTATGTGGTGCTCGGCGCGCTCGAGTCGCTCGGGCAAGATGCGTAGCGGACTCGGTGGATGCCGGCAGCCCCGTGCGGGGGCGCTCCGGCAGCGGAGGCGGTGCCGCGCAGCGCTGCCGTCTGGTACGGTGCGGGCGCCGCGATGATCGTCCCTGCGCTCGTAGCCTTCGTAGTCGGCACCACCGGAACGTGGGCTTGGAGGGGGTACGCGCGCCGCGCGATGCTCGACCTCCCCGGGGCACGCAGCTCGCACACCGCGCCGACACCTCGAGGCGGCGGTGTCGGCGCGCTGGGCGGCCTGGCCGCGGGGGTGGTGACCTCCATCCTGCGAGGGGAGGCCGGCTCGCGGGCGCTCCTCCTCGCCGCGGCGACGGCGCTCCTGCCGCTCGCTGGCGTCAGCCTCGTCGACGACGCGCGTGGGACGAGCGTGCGCGCACGCTACGCGGTGCACGTCGCCGCCGCCGCCGGGGCGGTGGCGTGGTTGGGAGCGGTCGAGCCCGCGTGGCTCCCGGGCGGGGCGGTCGTCGCCGCCATGATCAGCGCGATCGGCGTCACCGCGCTCGTCAGCTTCTACAACTTCATGGACGGGCTCGACGGACTCGTGGCCGGCTCGGGCGTGATCCAGTTCGGCTTCGTCGCCTGCTGGTCCGGGGAGCCGCTCTGGCTCGTCACGGCGGGCGGGCTCCTTGGCTTTCTGGTGTGGAACCGTCCGCCGGCCAGCATCTTCCTCGGGGACGTGGGCAGCACGGCGATCGGCGCCCTCGCCGGGCTCGCGATCCTCGCGGAGTGGCGCTCGCTCGGTATCCAGCACGCTTGCGTGGCGCTGCCGATCGTCGGCGACGCCATGTACACTCTCGCGCGGCGCGCGGCGGCACGGCAGAACCTGTTGCGGGCGCACCACAGCCACGTGTACCAGCGCCTGCTGCGCAGCGGCCTCTCGCACCGAGCGATCTCCGGAGCGTACGCAGCGCTGACGCTGGCTTGCGGCGTGGCGGTGAGCGTCGCGGGGACGATGGGCGCGGTCGGCGCGAGCGCGGTCGTGCTTGGCGCGCTCGCAGCAGCGGAGCTCCGCATCCTCCGGCGGGGCGTCCCCTTCGTCCGGCCGGCGGCAGCGTCGCCGGAGGCTGCCCCGTGAAGCTCACCCGGCCGCTGCGCGTCGCGCACGTCGCGACGGTGGATCTCACCCTGCGCTACCAGCTCCTCGGGGAGCTACGCCTCGTCCGCGACGCCGGTCACGACGTGACGCTGCTGTCCGCACGCGGGCCCGACACGACCGAGCTCGAAGCGAGCGGCTTCCGCCACCTCCACGTGCCCTTCAATCGGCGGCTCACCCCAGCACGCGATCTCGCCGCGCTCGCGCGACTCGTGGCCCACTTCCGGCGTGAGCGCTTCGATCTGGTCCACGTCCACACGCCGAAGGCGAGCCTCGTCGGCGCCCTCGCGGCCCGGATGGCCGGAGTCCCCCATGTCGTGGGGACGGCGCACGGGCTCCGCGTTCCGGTTGCCGGGGACCCCGCCACGCGCGCGGGCTGGATCGCGGCCGAGCGCGCCATAGCGAGCCTGGTGGACGTGCTGCTCGTCGAGAGCCGCGAGGACGCGGCCGCGGCCCCGCGCCTGGGGCTCCGCCCGCGCAGGGAGGTCCGCTGGATCGGCGGCGGCATCGACCTGGTTCGATTCTCGCCGTCTGCGCGCGCCGCGGAGCTTCGCGCCGGCGTCCGCGAGGAGCTCGGGGTCCCACCGGGAGCGCTGGTGGTGGGCTTCGTCGGTCGCCTGGTCGAGGAGAAGGGCGTGCTCGATCTCGTGCGCGCGATCGGCACGGTACGCCAGCGGATCCCAGGCGCACACGCGCTGATCGTGGGTGCTCCCGACCTCGAGAAGGCGGACGCCGTGCGGGTCACCGCCGGAGTCCGCAGCGGGCCGCGCGAGGGCTGCACGTTCACCGGACTACGGCACGACGTGGAGCGCCTGCACGCGGCGTTCGATGTGTTCTGCCTGCCTTCACGACGGGAGGGCCTCCCGCGCGTAGCGATGGAGGCGGCTGCTATGGGCGTGCCGTCCGTCCTGAGTGACGTGCGCGGTTGCCGCGAGATCGTCGACGAAGGCGTGGAGGGCCTGCTCGTGCCCCCGGGGGACGTCCCTGCGCTCGCCGGCGCGCTCGAGCGGCTGCTGACGGACGCCGCCCTCGCCCAGCGGCTTGGGGCAGCGGCGCGGGAACGTGCGCTGCGCCAGTTCGACGAACGCGCGGCTGCGGCGCGGATCGTGGCGGTCTACGCCGAGCTCGCCGGGTGAGCGCGCCCCGTCGCGGACGCCCCGATGGCGTCGGCGATGGCGCGTACGTTTCCAGGCTGCAGCACGGCAGGGAACGTATTCGGGTTCTTCATGAAGCCCGGGAAGGAGGTCTCCCGAATGGCCGACACGAGCGCGTAGACGGGCGTCATGTCCGCCGGTTCAGGCCGGACCGCACGCGCAAGGAGCGCGCCCCAGTCATCCTTCGGCAGCGCCCCCGCCCGGAACACCGTGGGCACGACATTGTAGAAGACGTCCCCGAACGTCACCACCGGCTTCCCTAGTAGGAGCCCCTCCCATCCCATCGTTCCCGTGATGACCGCGACCGCTGCGGCGCCCCTCACCAACTCCCAGCCGTCCACGTCCGGGCCCAGGAGCCTTACGCCGAACGTGTCACGGATCCTCCTGAGCTCCGCCAGCGGCCGGCGACCGCGGTTGCTCAGGTGATCCTTGACCCACAGGCGGTGACCCGCGGGGAGGCTCTTCGCCAAGTCCTCGATGAGCGCCGCCTGGTCCAAGTAGTACGGCGCCTGCACCAAGGTAGATGCTTCCGGCTGGAAGTGGATGGGATAGAGGACATACCGCTCGCCGTGCGCGGGCGCTTCGTACAGACGAGTCGCCGCCGCCCAGCGCATGCGCACCAGGCGAGTGGCGCGGTGGGCGACCATCGTCGTCGGCGAGGTCACGGTGGGGTCACGACGGTCCGCGGCCCACCGGGCGGTGAACTCCCACAGCCGCCCGGCGTCGGCCGTCTCGAGACCGGGGACTCGCGCCCGCGTCTCCATGCCGGTCGGCCGTGAAGGCCGGGCGCGGAACTCGGCGACCCATCGCTCCGCCGCGCCGCGCTGTTCGGCGTCGAGGCCCCCGGCCATGAACTGCGCGAAGCGGGCGTTCGTGCGCTCCCACCGTTGCAGACCGGAGGCATAGACGCTGAGCCGGTTCGGGAGCCGCGCGCTCCCCACGCACCAGAACGGGATCCCCTGCCTGCGCGCCTCGGCGAAGCAGAGGTAGCTGCTCAGGCAGGAGATGTCCTCGGTGAAGACGAAGTCCGGTCGCGCGGACTGGAGCGCCGCCTCGAACTCCCTGATCAGGACCTCGGCGAGCCTCATCACCTGACGCCAGGACCGCCCAGCGAGGAGGTGTCGTTCGGCATGCACCATCCGGGCCAGCGAGATGCCGTATTCGCGCTCGCGCGCTTCCAGGAACCCCAGGTCCGGCTCGTCCCGCGCCGCGCGAGGGAGCACATCGCGGGTGAACACGACCAGCGGGTCGAACCGGACGGGGCCCGCGGCCAGGAAACGCTGCTGCCAGGTTCCCCAGGCGAACCCCGAGAACTCGGCCACACCCCATCGGGCGCGCAGCTCGGCCGCGACGGGCGCGAAGAGCTTCTCGTGGACGGAGACGAAGCAGAAGGCTCGCATCAGCCGTCCGCGCGCAGCAGCGCCTCGGCTCGATCGAAGTCCGCCAGCGTGTCCAGGTTCACCGAACGGTCCACCGGTACGGGGACTCCGAGCACTCGATCCCCGTAGAGGCTTCCGCCGTCCACCACCCGGGTCTGCGTCACGTAGACGGAACCGGATCTGTGCCAGGCGGGCGCGAGCTCTTGCCGCCGAGGGACGGGGCTGGAGCGGCCGGTGGCCAACCGGAGCGCGGCCGCGGGCTCGCCAAGCCAGACCCAGTCGGGGTGGTACGCGTGCGGCACGGCGTGCACCGTCATGACGCAATCGGCGCCCGTGCGCTCGAGGAGCGCGACGCAGTCGTCGATTTCGCCAGGCCCGCGGAGCGGGCTCGTCGGCTGGAGGAGGCAGACGGCGTCGAAGCGCTCGCCGCCCTCGCGGAGCGCGGCCAGCGCGTGCGCGACGACGGGGAGGGTCGGGGTCGCGTCCGCCGCCAGTTCGGCGGGGCGGAGGAAAGGCACAGCGAGCCCGAGGGCGCGGCCAACCTCGGCGATCTCGTCGTCGTCCGTGGACAGCACGACGCGCGCCAGAGTGGCGGCAGCGAGCGCAGCCTCGGCGGTGTACGCGAGCAGCGGGCGGCCTCCGAGGAGTCGCAGGTTCTTCCGCGGAACGCCGCGGGAGCCGCCGCGAGCGGGGACGAGACCGAGGACACGCATCGCGAGCGTCGTGCACGGTACCCGGTGGCCTTCGCCCGCGCAATCCCGTGGCCGTCTGCCTCGACGCGTGGTATCCGGCGCGGCCGATGGAACGCGCCGAGGCGCAGGATGCCGGCTGCCTCGTCATCGGCGAGGTGGCGCAGGCGCATGACGGGAGCCTGGGCTTCGCGCACGCCTTCATCGACGCTGTGGCCGCGGCCGGCGCGGGCGCCGTCAAGTTCCAGACTCACATCGCGGCCGCCGAGAGCACCCCGGCCGAGCCCTGGCGGGTGAAGTTCAGCCCGCAAGACGATTCCCGCTTCGCGTACTGGCGACGCATGGAGTTCACCGCCGACCAGTGGGCCGGGCTGGCGCGCCACGCGGAGGCCGCGGGGCTCCTCTTCCTGAGCTCGCCCTTCTCCGGCGAAGCAGTGGCGCTCCTCGACCGCCTCGGCATGAAGATGTGGAAACTCGCGTCGGGCGAGCTCGACAACCCCTTCGTCGTCGATCCCATCCTCGCGACCGGTAAGCCCATCCTGGCGTCGACCGGCATGTCGAGCTGGGCCGACCTCGACGCAAGTGTCGAGCGTTTCCGCCGCTCGCGCGTCGCGTTCACGCTGCTCCAGTGCACCTCGGAGTACCCCTGCCCGCCGGAGCGCGTCGGCCTGAACATCATGCAGGAGCTGGGCACCCGATACGGAGCGCCGGTGGGCCTCTCGGACCACTCCGGGACGCCTTTCCCCTCGCTCGCGGCCGTGGCTCTCGGTGCGTCCGTGGTCGAGGTGCATGTCACCTTCAGCCGAGCCGCCTTCGGGCCCGACGTGCCAGCGAGCATCACCTTCCCAGAGCTTCAAGAGCTGGTCCGCGGGGTCCGATTCCTCGAGCAGGCTCGCCGTGCGCCGGTGGACAAGGACGCGGCAGCGGAGCGCCTCGCGCCGACACGCCGGATCTTCGGCAAGAGCCTCGTCGCGGCCCGGGATCTGGAGGCGGGCACCTCGTTGACCCGCAGCGATCTCGACGCCCGCAAGCCGGGCATCGGGCTGGCAGCCAGCGTGGTGGACACGGTGATCGGGCGGCGCCTCACGCGGGCGGTGCGAGCCGGGGAGCACCTCGTGCCGGAGGATCTCGCGCCGTGAGCCGCCGCCGGATCTGTGTGGTCGTCACCGCGCGCCCGAGCTACAGCCGCATCAAGACGGCGCTCCTCGCCATCCATGAGCACGGCGACCTGGAGCTCGAGCTGGTCGTTGCCGCGTCCGCCCTCATTGATCGCTACGGCGGCGTGGTGCGCCAGATCGAGCGAGATGGGCTGCCCGTGGCGCATCGCGTCCACATGCTGGTGGACGGCGAGAGCCCGGTCGCGATGGCGAAGACCACGGGGCTCGGGATCATCGAGCTCTCGACGGTCTTCCACCACCTCGCCCCGGATTTCGTCGTTACTGTGGCCGACCGCTACGAGACGCTCGCGACCGCCGTCGCCGCCTCGTACCAGAACCTGCCGCTGGTTCACGTTCAAGGGGGCGAGGTCACTGGTTCCATCGACGAGAAGGTCCGCCATTCCATCACGAAGCTCGCGGACGCCCACCTGGTCGCATCGGAGGGCGCCGCCGAGCGGGTGCGACGCATGGGCGAGCGGCCCGAGTCGATCTTCGTCACGGGCTGTCCCTCGATCGATCTGGCGGCCGCCGTGCGCGAGTCCCCGGCGCTCGATTTCGACGTATTCGAGCGCTATGGCGGGGTCGGTGCGCAGCTCGACCTGTCGGGCGGCTACCTCGTAGTCCTGCAGCACCCCGTGACGACCGAGCATGACCTGGCGCTCGAGCACGTGTCGGCGACGCTCGAGGCGGTGTCGCGCGTGGGTCTCCCGACGCTCTGGTTCTGGCCCAACCCAGACGCGGGATCCGACGGCACCTCTAAGGGGCTGAGGCGCTACCGGGAGCAGCATCGGCCAGCGTGGCTTCACTTCTTCCGGAACATGGCGCCAGATGATTTCCTCCGGTTATTGTTGGGGGCCGCGTGCCTCGTGGGCAACTCCAGCGTCGGGATTCGGGAGTGCAGCTTCTTGGGCGTCCCGGTCGTCAACATCGGGTCGCGTCAGGCGGGGCGCGAGCGCGGCGGCAACGTCCTCGATGTCCCTCACTCTCCGGGGCAGATCGAAGCGGCCATCCGCGATCACCTGGCTCGCCCTCGCCCCAGCGAGGACCACCTCTACGGCGACGGCCGCGCGGGCAGCCGCATCGCCGACCGCCTCGCCGTCCTCACCCCCACCTTCGAGAAACGCATCGCGTACTGAACCATGACCGAGTCCGCCTCCCTCATCTCCTCGCTCCGCGTCCAGGTCCAGCCGTGAGCGCGCCTCGCGTCGCCGTGATCGGCACCGGCCGCGTCGGCCTACCGCTCGCGCTCGCCTTCATCGAGGCCGGCGCCGAGGTGATCGGCGTCGACATCGACCCGCGCGTCCGCCGCATCATCAACGAGGAGCGACGCATGCCGTTCCACGAGCCAGGGTTCGAGGACGCTGCGGCCTCGGGGAAGCTACGGATCGTCGAGCGGGTCGCCGACGCCGGCGACGTGGACGTCTTCGTGATCACGGTCGGCACCCCTCTCCTCCATCACATCGAGACGGATCTCTCCGCGGTCACCCGCGTCATCGCGGAGCTCAGCCCGTCACTGCGCGCTGGGCACTGCGTCATCATGCGGTCCACGACCGCCCCGCGCACGACCCGATACGTCCGCACGCTCCTCGAGCGGCACTCGGGTCTCGGCGTGGGCACGGACCTCGCGCTCGCGTGCTGCCCCGAGCGCATCGTCGAGGGCAAGGCGCACGAGGAGCTCCGCTCCCTGCCGCAGGTGATCGGGACGGAGGATCCCCTCTCGCGCGACGCTGCGGCGCGCCTCTTCGGTCTGCTCGGCGTGGAGCTCCTGCACTGCGATTACATCACCGCCGAGCTGGTCAAGTTGGCCAACAACGTCTCGCGCTACGCGTTCTTCGCCACGGCGAACGTGCTGGCGATGATCGCCCTCGACTACGACGCCGAGCCGCACGAGGTGCTGCGGCTCGGCAACTACCGCTACCCGCGGCCGATCGGGGCCCGGCCGGGGCTGACGGCGGGCACCTGCCTCCGCAAGGACTTCGGCATGTTGAGCGAGGCGTACTGGAGCAGCGACATCCTCATCGACTCCTGGCGCATCAACGAGAGCATGCCCAAGTTCCTGGTCGACGCAGCGAAGCGGCGGTGGGGGCCACTCGCTGGCGAGCGCGCCCTCGTGCTCGGGTACTCGTTCAAGCGCGACACGGACGACGTCCGGGATTCGCTGAGCGCGAAGCTCCTCCGCTATCTGCAGCGGGAGTGTCCCGCTCGCCTCGCGGTCCACGATCCCTGGGTATCTGCCTCCCGCCTCGAGCCACTCCATGAGCTGCGCTTCGAGACCGATCTCCTCGAGGCGCTCGACGCGAGCTCCGTGGCGTTCATCGCTACGAACCACACCGTCTACGAGGAGCAGCGCGAGGCGATCCTCGCCCGGGTCGCCGCGGGTTCGCTCCGCGTGGTCGACCTCTGGAACTGTCTCGGCACGGGGCACACCCTGATCGCGAAGGACGGGCTCCGATGAGGGCCCTGGTCAGTGGCGCGGCAGGCTTCCTCGGCCTCGCGCTGGCGGAACGGCTGGCCGAGGCCGGCGCGGAGCAGGTTCTCTGCGTGGACAACTTCGTGCGTGGGGAACGGGACGACGCGTTCCGTGCCCTTTGCCAGCGCCCGAACGTGACCTTCCTGGAGCTGGATCTCGCCGCTCCGGACGCCGCTCGACGCTTGCCGCGTGAGCCCGTCGACGTGGTCTACCACCTCGCCGCGCTGAACGGCACCCAGAACTTCTACGAGCGGCCCTGGGAGGTGCTCCGCTGCTCGACGCTCCCCACGTTCGCCCTGCTCGAGGCGTACGCGACCCGCCCGGGGCTGAGTCGTTTCGTATACGCCGGCAGCTCGGAGTCGTACGCCTCCACCGTGACACGGTTCGGTTGGCAGGTGCCCACCGCAGAGGATGTCCCGCTCTGCATCGAGGACCCACTCAACGCGCGGTGGTCGTACGGGGTGTCGAAGCTGCACGGCGAGGTGGCCGTGGCCCAGGGCTGCCGCCAGCACGGTACCCCGTTCACGGTGATCCGCTACCACAACGTCTACGGCCCGCGGATGGGCGACCGCCACGTCGTCCCCGATTTCATTGAGCGCATGCGCCGGGGTGTCTACGAGCTGCACGGCTGGGAGGACACCCGCTCCTTCCTCTACGTGGACGACGCGGTACGTGCCACCATCGCGCTCGCCGAGTGCGCCGGAGCGCGCGACCAGATCGTCAACGTGGGCAGTGACGAGGAGCTGAGCATCCTCGATCTCGGTCGCCGGCTGCTCGCGACCATCGGCATCGAGGCCGAGATCGCGCTGCATCCGTCACCGGCGGGGAGCGTTCGGCGGCGTGCGCCCGACGTCACGAAGCTCCGCGAGCTCGTCGGGTTCACGCCAGCGGTCGCTCTCGAGGAAGGGCTCCGTCGGACGGTCGAGTTCTACTGGCCCACGCCAGATCGAGCATAGCCCTACGACACGCGGCGCGACCGGACGCCTCGCGCTCAGGCGGCCGTGCGACGGCGGCCGCGCGCGACCTCCATCGCCTCGCGGAGACTCCCTCGTGCGAGCACCGCGAGCGCTGTCAGGTACGTGACCACGCCAGCCGCGCTCGCTGCGACCAGGCGGGTCGCCGGCTCCGAGGCACCCAACTCGGTGCGCAGCAGCCAGACTGCGACCGCCATGAAGCCGAGGCTGGCAGCGATCGGTGTGAGGAGCAGGGCAAGGCGCGCGAGGTCGATCCGAGCGTGCACTCTCACGAGCCAGAGGTAGAGCGGGAGCACCGCCACCGATGCCACTGCGCTGGCCCACGCCAGCGCGGTCACGCCCGCGCCCTTCGCCACTGCGAGACCGCCGACGAGGACCACTGCTTCGATCAACACGACCCGCAGGACCAGGTACGGGCGCCCGCCGGCTCGCAGCGTCGCGCCCGTCAGGTACGACACGACGCGGGCGCTACCCAGTACGCTGAAAGCGACCAGCGGGCCCGCCGCCGCGGCCCAGCCATCACCGAGCACGACGACGAGCGCGTCCGACGCCACGAGCGCCAGACCGGCGAACGCCGGCCAGGCGACGGCTGCCGCGAGGGAAGCCGTCCTCACGAACATCTCCGAAGCTACGGTCGGATCGTCGCGCAGGCGAGCCAGAGTCGGCAGAGCGACCGTGTCCACTGGTTTGATCAGGAGCTGGGTGGCGATCTGCTGCACGCGCTGTGCGACGGCGTAGAAGCCCGCCGAGGTGGCGCTGGTCCAGCCGCCGACGATTGCCATCGTCACCCTTTGCGCGAGAGCGTTCACCACGGAGACTCCGAGCATGTTGCCGCCGTAAGACCACAGCTCCCGCGCGTGGCGCCACGTCCCGACCGGCCGTGGCCAGAAGCGGACGGCGCCGGCCAGCACGAGCAAGCCGACAACGTCGCTCACCAGGGACTGGATGACCAGCGCCCAACGGCCGGCGCCTCCCAGGGCGGCGCCCATCCCGGCCGCAGCCGCGATGGCCGTCGCAGCCGCGTTTCGCGCTGCGGCAGCCTTGAACCTCCCCTCGCGGAGGAGCAGAGCGGCGGGCACGACCGTCGCGCCGTGGAAGATCAGACCGACCGACAGCCATCGGATCAGCGGGGTCGTGTCGGGGGTACCGGTCCACGCTTCCAGCACGGGCGCGGCTACGGAGAGTGCTCCCGCCACGAGCCCGCCCGCCACGATGTTGATCCAGAACGCGGTGTCGAGGTGCGCGCGCTCGAGCCGGGGGTGCGAGACGACGAAGTCGCCCATCCCTTGGCCGACCCAGCTCTCGAGCGCGAGCGCGAAGGCAGCAGCGACGGCGACCAGGCCGAACTCCCGCGCGCCGACGCTGCGCGCGATCACCGCGAAGGCGACGGCCGCGATCAGCTTGGATGCCAGGGCCGAGGCCGCGAACGAGAGCACCCCACCGACCACGCGGCGCCCGCCAATCGGTGCCGGCGACTCCTCGGGGCGATGCTCACCTGTCGTTGGGTCCACCGCTGTCGACAGCTCGCCGGGAATTGCTGCGGCTTGCGTCCGATGGAGCTGCCACGCCGACGATCAGGTCACTGTCCGCGCACGTCCCCAGCGGGGACCCAGAATGCGTGGGTGCCGGAGCTACCTGCGACCACCGCCCCGGGCGAGGTGAACCCTACGAAGCGCGCGTCTCGGCTGAACGCGGGGGCGTAGTCCGTCACCGTCTGGCTCACCGGGGAGAACGTCCGGTCGCCGCTGGACAGGAACGCCCTGAGGAAAGGTGCCTTGCTCGCGGAGCGGTCGAGGACGTAGACCTGCGCGCCGGAGACGGAGGCCGAAGCCACCAGATCGGTCGCCTCCGAACGGAAGGCGACGAACCGCGCGTTCGTGCCGCCCATGACCCCGTAGGTGCTAGGGCCGTTGCCGATTGTCCCCGCCGGCGTCCGGCTCACGAGCGCGACCGAGGAGGCTGAACTCCTAGCGCGCGTGTACACCTGCGCATTCCCGTTGCTGCCCGCCGCTGCGATGACCGTCCCCGCGTTGTGGAATGCGACCCACTCGCCGTCCGGCGCTACGGCGCCACCGCCGCTGGCGCCGGTCAGCTGGGAGCCGTCTGCGGCCGTGCTGACCCGGGCACGCGACGACGGAAACGAGCCCGAAGTGCTGTGGGTGAACACGAACACGTCGGTCACACCATTGGTGTCACCCGAGGCGATGGCGTTGGTCGCCGCGCTCTCGAACGCTACGACGGTCACCGTCGAAGCGATGCCGATGCTCGGATAGTACGAGTCGGCGTTCACCCACTCGGTTCCCCCTGACGTGATCTTGGTCACGGGGATGATCGACGTGGACGGCGCCGCCAGGCTGGACACGTCGCGGCGGTAGATGTCGCGGAAGGTCCTGCCGCCGGGCCGGTAGAGCACCAGGTTCGTCGCGTCCGACTCGAACGCGACGTACGCGCCATTCGGCGAGATTGACGCGTTGCGCGCGCCGCGGTTCGGGTTGGCCGGGTAGCTGGGCGCGGTGCCGGTGCGCGTGCGGCTCGCGAAGATCGTCCCCGGCGTGCCCGACAGCCTGCGCACATACACGTCATCGTACGAGTTGGTGTCGAGCGGATCGAGCTGGCAGTCGGACTCGAACGCCACCACTTGGCCGTCGTCCGAGATCGACGGGTTCTTCGAGTCGCAGTTCTCCGGATCGGTCACCGTGTCGCTCACGCTGACGAGTTCTACGGTGCCCGTTTCAAGGTCCGCCCGGTACACGCGCTTGTAGCCAGTGTCCGTACCGGCCACGAGGTTGGTCGACGCCGAGGTGAAGGCCATGTATCGGCCGTCCGAGCTCAGAGAGACGCGGCCCGAGGCGGGCCCGTTCCCCGCAGTCGCGGCTCCGTACGTTCCCAGCACGTCGCTCGTGCCACTCACCACGTCCGCGCGCGCGGGCGCCGCGATGTGATCCGCGCGCAGCGCACCCTTGAAGTAGTACGAGAAGGACTGCCCCGCCGGCGTCGCGCCGTGGACCAAGAAGGCGATGTCGGGGCCGTCGTTGAGCGGGCTCCCCGTGCCCTCCGAGCCCCAACGGTAGCGCCCGGCGGCGCTCACCCCGTAGAACGTGTCGGCGGCGTGGACGTCGTTGGCGGTGTTCGGCGCTGGCACGAACACGCTCGTCGTGGAGCCGGTCGGCGTGAGGGTGGTGATCTCGAAGAAGGCGTGCGTCAGCACCTTCGTCGAGAAGAGGTCGCGGAGGATGAGCTTCGCGCACGTCCCGGTGGTGGGGATGCCGCCGCAGCGACTGGTGTCCCACGCGGCACCGGAGGAGACGCCGTTGGTCCGCGTCGACCGCGTGTCCGGGACCTGCTCGATGGCGATCGTGTCGGGCGTGGTGCCGTCGCTCGTCGACCCGTAGGTACCAGCGTCGACGCTCGGCAGGACCATCGACCGCACCATGGCCCGCCCCAGGGCGTCCCGACTGCGTACGGTGAGGTGGAGGACCTCGCCGTCGAAGATCCCCTCGACCTCGGCGAGCGCGTCCGTCTCGGCCACCGCAGGCGGCTCCCACGGAGGCGGGGGCGCGGCCTCCTCGCCCTCGCCCGCGTCGCCGCACGCCGCCGCCATCGCGGCAGCGGCCGCGAGCGAGAGAACCGAGCCGAAGAGGTAGCTGGGACGCTTCATGGATGTCTCCCCTGACGCAGGAGGCCAGACGTATGGCTTCAGGCTAGGTTGCCCCAATTCGCCGCGCGGTTCAAGCGCCGGCCCCGCCGCCGGGCTGCCCCGAGCGCCAGCGCCGCCGCCAGCGCCGCGAGCCAGGCCGTCCGGGGGGTGCGCGGGGCGCCGCCCGCCGCCCGGCAGCCGCAGCCGCCGTCGTCGGCCGCGGCGGCGCGGCTCGGCTGGACGCAGACCGCGTCGCCGTTGCAGACGGCCGGCGCGACGCAGTCCTCGGTCGAACGGCAGCGGGGGATGCAGGCGCCGCTCTGGTCGCACTTGAACGGCGAGCAGTCGGTCGTCTCGCCGGTCGGCGAGGTGAGCGTGTGGTCGCCGTCGCAGGTCGTGCTGCTGACGCACTGGCCGCTCGGGTCGCAACGGCTCCCCGCCTGGCAGTCGGTGTCTGCGGCGCAGGTGTCGCGGCACGTCCTGTCGTCGAGGCACTGGAACGGCGCGCAGCGCTTCGTCCGCACCGCGCCGTCGCCTTCGTCGCACGCGCCCTGGCCGTTGCACGCGGCGCTGAACGTCTCGACGCCCTCGCTGCACGCCTGGTCCCGGCACGCCACGTCCGTCCCGACGAAGCCTACGCAGGTCGTCACGTCCCGCGTCCCGTCGCAGGTCCGCGCCTGACAGAGCTCGTTCGGGGAGGTGCCCGTGGCCGCGGGGCACGCGGTGCGCCGCCCGTCCGCGACGCCGTGGGGCTCCCCGATCACCGGGCTGCACTTGCCGAGCGCGGTCGGCAGGTCGCAGGCCTCGCATTGGCCGCCGCACGCGGCGTCGCAGCACACGCCATCGACGCAGAGGCCGGTCGCGCACGTCCGCGCCTCGGTGCACGGCTCGCCGTTCGGCGATCTGGGCAGGCAGACGCTGGTCGTGAGGTCGCACCACGCGGCCGCGGCGCAGTCCCCGTCCGCCGCGCAGCTCGACTTGCAAGCGCCGCCCGCGCAAGCGTACACGCCGCAGGGGACGGTCGAGTCGGAGTCGCAGGTCCCGAGGCCGTCGCAGGCGTAACCCGTCTGCGTGTTGCCGTCGCACGCGGTCGCTCCGCACGCCGTCCCCGCCGCGTAGCTGCTGCACGCGCCGTTCCCGTCGCACGTCCCGTCGAGCCCGCAGGTCGTCACGGACTCCGCGGTGCAGTCGTTGTGAGGGTCGACGCCCACGCGGGCGTTCCCGCACAGGCCGTCGGTGCCGCTCTCTTGGTTGGCCGCGGTGCACGCCTGACACTTGCCGTCGCAGAGCGTGTTGCAGCACACCCCCTCGACGCAGAATCCGCTCTTGCACTCACCGGCGCTGGTGCACGCGGCGCCGAGATCCTGCTGCCCCTGGCAGGTGGAGTCCGCCGCGCAGTACGTCCCCGGGATGCACTCCGCGCTCGACAGGCACGTCGTCGGGCACGAGCTCGATCCGAGGCAGACGTAGGGGGCGCAGTCCGTCGTCGCGCTGCTCTGGCAGGCGCCGAAGCCGTCGCACTGCGCGCCCGTCAGCACCGAGCCGACCGCTCCGCCGCAGGTCGTGACGCCGCACGCCGTGCCCGGGAGCCAGTTGCGGCACGCCCCGGCGCCGTCACAGGCGCCGTCGCTCCCGCAGCTCGTGGGCGATGCGGCGGCGCACTCGTCGTCCGGATCCAGGCCGGCGGCGATCGCCCCGCAGGTGCCGTCGCCGCCCTGCCCCTTGCGCGCCGCGCTGCACGCCTGGCAACCCGCGGTGCACCCCGTGTCGCAACAGACGCCATCGGCGCAGTGCCCTGACTGGCACTCCGAGTCGCGGCTGCACGTGCCCCCGACGCCCAGGTCGCCGGCGCAGGTACCCGAAGCCGTGTCGCAGTGCGCGCTCCCCACGCAGTCGTCGTCTACGGAACAGGTCGTCCCGCAGGCCGAGCCCTTGCACTGGAAGAGGCCGCAGCTCGTCTGCTGGCCCGCCTGGCAGGTGCCGTAGCCGTCGCACGCCTGGCCCTGCTGACTCCCCGCCGTGCAGGTCGTCGCGCCGCACGCGACGCCGGCGGCGTAGAGCGCGCAGGCCGCCGACCCCGCGCACACACCCCGCCGTGCGCAGGTGCCCGGACCGTCGTCGGGGCACTCGTCGTCGGGATCCGTCTCCGCGGCGACGCTCGCGCAGGTGCCGTCGGCGCCTCCGGTGCGCGTGGCGGAGCACGCCTGGCACGTCCCGCTGCACGGGCTGTCGCAGCACACGCCGTCCACGCACTGGCCGCTCTGGCACTGGCTCGCGAGCGTGCAGGAGCCGCCGAGCGCACCGTCCGGGAGGCAGGTGCCCGCGACCGTGTCGCAGAAGTGCGACGCGATACAGTCCGTGTCGGCGAGGCACGCGGCGCCGCACGCGGCGCCCTGGCAGACGTACGGGGCGCACGCGGAGGTGGAGCTCGCCACGCACACGCCGCTGCCGTTGCAGGTAGAGCCGGTCTGTGTGCCGCCGGTCACCGTGTCCGGCGTGCACGTCGTCGCGCCGCAGGCCGTCCCCGCCCCGTAGAGGGCACAGGCCCCGAACCCATTGCACGTGCCGTTCGTGCCGCAGCTCGAGCTGCCCTGGTCCGCGCACTCGAGATCCGGGTCGGTGCCGGCGCCGACGGGTCCGCACTCGCCGTCGGCGCCGGCGCCCTTGCGCGCCGCAGTGCACGCCTGGCACGTCCCCGCGCAGGCCTGGCCGCAGCACACGCCGTCCACGCAGAACCCGGACGCGCACTGCCCGGCCGCACCGCACGCAGCGCCGGTGGCCCGCTTGTCTACGCAGGTGTGGCTCGTCGTGTCGCAGAAGGCGGATCCGATGCACTCGCCGTCGACGTTGCAGGTCGTGCCGCACGCGCTGCCCGCGCAGCGATAGCGGCCACAGCTCGTTACGTTCGCGGGGAGGCAGGCGCCGAAGCCGTCACACGACGCGCCCGATTGCTGGTCCGGCAGCCCGCCGCTCCCCGCGGTGCAGGTGGTGGCGCCGCACGAGGTGCCCGCCGAGTACTTCTGACAGGCGCCGCTGCCGTCGCACGCGCCGTTCTGCGCGCACGTGGACGGCGACGCCTGGGCGCACTCGGCGTCCGGATCGGAGCCGGCGCTGACCGCTCCGCACTGACCGTTCGCGCCGCTCCCCTTCTTCGCCGTGGTGCACGCCTGGCACGCACCGGTACATGCCGTGTCGCAGCAGACGCCGTCGACGCAGCTCCCCGAGGTGCACTGGGTGCCCGTAGAGCAGGCGGCGCCGTTGGCCTGGCGGGGCTGGCAGGTGGAGTCGGACGTCCGGCAGTAATAGAGTGCGGCGCACTGGGCGTCCCCCGTGCACGATGTCGCGCAGGAGGTCGCGGTCGCGCAGACGTAGCCGACCGCGCAGCTCACGCTCTGCCCGTTCGTGCAGGTGCCGCTGCCGTCACACACCTGACCCGTCTGGACGGCGCCGACGCAGGACGAGCTCCCGCAGCTCGTCCCGAACGCCCACTTCTTGCAGGCCCCGGCGCCGTCGCAGGCGCCGTTCTCCTGGCAAGTCGCCTGCGGTGTCGCGGCGCACTCGTTGTCCGGGTCCGTGGCCGGCTGGACGGGCGCGCACGTGCCGTTGGCTGAGCCCGTCTTCGCGGCGCTGCACGCCTGGCACGTCCCCGCGCACTGGCCGTTGCAGCAGTAGCCGTCCACGCAGTAGGCGTTCGCGCACTGGCGCGCGCGATCGCACGTGGCGCCGGTGGGCTGCGCCGGCACACACGCGTTGCCGGCGCCGCAGAAGTAGCCGGCGGCGCACTGGGTGTCGTCGGTGCAGCTCGTGGCGCAGACGCTCGCGCTGAGGCAGGCGTAGCCGGCGGCGCACGGTACACTGGAGGCGTTCGAGCAGGTGCCGGCGCCGTCGCACTGCTGGCCGGTCTGCAGCGCGTTGGCGCACGTGGTCGTGCCGCACACGGTGCCCACCGACGCCAGCTTGCAGGCCCCGCTACCGTTGCAATTGCCCGTCTGGCCGCAGGTCGAGCCATCGGCGGCACAGTCGGCGTCCGGGTCGGTGTCGCCCTTCGTGGGGCCGCACGCGCCGTTGGCGCCGCTCTGCTTCTTTGCCGCGCTGCACGATTGGCACGGCTGGTTGCACGCGGCGTCACAGCAGACGCCATCGGCGCAATAGCCGCTGTTGCACTCGTTCGCGCCGCCGCAGGCGACGCCGTTGGCGAGCTTGGACGCGCACGTGCCCCCGGTGCGGCAGTAGTTGCCGGCCGCGCAGTGAGTGTCCGCCGTGCAGCTCGACCGGCACGCCGTCCCGCCGGCGTCGCACGCGTAGGGGCTGCACCCGACCGAGCTCGCGGAGCAGGTGTGGGAGGCCGTGCACGTGGACGAGACCAGGGTCCCGCTGGAGCACGTCGGCGCGCCGCACACGGTCCCCGTCGCGTAGAGGCGGCAGGCGCCGACGCCGTCGCACGCACCATCACGCTGACAGGTACCCACGAGGTCGAGCGCGCACTCGTTGTCCGGGTCCGTGCCGACGGCGACGGCCGCGCACGTCCCGTTGGTGCCGCCCGTCTTCCCGGCGCTGCAGGCCTGACAGGCGCCGGTGCACGCCGAACTGCAGCAGTAGCCGTCGGCGCAGTTGCCGCTCGAGCACTGGCTCCCCGTGGCGCAGGCGCCACCGAGCGCCTGGTCCGGCTGGCAGGTGCCGTCGCTCGTCCGGCAGTAGGCGGCCGCGGTGCACTGCGCGTCGGTCGTGCAGCTCGCGGGCTGGCACGCGCTGGCCACGCACACGCCGCTGGCGCACTCCGAGCCGCCAGCGCAGGCCGTGCCGTTCTGCTTCTTGCAGGTGCCGGCCGCGGTGCACTCGTTCGGGCTGGTGCAGGTGCCGGGATCCTGCCCGCTCGTGAGCGTCTGGCAGGTGCCGGGCGTCGAGCCGTTGCACGTCTGGCACGTGCCCGAGCACGCAGACGCGCAGCACACGTTATCGGCGCAGGTGAGGCCGGCCAGACACTCGCCGCAGCCCGCGGTGGCGCAGTCACCGCCCGCTGCGGTGTTGCAGTACGTGCCCTGCGCGCGGCGGAGCTGGCAGGTGCCTCCCGAGGCGCAGAAGTACCCCGAGGTGCACTGCGCGTCGGTCGTGCACGAGGTGGGACAGGCCCCGCTCGACCCGGTGCAGGCGAAGCCCCCGCAGCTCGGGTTCGACCCGCCGTTGCCGGCCGCGAGGCGTGTGCACGTGCCCGCCGGCGAGTTGCAGCGATCACAGCCGCCGGTGCAGGCGGCGTCGCAGCAGTAGCCGTCGCTGCAGTACCCGCTCGCGCACTCGCCCGCGCCCGAGCAGCCCTGGCCTTCCTTCTTCTTGCATTGCCCCTGGGCGTCGCAGCGATTGGTCCCGGAGCACGAGTCGGGATCCTCTGCGTCCGTGACGGCCGCGCAGAGCCCGGGGCTCGAGGCCAGGTCACACGCCTGGCACGTGCCGCAGAGCGAGGACTCGCAGCACACGCCGTCTACGCAGAACCCGGTCGAGCAGGACATGCCGACGGAGCAGCCGTTGCCGCGGAGGTGGTACTCCCAGGTGTCGCCGAGGCGGGTGCCGTTGAACGTGCCACCCCCGAAGATCACCGTTCGCCGCCGCACGCGGTCATGCACCATGGTGTGGCCGTAGCGCTTCGCCGGCACCGCGCCGACGGCGGCGGGGCCCGTCTTGATCCACGCGGTGCCGTCCCACTCCCACGAGTCGTCCAGATAGTTGCCGCCCCCGTCCGCGCCGCCGACCAGCACCGTCCGGCCTCGCGTCTCGTCCCACGCGAGCTGGGACCACGAGCGGGGCGAGGGGCGGTTGGTGTTACACGGCGCGCCCGTGCACTTCTGTGACCAGGCCGTGCCGTTCCACTCCCAGAGATCGCCGAGCGCCGTGCCCGACGAGTAGTCGGCGCCGCCGAAGAGCACCGCGACGCCTCGAGTCGAGTCGAAGGCGAAGGCGGCGAAGTTTCGGGCCGCGGGGCGCGTCGCCTGACACGCCCCGCTCGTGCAGCGCTCGCTCCAGGCCGTGCCGTTCCAGGCCCAGAGGTCCGGCGTGGCCACGCCTCCGAAGACGAGCGAGTGCTGGCGCACGGTGTCGTACGCCATCGCGAAGTAGTTGCGCTGGCTCGGCAGCGTGCCGTTGCAGGGGAAGGTGTTGCACATCTCCGTCCACGCCGTACCCGTGTATTCCCAGGTGTCGTTCAGGGCGTACCCGCCGAAGAGGACGACCCGTTGGCGGGTGGAGTCGTAGGTCATCCCGTGGCCCGTGCGCGCGCTCGGGAGGGTGGAGCTGCAGGGCGGCTGCGTGCAGGTGCGCAGCCACCCGAACCCATCCCACTCCCAGGTGTCGCGCCGCACCGTCGCCGATCCGGAGTCCCCGCCGAAGAGGACGGTGCGTGATCGCGACGCGTCGTAGGCCATGGCCATCTCCCGCCGCGGCGCGGGGACCGTCGTCGGCTCCGACCAGTCCGTCCCGTTCCACTCCCAGGTGTCGCCCCTGGAGCTGCCGGCGAAGAGCACCACTCGGTGCAGCGCCGCCGAGTAGGCGCTGCCCTGCAGGAAGCGCTCGCCGGGCGACGTGGCCGGGGACTTCTGCGTCCACGACGTGCCGTTCCACTCCCAGGTGTCGCCCTTGATGCTGCTGGTGGAGTCCAGACCGCCGAACAGCACGGTGCGCCCGGTGTCGACGTGGTGGCTGAACGCCGCGCCCCAGCGCGCCGTCGGGTTGGTGACGGCCTTCTGGGTCCAGCTCGTGCCGTTCCACGTCCAGGTGTCGTTCAAGTAGACGAACGGGAAGTCGACGCCGCTGAAGAGCACCGTCTCGCCGCGCGTAGAGTCGTACGTCATCGCTCCGTCGACCCGGACGGGGGGGCCGGAGCTGGCGCGCAGCGACCACGTCGTGCCGTTCCACTCCCAGGTGTCGTTCTGGTAGGATCCGGCGTTGCCGCCGAAGAGCACGACGCGCTGGCGGGCGCTGTCGTAGCTCATCATGTGGTCTGACCTCGCGGTGGGATGCGTGCAGCTCCCCGTGCAGGTCTCCGTCCACGTCGTGCCATCCCAGAGCCAGGTGTCGCCGCGGATGCCGCCCGCGTCCTCGCCGCCGAACAGCACCAGGCGCCCGCGCGCCGCGTCGAATTCCATCATCGCACCCTGGCGCGCCGACGGCCCCACCGTCGAGCGCAGCACCCAGGTGGTGCCGTCGTACGCCCAGGTGTCACCGACGAGCGCGCCCGCCGAGGCGCCGCCGAACACCATCACCCGCTGGCGGGTCGAGTCGTACGCGATCGCGAAGTTCTCCCGCGCGGTGGGCGGCCCGTTGCGGAGCTCCCACGCGGCCGTCTCGATCGCGGGGTCGACGAGCAGCGGGTACGTGAGCCCCTCGCGGTCGACGACGATGCGCAGGCGACCCTCCGCCCAGTCGAGCCCGGCGTCGCGCCTCGCGCCCTTGGCGTCGACGACGAACGGGCGGCTCACGCGCAGGAGCGCCTGGTCGGCGGCGTCCACGAACAGCCAGGCGCCGGTGTTCTCCAGGCGGGCGCCAGCGAGGCCAGCCCCGAGCGCCGTCTCGAGCACCAGCTCGGCGGGCGCCCGATCGTCGTGCTGCACGTAGAACCACTCCACGCTCGCGTCGTCGGCGACGTGGACGATGTCCGTGGACGGGTAGGCGCCGCGGAACACCACCCGCCCGCCGTCGAGCTCGGCCTCGACCGGCGCCGCGCCGACCGGGAGGAGCGTGACGGTGACCTCGTCGCTCGCGCCGATGCCGACGCGGAGCGCCTCGTCCGCGCGCGCTCCGAGCCGCGCGCCGACATCGTAGCTCGCGCCTCCCGTCGCGTTTCGGAAGCCGGGCGAGGTGAAGCCCGTGGCGGCGATCGCCCAGCCGCCGGCGGCCTGTGCGCGCACGCGATGCGCGAGGCCCGGGTCGGGGCCTGCGAGCCGCTCGACGAGCGCGAGCGACCCGCCGAGAGGCGCCGGCGCGCTCGCGTCGAGCGCCGCACGGCCCGCCGGCTCGCCCAGGCTGCCCCCCGGATCCGAACAGCTCGCGCCAACCAGCGCCACGAGGGCCGCTGCTGCCGCCCGCGCGCCACGCACCGAACAGATCCACCGGCTCATGAGCTTCCTCCCGGTCGCTCGCGCGACCGGGACCGCCGCTACCACCGGACGAGCAGCCGCACAACGGACGAGCCCCGGCCGGCGCGCCGGGGTCGCCGCTCGGTCCAGTTGCAGAGCGTCAGCGATCCCCGCCGTGCCGGGCACACGACTCGCCGACTCGATCGCGCCCCCCACGGTGACGGCCTCCGGCGCCGGCGGGGAGCCGCTCGACACGATCAGCGCGCGCCCTCCTCGCGAGCCGCGACGTCGGCTACGTCCCGAGGCGGCTCCCGCACGATGACGAGACGACCCCGACTCTGGCCGACCGGCGCCGCGGCGGCCGCGATCGGCGCCGTGTTCGCCGTCGTCGCGCTCGCACGGCGCTGGCCGTGGTCCGGCGGCGACGCGCCCCCGGGGGGGCTTGCGCCGGCGGCGCCCGCGTGCCCGCGCCGCCCCGCGGTCGTGGCGAGGGCGCGGACGCGGGAGGTGGTCGCTACCCCGAGCCCCGGTGATCCGACCTGGCGGTGGCGCACCACGCCGAGCGGCGCCAAGGTCACCGACTGCACGGGGCGAAGCTTCGCGCCGCCGGAGCCGCCCCGCCTCGCGCTCGTCGCCGCGCCGGAGCTCGAGCTGGAGAGCTCGAACGCGGCAGGGGACGGCGCCGCGAGCACGCGGCGGACGTTCCCCTCCCTCGGGGTCGAGCTTCGCGCCGTCGCGGGGGAGCGACACGTCTGGGCGACGCGCCTCGACGACCCGGGCCGCCCCCCGCGGCGGGTCGAGCTTCGCGACGCAGGGGAGCTCTACGATGCCCGCGAGGTCCGCGCCGAGCTCGCGACGTGGGCCGAGACGCCGGCGCGGCTCTGGATCCCGATCGCGTCGGATGACCGGATCTGGGTCCTCGGCGCGGATCTGCTCCTCACCACGTCGGTGCGGCTCGAGGGCGGGCCAGCGGCGGCGGTCGCCGACGCCGCCGGGCGCGCGGTGTGGGTGCGCTTCGCGGGCGACGCCCGGCTCCTCGCGCGGATCGACGTCGCGACGGGTCGCGTCGCCCGGGCGACCGCGCCGTTCGACGTGGGCGCGCTGGCTCCGTCGCCGGACGGCGAGCGGGTGGTCGCGCGGGCGGCCAGCGGCGCGCGCCTCTGCTGGTGGGACTCCACGCAGATCGAGTGCGGCGACGCCCGCGAGCTCCCGGCGCACGCGACGGTCTGGGCGGAGTGGTGATCGCGGGCCCCGCGGATCGCCGCGGCTCGCGCGCGCCTAGGGGGTTGGCTCGTTCAACACGAGCCAGTAGAGGCCGAGCTGACCTACGGCGCGGACGAACTCCTCGAACACGACCGGCTTGCGAACGTAGCTGTTGGCGCCCCGATCGTAGCTCTGCACGAGGTCCTGCTCCTCGGCGGAGGTGGTCAGGACCACGATCGGCAAGCGGCGGGTGCGGTCGTCGGCCCGGAGGCGTGTGAGCACCTCGAGCCCACCGAGCCGCGGCATCTTCAAGTCCAGCAGCACGACGGCGGGGCGGAGCGGCGGCTCGCCGTGAAGCCACTCGAGGGCCTCGACGCCGTCGCGCGCTCGGACGAGCTCGTTGACGATGCCGTTCTTCGTGAGCGCGCGACGGGTGAGCGTCACGTCGTCGTCGTTGTCCTCGACGAGCAGGATCGGCCGCGAGTCGGGCATGCGAGACCTCCGTCAGGGAAGATACAACGAGAACCGCGCCCCGCGCCCCACCTCGCCCTCGGCGAGGACGAGGCCGCCGTGTCGCCGCACCACCCGCGCGACCGTCGCCAGGCCGATCCCGCTCCCCTCCAGCACGGACGACGCGTGGAGCCGCTGGAACGGCTCGAACGCCTGCCCCGCCCAGCGGGGGTCGAAGCCCATCCCGTTGTCCTCCACGACGAGCCAGCGCTGGCCGTCCCGCTCGCGCGAGCCCAGGTGAACTCGGGGCGCGGGCGCGTCGACCGTGTACTTCCAGGCGTTGGAGAGCAGGTTCATCAGCGCCACGCGGAGCAGCCCCGCGTCCGCCCGCGCGCGGAGCCCCGGCTCGATCTCCAGCTGGACCTCCCGGGCAGGCGCTGCCGCGGCGAGCTCGGCGCCGAGCTCGCGCGCGAGCGAGCTCACGTCGACATCCTCGAGCGTGAGCTCACGCCGCGAGAGCCGGGCGAGCGTGAGCAAGTCCTCGATGAGCCGCCCCATCCGAGCGCCCGCAGCCTGGATCCGCCCGAGGAGCTCGACGCCGTCTGGAGGGAGCCGGGCGCCGTGGTCCTCGGCGAGCGCCTGCGCGAACCCCGTGACGGCCCGGAGTGGCGCGCGCAGATCGTGCGACACGGCGTAGCTGAACGACTCCAACTCCGCGCGGCTCGCGGCCAGGGCAGCGGTGCGCTCGACCACGCGCCGCTCGAGCTCCTCGGCGAGCGCGCGCGTGGCGGCGTCCGCGCGCTCGCGCTCGAGCTCCGCCGCGAGGCGCGTGGCGAACAGGTCCATCACCGTGGTCGTCTCGACCGCCGTGCGGAGGGGGCGTTCGTGGAACACCGCGAGGACGCCGAGCGCCTGCCCGCCCGTCCCCGCGAGCCGAACGCCGGAGAACGACTCGGCGCCACAGGGCGCCAGCAACGGGTCGTCCGGGAATCGCAGCGCGGCTCCCGTGGCCAGCCGGCAGGCGCCCGCCGCGAGCACCTCCGCGCACGCCGAGCCCGCGAGCGAGATCTCTCGAGCCTCGAGGGGGCGCCCTCCGTCGATCAGCGCACGCACCTCCGCGCGCGATCCATCGACGGACACGCTCGCCGCCACCGCCCACCGCGCGCCGGCCAGCGACGCGAGCTCTCGCGCCAGCGCGACGAACGGCCCCTCGGGCGGCGCACCGGCGGCGACGCGGAGCGCCCGCTCGATCCGGGCGGTGGCGGTGACATCGACGTCCATGCAGACGTAGCGCCGTGCGTCCCCGGCTCCGGGGATCCCGAACACCGTGGAGAACGCCAGCACCTCGCCGCCCTCGCGGTGCTGGACGGGGTAGACGCCGGGGCCCACCGGGGCATGGGTCTGCTCGACGGCCTCGATCGACTCGAGCAGGTCCTCGAAGCCGCGCGCCGCCAGGAAGGTCTCTCGAGCGGAGCGCCCTTCGGTCTCCGCCGCCGTCCACCCGAACATGCGCGTCGAGGCGTCGTTCCACAGCACGATGGTGCCGTCGCGCTCGTAGACTTGCACCGCGACGTTCGGCGTGTGTTGCACGACCGCTGCGAAGGCGGCCTCGGCACGCCGCTGCGGCGTCACGTCGGTACCCGTGCCGATCACCAGATCGACGCTGCCGTCCGCGGCGACCGTGCAGGTGTTGCTCCACGCGATGGTGATCCGGCTGCCGTCGCGCCGGAGCCAGTCGTTCTCGTGGCGGTTGGGGAACGCGCCTGCGCTCAACGCCTCGAACACCGCCTCGACCCCGGGGCGCTGCTCGGGCGGCACGAAGACGGACATGAAGCGCTGCCCGATCAGCTCGGCCTCCGTCCAGCCCGTGGCTCGCTCACACGTGTCGTTGAAGCGCACGATGCGGCCGTGCCGGTCGAGCACGACGACGAACGCGCCGACCGCCGCGAGCACGGCCTCCGCCAGCGCGGCGGGATCGGGGGGGGGGACCGGCTGAATCGCCGCGTCAGGTGGGGGTGAAGCGGGCGAGGACGGCATGGAGTTGCTCGCTGGTGAAGGGCTTGAACAGCACCCGCTCGGGGGGCAGCGCCTCGAGGAACTGCTCGGCCTCCCGCGTGACCGCGCCGCCGGACATGACGACGAGGCGGTCGTGCGCGCGGGGGAACCGGGCCTCGA
Organism: Polyangiaceae bacterium; assembly: GCA_020846005.1. Taxonomy (GTDB): domain Bacteria; phylum Myxococcota_A; class Polyangia; order Polyangiales; family Polyangiaceae; genus JADLEQ01. The sequence goes on from JADLEQ010000107.1 coordinate 117,217, forward strand.
CCTGGTGGTGGAAATCGGCGCCGGACATGCCGGGCATCATGAGATCGCAGAGGAGCACGTCGAAGTCGCGGCCCTCCTCCAGGAGCGCGAGCCCCTCCGCCGCGCCCGGCACCGCCGTCACGTCGTGGCGCCGGAGCAGCCGCCTCGTGACGCTCCGCAGCATGGGCTCGTCGTCGATGACGAGGACGCGCAGCGTGGAGCCCTGCGCGGCGGGGGGCAGGCGGACGGGGACGGACGAGGGCGGCGACGTGACCGCGAGCGGCCACCGCACCGTGAACGCCGTGCCCTCGCCCAACCGCGACTCCACCTCGATCGTGCCGCCCGCGCGCTCGACCAGGTCGCGGCAAACGGAGAGGCCGAGCCCCGTTCCCACGCCCGGAGGCTTCGTCGTGAAGAACGGCGCGAAGATCCGCGGGAGCACCTCCTCCGGGATGCCGGCGCCGTTGTCCGTGACGCGCACGACGGCGCGGTCGCCCTCCTCGCGTCCAGCTACGGCGACGCGGTTGGCGGCGGCCCGCCGGCGAGGCATCGCCTGCACGGCGTTGATCACGAGGTTGGTGAGCACCTGCGCCACTCGCGCCGCGGGCACGCCGACGACGAGACCCGGGCGCACGTCGTGCTGGATGGCGGCCGCGTGCTTGAGGTCGACACCCAAGAGCGCGATCACGGAGCCGACCACCTCGGCGAGGTCGCACTGGCCTGCTGTCTCCTCGGCCTGGGAGAACACCTTGAGGTCCCGCACCACGGCCGCGATGCGCTGCGTCGCCGCGACGCACTCGACCAGCGAAGGCACCAGATCGGGATCCGGAGGCGCCCAACGGTGCGCAGCCTCCAGCACCATGGGCAGCGACGCCACGAGGTGCGTCAGCGGGTTGTTGATCTCGTGGGCGACCCCCGCGGCGATCGTCCCCATCGCGACGAGGCGATCCGACTGCCGCACGCTCGCCTCGAGCTGGCGCCGCTCCGTCTCGTCGTGCACGATCCCCGTGAGGCGCTGGATCCTCCCGCCACGCCGCTCCACGCGCGCGATCACGCGCACGAGCAGGTCGCGCCCTCCGAAGCTCGTGACGCGGACATCGGAGAGATCGAGGGAGTCCGCCTCGCCGGCGAGCGCGCCAATGAACCGCTCGAGCTGACCCGGCGCGAGCCGCTCGCGGAGCACGTCCACGGACCACGGCTGGCCGTCCGGTGCGTCGAGGAGTCGCTGGGCGCCCTCCGTACAGAACAGCTCGCTCGGCCGCCTGCGCCACTCCCACCCCCCGGTGCGGGTGATCGCCTGCGTCTGCAGCAGCACCTGGGCGCTCCGTCGCTCCGAGCGCCGCACCTGGGACTCGCCGAGCTCTCGCTCCACCGCCGCGGCGAGACGGGTGAGGGCGTTCTTCAGGACGAAGTCGCGCGCGCCGCGCCGCATCAGCTCCGTCGCGACCTCCTCGCCGACGGTTCCGCTCACGACGATCACCGGCAGATCGGGGTCTCGCGAAGCAACGATCTCCAGGACGTCGAGCGCGGTGAACCCGGGGAGGCGAAAGTCGGTCACGACGAGGTCGTGTGCGCCCTCCTCCACCTCACGCTCGACGTCGGCGAGCGTGTCGACACGGCAGGGGACGACGCCCAGCCCATCGCGCTCGAGCTGCCGGAGCACGAGCGCCGAGTCGTCGGGCGAGTCCTCGACGAAGAGGATGCGGGTGGGGCTTCGCACGGGCCGGGGAGGATAGGCCTCGCTCATCGTCCCCGCGATGGGGAGCGCGGCGCGAGCAAGATGCCTGGGTGTTGGGGGCGCGTCCTGCCCTTGGACGCGGCTGCCCGCGCACGCCGGCCGCGCGGGCGGGCGCCGGGCGCGGCGCAGCTCGCGTGGCGCGGCGCGAGGGCCCCCCGCCTCAGCGCGCCGCTGCCCCGAGGTCGCTGAGCCAGCCCTCGAGCCGCCTCCGACTCGGCGCTCCCGTGGAGGTGTGGCGCACGTTGCCCGCCTCGTCGACGACGATGAACGTCGGCAGCACCTCGACCTGGTACGCAGCGATGAATTGTCGATCGGCGTGCACCGTGTCGAATGGAGTCCGCCGCGCGACCTCGACCGCGGCCTCCCGGTCGTCGTCGATGCTGACGGCGAGGAAGCGCACGGGCCGCGCGCGCTGCGCGTGGTGAGCGTCGCGCACGACCGGCGCCGCCTGTTTGCACGCGCCACACCAGCTCGCCATCACCTCGATCACGACGGGTGTCCCGCGGTGCTCGGAGAGGCGAAACGCGCCCCCCTCGCCGTTCAGGCGCGGGAGCGCGAATTCGGGCGCCGGGCGACCGTCGGGCAGGCTCGACGCGCGGCGGCCGAGGATCGTGGCCACCGCGATCACCGCGAGCGCGATCGCCGCGATCGTCCTCGCGATGGAGCCTGGGCTCGGACCCGCGGCGGGCTCGGCGCTCACGGGGCGAGCGCCCTACGCCCTACCAGCCACCCCGCGGCGCTCAACAACGCGACGAGCGTGCCGTGCGACAGCAAGAGGTGCCAGGCGTCGTGCGTGGGGCACACCGCCCCGACGGCGAGCGCTCCGACCAGGCCGCCCGCGAGGCCGACAAGGGCCCCGGAGAGGCCCGGCGAGAAGGGATCCGTGCGGCGCCACACCAGCATCATCGCTGCGGTGAGGAACGCGCTGATCACGATCGCGTGGAGCCCGCAGTCGGCGGCGCGCGCCTGGTGCTCCGCACCGAAGCTCGCGAGCGGGATCCACTCGTCGGCGATCAGCATCAGGTACACCGCGAACGACGCCGGGAGGACTCCGAGGAGCGCGAAGCGGCCCCACCGAGACGCCCGATGACCGACCGGCGCCCACAGCCCGACGACGAGCACGATCCCGACGACCGACATCCACCCAGCCAGCCCCGCGAGGCCGGCGCCCGCCAGGCCCCCGGGACGCATGCCGCCGCCGACCAGCACCAGCGCGCCGATCGTCACTGCTCCGATCGCCAGGCTGCGCACCAGCCGCTGCGTCGCCGTCAGGCACCGCCTGCCCTTGCCGAGGCCGGCCGCGCACTCGCCCCGGATCGCCGCGGAGAGCGCCGCCGGGGGCTCGACCCCGCCCGGCCACTCGGCGCGCTCGAGGAGGTCGTCCGGCTGGGTCATTCCGAGAATCTCCTGAAGCGAGCGAGCTGCTTGCGCAAGATCTCGTAGCCTCGAAACACCCTGAGCTTGACCGCCGTGCCCGTCGTCCCCAGCACCTCCGCGGCCTCGGCCACCGAGAGCCCGTTGATCTTCGTCAATTCGATCGCCTCCCGATAGCTCACGGGGAGGTCGAGCAGAGCTCGATCGAGCGCCTCTGAGAGGTCCGCGCCGACCGCCTCGGGCTCCGCTCGGGGCTCGGGCAGCGATCCGTCGTCGCTCAGGTGCTCGGTGCGGACCTTGGCCGCGCGCCGCTCGTCGAGGAAGGACCGTCGCGCGATGGCGAGCATCCAGGGGAGGACGGGCGCCCCTCGCAGGTAGCTCGCGCGGGCGCGGTGGATCTTCGAGAAGGTGACCTGCAAGAGATCCTCGGCGCGAGCCCGGTCGCGAGTCAGGCGCAGCAGGTAGCCGAACAGCCGGGGTGCGGTGCAGGCGTACAGCGCGTCGAACGCCGCCGGGTCGCCCTCTACGTATCGGACCATGAGCGACTCGGGCGCCAGCGCGCCGAGCCCTGCGTCGGCGGTCGCCGCGCCGCCAGCCAATCCGTCCGCGGAGGCACCCACGGCCACGATGGCTAGCGGCGAAGCGCCCTGAGGGCCAGGGGGCACAGGTGCGTCAGGTTACGGCGCGACGCGGCGGCCGGTTTCACCGTCACGTCACGGGTGGACCGCCCAGGGGGCGCGGGCTGCCGCGCCGTGGGATCGGGGCAGCGGGCGGCGATCACTCGGAGAGCTTGCGGAGATCGAGCATCTCCTCCACGTCCGGCATCAGCACGAGCTCCACGCGCCGGTTCGACGTCCGCCCCTCGTCGGTGCCGTTGTCGGCGACCGGATCGGTCTCGCCGTAGCCAGCCGCGTGGAGCTTCTTCACGTCGAGGCCGCCGCCGCCCTCCTTGGCCTCGGGCGGCGAGGTGAGCCACACGAGCACGCCCCGCGCGCGCATCGCGGAGAGCCCCCAGTTGTCCTTGTACGGCCCCCCCTTGAGCGGGCGGTCGTCGGTGTGGCCGGCGATCTGGAAGTATCGGGCCGCGAGCTGGGTGTCGCTGCGAACGACGTCGGCGACGGCCTTGAGCACCTCCACGCCCTCCTTGCGGAGCTTGTCCGACCCGGAGTCGAAGAGCACGTCGCCGGGCAGAGAGATGACCATCCGGTTGTTGCGGATGCTCACCTTGAGCCCCATCTCGGTGAGCTTCTTGAGCTTCTCGCGGAGCTGCTCGAACCGCGCCTTGATGCGCTCGAGGACCTCGGCGCGCCGCTTGTACTCCTCGAGCGCCCGCTGGAGCTGGGTCTTCTCCTTGCCCTCGGCCTCGAGCTTCTGCTCGAGCGCCGCCACGTCGACGCCCATCTTCTTCAGCTCGGCGATCAGCTCGCCGACGCGCTCCTCGGCGCGTTCGAGCTCCTCCTTCGTCTTCTCGAGCTCGGCGCGGGTCTTGCCGTGCGCGCCCTTCTCCGCGTCGTGCTGCTTGCGCAGCGCCTCGTACTTCGCGAGCTGGGCCTGCCACTCGTCTTCCGAGTAGCCGCACGAGGCGAGCGTGGGGAGCAGCAGGAGCGGGACGAGGCTTCGGACGCGCACGGGGTACCTCCGGGGTGGGGCCGGCGCCCGCCGGCGCGTCATTCGTCGCGCACGCGGGGCGTGCGGTCAATCGCGAGCCGCGCCCGGCCGAATTCCCGGCCGCGCGACGCGAGGTCGGGCCGACACGCCCGCCGCGCCGAACACCGGCCACAAAGCGGCGAGGGCGGCCCTCGCGGACCGCCCTCCCCCTCCCGGCTGGCGGGAGCGCCGTCGACGCGGCTCAGTTCTCGGCGAACTCGACCCAGGCGCCGGACATCCAGGTGTCCGTCTTGTCCTTGAACGCGCCGACGTAGGCGGCGCTGGTGTCGAAGCCCGCGGGCGGCGTGGCGCCGGCGATCATCGCGTTCGGCGCGGGCATCACGTCCGCGCAGTTGATCCCGGGGTCGGTCGTCGAGTTCCCGGTCCCCGCGTTCCAGAGGTCGATCGCCGCCTGCGGCGAGCCGACCGGCGCGCCCGCCACCTTGGTGAAGGCGACCGAGTGGTGGAGGGTCGGGGCGGTGGTGCCGGGCGTCGTGTCCGTGGGGAAGTGCACCAGGAAGAGCCCGCCCTCGACGTAGTCGAGGAACGCGCTGTTGACGACCTCGCCCTTCGAGCCGCCGCGGAAGGCAGCGCCGTAGCGCTTCTTGGCGCCGACGGCGCCCTCGAGGCAGACCGTCATGTTGTAGACGGTCGCGGCCGTCTCGGGGGTGCGCGTGTTGTTGTCCTTGTCGTCGCCCGACTCGAGCGCGTTCAGGCTCTCGGTGGAGCCCGTCGACTTGCCGTACAAGAACTGCAGCTTGCCGCGGTAGCCCGTGTCGACGTCGAACATGTCGTCGTCGTTCTTGAAGCAGACGAGGTGCGTGGCGTTCGCCGTACCCCCGAACCACTCGAAGCAGTCGTCCGTCACGTTGGACACCATCACGTAGTCGACCACGGTGCCGCTGCCGACGCCCGCGAACGAGAGGCCGTTGACCTCCTTGTCGGGGGCGACCTCCTTGCCCGCGAACTCGATGCGCACGTAGCGCAGCGTGCCGCTGCTCTCGGTGTCGTTCGCCGCGTTGGAGCCGCCGAACGTCTCGCCCGGGAGCGCCTCGAAGTCGGCCGTGCCACCGCCAGCGTAGTTCGCCGTCGCGTTGCCCAGGATCACCACGCCGCCCCAGTCGCCGGCCGCGCGGCTGCCCGGCGCGTTCGCGCTGGTGAAGAGGATCGGCTCGTCCTTCGTGCCGTCCGCCATCAGCTTGCCACCGGGCTTCACGATGAGGAGGCCGAGCGGGCTGTTCAGACCCTCGATGCGCGTGCACGGCTCGATCGTCAGCGTGACCCCGGCGTTCACGTGCACGGTCCCGGAGAGCTGCCACACCTTGTCCGACGTCCAGGTCGTGTTCGCGGTGATGTCGCCACTGACGGTCTGCTTCGCCTTTCCGGCGCCCGTGATGTCGCAGGTCGGACCGCCGCCGCCGGAGCCGCCCTGGCCCGCGGTGCCGCCCGTCGCGCTGCCGCTCGAACCGCCCTGGCCCGCCGTGCCGCCGCTCGCGCCGCCGCCCTGGCCCGCGGTGCCGCCGGTCGCGCCGCCGCCCGTGCCGCCGCCGCCGGTCGCGCCGCTGCCGCTCGCGCCGCCGCTCGCGCCGCCGTCCGTCCCTCCGGTACCGCCGCCGCCCGTGCCGCCCGTCGCCTTCGGCTTGTCGGCCTCGTCGTCGTCACCCCCGCACGCCACGGCGGCGAACGGGACCACCCCCACCATCAGAATCGCAGAAACCAGAGAAAGCTTTCGCATGGAGAACTCCTTCGTTGGGGGGCCTTCATCCCTGCGGTGCGTGTCCCCCGCGTGGTGGCTCGGCAACATTTCGGGCGCACCCCGTGGCGATCGCGTGACGCTGGGTCGTGCCCGGAGGGCCCCAGTCGGCGGCGCGGGGGCTCTCTCGTCGAGCGCCGCCGGAGCGCGGGACGCCGAGGAGCCTCAGTAGGTGTACGTCGCCGTGAGCGTGTACGTCTGCCCGGTCTCGTAGCTCTCGACGACGTTCGACTCGTCCGGGCGCCTCACCTTGCCCTGGGTGGTGCGAAACTTCGACAACAGGAGGTTCGACGCCGCCAGCTTCACCTCGAAGTGCTCGCCGAGCTCCTTCGCAGCGGTGAAGTCGAGCACGTTCCGGGGCTGCTCGTACACGTCCGGCAAGCGGTTCGTGCCGACGGTCGTGATGCGGCGCCCGTACACGTTGTAGAGCAGCCGGGCCCGCATCCCGAGGTCGGCGTCCGCCCAGTCGAGCGCCAGGTTCAGGATGTAGGGCGACTGGTTGCTCATCGGGCGGCTGCGGTTCGTGGCGACTCGCGCGGACTCGGGGCTCAGCTCCACCCGGCTGCGGGCGAACGTGAGGTTGCCCACCACCGCGAAGTCGGCGAGCGCCTCGGTGAGGAAGTCCAGCCCCTCACGCGCCTCGAGCTCGACGCCGAGGAGGTTGGCCGCGTCGGCGTTGTCATACGAGATGATGGTGCCATTGCTGGCCGGCTTCACGACCTCCTCGATCGGGTCGTCGAATCGCTTGAAGAAGAACGAGACCGCGAGCACCTCCTTCAGCGTGGGGAAATGCTCGAACCGGAGATCGAAGTTGTGGATCCGGGTGAGCTTCAGATCCGGGTTGCCCTGCACCTCGAAGGCGCCATACGACGACGTGAAGCCAAACGGCGCGATCTCACGGACCTGCGGCCGCGCGAGGGTACGGCCGTACGAGACGCGGAGCGCCGAGCGCTCCGTGGCCGCGAAGACGAGGCCGGCCGCGGGGAGCAGGTCGGTGCCGCGCACGCGCTCCTGGACCTTCACCTCGCTGCCGCTGCGATCGTCGGTCGTCTTCACGAACTGCCGGGTGACCTCGATTCGCTCGCCGGCGACGAGCCGGAGCCGCTTCCCGAGCGAGGTGTCGGTCATCACGTACCCGGCGTAGACATCGAGGCCGGCCGTGTAGTCGTCGGTCTTGCGCGTGCTGTCCCGCAGGCGAAGCGGCGCCTCCGGAGGGCCGGCCCAGATGTTCTCGTCGCGGAAGAGCCGATCCGGGCACGACGGATCCCAGCTCGACCCGGGGCAGGTGTAGGTGTCGAGCGGCACCGCGCCCGAGCTGTCGTAGAAGAAGCGACGCGCGGTGAAGTCGCGCTCGCGCCGGGAGAGCGCGCCGCCGACCTTCACCCGGGTGGGGCGCGCCTCCGTGCCGAGCGGCTGTGTCCAGTCGACGCCGCCGGAGTAACCCCGCTCGGTCTGGTCGGACCAGAAGTGCGAGCCGCTCTGGGCGCCGGTCGCGTAGATCCAGCCGAGCGGCTCGCGGAGCGTGTAGGTCGTCTCGCGGGCGTCGGGCTCCTCGCGAACGGCGACGGAGTGGTTCAGGTTCCAGCCGAGCACCGCCCCGCCAGCGCCCTCGAGCGTGTGCTCGCCGCGCAGCTGGTAGTAGTCGAGGCTGCGGCTCACGTAACCGAGCCTCGTGTAGTGGAGGCGCTCATCGGTCAGGAAGTTCTCCCCTTCGAGGTCGCGCACCTCGAGGTCGCCGGCCTGGCTGTGGAAGTAGCCGAGGACGAGCCGATGATCGCGCGTGGGCTCCCACGCGGTCGTGGCGAAGCCGCCCCACCGCACCTGATCGGTGTCGACGGCGCCCCGCATCTCCGTCGCGGCCGCGTAGCCGACGCCGCCGGTCGCGAAGGTCGGCGTGAAGGTGCGCTGGACGTAGCGATGGCGCCGCACGTACGAGCGCCCGTAGTTCAGCGCGCCGAGGAGCCCGATCTTGCCCTCCCCCAGGCGGAACGAGTCGCCCACGACGAGGCTCGCCGAGCCGTTCGGCAGCGAGGTCGTCCGCTGAGCGGACATGTAGGCGTTCACGCTCCGCGCCCAGCGGGTCCGCTCCTCGACCGTGGTCGGAGTGCCGTCCGGCCGCTGCTGGGCGTCGGCGGGGAAGTCGGGGAGCTCGTCCGGGAGCGCGCGGGTGCCGCCGTCATAGCCGAGCCAGTCGGTGCTGCTGCCCCGGTACGTGAAGCGATCCGCGAAGGTCGTGACGGTGTTGAACCCGACGCCCAGGGAGACCTGGAAGAGCCGCTGCTTCGGCAGCTCGCGCGTCTCGATTCGCACGGATCCGCCCGCGAAGTCTGCGGCCATGTCGGGCGTGAAGCTCTTCGAGATCGTGACGCCCTCCAAGACGAGCGACGGGAAGAGATCGAGCGGGACCGTCTGCCGGTCGGGCTCCGGGCTGGGCAGCGGCGTGCCGTTGAGCGATGCGTTCGTGTAGCGCTCGCCCAGGCCGCGCACGTAGACGAACCGGCCGCCGACGACGCTCGCGCCGGGCACGCGCTGGGTCGCCTCCGCCGCGTTCTTGTCGGGGCTCCTCGCGATCTCGGCGCGTCCCAGCCCATCGGACACCGAGGCCGAACGGCGCCGCGCCAGGCTCTGGCCCTCCACGCCGGACCGCTCCAGCTCCGTCACGACCTCCTGCGTGTCCTCCTCCGCGACCCGCTCGTCCGGGACGAGCTCCACATCGACGCGCGCGACCTGCCCCGCCTTCACGGTGATCCGCTCGATGCGGGCGGGGCGGTGGAGCTCGTAGAAGACGCGGAGCGTCCACGTCCCCGGTGGCACCTCGACGCGGAATCGCCCCTCCAGGTCCGTCAGGGCGCCCGCCTTCAGCCCGACCACCGACACCTGCCCCTCGATGATCGGCTCGCGGAACTTCGTGTCGGTGATCCGACCCCAGATCACCCCCTTCCCCGCGACCGGCTTCGTGTCCGGTGCTCCCCCCTCGGCCTCGGCGAGCAGTTCGTCGTCGCTCGGCGCGCCCTCCGCGGCCGGCTCGCCGGCGGGCGGCGCGTCGCCTTCGCCCTCGCCCTGGGCGCGGGCCGTCAGGGGAGGGGCGGCGGCGAGGGTGAACGCGAGGGCAGTGGAGAGCGCGCGGCGAGGCGACATGCGCGGAGTGGTTCGCAAGCCGAGGGGTCTGGGTCAAGGAACGTTTTTGCCCCAATTTCATCGCCATTCGTCACTTGTTCGTCACAGTCCGTGCCTTCCGCGTGGCGGGGGTCGCGTGGTAGGAGCCCGCGAGACCGCGCCCGCTCAGCGACCGGAACCCGCCATGAAGCTCACCCCCAAGCCGAGAGACGAGGTCCTCGACGAGGCGCCGGTGACCAAGATCGCCACCGATGGCGTCCGCGCGTGGTTCGGGAGCACGGAGGTGCTGAAGGGCATCTCGCTCGCGATCTATCAGCAGCGCGTGACGGCCATCATCGGTCCGTCCGGTTGCGGCAAGTCGACGTTCCTCCGCTGCCTGAACCGGATGCACGAGATCAACCCCGCGGCGCGGGTGGCCGGCCGGATCTTGCTCGACGACGTCGACGTCTACGGGAAGGACGTGAACCCCGCTCGCCTGCGACGCCGCGTGGGGATGGTCTTCCAGCGCCCCAACCCGTTCCCCACCATGTCGATCCAGGAGAACGTGCTCGCCGGTCTCACGCTCACGAGCACCTCGAGCGCCGACAACGACGCGCTGGTGCAGAGCGTCCTCCAGCGCGCCGCGCTCTGGGACGAGGTGAAGGATCGGCTGAAGAAGCCCGGCCACGACCTCTCGGGCGGGCAGCAGCAGCGCCTGTGCATCGCGCGGTGCCTCGCGATGGCGCCCGAGGTGATCCTGATGGATGAGCCGTGCTCGGCCCTGGATCCCATCGCGACGTCCAAGGTGGAGGAGCTGATCCACGAGCTCCGCAAGGACTTCACCATCGTGATCGTGACGCACAACATGCAGCAGGCGGCGCGCGTGTCGGATCACACGGCGTTCCTCTTCACCGGAGAGCTGGTCGAGTACAGCCCGACGGACCAGCTCTTCACGAAGCCCGCGCAGCGCCGCACCGAGGACTACATCAGCGGGCGCTTCGGCTGAGGCACGCCTCCGGGCAGGGTGGCGAGGGAGCCTCGGGGCGCTCGGTGAGGAGGCGCGCTCGCGACGCGCGACGGCGCGCGGTCAGTCGCGTCGCGCGCGCTGGAGGCGCGCGCGGAGCAGGATGGCGGTGCCGTTCAAGAGGAGCATCAGCGCGAGGAGGACGACGATGCCCGCGGCGGCGTTCACGTGGAACGCGGACTGCGGGCGGCTGATCCAGTTGAAGATCTGGATCGGGAGCGCGGTGAAGGCGCTGTACACGCTGTCGGGCAGGAAGGCGACGTAGGTGAGCGCGCCGATGGTGATGAGCGGCGCGGTCTCGCCGATGGCCCGCGCCAAGGACAGGATGATGCCCGTCATCAGCCCCGGGAGGCAGTGCGGGAGGACCACGCCACGGATCGTCTGCCACTTGTCCGCGCCGAGGGCGTAGGAGGCCTCGCGGAGCGACGCAGGCACGGTGCGGAGCGCCTCGCGCGAGGCGATGATCACCATGGGCAGCAGGAGAATCGCGAGCGTCGCCGCGCCGGCGATCAGGCTCCGATCGAAATTCAGCGCGCGAACGAACAGCTCGAGCCCGAGCAAGCCGTAGATGATCGACGGGACGCCGGCGAGATTGGAGATGTTGATCTCGATGAGGTTCGTGAGCCGAGACCGCGGCGCATACTCCTCGAGGTAGAGGGCGGCGCCGATCCCGACCGGGATCGCGATCATCGCGGTGAGCACCATCAGGCAGATGCTCCCGACGAGCGCCGGCAGCACCCCGGCGATCGCGGCCTTGCGCGACGGGTACCCGACGAGGAACTGCCAGCCGAGCCGCGGCGCGCCGTCCGCCGCGACATCGACGAGGAGGACGCCCAGCGCCGCCACCGGCAGCACCAGCGCCGCCAGGCACGCCAATCGAAACCAGCGATCGGAGGCGGGGCGCGCGCCGGCCGGATCCACGATCGCCAGAGCCGGCGGCGGCGTGAGCGATGCCCTGCTCACGCGGCGCCTCCCAGCACCCGGCGGCGGAGCCAGTAGGAGACGGTGTTCAGGACCAACGTCATGAGGAAGAGCGCCAGCCCGACGGCGAAGATGGTCCGGTACTCGAGCGTCCCGGCGGGCGTATCCCCCAGGCTCACCTGGACGATGTACGCGGTCATCGTCTCGACGGGGACGCGCGGATCGAACGTGAGCCGGGGCTGCTGGCCGGCCGCGATGGCGACGATCATGGTCTCCCCTACGGCGCGCGAGAGCCCGAGGATGACCGAAGCCGCGATGCCCGAGAACGCGGTCGGGATGACGACGCGGACGATGGTCGCGACGCGGGAAGCGCCGAGCGCGAGCGCCCCCTCGCGCAGGCTCACCGGTACGGCGTAGAGCGCGTCCTCGCTGAGCGACGCGACGATCGGCACGATCATGATGCCCATCACGACCCCGGGGCCGAGCGCGTTGAACCCGGCGAGGCCTGGCACCACGCGCTGGAGGAGCGGCGTCACGAGCGTCAGCGCGAAGTACCCGTAGACGACCGTGGGCACGCCCGCGAGGAGCTCCAGCACGGGCTTGAGCCATCGCCGGGCGCGCTCGCTCGCGAGCTCGCTCAGGTACACGGCGGCGAGCAGCCCGAACGGGACGGCCACGAGCAGCGCGATGATCGTCGTGAGGACGGTGCCGGAGAACAGCGGCCAGATGCCGTAGTGCTTGTCGGCGAAGAGCGGCGTCCACTGCGTGTCGCCGAGGAACTTCGACACCGGGACGTCACGGAAGAAGGCCAAGCTCTCGACCAACAGCACGGCCACGATCCCCGCCGTGACGAGGACGCTCGCGTAGCCGGCGGCCCCGAGCACCCAGCGGGCGAGCTTCTCCGAAGCCGGACGGGGAGCGGTCAGCTCGGCGCGAACCGAGGAGGTCCCGGGAGTCGGCTGCGTCACTGGATCCCCTTGGCGAGGAGCGCCTCGATCGACACGCCGACCTGCGACCCCTTGCCCCCGAAGAGCGAGCCGGTCACCCGCCGGGCGACGCGCTCCTTGGCGAGCGAGTACGCGCGATCTGGCAGCGGGATGTACCCGACCTCGCGCGTGAGCTCGCCGGCCACGGTGAGATAGTAGTCCACGAACGCCGCGACCTCAGCCCGCTCGAGCGACCGGACGGCCATGTAGACGAAGATCGGCCTGGACAGCGGCTGGTACGTCCCGGCCCGGATCGTCTCGACGCTCGGCGGGATCGGGCCGTCGCCGTTGCCCTGCTTGCCGTCGTCCACCGGGACGGCTCGCAGCTTGTCGCGGCTGTGCTCGTAGTACGCGAAGCCGAGGAAGCCGAGCGCCGCGTCGTCGTTCGCCACCCCGGTGACCACCACGTTGTCGTCCTCGCTGGAGGTGTAGTCGCCTCGGCTGGCGTGCTCCTTGTGGTTGATCGCCTCGGTGAAATAGTCGTAGGTGCCCGAGTCGACGCCGGCGCCGTACAGCCGGAGGGGGTGGTCCGGCCAGCCGGCGCGAACGTCACTCCAGCGCGTGACCTTGCCCTGCGACTCCGGCTGCCAGATCGTCTTGAGCTCCGCGGTGGTGATGTGCGAGGCCCAGGTGTTCCGCGGATTCACGATGATCGTGATGCCGTCGTACGCGACCGGGAGCTCGATGTACTGGATGCTCGCCTTCTCGCACGCCGCCACCTCGGTCGGCTTGATGGGGCGGGAGGCGTTCGAGCCGTCCGTCTCGCCGTTGCAGAACTTCTTGAAGCCGCCGCCCGTCCCGGAGATCCCGACCGTCACGCGCGCGCCTCCGCGCTGCCCGAGGAACTCCTCGGCCACGGCCTCGCTGATCGGGAACACGGTGGAGGAGCCGTCCAGGCGGATCAGCGACTTCTTGTCCGGGCGAGCGCAGCTCGCGAGCAAGACGACCGCCGCCGACACAGCGGCCACGCGCACCAGGATCGACCCAGGCGGGAGCTGCCGCCCGGCGGAGCGCACGGGGCCCACGCTCACCTCGCCAGCTTCTCGGTGAGCATGGCGATCGAGCGAGCGCCGCCCGCGCGGGCCAGATCCATCGCCTCGACGGCTACTCCGTAGGGGACGTCGTCGTGGGCGTCGAAGTAGAGCACCTTCTGGCGCTTGGCCGCGATCATCCGGGGCAGCCGCTCGCGGATCTCACCACGCGCCAGCGCCGTCTGGTTGACGCGGATCGTGCCGTCCGGATCGACCGTCATGACGAGCGGCTTGTTCGCGTCGTCCGTCGGCGGCGGCTCCTTCTCTTCCTGCTCCTTCTTGGGGAGATTCAGCCAGAACTGCTTCATGAGCATCGGCGTCACTACCATGAAGATGATGAGGACGACGAGGGCCACGTCGATCAGGGGCGTGACGTTCAGGGTGGGGACGGGGTGCTTGTCGTCTCCGCCGTTTCCGAGGGCCATCCCCATCAGGAACCTGCCTTCTTGCGCTCGAGCACCTTGAGGGAGACGCCGCGGAAGCCCAGCCCCTGGAGCATCGCGAGCGTCTCGCGGAAGTCCTTGTACGGGATGCCCGCGTCGGTCTTCAGCAGCAGCTCGCGCTTCTCGTCCTGCCCACGGAGCTTGCGCAAGGTGTCCGCGAGCTGAGCTCGCTCCACGCGGTCCTTGTCGACGAGCACCGTGCCGTTGCGGGCGACGGTCACCTCGATGGGGCTCATGTCCTTCGGCTTCTCGTCCGGATTGACGATGGAGGGCAGCTCGATGTGCTCGCCGTCGGCGAGCGCCGGCGTGATGACCATGAAGATGATGAGCAGCACCAGCACCACGTCGACGAGCGGCGTGACGTTGATGGCCGGCTCAGGCAGCTTGCTTCGCCCGTGTCCCAGTGACGCGCCCATAACGGTTCTCCATCTCGTCGAGCAGCTCACCAGCCGAGCGCCCGAGGGCGAGCTCGATCGTGGCGATCCGTCCCGACAGGTAGTTGTAGAAGAGCACTGCCGGGATGGCCACCATCAAGCCGATGGCCGTCTCGATCAGCGCCTCGGCGATGCCGCCGCTGACCGCCTGCAGGCCGCCGCCCGCGCTCGAGATGCCCTGGAACGCGGTGATGATCCCCATCACCGTGCCGAGCAGCCCGACGAACGGCGCGATCGATCCGAACGTCGCCAGCGTGCTCATGCCGCGGCGGAGATCGGCGCCGATCTGCTCCTTGCGGCGCTCGCCCTCGTTGCGCGCCAGCTCGACGGGCGTGAGCCCCTCGGCCAAGCCCTCCACCGCGGCGTCGTAGCGCTTGACCATCGCGCCGAACAGCCGGGCCAGCGCGGACGCCGAGTGGCGGTCCGCGAGCGCCCCGAGCGCCTCCAGGTTCCACTCGTCCATCAGGGGCGCGGCCTGCTGGGCGAACGCGCGCGACTCGCGGGTGGAGCGGGAGAACGCGAGGAGCCGCTCGACGAAGACGGCCACGCTCCAGATGAGCATGACCGCGAGCGACAGGGTGACCATCTTGTTGATCACCCCCATTTCGGCCCAGAGATGCGCGGGGTTCAGGTTCATGGCTGGCTGGCTCCTGGAGCGCGGCCTCGAGGGTCGCGCGGGATCGAGTTCAACGCGTCTTCACGACGAAGCGGTAGGCGCGCACGCGGACGACGGCGACGGGCTTGCCGTCCCGGTCCTTGGCGGGGGCGGTGCAGCGGATGCCCTTCGACGCAGCCTCGGCGGCGAGGCGTAGCTCCGACGGTCCCTTGATGGCCCGCGCGTTGGAGACCGCGCCCGTCTCGCTCACGTCGTAGCGCACGATGACGGTGCCCTCGATCGCGAGGGCGCCCGTCGGGTGAGTCGGGCTGGGGAAGGTGCACTGCGGGGCGGTCATGCCCTCCGTGAGCCGCACGGGGCCCTCCTTCTTCGGCGGCGGCGGCGGTGGCGGTGGAGGCGGCGGTGGAGGCGGCGGTGGAGGCGCGAGGCCGCGACCGGTCCCCCCGCCGCCCCCGCCACCCTTCGCGTAGGGATCCCCGTTACCCGTGGGCTCGTCCACGGGGACGTCCTTCTCCGCCGGCGTGTCGGTCGGGATCGCCTTCGGCGGCGCGAGCCGCGGGAGGCGCGGGCCGGGCGACGGGTTCGAGACGGGCTGCGGCTCGGGCTCGGGCTCGGGCTCGGGCTCGGGCTCGGGCTCGGGGCTCGACGCGAGCTGTACCGCGATCGGCGCCTCCTCCTGCTGTACCCTCGGCGCGCCGACCGAGCTCGCGATCCCGACCACGGCGAGCGCGGTGGCAACACAGCCGGCGCCCGCGCCGCTCAGCAGACGGCGGGTGCGCACGAGATCCGTGCGATCTACGGCCCAGGCATCGAGGGTCATCGTTCGAGCCTGCGCAGCGTGGTCGGCACGCGTGACGAACGCGTGGCGTCACGGGAAACTTCGCGTGGACCGCGCGTGGTATCATTGCGTGAAAGTCGCGTGATTACAATATGTTACGCGATCCCCACGGGGGTCGTGGGCCCTCGGAGTCGTGACGCGACCGTCACCGCAGGTTCACCTCGCGCGAGTAGCCGGCGCGGACATGGCCAGGATCCTGGTGGTCGAAGACGAGCCCGACCTCCGCGCGGTGCTCGATTTCAATCTGCGGGAGGCCGGCCACGACGTGCTGTCGGCGGAGCGCGGCACCGACGGGCTCTCGATCGCCCGCTCCCAGCGACCCGACCTCATCCTGCTCGATCTCATGCTGCCGGACGTAGCGGGGACCGAGGTGTGCCGCGCGCTGAAGACCGACAGCGCCACGCGGGCGATCCCGATCGTGATGGTGACCGCTCGCGCCGAGGAGATCGATAAGGTCGTCGGCTTCGAGCTCGGCGCCGACGACTACGTGACCAAGCCCTTCAGCGTCCGCGAGCTCACGCTCCGCGTCCGCGCGATCCTGCGGCGAGCGGACTCCCCGGCGCCGCCCGCCGCGACCGTGGAGTTCGGCAGTCTGCGGATCGACCGCGACGCTCACCGCGTGTGGGTCGCCGAGGGCGAAGTCGACCTTACGGCGCTCGAGTTCAAGCTGCTGTGGACGCTGTTCGAACGGAGGAACCGTGTGCAGTCGCGGGGGGCGCTCCTCGGGCACGTCTGGGGCTTCGAGTCCCGCATCTCGACACGGACCGTCGACGCGCACGTGAAGCGCCTGCGCGAGAAGCTCGGCGCGGCGCGCGAGTACATCGAGACGGTGCGCGGCGTCGGGTACCGTTTCGCTGACTCGCCGCCCGGGGGCGGGTGAGCCGGGCGCCAGGGTCCGCTTGCGGCGGCCTTCGCGCGATGCGAGCCTTCTACCCGGGTGTCACACTCTCGTAACGGAGCGGCAGTAGCCGGGCGACCATGGCGCGCATTCTCGTGATCGAGGACGAGTCGGATCTCAGGCAGATCCTCGGGTACAACCTCCAAGCGCAGGGGCACGAGGTGCTGGAGGCGGCGTCGGGCGAGCAGGGCCTCAAGCTGGCGCGCGAGCACCGGCCGGAGCTCGTGCTGCTCGACATCATGCTCCCCGATGTGTCGGGCACCGAGGTGTGCAAGGGGTTGAAGGAGGGCGGGACCACCCGGCACATCCCGGTCATCATGCTCACCGCGAAGGGCGAGGAGATCGATCGTGTGGTCGGGTTCGAGATCGGCGCAGACGACTACGTCGTCAAGCCCTTCAGCGTGAGGGAGCTCGGCCTGCGCATCCAGGCGATCCTGCGGCGGGGGAGGGCCGTTGACTCGCGGGACACCTCCGCGCTGGTCGAGTTCGGGCGCCTGCGGATCGACCGCGCGGCCCACAAGATCTGGGTCGACGACGTGGAGATCGACCTCACGGCCCTCGAGTTCAAGCTGCTGGTGACGCTGCACGACCGCCGCAACCGGGTGCAGACCCGCGCGGCGCTCCTCGACGACGTCTGGGGGATTCAGGCGGACATCACCACGCGCACCGTCGACACCCACGTGAAGCGGCTCCGCGAGAAGCTGGAGGGGGCGCGCGACTACGTGGAAACGGTGCGCGGGGTCGGCTACCGTTTCGTGGCAACCCCGGACGAAGCCGGGCGCTGATCCCGGCCCCGCCTCCGCGCCCCGGCAGCCAACCGAGGCCCGCCGCGGCCCCCGCGACCCATGACGCTCGGCCTCCGATCGAAGCTCACGCTCATCTCGATCGGGCTGATCACGCTCACGCTGCTGGTGGGCTACGCGTACCTTCGCACCGAGCTGGAGGGGGCGCTGGTCGCCGGACTGCGCGACGATCTCGAGGTGCGGGCGCGGCTGGTCGCGAGCGAGGCGGCCGGCAGGAGGCTCGAGACGTCATCGCCCGCGGCGTGGGACGCGCTCGCGGACGAGCTGGCGTCCCGCGCCAGCGCCCGCGTGATGCTCGCGGACCGCGACGGGCGTGTCCTCGGGAGCTCCGAGCTCGATGACGCCGGAGTCGCGCGCCACCCGTCGGTGCGGGGGCGGGCGGAGGTGCGGGACGCCCTCGTGCTGGGCCGCGGCTCGGCGGTAGACACGGACGCTCCGACGCGCCAGCTCCGCGTGGCGGTCGCGTTCGGGACGGGCGCGGGGAGCGCGATCGCGATCGTGGCGCTGCCGCTCGACCAGGTCGACTCGACGCTCGCCCGCGTTCAGCAGGGGCTCTGGGCGGCCGCGTTGATCGCGCTCGGGGTCGCCGTCGTGATGTCGAGCCTCGCCGCCCGCCTGTCGTTTCGCAGCGCGAGGCAGCTCGTCGAGGCCGCTCGTCGGCTGGCGGAGGGGGACCTCTCGGCCCGCAGCGGCCAGCGCAGCAGCGACGAGCTCGGCGAGCTCGGGCGGTCCCTGGATCGGCTGGCGCGCACGCTCTCGACGAAGGTGGACGAGGTGGGACACGACAGCGCTCGGCTCGCCGGGATCCTGTCGGCGATGCAGGAGGGTGTGCTGGTCGTGGACCGCGCCGGCCGCGTGGTGCTGATCAACCCGGCGCTCCGCGAGATGATGCTCGTCGGCAACGACGCGGTGGGCAAGACGCTCCTCGAGGTGCTGCGCCACGCCGACCTCAAGGAGGCGCTCGACGAGGCGCGCGCCTCGGGCGAGAGCGTGTCCACCGAGCTCGAGATGGCCGGGATCAAGCCGCGCCGCCTCCTCGTGCGCGCCGCTGCGCTGCCCGGAGCGTCGGGCGACGTGTTCGCGATGTTCGTCGACGTGACGGAGGTGAGGCGACTCGAGTCGCTCCGACGCGACTTCGTCGCCAACGTCTCGCACGAGCTCCGGACCCCCGTCACCGCGATCCGGTCTGCCGCGGAGACGCTGCAGCTCGTCGCGGGGCGAGATCCCAGGGCGCTCACCCAGTTCGTCGACATGATCGAGCGCAACGCGAGGCGGATGCACGACCTCGTCGAGGACTTGCTCGACTTGTCGCGGATCGAGTCGCGGGAGCTCCACCTCTCCGTCGAACCCCTGGAGATCGCGGCCGCGTTCACCCACACCGCGAGCCTGTTCGAGGAGCGCGCCACGAAGAAGCAGATTCGCCTCGTGGTGGAGCCGATCGCCGAGCGCGCGCTGGCCGACCGGCGCGCGCTCGAGCACGTGCTGTCGAACCTGGTCGACAACGCGGTGAAATACTGCGGTCCGGGGTCCGAGATCCGGCTCGCCGCCACCCCGCTCGACGAGCGCACCCTGCGTCTCTCGGTGTCCGACACGGGGCCCGGGATCGAGGCCCAGCACCTCCCCCGGCTCTTCGAGCGCTTCTACCGCGTGGACGCGGGACGCTCGCGGGAGGTGGGCGGAACGGGGCTCGGGCTGGCGATCGTGAAGCACCTGGTGGAGGCGATGCGAGGGACCGTCAGCGTGGACAGCGCGCCGGGGAGCGGGACGACCTTCGGGTTCACGCTGCCACGCTCGGGTTGAGGCGCGCCGGCGGCCGGTAGCACGATTGTAGATTTTCGTAGCACTGGTCGTCGACTCGTGATACGCGGCGGCGGTGTTCGAGCGCCCACGTCGGATCGCCTGCGCCCTCGCGCTCGCCGCGGGGACGCTCGCGGCGTCCCGGATCGCAGCGGCGGAGCGGCCGCGTCAGCGCGCGCCGGAGCCGGCCCGGGAGGCGCCCGCCGCTCACGCGCCCGCGCCAGGAGGCGACGGCGAGAGCGCCGCAGAGATCACCGTCGAGGCCCCGCGCGCGGCGCGCTCGGCCTCGGAGTCGGTCCGCGGGCGCCGCGTCCTCGAGGCGGCGCCGCACGAGACGGCCAGCGACCTGCTGCGCGTGATCCCGGGCACGTTCGTCAGCCAGCACTCCGGAGCCGGCAAGGCGCACCAGATCTTCTTTCGGGGATTCGACGCGGTCCACGGGCAGGACCTCGAGTTCGTCGTCGGCGGGGTGCCGGTGAACGACGTGAGCAACGTGCACGGGCAGGGTTACGCCGATCTCCACTTCGTGATCCCGGAGACGGTGCGTGAGCTCCGCGCGCTCCCCGGGCCGCTGTCGGCGGAGCAAGGCGACTTCGCCGTCGCCGGGACGCTGCGGTTCGAGCTCGGGGTGGCTGAACCGGGGACGCACCTCGCGCTCGCCGCGGGCTCGCACGGGACGCGGCGAGTGCTCGGGCTGCACCGCCCGCACGGCGCGCCGGAGCAGACGTTCGCGGCGTTCGAGGCGTGGTCGACCGACGGCTGGGGTGTCGGTCGCGCCGCCAGCCGCGCGACCGCGACCGGGCAGCTCGAGCAGCCGTTGGGCGGGGAGCTCTCGGCCCGGGTCCTCGCGACCGCCTATGCGGGGCGCTTCTCCTCGCCCGGCGTGCTCCGGCTCGCGGATGTCGAGGCCGGGAGGATCGCCCGCGGGGGCAGCTACGACACGGATCAGGGCGGGCGCTCCACGCGCTCGAGCCTCGCGGTCGAGCTCACGGACGACCAAGGCGACTCCACGTTCTCGCTCCTCCCGTTCGTCGTCCAGCGGACGCTGCTCCTCCGGCAGAACTACACCGGCTATCTGGTGGACCCGATCCGCGGCGACGCCGTCCTCCAGCGGCACGACGCGACGACCTTCGGCGCGCGGGCCGCCGTCCGTCGCGGCTTCGAGCTGACCTCCGACCACGACACGCTCGCGCTCGGCTTCGAGGTGCGAGACGACTCGGTCGACCAGGGACAAGAGCGCGTGAGCGCGGTCGACGACGCCGTGACGGATCGGCAGGTAGACGCGCAACTCCACGTCCTCGACGCCGCCGGCTGGGCCGAGCTCACGCTACACCCGCTCCGCCGAGTGCTCGTCCGCGGTGGCGTGCGCGCGGACGCGCTGTCGTTCCGCTCCGTCGATCGTCTCCCCGGCGCGGGCGCGAGCGCCACCGCGCAGGGGCTCCACGTCGGATCCAAGCTCACCGTCGACGTGACGCTCCTGCCGGGCTGGCGGGCCCTCGCGAGCTACGGGGAGGGGTTTCGGTCGCCCCAGGCGCGGAGCGTCGCGGACGGTGAGCGCGCCCCGTTCACCACCGTCCGGCACCTCGAGCTCGGGACGCGTTGGTCGGAAGGGCGCCGATGGCAGGCGGCCGCGGCGGCGTTCGTGAGCACCCTGAGCGGCGACCTCGTCTTCGACGAGGCGCTGGCGCGCAACACGCCTGCGCCCGGCACCGAGCGGGTCGGTGGCGTCGTGGAGCTCGTCGCCGAGCCGACGCCGCGGTTCGTCTCGGCGGTCGGGTTCACCTGGGTGCAGGCGACGTTTCGTGAGGCGGGGGGGCGCTGGGTCGCGGGCGAGCGCGTGCCGTTCGTCCCCGAGGCCGTGACGCGCGCGGACCTGGCGTGGACGCCGCACCTCGGCGCGATCGCTGGGTGGTCGGTCGACGGGCGGGCGGGCTTCGGGCTGAGCCACGTCCACCATCGGCCGCTGCCGTACCGAGAGCTGGGCAACGACGTGCTGCTGGCGGATGCCGAGGTCGGGGCCCGCGCGGGCGCGCTCGAGCTCGAGGTCTCCGCCACCCAGCTCCTCGGTCGGGAGTGGTTCGATGGCGAGTTCGCCTACGCGTCCAACTTCCAGCGGGGCGCCGCGCCCTCGCTCGTGCCGGCTCGGCACGTCACCGTCGGGGCCCCACGGGCGCTCCTCGCCACCCTCGTCGTCCACCTCTGAGGCGCGTCCGATGCATCGTCTCGCCCGATCTGCCGTCCTGCGCCCCCGCTCCTCGCCCCTGCGCTCGTCGCGCCTCGTCCCGGCACGAGTCGGGCTGCGCGCACGGCGCGCGGCGCTGGGGGGAGCGCTGGCCGCGGCGCTGCAGCTCCTGCTCGCCGTCGCGAGCCCCTCGGGCTGCGCGGAGGCGCCTCCGGAGGCGGCGCGCAGGGTCACGCTGACCAGCGTGGTGCGTGCGCGGTCGCTCGCGCCGTTCCTCAACGCCGCGGGGTGGACGGTGCAGGTCACGCGCGCGATCGTCTCGCTCGGGCCCTTGTACTACCATTCCGGGGCACCCGTGGTGGCGAGGCTCCGCCCGTGGTGGATCGGGCTCGGCGTCCGGATCGCGCACGCGCACCCCGGCCACTACGTGCAGGGCGAGGTCCTCGGGGAGTCGCTCACCGAGAGGGTCGTCGACCTCGCCCAGGGTCCGATCGTGCTCGGAGCCGGCGAGGGAGTGACGGGCACGGCGCGCTCGGCACGACTCACCTTCTCGGAGGCGCCGTCCGGAGAGCTCGCACGGGCGCTCGCCGGGGGCGTGGTGCGCATCGAGGGCACCGCCGAGCGCGACGGCGCCGTCCTCGAGTTCGGCGCCACGGTGAGCGCCAGCGACCTTCGGGACTCGACGGGCACCGTCGGCGTCGCAGGGTGCTCGTTGACGGACGGCGAGATCACCGGCGACGGCACCGTCACGCTGGCCGTCCGGCTCGAGGAGGCGCTCGATCAGGTCGACTTCGTCGACCTGGCGGCGGCCGGCCGGGTCGACCTGCCGCCCGCGAGTCGCGCCCACCAGGCGCTCGTCCGCGGCCTCCGCAAGGCCGCGACCTACGAGTTCGTGTTCACCCGTGGACGCGACGTGAGCCCGCCACCGGAGGAGAGCGACCCATGAATCCGACCCGCCTGGACCTGTTAGCCGCCCTGGTGGCGGCGCTCACCGCCAGCCCCGCCTGTGGGCCCACCGACGCGGACGCCGGCGAGGGCACCGCGAGATTCCAGATCTGGGGTGAGGAGTACATCGAGCAAGGGGTCCCCGCCGACGTGTTCGAGGACGGCTGGCGCGTGACGTTCTCGAAGTTCATCCTCGTCGTGGGAGACGTGACGATCGCCGACGCGGCCGGCGCACTCGGAGGGGGTATCCCAGGGGCGCAGGTGCTCGACCTCGTGCGCCCCGGGCCCCACGTCCTCGGCGAGGCGATCCGATTGCCGGCTCAGCCCTGGCCTCGGGTGGGCTACTCCATTCCGCGGGTCCCCGCGGCCTCCGCGCTGCACGCGACGGCATCGGAGGCGGACCGCGCGGCGCTCGACGGGCGCCACGCCGTGCACGTCGAGGCGACGGCGACCGGACCAGCCGGCGAGCAGAGGCGGTTCTCTTGGAGCTTCGACCGCGGCACCCGCTACCGCGACTGCGTGCAGGTGCTGGAGACCAGCGAGCGCGCGGGGATCGTGGTCGCGAACGGGGGCAGCGAGTCCGTCGAGCTCACGATCCACGGCGACCACTTCTTCTACGACGACCTGGCGGCCGAGACGGCGCGTGTCCGGTTCCAGCCGATCGCGGACGCGGACGCCGACGGCGACGGCGAGGTGACGCAAGCCGAGCTGGCGGCCGTGCGGCTCGTCGATCTCCCCCCGGGCACCTATGGCACCGGCGCCGCGGACGTCGACGACCTCGGCGCGTTCATCGCAGCTCAGGTGGCGACCCTGGGGCACTTCCGCGGCGAAGGGCACTGCGTCGCCGAGCCGCTCTGATGGGCGACCGCGCGAGCTGCTTGGGCGGCCCGCGCGCGACGCTCGGCGGGGAGCCCCGGCGCGCCGCGAGGTCCGCGCGGGGCGGGGGCGGTCGCGCGGGACCTCACCTCGCGCGTCAGCGGCTCCGCCCCTCGAGGCGCAGCTCGTACCGCTCCGCCGTCGTCTCGTACCCGACGACGTGGCGGTTCGGCCCGTCGCCCTCGTAGCGGTTCCAGTAGTGGGTGTGGTGCAGCGGGCCTCGCCAGTGGGCTCCGGCGCCGCGGAGCTCGGCCTTCATCGGCTGGCCCACGCAGCGGCGGCTCGCCTCGGCCGCGAGCTCCTGGCAGACGCAGCCGCTCGGATCGACGAAGCACCGCTCCTGGCACGTGAAGCAGCCGAACGGGCGCTGCTCGGTGAGCCAGCCCTCGAAGCGCACGACCGGACCGTCATCGTAGAGCACGCCACGCACCGCGATCAGGTTGCCCTCCTCGACGGTGAGCAGCGTGCGCCCGGCGTCGTCCTTCTCGACGAGGCACGTGCGGAGCCGGTACTCTCGGCTCACCGCGCAGCGGTAGCGCCCGGGCGCCACCCGCGCCGGGCGGGCCGGCTCGTCGAGCAGGGACGGGCGATGGCGCGGCGCGGAGTACGTCTCGCGGAGCTCCGCGAGACGCTGCTCCGTCGGCGGAGGGGCGGGCCCCACGGGCGCTGGGGCGGCGTTGAGCGCCGGCTCGGCGCTCGCCGGGGGCGCGGGCGCGGGCGGCGCGTGCTCGGTCGTGGCGCCGGTCGTGGCGGGGGGCGGCACGGCCGCTGCGGGAGGCGCAGCGGCCCCGGCGGTGTCGAAGCTCCTCGCGGGCGGCGACGGCCCCCGCGAGGCGCACGCCACCGCGAGCGCGAGCGCGAGCGGCGCGAGCTCGGCAGCGTGGCGAGCGTGCGGTCCTCCGATCATGGAGGCGTCGGCGCCGGCGCCGAGCCGGCCGGCGCGGGCGGGGGTAGCGGGAGGAGCCCCCCCGCGGGTAGGAGCGGCGGCGGCGTGCCGGGCGCCGGGGCGGGCGCGAACCTCCACGGCGCGCCGAACCTCGCGTCCACACCGTCGTTGTAGGTGTTCACGGCGTCCCAGAGGTAGGGCTGGGCGGCCGTCACGAGCGACGCGCCGACGATCAGGCCCGCGACCGCGCAGAGGAGCGTGCCGGTGACCGCGCCGGGATCCGGGTGACGATCCGCCGCGACCAGGACGAGCGTGCCCGTCGCGCACGCGACCCCGGTGAGGTTCCCGATGAACCCGCCGGTCAGCAGCGCCTGGTAGCTCTCCGCGTGCTGGGTCGCCGCGGCGTCGCCTTCGACCGCGTCCACCAGCCCGCCGCCGAACAACCCTGGGGCGTGGCTCCGACCGTCACGAACGAGCACCGGGACGCCGCCGCTCTGCACCACGGCGATGCGTGGGCTCCGCGCGGGCCCGTAGCTCGTCGAGCACGCGGCGGCGGTGAGCGCGATCGCGGTCCCGAGGGCGCGCTTCAACCGACGCTCCCCGGATCCGCCAGCGCGACGAGCTCGGCCGCAAGCGCCTCGACGTCCGTCGTGGAGTCGAGTGTACGCCGGAGGGGAGGGGCATCGGCGCCCGGCGCGGCCTCGTCCAGCTCGATCACGAGCCTCCCGCCGGGGTGCTCCGCCACGGGGAGGGTGTCGAGAGGGACGACGGCGACCAGCCCCGCCCGCTCGAGCGCGTGGCCGACGGCGAGGGCGTCCGTCGCAGGCGCCTCGACCACGGTCGCGACGCGCCCCCGATCGAACAAAGCGCGCTCGATCGACCACGCCAACCGCTGGCGGAGCGCCGGCTGCGCGCCGACGAGCACCACGAGCCGGCCGCGGTGCCCGAGGCGGCGCTCTCGCTCCGTCGCGCTGACCTGGGAGTGGAGGAGCGCCTCTCCGCTGCCGGTCGCCGCGCCCTCGTCGGGGCCGAGGATCATCCCTGCGGCGACGGTGTCGTGGGTGACCGAGTCGACCAGGATGAACGCGCCCGTCCCGCGGATCTCGCGATATGGGTCGAAGAAGAGCGGCCGGTGGCAGGCGATGGTGACGCGCCCGAGGTCGTTCAGGCCCAGGCCCTCCGCTGGCACCTCGTCGAGCGTCTCGAGATCGAGGACCCAGTCGACCCCGGTGACCTCCGCGCGGACGAACCGGGTGGTGTGCTTGAGCAGGAAGCTCTTGCCGCGATCGAGCGGGCGTTCGCTCATCCAGACGAGCATCGCCGCGCAGCGGGTGCCCACCCGGGGCAGCGCCTGCGGAAGTGCGAGCTGGTCGCCGCGCGAGACGTCGATCTCGTCGGCGAGGCGGAGGGTGACGCTGAGCGGCGCCGACGCGGCCTCGAGCTCGCCTTCGAAGGTGTCGATCGAGGTGACGCGGCTGCGCTTGCCGGAGGGGAGCGCGACGACCTCGTCCCCTCGCCGGATGGTGCCGGAGGCGATCTGCCCGGCGAAGCCGCGGTAGTCGAGGTTCGGGCGGGACACCCACTGGACGGGATACCGGAAGGGCGCCTCCGCCGCGCCGCGATGCACCGGGACCGACTCCAGGAACTCGAGGAGCGTGCCCCCCGCATACCAGGGCGCGCTGTCGCTCGGCGCGGCGACGTTGTCGCCCCGGAGCGCGCTCACGGGGAAGAGCGTCACCCTGCGAAAGCTCAGCCGCGCCGTCAGCTCGCGGAGCTCCCGCTCGATGCTGCGGAAGCGCGCCTCGTCCCACCCGACGAGATCCATCTTGTTCACGCAGACGGCCAGCTCGGGGATCCCGAGCAGCGACGCGATGTAGGCGTGACGCCGGGACTGGGCGAGCACGCCCAACCGGGCGTCGATCAGGATGATGGCCACGTCCGCGGTCGACGCCCCGGTCGCCATGTTGCGCGTGTACTGCACGTGCCCGGGCGTGTCGGCGATGATGAACTTCCGGCGGTCCGTCGTGAAGTAGCGATACGCGACGTCGATGGTGATGCCCTGCTCGCGCTCGGCCTTGAGGCCGTCCGTAAACAAGGAGAAGTCGAGCTCCAGGTCTCCCTTGGTCGCCTTCTTCACGGCGCTGAGCTGGTCCTCGTAGACGGACTGAGTGTCGTGGAGGAGCCGCCCGATCAGCGTGGACTTCCCGTCATCCACCGACCCCACGGCGACGAAGCGGAGCAGCTCCTTCTCCTGGTGGCGCTGGAGGTAGGTGGCGATGTCGGTGGCGAGGAGCTCGGCTTGGGTCATGGCCGCGGGCGCCGGACGCTAGCACCACCCCCGAGAGGTCGCGCCACGCTCCGGTCGCGGCCGCCGTACGGCCGCAGGGCCTCGCGCGCAAGGCCGCGCGCACGCGGTGCGTGCCCACCCGGGCGCTCACGCAGTCGATGCGTCTTCGGGCGCGGGCTCGACCGCGGTCGACCGCGCCGGACCGCGCTCGACCGCGCTCGGCGCCGCTCGATGCTGGCACGGCGTGTGCTCCTCGGGGAGGCACCTGGCCCGACGGTCCTCGGGCGTCGAGGAAGGCAGCGAGCCGGCGGCTGCCCCGGGGGGCCGTTCGTGCCGGCAGAGGAGAACCACATGGCATTGGCGCACTGGGATCCGTTTCGAGAGCTGGAGGACATGAGCGAACGGCTGAACCGCGTGTTCGGGCGATCGCTCGCGAGGCGCGGCGAGGGGCGCGACCCGATCGCCGCCTTCGACTGGGCGCCGACGGTCGACATCGCGGAGACCGCAGGCGAATTCCAGATCAAGGCCGAGCTCCCGGAGGTGAAGAAGGAGGACGTGAAGGTGTCCGTGGACGCGGGCGTCCTCCGTATCTCCGGCGAGCGCAAGCAGGAGAAGGAGGAGAAGGACAAGCGGTGGCACCGCGTCGAGCGGAGCTACGGCTCGTTCTTGCGATCCTTCGCGCTGCCGGACGGCGTGGACGAGGCGAGGGTCGCGGCGGAGTTCAAGGACGGGATCCTGCTCGTGCGGCTCCCCAAGGCCGAGAACCCGAAGCCGAAGTCGGTCGACATCAAGATCGGATGAGCGCGGACGCCGCGCGACGAGCGCGGCGGACGACCTCACCCGCCCCGGGCGGTCGCGTCCGCGACCGCCCGCGGGGGGGTCACCAAGGCGCGGGCACGCGCCCGACCGGGTCCGCGAGGAACGCGGCCGTAAAATCGGCCGCCTGCGTCATCGCGCCCGGTACGTCGTAGAGGACGAAGTGGCCCTCTCCCGCGCCGGGATCCCACTGCACGAGCGCACCCGAGGCCGTCCCCATCGCCAGGTTGCCGGAGATCCCCGCGGGCGGCACGACGAGCGGCGGTGGCGCCACCGTGGTCGTGAGCTCGGGCGGGTGCAGGGCCGTCGCGATCACGGGCAGGCCGATGGCCACGGCCTGCACCTCGGTGCTCCTCGGCGGCGTCGAGCTGTCCCCGGAGCCGTCCGCGCGCACGCCCTCCGTCATGAGCAGGCTCTTCGCGACGAAGCCCGGCCGCGGCTCGCGCACCAGGCGCCCGAGGTAGGCGAGCGGATCGCCCGGGTCGGCGAGCGTCTGCACCGCGGAGACCCAGGGATGGAAGAGATCCACCTCCGCGATCTCCGCGCCCTGGAGCAGGAGCACGCCCTCCGCGACGACGGTGAGCAGATCGTACGGGTCCTTGCGGTCCATCAGCGTGATCGCCAGCATGGATCCGGAGCCGGAGAGCACCGCGCCGCGGGCCTGGTCATCGAGGGCGAGGAAGATCGGACCGTTCAACCCGCCCTGGGAGTGCCCGAAGAACCCGAGGCGGGTCGCGTCGAAGCGGAGCGCCGCCCCGGTGCGCGAGATCGCCGCTGGCACCTCCGTCGCCGAGGCGGTGAACAGGCGCGCCTGCTGCACCACGTCGAGCGCGGACTGCGGGAGATTCGCGCGCGCCGCCGCCGGGTTCGCGAGGTTGAAGAGCAGGAGCTCCGGGGGCAGCCCCGAGCTCGTCCCGGGGCGCGCGCCGTGGAAGATCTGATCGATGCCCATCATCGCGACGCAGCGCGCGGCGAGGGGCGCGGCCTCGCGGCTCAGGAACGATCGGTAGCTGCCTCCCGTGCCATGCGCGTAGAGGACGATGGGATACCCTGAGGCGGGCATCGGGCAGCTCGCGGTGTTGGGCACCGAGAGCGCGAACCGGAGATCCATGGTGCCGACCACCTCGGGGGTGCCGTTCGAGTCGAACGCCAGCTCTCCGCCGCTGCCCCAGTCGAGGTACGGGGGCACGCCGCGCTGGTAGATCGGGGACGGTCCGTACACGCCCTCGTAGACGTCGTGGCTGCCGGTCACCCGCTCGGCGCGGGCCCACGAGCTCGGGTCGACGGTCGGCGGAGAGAAGGCACCGACGAGGTGGTCGCGACACGCCTCCGCCTCTCTCACGGGGTCGTCGGTGGTGAACACGGCGAGGTGCGCGAGATCGCCGCGCGACAACCCGGCCGCCTCGAGCTCCGTGAGGGCCGGCTCGAGCGCGGCCGCGACCGCGGCGAGCGGCCCCGCGGGGGGCGAGGCCGAGAGGACTGCGGCGAGTTCCGCCGACGGCGCGAACGACTCCCCGGTGCTCGCCCGCGCCCCGCGCGTCACGGCGAGCGCGTAGCGCGTCCGGTGCCGGAGCGGGTGTCCCGGTACGGGAAGGAACGCCAGCACGCGGCCCGGCCAGTAGACGCCGGGCTCGTTGCGGACGCGCAACGCTACGAGGCGGCGCGAGCCTCGCTCCGGCGACGCCGGGTCGACATCGACGAGCTGCACCGTCGACGCCGGGTCGAGCGCCGCGAGCGGATCGGCCGGGAGGCTCGCGGGATCGAGGTCGGTGTCGAAGCGCAGGTAGCCCGCCGCGTTGGGCGAGAAGCCGTGGGCGAGCTGCTCGAGCGCCGCGGCGTACACCTCGAGCCCCTCTCCCCCCCGAGGCCGCGGGAGGCCGGCCGCCATCAGACGCCCGTCCGGGAAGCGGCGCAGATCGCTCGGCCAGGGGTGGTCGAAGAACGTCCCCTGGGCGAGGGTGGTCCAGTCCGAGGGGACCACGAAGATCGAGCGCGGGCCGGAGGGCGCGGCGTCGGCGGCGTCCGGCGTGGCGTCGTGAGGCGCGTCGAGGAGAGCGTCCACGCCGGCGTCGACGAGCGTGTCGGTCGCTACGTCGAGCTGCGCGTCCGTCGCGTCGCCGCTCGCTGCGTCCGCCGGTGCGCCGTCCGTCGCGGCGTCGCTCACGTCGCTCGCGGCGTCCGTCGCGGCGTCGCTCACGTCGCTCGCGGCGTCCGTCGCGGCGTCGCTCACGTCGCTCGCGGCGTC
>JADLEQ010000108.1 GCA_020846005.1 Polyangiaceae bacterium
GTCAGCCAGCAGGCGAGCACGCCGAGCGTCGACATCATCTGGGTCGTGGATCGCTCCGGCTCGATGACGGACGAGATCGACAAGATCGAGACGAACATCAACACGTCGTTCGTGCCGATCATCACCGCCTCGTCCATCGACTGGCGGGTGCTCTTCTTCACGAAGCGCGGCACCGCCTCCCTCGAGGTGTGCGTCGACGAGCCGCTGGCGGGCCCGGGCTGCGCGGACAAGCCGCCCACGTTCGTGCATCTCGACTGCGACGTGCAGAGCACCAACTCGCTCACGCTGCTGCGCAACGCGTGGCTCGGCGCGGCGCCCGCGTGCCCCGGCCAGCGGTGGGACAACAAGGTCCGCTACGACTCGACCAAGGTGTTCGTCGAGGTGACGGACGACGCGCCCTCGTTCTTCGACGTGGTCGCGCAGTCGTTCGACGACTGGGCGACCGGGCAGGCGCAGCCGGCCGGGATCTTCGGCTCCAAGGCCGCGCGCAAGTACGTCTTCCACGGCATCATCGGCATGGATCCGACGAACCCGGCGGCCGCGTGCACGAGCACGACGAACAGCGCGGTGGCGCCCGGGCTCGAGTACCAGAAGCTCGCGCAGTGGACGGGCGGGACGGTCCGCAGCATCTGCGAGGACGACTGGTCCGACATCTTCACGACGATCGCGGAGGGCATCGTGAACCGCCTCTCGTGCGACTACGCGGTGCCGCCGCCGCCCCCCGGCGAGACGATCGACCCGAACAAGGTCAACGTGCAGATCACGCCCGGCGGCGCGACGGCCCCCGTCGACGTGCTGCAGGACAACAACTTCGCGTGTGACGCTGGCGCCGACGGCTGGCAGTGGAACGCCGACAAGACCCGCATCCTGCTCTGTGGGCAGACGTGCGCGGACGCCCGAGCCGACACCGCGGCGAAGCTCGACATCGTCCTCGGCTGCGCGACGAAGGTCGTGCCGCCGCCGGAATAGGTCATGCGGGGGCGGCTCCAGGCGGCCCGCGGGTGGGGGGGAGCGCCCCGGCGGGTGCTCGCCCTCGCGGCGCTCGGCGTCGCGGGCTGTGGCGGTGGAGCTCACGTCGACGACTTCCACGGGCCGGAGCCGCTCGATCGCGTCGTCCTCCCGCTCGGCACCGTCGCCGATCAGCTCTCCGCGGGCTGCTCGACGACGAGCGTGTTCGGGCTGAGCGAACAGATCGTCGCGCAGATGAACTGTGACCGACCGGGCGCGCTCGCGCCGGTGCCGGAGCGCCCGAACCTCACCCGGAGCGCGGCCACCTTCGCGTACCTGCAGCCTCCCGCGGTCGCCGCGTTGGTTGCTGCGCTCGACGCGCACCCCGGGACGACCCTCTCCGTCAACTCGATGCTGCGGACGGTGGCGCAGCAGTACCTGCTCTACGCCTGGGGGCAGACGGGGAGCTGCGGGATCGGCCTGGCGGCGACGCCCGGGAGCTCCAACCACGAGAGCGGGCTCGCGCTCGACACGAGCGTCTACTCCACGTGGCGCCCGTGGCTCGAGGCCGAAGGCTTCGACTGGTTCGGGAGCGCCGATGCCGTGCACTTCGACTACGCCGGGGCGGGGATCGTCGATCTGCGGGGAGCGGACGTGCGGGCGTTCCAGGAGCTGTGGAACCGCAACCAGCCCGGCGATCCGATCGCGGAGGACGGCGCGTACGGGCCGCAGACGCAAGCGCGGTTCGAGGCGGCGCCCGCCGACGGGTTCGCCCTCGGGGCGGACTGCGGGAGTGCGGGGGCGGGAGGGAGTGCGGGGGCGAGCGCGGGAGGGAGTGCGGGGGCGGGGGCGAGCGCCGGAGGGAGTGCGAGTGCGGGAGGGAGTGCGAGCGCGGGGGCGGGGGCGAATGCCGGAGGGAGTGCGGGGGGGACTTTGCGGGTCGTCGGGTCGGAGAGCGACGGGGGGTGTGGGTGTCGGGTGCCGCGGGAAGCGGCGGGGCGGTGGGGGGCGGGTTGGGTCGTCGTCGGTGTCGGGGCCGGGGGTGTGCGGAGACGGGCGGTGCGCGGAGCTGGCGTCGAGCCGGGCTGGAGGCGCCGGGTGCGGGGGTGGGTACGAGGGGCGGCGCTGCTCGCTGCGTGCTTGGGCACGGCGGGTTGCGGCGGGTCGGGAGCGAGCGCGGGCGGCGCGGCGGGCGCGGGCGGCGCGGCGGGCGCGGATGGTGGTGGCGGCGCGGCGGGGCAGTCGGGTAGTGGAGGCGGGGGAGCGGCAATTGGCGGGGGGGGATCGGGCGGGGGTGGCGGCTCGGCCGCGAGCGGGGGCGCGGGCGCGGCTGGTGGGGTCGCGGGCGTCGCGGGCTCGGGTGGTGGGGTCGCGGGCTCGGGTGGTGGGGTCGCGGGCTCGGGTGGTGGGGTCGCGGGCTCGGGTGGTGGGGTCGCGGGCTCGGGTGGTGGGGGAGCCGGGGTAGGGGGGGGAGGCAGCCCGGGGCCGCTCTGCGTGGCGCCGTTCGGCTTGCCGGACACGGCGAGCCCGGATCGGGTGGTCGGCGACGGGACGCCCGCGAGCTGCACGAGCTCGGCGCTGGCGGCGGCCGTCGCGCTCGGCGGGACGATCACGTTCGACTGCGGCCCCTCGCCCCACACGATCGCCATCACCGCCACCCTCGAGGTCCCGAACGACCGGAACACCACGCTGGACGGTGGCGGTCGGGTGACGCTCGACGGCGGCGGCCAGGCGCGGATCCTCCGCTTCTACCACCCGGACTATCGCACGAACGACTCCACGCTCACGCTCGCGCGGCTCACGCTGCGCAACGGAAGGGCGCCGGCGAGCGATTTCGTGGCGCAGAGCTCGAGCCAGCCGCTCTGCGCCTGGGGGTATCGCGACGGCGGTGGGGGCGCGCTCCTCGTGCGCAACGGGCGGGTCCGGGTGATCGAGTCCGTCTTCGAGGACAACGCCGCGGCGTCCCCCGGCCCGGACGTGGGCGGCGGCGCGATCTACGCGCTCGGCTCCCGCGAGGTGACCGTGGTCGGGACGCGGTTCGCGCGCAACACCGGCTCGAACGGCGGCGCGGTCGGGCTCCTGCAGACGGACGGCGCCTTCTACGACTCCGTCTTCGAGGGCAATTCCGCGACGGGCAGCGGGGCGAACTACGTCGAGCCCGGCTGCCCGCTGTTCAATCACGACGAGCAGGGCGGCGCCGGGGGCAACGGCGGCGCGGTGGCCTGCGACGGCGCGGACGAGCGAGATCTCTCGTTCTGCGGCGTCACCTTCAGCGGCAACACCGCGGGCGCCTACGGCGGGGCCGTCTTCCGGACGCCGAACGTCCAGCGTCGGCTCACGTCCTTCGATCGTTGCTCGATCGACGGCAACTCCGCGCTGAGCGGCGGCGGGGGTCTCTACGTCTCGAACTCGGACTTCCGCCTCGTCGCCTCGACGATCTCGTCGAACGTCGTGACCGCGGGCACGGGCGGCGGGGTCCGCGCGGAGCTGAACAGCGTCCTGGCCTTCGAGAACGTGACGTTCCACGAGAACGCGAGCCTCGCCGGGCTCGGCGGTGGGCTCTGGCACGCCGCGGGCGGTACGATCGTCAACGCGACCTTCGCCCGGAACCGCGCCGAGGGGGGCCCCGGGCTCTTCAGCGCCGCGTTCGCGGGAGGCAACCAGGTCGAGTTCCGGAACACGGTCTTCTGGAACAACTCGACGCTCGAGCCCTACAACCCGCAGGCCTGCTGGTTCACCTCGTGCACGGGGAGCCACGACTTCCAGTGGCCGGCGAAGCGCCAGGGCGGCGCCATCGACGACACCGCCTGCACCACCGACACGACGTTCGCGGACGCGCAGCTCGGCGCGTTCGGCGACCACGGCGGGCCGACGTTCACGCTCGTCCCGGCGGCTGGGAGCCCGGTGGCCGGCGCCGGGGCGAGCTGCCCGTCGACCGACCAGCGCGGCCAGCCGCGCCCGTCGACGGGCTGCGCCGCCGGCGCCGTCGAGCCGTGACGGCCGAGCGCGGCGCGCCGGCTCCCCGGGGTGTGCGGGCGAGCCTCAGCCCGCGTACGCGGTGCGGAGCAGCTTGCCGATGGTGACGAGCTGCATGTTGCTCGTGCCCTCGTAGATCTTCCCGATCTTGGCGTCCCGGTAGAACTTCTCCGCCGGGTACTCGCGGGTGAAGCCCACGCCGCCGAAGAGCTCCAGGGCGAGCGACGCCGTGCGCTCGGCCACCTCGCTCGCGAAGAGCTTCGCCATCGCGGCCTCCTTGACGAAGCTCCGGCCGGCGTCCTTCAGCCGCGCGGCGTTGTAGACCATGAGCCTCGCGGCCTCGATCTCCATCGCCATGCGGGCGTACTGGAACTCCACGCCCTGGTGCTCGGCGATCGCCTTGCCGAACTGTTTGCGCTCGAGCACGTACCGCATCGCGTGGTCGAATGAGCCCTGCGCGATACCGACCATCTGCGCGCCGATGCCGATGCGCCCCTCGTTCAGCGTCTCGATCGCGATCTTGTAGCCCATCCCCACCTCGCCGAGCACGTTGCCCTCGGGGACCTCGCAGCCCTCGAGCACGAGCTCGCAGGTGCTGGACGCGCGGATGCCGAGCTTGTCTTCCTTCTTCCCCACGGTGAAACCCGGGAAGTCTCGCTCGACCAGGAAGGCCGTGATCCCCTTGTAGCCACGCTCCGGGGCCGCGTTCGCGAAGACGATGAAGAACGAGCTCTCGCCCGCGTTGGTGATCCACAGCTTGCGGCCGTCCAGGATCCAGCGGTCGCCGCGGCGCGTGGCGCGCGCAGCGAGCGCGAACGCGTCGGAGCCCGAGCCGGCCTCGCTGAGCGCGTAGCTGCCGACCCACTCGGAGCACAGCCGCGGGCAGTAGCGGCGCTTCTGCTCCTCGTTGGCCCACCGAAGCACCGCGTTGTTCACCAGCGTATTCTGCACGTCGACGAACACGCTCAGGCTCGCGTCCACCGTGCCGAGCGCCTCGACCGCGACGATG
Source organism: Polyangiaceae bacterium (assembly GCA_020846005.1). GTDB lineage: Bacteria > Myxococcota_A > Polyangia > Polyangiales > Polyangiaceae > JADLEQ01. Next base: position 4,934 of record JADLEQ010000108.1, read on the forward strand.
GCGCTCATGAAGCTCGACCCGGAGCCGCCGAGCTCCGTCGGGACCTCGACGCCCATCACGCCGAGCTCGAACAGCCCCGGCAATAGCGACCGATCGATGCGCCCCTCGCGATCCATCTCAGCGACCCTCGGCGCGAGCCGCTCGCGCGCATACGCGAGCACCTGATCCCGCAGGAGCGACTCTTCTTCAGTGAGCACGGTGAGGGGCGACGGCGTCGGGTGCATGGCCGGGGCCGATAGCCGAGGCGCCGTGCCCTGGCAAAGCGGAACCGGCGGGGCGCTCGCCGCTCCTCACGGGAGCGAGCCGCCCTCCCGGCGCCACAGCTCGTAGGGCTCGGCGGATCGCTCGGGGCGGCCGCCGAGGCGCGCGTATCCCGCGGTCGGGACGGCCGCCGCGCAGCGGCGGTCGATCACGAGGTAGCCCGCCGGTGCCCCGCTGCCCGCCGGCCCCCGCGGCGTGCGCGGCGCCGCGTCGCGGAGCAGGGGCGAGCGGCTCAGATCGGTCACCCGGTAGCGCCCGGGTGGGTAGTGCAGCGCGCCCGCGCACGTGTGCACGTCGACCCACGCCTCCTCGCCCGCGTCGGCACCCTCGCCCGCCGGGAGCGGCGCGACGCGCCACGCGCCGGCCGTCGTCGTGGAGCGCTCGAGACCCCGGACCAGGTCGAGGAACAGCAGATCCGCCGCCACCGGGAGGTGCCCCCCGATCCGCCCCGCGCGCCACGCGACGTGCGTGAAGCCGAGCTCACGGAGTCCACGCGCGATCCGCGCCGTGGCGCCCCACGACGGGTAGTCGATCCCCGCCTGCTCCGCGGGGAGATCCGTCGAGACTCGCGCCCCGGTTCCGAGCAGGTCGTGGGACTCGTGCAGGAGCACGCGGGCCCCGCGTGGCAGGCTGGCCCCCAGGGCGACCAGGTCGGTCTGCACTGCGAACCGCTCCGCGTAGTTTCGTTGGAACCCCGCGCCGAGCAGGCGCATCGTGGCGCCGGCGCTCGCGCCGCGGTGCAGCGCGTGAGTGGGGAGGAAGTACGCGTCCCCTGAGGTCACGAGCTGGGCCCCCACGAGCACGATCAGCAGAGGGCGGAGCCGCTTCGCGGGGGGCGCGCGCCAGAGCGAGACCAGCGCGGCGCCCGTGACGGCGCTCATCACCGGCACGATCGCCTGCAGGTACCGGTCCCGGTGGCTCGTCAGGTACCACGCCGCGATCGCCACGTAGCACCAGGCCAGCGCGAGCCGCAGCCGTCGCTCCGGGCCGAGCAGCAACGCTGCCGGCAGCGTCAGCGCGGTGAACAAGAACCCGAACACCGGGACCGACCGGTGGAACCCGGCGTAGTCGTTCGGGACGATGGCGAAGGTGGCGAGCGCAGCCGCGGCGTCGCGCAGGCCGGCCGCGCCGGGGGCGGGGCGCGCGAGCTGCGTCGGGAGGAAGACCTCAGCCCAGAGCCGCGCCGCGTCCGCAGACCACGGGCGCGCCGGCAGCCAGGCGTGGAGCGTCGGGTACAGCGGATCCCCATACCAGACCAGGTTCTTCAGCCAGTGGGGCGCCCACGCGGCGAGCGCGACCGCCCCGGTGAGGGCGAGGGCCGCGCCGGCCGCGCCCGCGCGCTCTACCCGCGTGAAGACGCGCCAAGCGAGCACCAGCGCCACGACGACCACCGCCGGGACGACCACGAGGATCAGCGTCGTCTCCTTCGCGCACGCGGCTCCCCCGAGGAGCGCGCCGAGCAGGATCCAGGGCCGCCTCCGCGACCCGCTCGTCGCGCCGCGATCGTTGGTGGGGGGGGGGGGTACCCGGGCGCGCCGGGCGATCGCGGCGCCGGCCGAAGGCAGTCCAGCATCGCCAGCACCGCGGCCGGAGCGTAGGTCGCGCCGAGGTGATCGATCCCGCCGGACACCGTGGCGTCGTAGACGAGCACGCCCGGGAAGAGCAGGCGCACCGCCCACACGGACGCTGGGGCGCGCGGCGCCAGCCGGCGCGCGAGCGCGGCGACGCCGAGGACCGTCGTCGCCGCGAACACGACCCACTCGAAGTGGACCGCGAGCGCCATGCGATCGAACAGCGCGAGCCCGGGGAGCGCGAACGCGGGGACGAACGTCAGGCTGGAGAAGTGCGGGCTCGCCGCGAACACCCACCCCTCGGGGTATCGCCCGATGTGCCGCGCCGCCGCGTAGCTCTCGGCCAGCACCAGGTGGCGCCAACGTGCGTCGAAGCTCACGCTCTCGGGCGCCAGCGCCGCGAAGTACACGAGCCCGAGCCCGCCCAGGCCGAGCGCGAGCGCGCCGAGCGCGCCGAGCGAGCGGGGTGCCGGCGGGCGCCGCGCGACCCGCCGCACGGTGACCGCGGCGCGTCGCAGCTCGCTCCGGCCCACCACCAGCATGGCGACGGACACGGCGACCAGCGCCGCCCAGTGGAGCGCGCCGAGCAGACCCAGCGCGAAGGTAGTGAGCTGGAACGTGAACAGCCCCGCCGCGAGCCCGAGCGAGCCGAGCTCGAGCGCGGGGACGTGGCGTGCGAGGAGCGCCCGCACGAGCCGCGCGCCCGTCCCCGCGCAGCCGGCGAGCCAGAGTGTCGCCGCGCCCAGGTACGCAGCGTACCGCCACGCCAGCCAGTGCTGAGCGGGGTACTCGCGATGGTGGGCCCAGGCGATGGCCGCGAGCGTCGCGACCATCCCGGCGGACGCGATCGGGACGCGGAGGAGTCGAGCGTGCATCTGGGCCTGCCGGTCGCGGCGGTCGTCACGATCCCGGTGCCGCCTCGCCGCGGGCGCGGCCAGAGACCATCACCCCGGGTACACTAACCCGGAGGGCGGGGGGCGGGTAGGCGGCCGATCGCCGAGCCAGCCGGCGAGCCGGTCGCCCCGTGGCTGCGGGCGCGCGGTGGCGGGGGGCCATCGGTGGCGGCCTACGTCTCGCTCGCCACCTCGGGTACGCTCCAGGCGATGACCGAACGCTGCGACGGAGCCCCCATGCGCTGCTGGCGGTCGCGCCCGTCGGTCCCGCGGGTCCGGCGTGGCTGACCACTGGTCCCGCTACGCAGCCTGGTGGGCCCGGCTCGGGCCGCCGCTCCGGCCCCCGCCCGAGGTCGTCCTTCGTATGCAGCACGTGGTGGCGCGCCGCGACGGTTGGACCCTCCTCCTCGGCGTGACGCCCGAGCTCGCGGCGGCGGCGCTGCCCCTCGTGGCGATCGATCGCGACCCGGAGATGATCCGCGAGCTGTGGCCCGGGGACGGCGCCGAGCGCCGCGCGGTCGCCGGAGACTGGCGCGCGCTCCCGTTCGAGTCGGGCAGCTTCGGTGCGGCGCTGGGAGACGGCAGCTTGAACGTGCTGGCGAGCGGGGACGACCAGCGCGCGGTGTTGGCGGAGCTCGGCCGAGTCCTCGCGGCGCGCGGGCGCGCGGCGCTCCGCGTCTTCTGTCGTCCGGTCGTCGCCGAGCGGCGCACGGACCTCCTGCGCGCCGCCGAGCGTGGCGCGGTCCCCTGCTTTCACGCGCTCAAGTGGCGCGTCGCGATGAGCCTCGCCGCCGAACGCGATGGCCGCGTCGCGGTGCGAGACATCCTCGAGGCGTTCCCTGCCGATCCAGGAGAGCGCCATCGTCTGGCAGGGCGGGCTGGCTGGCAGAGCGGAGAGATGCTGACGCTCGACGTGTACCGCGGCTCGTCCGCCGAGTACGTGTTCCCCACGCGAGAGGAGCTCGAGCGGCGGCTGCCTCGCGAGTTCTCGCGCGCGGAGTGGATCGAGGTGGCAGGCTATCCGCTCGCGGAGCGGTGCCCGCTCTGGGTGCTCGATCGCGCCTGAGGAGCTAGCCGGCGGCGTCTCCGCCCGAGGAGGCTGGGCGCCGCGCGGCCACGATGCTAGCGTCCCATCCATGCGTGTTCCCTTGGTCGCGGTGGGGGGTCTCCTCTGCGTGAGCGCGCTCGCGTCCTGCGACGATGCCGCGCGCAAGAAGACCGCCAGCGCCGGCGACTCCGGCACAGCAGACGGCAGCACCGACGGATCGAGCGGCGCGAGCGGCAGCGGCGGCGCGAGCGGCAGCGGCGGCGCGAGCGGCAGCGGCGGCGCGAGCGGCAGCGGCGGCGCGAGCGGCAGCGGCGGCGCGAGCGGCAGCGGCGGCACGAGCGGCAGCGGCGGCGCGAGCGGCAC
>JADLEQ010000109.1 GCA_020846005.1 Polyangiaceae bacterium
GCGGGGGCGGGGACGCGGGGGTCGAGGGCCAGGGTGCGCGCGAAGGTGCGCTCCTTCGGGGCGGGGCCTGGAGGCGGCTGCGCCGCGGCGGCTGGAGGCGGCTGCGCTGCGGCGGCTGGGAGCGGCTGCGCCGCGGCGGCTGGGGCGGGGGCGGGCGCGGGGGGCGGCTGCGCCGCGGGGGCGGGGACGCGGGGGTCGAGGGCCAGGGTGCGCGCGAAGGTGCGCTCCTTCGGGGCGGGGCCTGGAGGCGGCTGCGCCGCGGCGGCTGGGGGCGGCTGCGCCGCGGGGCCAGGGGGCGGCTGCGCCGCGGCGGCTGGGGGCGGCTGCGCCGCGGCGGCTGGGGGCGGCTGCGCCGCGGCGGCTGGGGGCGGCTGCGCCGCGGGGGGAGGCACGTCCACCGCGAAGATCGATCTGACCGCTACGCGCTCGGCGCGCCGGGGGGACGCAGCGGCGGGGGCGGGGCCCGGCGGGACGCTGGCCGCAGGCTTCGGCGCGGCGGCGGGCGGGGCCGGTGGCACGCTGGCCGCGGGCTTGGGCGCGGCGGCGGGCGGGGCCGGTGGCACGCTGGCCGCGGGCTTGGGCGCGGCGGCGGGCGACGCCGGTGGCGTGCTGGCCGCGGGCTTCGGCGCGGCGGCGGGCGAGGCCGGCGGCGCGGCGGCTGGACGGGGCGCGGGCGGCGCAGCGGGCGCGGGCGCGGACGCTGCCGGAGCGGCCGCGGGCGCGGGCGCGGCGGCTGCATCGGAGTCCCAGCCGGAGTCGAGGGAGGTGTCGTCGTTGGGCGCCATGCGCGGGGCGTGCACCGTAACGCGCGCGCGGCAGTGAGGTCCACTCCCTGCTGCCCGCCACACACGCGCGGCGAGGCGTCACGCGCGCGAGGTCGCGCCTCGCTCTCGGGGGGGGCGCCTCACCCGGCGACCGCGGCGCCGGAGCCGCCGGGCGCGACCCACGCGAGCTGCCACGCCGGCGCCCCGGGCACCCGCGTCACGGCGGCGTCCGCGAGCCCGGCGCGCGCCGCCAGCTCGCGGGCGTCCTCGAGGTCGAACGACTGGCCCGTCACCACCGTCCTGAAGCCCGCCAGCGCCAGCGGCCGGAGCGCGCGCGGCACGCGGGTCTTCGCAACGAACCGCGCGGCGTCGTCGATCCGGCACCCGCGATCGGCCTCCGCCACGAGCAGCGCGCCGCCCGGCCGGAGCAGCCTCGCGCACTCCCGGAGCCCCCGGTCGGGCTCCGGCCAGTGCTTGATGGAGGCCACGCTCACCACCGCGTCCGCGCTGGCGCTCGCCAGCGGCAAGTCGAGCGCGGAGCCCACGACGACCCGCGCCCGATCGTGGTGCCGCGCGAGCCGCTGCCGCGCGCGGGCGACCTGCCCGGGCGACAGATCCACACCTACGAGCGACAGGTCGCGGCGACGCTCGGCCACGGCGGCGAGCAGCTGCCCGCCGCCGCAGCCGACCTCCACCAACGTCCCGTCGCGCGGCACGTGCTCCAGATACGAGTCGAACGCCGTGAGTTCGATCGCCTCGACCGCTGGCGCCACCACCCGGTCGTAGAGCCAGGCCTCGACCGCCGTGTACGGCTGCCGGAGGTCCTTCAGGGTGGAGAGGAACATCCGGTCCTCAGCCTACCACCGCGAGTCGCTTCTTCGCCGCCTCCTCGGCCGCGGGCGGCGCCTCGGCCGCCTGCGCGACCCGCAGCCGAGGCTCGGACTCCGGCTCGACGCGCTGCTTCGGCCGCCCCCACGCGACCGCCGACATCGTCGCCGCGCGCCCCTGCTTCTCCACCTTGCCGAACGCGCCGCGCCGCGTCGGCACGTCGCTGCCCTGGTGATAGTAGCTCCACCGCGCGCCGGGATCGGAGACGACCTGGGGCCGCTCCAGTCGATCGGTCCGCTCGGCCTGCGCCGTCGCGACGAGCTCGACGACCTTGCCGATCGCGCGCAGGTGCAGCGGCGCCGGCTCGAGGAGCTCTCCCGCCTTCGCGACGAGCTCGCGCACTCGCTGCTTCACGGCCGGCGACGGCGGGTGCCGCCCGGTCGCGCGCACGAGCGGCATCGCGCCGGCCGCGAGCTCACGCGCGAGCCCCGCCTGGTGGCGGAGGTACTCGCTCGGGTGATCGCGGAGCGTCTCGTACGCGCGGAGGTTCAGCTCGGCGAACTGCAGCGTCGGCGGGCCGAGCACCGTCCGCAGCTTCTCGTGCGCGAGGTCGAACCACTTCTTGATGCCCCCCTCGCCGAAGTGCTTGTAGTCGATGCCGTCGTCCTTCCACAGGTGGAAGTGCTGGTAGTTGTAGTTCGACTTCAGGCGCCCCTCGGCGATGAACTCGCGGTAGAGCTTCGTCCCAGGGCACGGGGTGAGCGGGCCGATCTGGTAGAACATGGGCTTCAGCCCGACGAAGTAGTCGATGTCCTTCTCGATGTTCTCGGGAGTGTGGAAGTCGAAGCCCAGGATCATCGAGCCGATCGTCTCGATGCCGTAGCGCTGGAGGTCGTCGAAGAGCTGGCGCGGGTCCTGCCCGCCGTCCCGCTTGCCGAAGCCCTCCTTCGCGCACTCGCCGTCGACCAGGCCCGACTCGACGCCGATCCAGATGCCGCCGACACCGCAGTCTCGGAGCTCCTCGGCCGTGAACGGCGCGAGCGCCTTCACCGAGCCGAACGAGATCCATCGAACGCCCCACAGCTTCCGATCCGCACGGAGGAGCCGCCCGAGCTCGCGCACGTACTCGGTGTTGAGGAAGATGTCTTCGTCGAACAAGATGACGTTGAGCGTCTCGACGTTCAACCGCTCGACATGGTGCCGCATGAAGCGCACCACCTCCTCGGGCTCGGCGACGTAGAACTTCTTGTGCTTGAAGAACGCGCTGGTATTGCAGAAGTCGCAGGCGTTCGGGCAGCCGAGCGAGACCAGGATGGCCGGGATGTTCAGATCGAAGTCGCGCATCCCCGGCAGGTGAAAGTTCGCGTACGGCATGTGATACTGCGTGATCGGCCGATCGAACGGCTCGTCTCCCAGCAGCTTGCGCATGTACTTGACGCCCTCCTCGTGACAGAGGTGGTCCACGTTGCGCTTCAGCCAGCCGCTCAGGTCCTCGGTGTCGCCGGGGAGCTTCGCGTCGAGCGCGGACACCCCGTAGCCTCCGATCACGATCTCCGTGCGCGGAGAGTACTTCCGGATCGCCTCGACCATCTTCACGGCGCGAGCGAGGTTGATCGTCTTGAGCTGAATGCCGATGACATCGTAGCCCTTGTCCAGCTCCGCCAGGAAGTCCTCCCACTGCGGGTGCTCGAGGACGGTCGTCGGGTTCCGCAGGTTCTCGGCGATGAGGTAGAGCCCCCACGCCGGGAGGTGCGACTTCAGGTTGGCGATGTCGTGGCCGCGCGCGAGGCGCGAGGCGAGGAGATCCATCATGTCTTCGCCCCAGCCGAGGTCGTAGGGCGCGCAGGGGTTGGTCAGCAGCACCTTCTTCATGGTTCTCATGCTCCGAGGGATTGGGTGGGGGACGTGACGAGGGACTCCGCGCGACCGGCGGGCGCTGGCGCCTCCGGCCGCGCGGTGGCGGCGACGAACCGCCGGATGACGGGCGAGATGAGATCGGGGCGGTCGTCCTGGAGGAAGTGGCTCGCGTCCTCGATGCGCACCGTCGGTGCGTGATTCGGGAGGCGCCGCTCGAACTCCTCGAGGAACCACGGCACGAACACCGGGTCACGCATCCCCCAGATGAGCTGCGTGGGGACGGCCCAGCCGTCGAGCTCGGCGCCGATCTCCTGCAGGAGCCGCCACGTCGGGTGGCGGGGCGAGAGCGGGATCTGCCGCACGCTCGCGAGGTGCGCGCGGCGGGAGCCCCAGGTGGGGTACGGATCGAGGTAGCCGCCCATCACGTGCGTGTCGAGGCGCTCCCGATGGTGGATCCCGGTAGGCAGGAGCGCGCGGACGAAGCCGTTGGCGCCCTGCACGAACAGCTCGCCGAGCCCGGGGATCTTCAGCGGATAGAGCATCGCGAGGCCCCACGGGAGCGGCCGCATGCGGAGGAGCGTCTCGCGATCGGGGAGCGGGAAGCCCGTCGTGTTCATGATGACCAGGCGCTCGATCCAGTCCTGGTTTCGCACCGCCCAACCGAGCCCGATGATGCCGCCCCAGTCTTGGACGACCAGCGTGATCCGGCGCAGCCCGAGCTTGGCGACGAAGCTCTGGAGCCGCATGATGTGCGCGCGCATCGAGTAGTCGCCGTGGCGCGGCTTCTCCGAGTAGCCGAAGCCGAGGTGGTCTGGCGCCACGCAGCGGTGGTCCTTCTTCAAGTCCTCGATGACGTGCCGGTACAGGTAGCTCCACGTCGGGTTGCCGTGGAGCAGGAGCAGCGTCTCCCCTCGCCCCTCGTCGACGTAGTGCAGGCGCTGGCCATCGACGGTGACGAAGCGAGACTCGAACGGATAATTGGGCGCGGGCATGGCTCTACTCCTCTCTCGGCCCCGACCGATCGGCGGGGAACCATGTGACACGGGGCCGCTCGCGAGCGACGGCGCGGTCCGCGCGCGTGCGAGGCCAGCCGACGGCGATCGAGGTCATCACCTTGAACGGCCACTCGATGCCGAGATCCCTCTTCAGCTCGGGGAGCGTCTCGATCATCTTCACGAAGCCGACGTAGCAGGTGCCGAGCTCGAGCGAGTGGGCCGCGAGGACGACGTTGTGCGCGGCCAGCATGCAGTCGATGAGGGGCTCGCCGATGCCCCGCTTGTCCCCCAGCACCAAGATGAGCGCCGGGGCGTGCAGGAACATGTCCCAGCGCTCGTCGTTCGCGACGGTGTCGATGCCGTGGGCCAGGCGCTGATCGAAGTTGTTCGGCGTGAGCCGGGAGAGCGCGTTCACCGCGAGCGTCTTCAGCCGCTCGCGCAGCGCCCCTCCCCCGCTCCGTACGTACATCCCCGCGACCGGCGCCACCCGCCGCCCGCACTCCTCCCCGATCCGATCGAGCAGCGCGCGATCGGTGATCACGACGAAGCGCCAAGGCTGGCAATTGCCCTGGCTGGGCGCGAACCGCCCGGCCTCGACGACCCGCCTCAGGATCGCCTCCGGCACCGCCTTCTTCTTGAAGAGCCGCACCGAGCGACGCTGGTAGATCACCCGCTCGACGGGCGTGAGCTTCGGCGCGAGCTCCTCGAAGGGCGGGGCCTCCGGATCCCCGAAGGGGTTCGGGAACGCGGGGGCGCCGAGGGTCGTCCGGTAGTACCCCTCCTCCACTCGGTACTGGCCGCGCACGTCGATCGCGCCCTCGGGGCATACGGCGAAGCAGTTCTTGCAGCCGATGCAGCCGAGCGCCGACTCGCCCGTCTCGTGGCGGTTCACCGGGACGTCGTCGACGAGCTTCAGGAGCTGCCCCGGGCAGGTGTCGACGCACTTGCGGCAGGCGTTGCACTTCTCGGGGTCGACGACGAACCGCGCGAAGCTCGTCCGCGGGTACCGCCGGTCGTCGAAGAGGCGCGCGCTCACGACCCAGCCCCCTCGGCGAGCCAGGCCTCCGTCGCCGCCTGCGCGGCCAGGTCCGTCCGCCCGAGCAGCGCCTGCGCCTGCTTGGCGTCCCGCAGGCAGCGCTCCTGGTCGTAGTCCTCCATGTACCCGTTGCCGCCGAGGAGCTGTACGCCGTCACAGGTGGCGTGAGCCGCCCGGCGCTTGGCGCGCGCGAACAGCGCCAGCGCGCGCGACTCGGCGAGCGCGTCTCCGCACAGCAACTCGGCCGCCTCGGCGCAGAGGGCGAGATCCTCCACCATCCCGGCGAGGAGGGCCCGCACCTCTTGGTGGTCGACGATCTGCTTGCCCCCCTGGTAGCGCTCCCGCGCGTACTCGGTGGCGGTGCGCAGCGACGCCTCGACGACCCCCGCCGCGATCGCGAGCGCCGGGCCCCGTGCCCGCCGCGCGGCGTCTCGCGCCACGACCCCGCTCTCGGTCGCGCCCGCCAGCCTCGCGGTCGCCGGCAGGCGAGCCTTGGAGAAGCGCACGTCCGCCGTCGGCGCTCCGCGCATCCCGAGCGTCAGCAGCGCGGGCCCGACGCTCACGCCCGGGGCGTCGAGCGGCGCCAGGACGAGCGCCGGACGCTCGCGGTCGCCGGCGTCTCGCGCGACGAGCACCGCGGCCCCCGCGAGAGGCGCCCCCACCACGAGCTCCGCGATGCCGTCGAGCACGATCGCGGCGCCGTCCTGACGCAACGACGGACCCTCGTCCCCCAGCCCGGGCTCGGCGTAGAGCGGCAACGCCAGCAGCGCCCCCGCGCCCTCCGCCGCGGGCGCCCTCTCGAGCGCGCCCGTCTGCCGGAGGCACTCACGGGCGATCACGTGCGCGAGCACCAGCGAGGCGGGCGCCGCCGCGACGCGCGACAGCTCCTCGAGCCCCGCGCCGAGGAGCGCGCGCTCCCCCTCCTCCTCGAGCCCGAGCTCGTGCAGGCCGAGGCCGAGCAGCCCATCGAGCAGCCCCGCCGGGAGCGCCTCGTCGGGGTGGTGGAGGAGCGCGTGGCGCGCCGGCACCAGCACGTCGCGGGCGAACCGCGCGGCCGTCTGGCGGACGATGGTGACCTCCGAGCGCTGTTGCTGGTTCATGCCGCACCTCCCGATCGGCGCGCCGTCGCGCGCAACACCCCTCGGTGGAAGACCTCGAGGCGATTGAGCTGGTTCGTGCCCTCGTAGATTTGGAGGAGCTTCGCGTCGCGGTAGATCTTCTCGATCCCGCGATCGTGGCGCAGGCCCGCCGTGCCGCAGATCTCGAGCGCCAGGTGGCAGTTCTCCATCCCGAGATCGGTGCCCGCGACCTTCGACGCGGAGCCCCATGCGCTCGCGGTGTCCACCTCCCACTCCTCCATGGCCGCGATCTGCCCCTGCAGCGCCTCGCGCGTGCGCCTCGACACCACGAGCTTGCGCAGCGCCTGGCTCTCGAGCACCGCCCGCGGGAGCCGCTGCTGCAGCGCACCCATCGCGCCGCCCGAGACGAGCTGGCTCAACCCGAACAGCTCGTTCGAGAGCATCGCCTCGACGTAGAGCGCGCGCGCGAGCGCCACGTTCTTCCACATGTTCGCCAGCTTGATCTGGACCCACTGCTCGTCGATCAGCCACCGCCCCGACACCTTGTGCGTGCGGGCGTGGAGCAGCGCACGCTCGTAGGCGCCGCGCGCCGCCGCGGCCCCCCACGCGCCGACGCCGCCCCGCGTCGCGCCGAGCACGAGCTCGATGGCGCGGCCCGGGAGCGCCTTGCTGTTCAGCCGCGCCGTCTCGGGGACGAAGCAGTCCTCGAACACGAGCTCGGCCGCCGGGCACGCCTTCTGCCCGAGCTTGCGCTCGACCCGCCCCACCCGGAAGCCAGGCGCGGTGCTCTCGACGAGGAAGGCGAAGGTCGTCTCGACCGGGTTCTTCTTGTCCGTCGGCATGATCACCACGTGGGTGTGGGCGATGCTGCCGTTCGAGATGAAGACCTTGCGCCCGTTCAGCTTGTAGCCGCCGCGCACCGGCGTCGCCTCACAGACGAGCCGTGCCTTGCGCAGCAGGTCGACGTCCTCCACGTCCGTCCCCGCCGTTGGCTCGGTGATCGCGGTCGAGAGCAGGTTCGGGCGGCCGCGCCGCTCGCCCTCGGTGAGCAGGCGGCACACCTTCTCCATCCCCTCGATGTCGCCGGTCGCGGAGACGGTCGCGATCGCCAACCCATGCACCCCGAGCAGGTTCGACAGCCCGAGGCAGCCGGCGCCGAGCTCCTCCAGCCCGACGATCATCGCACCGAACGACAGCCCGGCCCCGCCGAACGTCTTCGGGATCATCGTCCCGAAGAAGCCCGCCGTCGACGCCGCGCAGATGATGTCCTCTGCGACGTACTCCGGGTTCCTGCGGACCTCGAGCTCCACGCGCAGCGCGCTCGGCTCCAGGTGCTCGCGGCGGAAGCGACGCGCGTCCGCGAGCACGCGCTCGTAGTCCGCCAGCATGCGCGGCCGATGCTGGCCGAGCGCCGCCAACACCGGGTACATCTGCGCGAAGCTCTGCTCCGCTCCGGCTGCGAAGGCGTCAGGATCGAATTTCATGGGTGATCTCCTGGGCTGGCGGGCAGGTCGTAGCGGGTCCCCTCGAGGCGATCGGTGCGGGCGTCGAAGCGCTGGCCGCGCGAGCGCAGCCGGGCCGCGTTCGCGAGCACCACGAACAACGTCTCCATCGGGTCGTGCGCCGGTCGCCAGTCGAGCGCCGCCTCGGACGCGCTCGGGTCGAAGTCGAAACGGTTGCCGACGGTGAGCGAGAGCCAGTCGCTCGACATGCGCGTGAGCCCGGCGGAGAACGCGGCGTCGCCCAGCCGGAGCACCCACGCGTCCGGCAGCACCAGGGGCTTGCGACCGAGGCGCCGCGCGATGTCCGCCATCGCGAGGGACCGGCGGTGCGCCACCAGGATCGGCCCCTCCACCGGCCGCACCAGCGCGCGGAAGAACGCCTCGACCACGTCGTCCTCGTGCACCAGCGGCAGGCGCATGCCGCGCCGCGTGTCGACCCGCCCAAGCTCCGCCATGGCGCCGAGCGCCCAGGTGTTGCACCGCGGCCCGAGGACCACGCTCGGGCGCACGCGCACCAGCCGCACGCCGGGGTTGCGGGTCGCGAAGACGTCGAGCTCGTCCTCGACCAGGCGCTTGGTGTGCGCGTAGAAGCTGCGCGCGTCGCCGAGGCAGGGCGTGCGCTCGTCGATCACCCGATCGCCCTGGACACCATACGCCGCCACGCTGCTGGCCACGACCAGCGTCGAGACCCCGGCTCGCTCGCAGGCGGCGAGCACGTTGCGCGTGCCGTTCAGGTTCACGTCGTACATCAGCTTCCGATCGCGCATCGTCTCGACGACGAACGCGAAGTGGACGACGGCGTCGCAGCCCGCGAGATCCGCGGCCAGCCCCGGATCGCGGACATCCCGCCGCACGCACTGGATCCGGCTCGCCGGGAACGGCGCCGGCGCGAGGTCCACCCCCACGATCCGCTCGGCGATCCCCGCCGCGACCACCCGCTCGGCGAAGAGCCGGCCGATGTACCCGGCGACCCCCGTGATCCCGAGCCTCATCGCGGCGCTCCTCGCTCCGCGTCCCAGGTGGCCGGGCCTGGCCCGCGCCGCTGGAGATCGCTCTTCTGCACGCGGTGGGTGCCCGTCTTGGGGAGCTCTGCGGCGAGCTCCACGTAGCGGGGCCACGCGTGGCGCGCCAGCCGCGGCTCGACGTACCGGCGCACCTCCGCCGGGTCGAGCGTCCGCCCCTCGACGGGGACGACCACGGCCATGATGTCGTCCTCGCCGAGCTCGCTCGGCACGCCGAACACCGCGCACTCGAGCACGTCCGGGTGCTGGGCGAGCACGCTCTCGACCTCGTGCGCAGAGACGTTCTCCCCGCGGCGGCGCATCGAGTCGCTCCTGCGCCCGACGAAGTAGAGGAACCCGCGCTCGTCGCGGCGCAGGAAGTCCCCGGTGTGGAGCCAGCCGTCGTGCGTCTTCTGACGGGTCGCCTTCTCGTCACGATAGTACTCGACCTTCCGTGACTCGCTGCGGCCCATCCAGACGCAGAGCTCGCCCGGCTCCCCCGACCGCGCCTCTCCGCCCGCGTCGTCGAGGAGGCGGTACTTGCCGCCGAGCGGCTTGCCGATCGAGCCCACGGGCGCGTTGCCGAGGTTCATCGTGATGAAGCCGCCACCGTCCACGGCGCCGTACGCCTCGACGATCCGCACCCCGAAGCGCTCCTCGAACGGGCGCCAGGCCTCGGCAGGGCACGCCGCGCTCACGACCAGCCGGACGCGGTGCGCTCGATCGTGCGCCCCCGGCGGCTGCTTCAGCAGGATCGGGATCATGGCGCCGAGCGCGTTGAAGGTCGTCGCGCCGAGCTCGGCCGCCTCCTGCCAGAAGCGGCTCGCGCTGAACCGCCGCCCGAGCGCCACCACCGAGCCCATGTCGAGCGCCATCATGGTGGTGAGCAGCAGCGCGTTCGCGTGGAAGAGCGGCAGGCAGGTGTAGAGGACCTCGCCAGGCGAGTAGAGGAGGTGAGACAGCAGGCGAAGGCGCTTCGTGTTCGAGTCGCGGTACCGGTACACCACCCCCTTCGCCGAGCCCGTCGTGCCGGAGGTGTAGAGCAGCAGCGCGACCGCCTCCGGATCCGGTGCACGCGCCGGCGGGGCCGCGTCGCGATGGTCGCGCCGCCAGCCCTCGAGCGTCGCCCCCGCCCCCGCCTCATACGGGGCGCCCTCCGTGATCACAACGACGTGCTCGAGCTCCGGGGCGCGCGCCCGCACCGCCTCGAGCTGGGCGAGCTGGTCGTGGTGCACGATCGCCGCCCGAGCCCGCGAGCTCTGGAGCACGTGCACGAGGCCGTCGCCCACGAGCGCCGTGTTGACCGGCACCGCGCCGAGCCCAAGGCGCTGGATGGCGAAGAACGCCTCCAGGTACTCCGGGCAGTTGGGGCACAGCAGCGCCACGTTGTCCCCCGCGCGGGTGACGGCGCGGAGCCCGGCGGCGACGGCGTTCACGCGCTGGTCGAGCTCGCCCACACGGACACGCTGGCGCTCGAAGCGCACGAACTCGGCGTCCGGCCGCTCGCGCGCCCGCCGCGCCAGGAGCTCACCGAACGTGGGCTCGCCGGCGAACGAGAGCGTCCCCGCCTCGCGAGACGCGCGCAGCGTCTCGCGCAGCGTCCCCTCCCGCAGCTCCGAGCGCACCGTACGCGCGAGCGCGCGCACGACGACACGCCCCGCGGACCAGCGCCTCCCCGCCTCGCCCAGCCGATCCCGCAGGTTCGCCTCGGTCGTCATGACACGCTCCCTTCCAACACGTGGACCGCCATCGCCGCCTCCTCCTCGCCGAGGAAGCCTCCGCCGTTCTGCGCGAGCGCGAGGCGCGCTCCCGCCACCTGGCGCGCGCCGGCCTCGCCGCGGAGCTGCTGCACGAGCTCGTGGATCTGCGCCAGCCCCGAGGCGCCGATGGGGTGACCTCGGCACTCGAGCCCGCCGCTCGGGTTGAGCGGCAGCCGCCCCCCGATCGCCGTGGCGCCCGACTCCGCGAGCGCGCCGCCCCCACCCTCCGGCGCGAAGCCGAGCGCCTCCGACTGGTGGAGCTCGCCGAACGCCGTGGCGTCGTGCACCTCGGCCAGGTGGATCTCGGCGGGCCCGAGGCCGGCGAGCTCGTACGCGCGCCGAGACGCGCGCACCGCGATCGCCTCGATGAGGTCGCCGCCTCCGTCCCGCGCGCCGGACGCTACGACGCTCGCGCGCACACGCACCGCGCGCCCGAGGCCGTGCCGCCGCGCGTATCGCTCCGAGCAGACGAGCGCCGCGGCGGCGCCGTCGCCGATCGGCGCGCACATCGAGCGCGTGAGCGGCGCGGCAACCTCACGATCGACGAGGACCTCCTCCGGCGTCATCGGCCGCCGGATCTGGGCCAGCGGGTTCAGCGCGCCGTGCCCGTGGTTCTTCGCGGCGATCACGGCGAGCTGCCGCTGTGTCGTGCCGTACCTCGCCATGTGCCGGCGGGCGCCGACCGCGTACACATCCATGAAGGGGCTGTGGTCGCCGCCTCCCCCCTTCCCCTTGCCCGCGAGGCGCGCCCGCAGCGCGTCCCCGACGAGCCCGGCCACGTCCAGCCTGAAGTGATCGGCGATCGCGAGCGCGTCGAGGAGCTGGCGCGGCACCTCTCCCAGCCCGGGGCGCGCGGCGCGCCGGCCGGCCTCGCGTCGCGGCGACCGCGCCTCGGGGAGCTCCCGGGGTGGCGGCGGCGCCGCGCGACGCAGCTCCTCGGCCTTCGCCATGAGCTCCGGCAGGGCCTCCACGTCCATCCCGCCGAGGAAGCTCGCGAACGTGCGCAGTCGGCTCGGCTGGAAGAGCTTCTCCACCCCGATCGCGAGCGCGACCTCGTAGGCGCCGCTCGTCACCCCGAGCACCGCCCCGTGCAGCGCGGTCGCGCCGCCCGCGCACGCGTTCTCGACGTTCACGATCGGCACACCGGAGATGCCGGCGCCCCGCAGCGCGACCTGCCCGCGAATGCAGTCCTGCCCGCCGTTCATGCCCCAGCCGCTGTTGGAGAACCACACCGCCTCCACGTCCCCGCGCCCGAGCCCCGCGTCGGCCAGCGTCCGCTCGAGCACCTCGGCGGCGAGCGCCTTGATCCCGCGATCCGGGAGCTTGCCGAACCGCAGCATCCCCACCCCCACGACGTGGGCCATCGCCCCGCTCACGCGCGCGCCTCCGCCCGGGTCGGCGCTGCCGCGGCGCGCACCCGAGTCCGCCGCGGCTGCCGCTTGAGCCGGTGCGCGAACGCGTTCAGGCGCCGCTCGTCGAGCGGTGAACCGTCGCTGTAGAGGAACAACATCGGGATCTCGCGCTCGGCGCGCAGCAAGCTCTCCGTGAGGAGCCCCGGCCCACACCCCCACGGGCTGATGAGCACCGCGCCGTCGCAGCGCCGCGACTGCCAGCCGTCCAGCGTGCTGCCCACGCCGATCGGCGCCTCCCCGAACGGCGTGCCGTCGATGATCGGACGCGCGAGCTCCAGCATCCGCGGGACATCCGGGATGTAGAGCCACGGGTGGTGGGGCAGGACCCGGTCGTAGATCGCCTGGCGGATCCCCTGCGTGAGCTGGGAGGTCAGGAGGTTGCCGAGCACGGTCTGCTTCATCCCGATGAGCTCGTCCGAGTTCTCGAGGCTCAGGTAGTCGACGAGCACGCTGACCGGCTCGACGAGCGTGCGCAGCCCGCGCTCGGCGAAGGACGCCACGAGGTCGTCGTTCGCGAAGTCGTCGATGCGGAGGTAGATGTCGCCCGTGAGCAGCACCGTGCGGAGGCCCGAGGTCGCCCGCGCCTCGAGGCGCGCGTAATCCCGCGCGGCGCGATCCATCAGCTCGAGCAGCTCACGCCAGCTCTCGCGCACGGCGCCGAGCGCCCGGAACCCCTCCGGCTCCCGGCGCTCGAGCAGCGCGACGAGCTCGCCGCCGTAGCGCCGATCGAGCGCGCCGACCTCCTCGCCGCTCGGATCGAGCGCCAGGTGGTAGGCGCGAAGCTGCATGAGGACGTCGTTGGCGACCGTCCCGGCGTAGAAGCGGCTCTGGTAGCGAGTCCTCACGTCGTCCTCGGCGCCGAAGTGGCGCAGGGTGACGCGGTCGGCCACGCCGAGGTGCTCGAGCGAGATGGCGTCCTTCACCGAGAACATGCAGTTGCGACACGCGCCTTGGCCGGTGACCTGCACGAGCACGGTGCGATCCTGCGGGGGGGCCGCCTCGATCTCGCGCCGGAACGCGCCCCACACGAGCTGATACGGGAGGCACTCCTTGCCCGAGCAGTCACGGCGGCCCGCGGCCATCGTCTCGGCGGTGTTCGGCCCCGAGGGGCGCGCGTCGTAGCCGAGGGCGCGGTACGAGGCGGCGGCCACCTCCGACAGCCGGCCCGCGACGGACAGCAGGACGAGTCGTGCGTCGCGGTCGGCCGCGAGCGGGCGGCGCTCCATCGGCTCGAGCAGGCGGAGCTTCTCCGCGGGGACGGGCGCCGGGCGCCGCCCGTACTGCCGGACTCCATGCAGGAACGACTGGATGCGGGTCACGAACCCCGCCGTCCCGCCGTGGCCGTCGCTCTCGAGGCACGTGTGGGGGTAACCGTGGAGGAGGTGGTCGAAGAGCTGCTCCACGAACGACGAAGGGCCGCACCCGAAGGAAGAGAGCCAGAGCGGGTACACGTCGCCCGTCGCTCGGGCCGCGAGCGCGGCGCGCAGGGCGCGGCGCGCGTCCGCCCACACCACGCGCTCGAGCGGCGGGACGCTCGCCGCGATGGGGAAGCAGTCCATGGGCAGCGCCAGCACGCCGTTCTGCCTGAGGATACCGGGGATCCCTGCGTTGATCGTGCGGTCGAAGACCACGTGCTCCGAGCCGCAGACGACCACCACCGGCACGTCCAGCGATCGGCCATACGACAGCGTGCGTCGCCCGATGGCGACGAGCTGCCGGTGGTACGCCGCCTGGGCGTCCCCTGCCCGCGCGAGCGCGCGCGGCAGCCGCTGGAGCTCGACCCCGAGCTCCGCCATCGCCTCGCGGAGCGCGAAGAGCAGCGCGGGCGCCGTATAGCCTTGCGCGAGCGACACCACCGGCGCGACGACGCGGGTCGAGCGACCCCGCGCGCGCAGCATCCGCTCCACGACGACGGGCATGCCCTGCTCGGTGGAGCACGTGACTCCGGGAGGCCCCTCGCGGTCCAGCAACTCGGTGAGCCGCGGGAAGAAGAGGGTCTCCACGTCCGCGGCGCCGACGCCGTGGGCCACCTTCATCGGCGCGCAGGAATCGTACGCGGAGCAGAGCTCTTCGCCGAGCGCCAGGCTCCCCGCGTCGCTCCGCAACACCCGCACGCCGAGCCCGACCTCACGCAGCAGCGTGACGACCCAAGGGAGCCAGCCGGCGAGCGAACCGACGTGGGGCACCGCGACCTCGCGCGACCCGGTCGTCGTCTCGAAGTAGGGCGCGAGGATCGCCTCCCGCTCGTCGAAGGCGCTCGGGGCGTCCGCCGGGAGCTTGGGGCGCGACGACCGGGCGACCTCGAACTTCGGGCACGAGCCGCCGGAGAACACGCTCTGCCTCTGGGCTCCGACGGCCACCGTCGCCCGCTCGATCCGGCAGAGGGTGGCGCAGCGCTTGTCGTCGCAGCGGAACTCGTTGCGCGCGACGATCCGCGCGTCCAGCATCCGTGCGACGGGCAGCGCGGCGGCCGCGTCGAGCGCCGCGCGGCCGAGCTCCTCGATCGCAGCGAGCCCGATCCCCCAGGCCCCCATCGCGCCGGGGTTCGGGGGGACCACCACCTCCCGCCCGCTCACCGCCGCCAGCGTCCACGCCAGCGACTCCCCGCTCGCCGGCTTACCCTGGAAGAACACGCGCTCGCCGAACGTCCGCTGGCCCATCACGCGGTTCAGGTAGTTGTGGACGACCGAGTACTGGAACCCGGCGAACAGATCCGGCACGGAGTACCCCTCGGTGTGCGCCTCGGCCGCAGCCTCGGCGACGAACACCGTGCACATCTGCCCGAGGTCGGCGGGCGACTCTGCGGACGCCGCGAGCCGCCCGAACTCGACGATGTCGTCCACGCCGTAGAAGCCGGCCTGCTCCTCGAGGAACGATCCCGTCCCCGCGCTGCACGCCTTGTTCATGTCGCTCTCGACGATCTGGCCGTCGGCGATCTGGACGAACTTGGCGTCCTGGCCGCCGATCTCCACCACGCTCAGGCTGCGCCCGTGGCCCGGGTCGGACCGGATGGCGGCGGTGGCGTGCGCGACGATCTCGTTCAACACGACGATGCGATCGCCCGCCTCGGGGAACGCCGCGCGGAGCACGGTGGCCACCGCCTCACGCCCCGAGCCGGTGACGCCGACGGCGCGCACATCGACGCCTCGCTCGGAGAGCGTGCGGACGAGGCGCTGGGCGGCCTCCACCGGGTTGCCGCGCGTGCGGTCGTAGACATCCAGGACGATCTCGCCCGTCTCGATCGACGTGAGCACCGCCTTGCTGCCCGTCGAACCGAGATCGAGCCCGAGCACCGTGGGGCGCGAGGCCGCGCCCTCGGGGACGGGCGGCGCCTCCAGCCGGGTCACCCGGCCCGCCCAGCGCGACGCCGGCTCGAGCGCGCGGATCCGGCGCTCCTTCGCGCGCGACAGCGCGGACGCCTCGCCCGGCAGCGCCAGGGCGTGCCCGCCGCGCGCGTGCTCGCCCGCGAGCGCGAGCGCGCCCATCGCCTCGAGGACGAGGGACTCGTCGAGGACTCCGACCTCCGCCTCGAGCTGCTCCGAGAGACACTGGCGCAGCGTCACCAGCCGGCTGCCGCCGCCGATGAGGTACACCGGCCCCGCGACGCGCGCACGGCCGAGCAGCGCCGCGACGTAGCGCGCGATGGAATCGAAGTAGCCGCGAAAGAGCCGATCCGCGGGCTCGCCCTGGTTGCCGAAGTGCGTCATCTCGCTCTTCGCGAACACCGAGCAGCGCGCGGTGATCGCGATCGAGCCCTCCGCGCGAGCCGCGAGCCGATCGGCCTCCTCGAGCGTCATGCCAAAGCGCGACGCCGTCTTCACCATCGTCTCCCCGGTGCCCGAGGAGCACTTGTCGTTCTCGAGGTAGTGGGCGCGCCCCTCCGAGTCGCGCACGAGCGCGGCGTAGCCGCGGGCGCCGACGCTGACGAGGTTGAGCGGACCGACGAGCCCGGGCAGCAGCGCGAGCGCCGCCTCGAGACAGGCGTCCTCCGGGAGCCCGGTGAGCGCAGGCGGGGCGATCTCGTCCGCGTAGAGCCCCGTCGCCGCGAGCGCCTTCGCCTCCGCGACGCGCTCCTGCTCGTACCAGCGCCCGAACGCCTCGAGCGGGTGGCCGTCGTGCGCGACGACTCGCGTCGTGTCGACGACGACGCGTTCCCCCTCGAGGTGGCCGGTGAGGAGCTTCGCCTGGCACTTCCCGAGATCGGCTGCAGCGACGCGGACGCTCATCGAAGACCTCCCTGGAGCGCCTCGGGGGCGCCCTGGAACGCGAGACGCACGATCTGCCTCAGGCTCTCGAACCCTCGCTCGAGATCCTGGGGCGAATCATCCAACACCGACTGCAGCCCGAGCCCGGTGAGCGCGGCCCACAGCAGATCGCCGCACGCCTCGACGGACAACGGCAGCCGCTCCGCCTCTCCCCCGAAGAGCTCCTGCATCGTGCCGTGGAGCAGGCCGCGGAGCTCCTTCCGCATCCGGCGCACGTGCGGCGCCGCGCCGTCGCTCGTGAGCGCCCGCGCGCCGAGCATCGCGTGCACCGCGAGGTCGTTGTGGTCGCGAACGGCCGCCATGAGCGAGTCGAGCGCGAGCAGCGCGCGTTCTACGGTCGTCCCCCCGGCGCCGGCGACGGCCTCACGCACCCGCTGCGCCAGCCGGCGGTACACGAGGAGCTGGAGCTCGGCGAAGACGTGGTCCTTCGAGTCGAAGTGGTAGAGGACGAGGCTCTTCGAGACGCCGGCCGCCTCCGCGATCTCCCGTAGCGAGACGCCGGAGTACCCCGCTGAGCGGAAGCACGCCTCGGCTGCCGAGAGGATGCGCTGGACGGCGTCCCCCTCGCGGCCGGGCTCTTGCCCCTCCGGCGGCCTGCGGCGGCGCGGCGGGGGTCTCCAGCTCTCGGGCTCGGGGAGCGGCGGGCTCGGCTCCGTCATGGGCGTCACCTCGCTGACCGGGTGGTCTGTCTGGCCGGTCAGTCAGGATTCGTATGAACCATCTCGCGCCCGGTTCAAATGACATCCGTCAAGATCACGATCGTGAGCCGCGCGCCCGCCGGGCGACGCCAGGCGGGAACGCTCCGGCCCTGAGCCGCTCGGCGTGCTGGCCCGGCGACCCGGAGCTGGAGGAGGGGCACCCACCGAGGCGGACCACGCGCGCCAGGCCCGCCCACGGAGGCGACGGGCGTCTGCACGCCCCCCGCGGCGCCACGAACCGGCGGCGCGCTCGGGCGCTGTCCCCGCGGCGCGCGACGCTCGAGGGCGGCCAGCCGGTCCGGAAGGGTACACCGGGAGGGGGGCTTGACAGCGGCGGGCCGAGCTGGTAGCAGGGCTCCTCATGCGGGAGAGGAAGGTCGGCGGTGGACGTGACGCTTGGCTGCGGGGGTGCTGGGGGGCCGGCGCGGCGCTCCTCTCCGCCCTGGGGCTCGTGGCAGCGTGTGAGGCTTCGTACCCCCCCCCCCCCGCGAGACGATGACCCGGCCGAAGGGCTTGGTTCCGCGGCGAGCGTCAACGAGGAGCTCGGGACCTCGCAGGGCGCCGAGCGGCTGATCCCGCTCCGGTTCGCGAACCTGCTGCCGAGCACGCCGCCCAACCCGTGCCCGAGCCAGGCGCTGCATGACAGCCTCCTCGTCCAGGTCACACGCGCGAACCAGGCGTTCCGCGCCGCCGGGGTGCAGTTCTTCATACGGTCGATGGAATGCTACGCGGCGCCGAACTTCGAGAGTCCCGTAGGAACCGACGCACACGCATGGCCTGTTGCGTATTCGGAACTCGGCGGTCCCGGGAGGCCGCTCCCGGAAATGCCGAGCAACGCATGGTTCACTACCTCCACCAAGAGCTCATGGGCGTGGCTGGGCGCGACGGCGACCCAGTGGGGTCGTACCGACGAACTGTTGATCTGGCTGCTCCAAGTGAGCCCAGGGCACAACTCCGCTGTGCCCTGGAAGGGGCGCGAGATGCTGCTAAACGCCCCGGCCATCGAGACTGGGACGGCGCAGCATGTGCTCACGCACGAACTGGGCCATCTGTTCGGGCTCGTGCATCCGCAGGACATCGAGGGAGTGGCCAGCACGTCCAACCCGGACGTCGCGATGGCCGTGGACCCCCAGACGCTAGCGCACTACAAGAAGGCCGATTTCTGGGATCTCGTTTTCGTCCCTGGAACGACGGCGCACACCTTCTTCACCAGCCGCGCCGCCGCGCTCCCAAGTGAGGCCAGTCTCCGTCAGATCGTGAACGGCGACACCGCGCTGGGGACGAGCAACTGCGTCCACGTGTCGTCGCCTGAACTCCTCACCTGCACCGTGAGCAGCGCTGGAGGCAACGGCAGCGGCTCGAACGTGCAGCAGTTCGACAGCAACGACCCAGAACTCCGAGGCCTCTCGTTCTTCGCTGGCGCCCACCTCTCTGCGAACGCGTGCAGCTACCTCCCGAGCACCGACCAGGCCCCACGCTTCTTCAGCGAGTCGGAGGTGCTCATGATGCGCAAGCACCTGCGCTGGGACAGCCCGTGGGACTATGACCTCATGAAGTACAAGGAAGGATTCAACGAGTTCGAACTCGAGTGGCAGTCGACGAACCGCCTCGCTCGGCTCGGCACCGGAAGCCACCGCGACCCGCTCGCGAAGCTCGACTTCAACGGCGACGGCCGGCGCGATCTCGCCGTCTGGGCGCCGCCCACCGCTGCGGGGACACCCGGCCGGCTGCGCGTCCTGCTGAGCCCGAACTTCAGCCAGGCGGCGGGCCAACACATCGACACCCAGTTCGGCCGGCTCGGCGACATCCCGATGGTCGCGGACTTCGACACGGATGGCCGCTCGGACTTCGGTGTCTACCAGCCGGGCGGCGGCGTCGCGCGCAGCGCCCCGGCGGACACCCTCGCGTACTGGCGTTGGTGCTCGACCAGCAGCAACCCCGCGGCCACGAGCTGCGGCTCCGTTTCGCAGACCAGCTGCCCCTCCTCGAGCTGCGCGCAGTTCGGGGCACGCGGCGACCTGCCGACACCGGGGCTCGAGCTGACGGGCGCCTCGCCGAACGAACGAGCCGTCTACCGCCCTCAGCAGGCGATCTGGTGGTGGTACACCACCGCGCTCCAGGCTCGCACGGTCGGGACCGCGGCCGGCGGTACCACGCCGGGGCCCAACGCCATCCTCATGCCGGGGCTGTACGACAGCGACGGCCTGAGCGATCTGGTCGCCTACTATCCGGGCATGGCCCGGTACTACTACGCCCTCTCGAGCCAGAGCTGGAACACCAACAACCAGAAGGACATGGGCGGCCAGTTCGTCCCCGCCACCGGCGGGAGTGCCTCGGATCGCTGCGGCGCGATCCCGATGCCGATGTTCCGCCAGGCGATGCAGCAGGTCTGCGGCAGCTTCGG
Organism: Polyangiaceae bacterium; assembly: GCA_020846005.1. Taxonomy (GTDB): domain Bacteria; phylum Myxococcota_A; class Polyangia; order Polyangiales; family Polyangiaceae; genus JADLEQ01. The sequence goes on from JADLEQ010000109.1 coordinate 19,602, forward strand.
CTGCACCTGGGTGCCGGTGAAGCGCAAGACGTTCTCGCTCTACTGGCCGCACGACGGCACGTGGAACACCGTCTGGGATCCCTTCGGAGCCGGGACGGTCGAGTCGTGCCAGTATGGCACGCTCGCCTCGGACCAGCCCTTCGCGGGCTTCGATCGGGATGGCGACCTCCGGGCAGACTGGGGGATCTTCAGGGACTCCGCGGCCGGCGGCTCTTCGCAGCTCCTCACGCGGACGACCGTCGCCAGTAGCTGCAACGGCGGCACCGCCGTCAACACGTCCTGCGCCGCCTGCGGCGTCCGCACCCGCGTGGTCGCGGTGGCGGACATGACGGGCGACGGCCGCGAGGAGCTGCTCCTCGTCCAACCGGACACGGGCGCCATCGAGTGGCGCACCTCCGAGTCCGGCTACGTAACGGTAGGGGGGACGTGGGCGACCGGTGAGCCCACCGCCCTCGTCCTCTGACCCACCCGAAGGAGAGCCCCGAGATGTTGACCCTCACGCACAGGCCCAGAGCTCGCGCCCTCGCGCTCCCCCGTCGTCGCCCTCGCTCCCCCATCACCCGGCTGCTGCCGCTCCTCCCCCTGCTGTGGGCCGGCGCCTGCCAGAAGGACCCGGACATCCGGCCCGAGGGGACGGCCGGCGGCGCCGCGCGCCCCGAGGATCTCGCTTGCCCCGAGGGCCTGCCCGGCGCCGAGCTCGTGCGCGTGCAGACGAACGACGGCGTCGTCTTCTGCATGGACCAGCGCGAGGTCACCTGGGCCGAGTACGACGCCTTCCTCGCCGCGAAGCAGGGCGACACCAGCGGCCAGCCGCCAGAGTGCGGCTGGAATACCGGGTACGCGCCAGAGTACTATGTGAGGAACGACTGGA
>JADLEQ010000110.1 GCA_020846005.1 Polyangiaceae bacterium
AGTAGTAGTCGCGGCGGCCATAGCTGGGCTCCGACGTGCAGCGCCCGACCGCCCCGCCCGGGCAGTCCCCGGCCTCGAAGCGCCCGGTGGCGTCGAGGTAGGGCACCTCTTCGCAGAGGCGCTTCGCCTCGTCCGGCGCGGCGACGAGCTCCCCTTTCGGGACGTACTCGATGCAGTAGGCGATCGACTCGTACTGGCAGCGTGTGGTCACGGGGCGGTCGTCCCGGCAGTACGCCTGAGGAAGGTGGCGGCAGATGCCGGACTCGCCATCCTGCTCCTCGCCGCGAGTGCAGGCGGCGCCCAGCGCGAGGAGGAGCGCGGCGGCGCGAAGTCGTCCCATCATGTTCGTCCCATCATGTTCGTCCCATCATGACGCGGAGCCATCCTATCGAACCGGCGCCCCCAGGTCGAGCCGCGCAGAGCGGCACCGCGCCGGTCGCTCACCGCCTCGCGAACTGCAGCTCGTGGAGCCGGGCGTAGAGGCCCCCTCGTGCCACGAGCTCCTCGTGCGCCCCGCTCTCGACGATCTTCCCGCGCTGGATGACGAGGATGCGATCCGCCGCGCGGATCGTGCTCAGGCGGTGGGCGATGACGAGGCTCGTTCGCTCCTTCATCAGCGCCTCGAGCGCGGCCTGCAGGCGCGCCTCGGTGTCGCTGTCGACGCTCGCGGTCGCCTCGTCCAGGAGCAGTACGGGCGCGTCACGGTAGAGCGCCCGCGCGAACGCGATGAGCTGGCGCTCACCGGCGGAGAAGTTGGCGCCCTGCTCGGCGACGGCGGCGTCGAGGCCACCCGGCCGGCGTTCGAAGAGCTCGAGGGCGTCGAGCTTGCCCAGGACGCCGCGAACCCGACCGCGGTCGGGCTCTCCCCCCGCCGCGATGTTGTCCGCGACCGTCCCCGGAAACAGGAAGACATCCTGCGGTACCACCGCGAACCGCGAGCGCAGCTCCTCACGCGTGAACGAGCGCACGTCGCGTCCCCCGACACGGACGACCCCGGCGCTCACGTCCCACAACCGGAGCAAGAGCGACGCGATGGTGCTCTTGCCCGATCCCGTCGGCCCGACCAGGGCGATCCTCTCCCCGGGGCGCGCCTCGAACGAGATCCCCGACAGCACCGGCACCCCGGGGCGGTACTCGAAGTCGACCCCCTCGAACGCCACCGCGGCGTCCCCCCGGGGCGGCGCGGCGTTCGCGGCCGGAGGCGCGTCCGGCGCGACGGTGTCGAGGAGCCCGAACACCCGCTCGGCCCCCGCCATGGCGCTCTGCAGCAGCGTGTACCGCATCGCGAGCATGCTGACGGGCTCGAAGAACATCGCGAGGTAGGCGATGAACGCGACCAGCGTCCCGAAGCTCGTCCCCGTGAAGCCGAGCGCGACCACGATCGCCGCCACGCACACGCTCGCGACCATCTCTATCGCTGCGTCCTGCATCGCCTCGTACTTGATGGCGGCGATGTTGGCGTCGCGGTAGGCGCGGTTGACCTCCCCGAACTCGTCGAACTCCCGCCGCTCGCGCCCGTACGCCTGGACGACCGCCATCCCGCCGACCTGCTCGTTCATCCCGGCGTTCAGTCGCGCGGTCTTGGCGCGGATCTCGCGGAACGACTCCCGCGAATAGCGGCGGAGCCACCCCACGAGGAGCGCGACCGGCGGCACCGCGGCGAACGCGACCAGCGAGAGCCTCCAGTCGAGCGCCAGCATGAACCCCACGATCCCCACGAGCCGCGCCAGGTCGCCGAGCGCGTTCAGCGACCCCGAGGCGAACAGCTCGAGGATCGCGTCGACGTCGTTGGTGACGCGCGTCACGAGGCGCCCCACCGGCTGGGTGTCGAAGAACCCGAGCCGGAGCCCGTGCAAGAAGCGGAACACGTCCCGCCGCAGATCCGCCATCGCGCGCGCGCCGGCGATCTGCGTCGCCCAGAGCTGGCCGTACGCGACGAGCTGTTCGACGACGAGCACGAGCGCGATGGCGACACCGCCGGTCATGAGCCGCTCGTGCTCGCGCGCGACGACGCCTTCGTCGATGGCCCAGCGCATGACCAGCGGCCTCGAAAGGGCGCCCGCAGTCGAGACCGCCATGCCGCCGATCGCGATCCAGAGCAGCCGCTGGTAGGGGCGGAGATACGGCCACAGGCGGCGCGCGAGCCGAGCGTCGTACGCCTTGCCGAGCGCGCCCTCCTCGTGGAACGCGTCCAGCAGCGCGCGGGTGCGCTGGGCCTGCGCGCCCGCAGCGCCGGGCTTCGTCTGGGCCGTCACGCGGTCGCTCCGGTCGCGGGGGCCCCGCTCACGTCACCGAGCCGCGCGAGCTCGCTCTCGATGCGCTGCTCCTCGGCGAACATGGCGTAGAGCCCTCCTCGCGCGACCAGCTCGTCGTGGGTGCCCTCCTCGAGGACGCTCCCCGCGTCGAGGACGACGATCCGATCGCAGCGCGCGGCCGCCGCCACCCGGTGCGTCACGAGGATCACGCTGCGCTCGGCCCGCTGGCGGTCGATGGCGGCGAGGATCGCCGTCTCCGTGCGGGCGTCCACGGCGCTCAGCGGATCGTCGAGGACGAGGATCCTCGGCTCACGGACGAACGCTCGGGCGAGCGCGGCGCGCTGCTTCTGCCCGCCCGAGAGCTGGACGCCGCGCTCGCCGACGATGGTGTCCAGGCCGTCCGGGAGCTGGGCGAGGTCGCTCGTCAGGTGGGCCTCGGCGGCCGCCCGCTCGACGCGCGCCATGCCCTCGGGCGAGTCGGGATCGTCGAGCGCGTAGCCCACGTTGCGGGCCAGCGTCGTGGAGAAGAGGAACGGGGTCTGCTGAGCGTAGCCGATCGTACGCCGGACGAAGGCGAGCGGCAGATCGCAGATGTCGACGCCATCGAGGAACACTGCGCCGCGGGGTGTCGGCTGGAGACGGGGCAGGAGCGCCGCGAGCGTGCTCTTGCCCGCGCCGGTACGCCCGACGATCGCCAGCGACCCGCCCGGCGGGACGCGGAGCGACACGCCGCGGAGCACGGGATGATCGCCGTATCCGAACGACAGCTCGCGGACCTCGAGCCCACCGGTCACGCGCCGGGGCTCGGGCTCGGGGAGCGGGCCGTCCACGACGTCCGGCTCCGACTCGTAGACCTCCGCGAGGCGCCGGTACGCGGCGCGCCCGCGCTGCACGAGCCCGACGACGAAGCCGAGCGCCATGAGCGGCCAGGTGAGCCGCCCGAGCGCCCGATAGAAGAACAGGAACTCCCCCTCGGTGAGCTCGCCGCGGAAGAGGAGGTGTCCGCCGTACCAGAAGACGATCAGCACGCCGGCCGCGGTCACCATCTGGAGCACCGGGCCCATGGAGAGCCTGAGCCGCGCGAGCGCGAGGTTCTTCTCGAGGTAGTCGCGGTTGGTCCGCTCGAAGCGAGCGAGCTCCTGCTCCTCGAGCGCGAAGCTTCGCACCACACGGACGCCGGCGATGCTCGTCTGCGCGGCGTCGCTCATGCGACCGAGCGCGTCTTGGTTCTCGCGCGTGCGGGAGAACATGAGCCGAGAGAAGTGGCGCGTGACGAGGAGCAGGGCCGGGAGCGTCGCGAGCGAAGCGGCCGTCAGCTTGATGGAGTACGACAGCGTGACGGCCAGGGCGCTGACCAGGCCGAACACCGTGTTGATGACGTTCAACATCCCGAACCCGAGCAGGAGCCGGATCTGCAGGAGATCGTTGGTCGCGCGGCTCATGATCTCGCCGCTCGCCATCCGCCCGAAGAACGACGGCCCGAGGCGCTGCAGCCGCCCGAGCAGCGCCTGGCGGAGCTCGTACTCCGCCTGTCTTCCGGCGTTGAAGACGGCGATGCGCGACCACACCCGGATGCCGAACGCGCCGACGGCGACGCCGACCAGCCAGGGCCCGATCGCCAGCGCGGCCGCCGTCTGACCGCCGACGAGCGCGTCGACCGCCCGCTGGCTGCGGGTGTCGAACCAGTACTGGGAGTACTGGTACGCGCCGAGCAGGGCAGCGCCCAGGAGGTACCGCGCGCGGTGTCGCAGCACCTGGGCGCCAAGCCCCACCGGCACCGTCGCCGGGTCGAGTGGATCGGAGGGCATGGGGGGGCGGCCCGGAGCATGCGGCCGGGTCGGCGGAACCGGTAGCTAGCACGCGAGGAGCCGGCCGGGACGGCCGGGCTCAGAGCACGCCGATGCTGAAGTGGAAGGCGCCCAGGTCCTCCCAGGTGCGCTCCGGCCCCACGTCGACGCCGAGGCCGCCGAGGACTCGCTCCAAGTTGAACCCGTAGTCGAACACGAGCGGCCCGATCGGCGTGACCAGCCGGAGCCCCGTCCCGACGGCGTACCGCAGGTCGAGCGGATCGGCCCGCGTCGGATCCCGCCACAGGTTGCCCGCGTCGAGGAAGAGGGCCGTCGCCAGCGAGTCGCCGACCGGGACGCGGAGCTCGAGCCGCGGGTTGATGAAGAGGTCCCCACCCCGGATGACGACCTGCTCCACGCGGAGCCCGGAGCCCGGATCGAGGAGCTGCCGCGCCACGTCCTCGGGCACCACGGAGTCCTGCGGGTGCCCGCGCAGGGAGTCGACGCCCCCGAGGAAGAACAGGCGATCCGGGTAGGTCTGCGAGCACGCGCCCAGCCGCTGCTGGCGGAGCACCAAGGCGCGGCAAGGCGTCAGCAGCTGGTGGTTGTAGCCGCCCCGCAGGCTCAGGGCGATGGCGGGCCCGCGGCGCCCGACCGGGATGTAGCCGGCCACTCGCCCCGAGAACCGTAGGAACTGGCTGGTCGTCGGCGCGAACGGATCCACCGTACCCCCCTGTACGGGACCCGCGGTGTCACCCACCGGGTCGGCGCGCACGTGCTCGACGCCCAGCGCGAGGAGCGTCCCTCGCCTGGCGTCGAGCGGGTTGTCGCGACGATCCCATGTCACGCCGACGCGCTGCGCCTTCGCGAGGGTCGTCCCGGCGGGTACCCGGAAGGCCCCCGCCTGCGTCGGGTTCTGCTCGACGTAGTCGCTGAGCGCGCTCTTCTCACGGTTGCCGAAGATCTGCGCGGTGTTGAGCTCCAGGGACCCGCCGAGCTGCGCCGAGATACGCGGCGACGGTCGGAACCCGAGCGTGACGATCCCGGCGTCCTTCACCAGGCCGAAGTCGCGGGCGTTGTCGCGCACGTCCACCCCCTCGACGGACAACCGGAACAGCGGGCCGAGTCCGATGTCCGGGAGCTCCAGGGTGGCGGAGTTCCGTCGCTCCAGCCGCTCGCCCACGTCGAGCTCGCGGTACTTTCGCCGGACGTCGCTCTCGAGCACGAACGGGGGCGGCAGGTAGCCGAGCTGTACCCGGAGCACGAGCTGGATCGCCTCACCGCCGAGGTTGCGGTGGCCGTACTCGAAGCCCACGCGGAACCCCTCGCCCGTGCTGAACCCGGGCCGCACGTCGAGGTACTGCGGTAGCCGCTCGACGACGGTGATCACGACGGTCTTCTCGCGCGCCGGCACGTACGGCTCCTCGAGGCCGACGGTGACGCTCGCGAACGTGCCGAGGGTCGCCAGCCGCTCCTCGGTCGCCCGCACCAGGCCGCGCTCGTACGCCCCGCCCACCTCCAGCGCGACGCGGCTCAGGATCAGCGACTCGTTGGTGCGTCGCGCGCCGCGGACCACGAAGCCCGACACGATCACGCGCTCGCGGGGGCTCACCACGAACCGCACGCGCGCGCGGCTCCGGTCGGGCGAGAGATCGAGGAAGCTCTCGACCTCCGCGAAGGCGAACCCACGATCGGCGTGGGCGTCCACCAGCCGACGGCGCGCGTCCTCCACCGCCTCGAGCGACAGCGGCTTGCCGAGCTCGAGCGCCGCCGCCGCCGCCAGCTCGGCCTCGACCGGCGCGCAGGTCCGAGGCGAGGCCGGGTCGGCGCACGCGCCGCCCTCACCCTCGAAGTCCACGCTCCAGAGCAGCGTCTGGACGCCGAGGCGGATCGGGATCTGCAGGAGCAGGTCGGGCTCGCAGGTGATCCCGCGCGCGCGGTCGGGCACGCACTGGACGGCAGGATCGATCTCGAGATCCGGAGGGCGCTCCCCTTCGAAGCGGCACGTGACGGGGGGGCGCCGACGCTCGCCGAGGGGGACGCACGTGCCGGCGGGAGAGCGCGGGTCGCACGCGCGACGGACGACGATGAGCGGCCCGACCGACGCGGAGAGGTACCCCTCCGCGCGGTACAGCGCCTGCAGGTGCTCGAGCGCCCGCTCGTAGAGCTCCGGCACGAAGGTCCGGTACGGGTCGAGGCGCAGCGGCGCGGGTCGTGCGCCGCGGACGCCACCGGGGCCGAACGTGGCGTCCGCCACCGACGGATCCACGGACTCGAGGAGCCCGGATCCGGGCAGATCGGAGAGGAAGCTCTCGATCTCGCTGCCCACCTCGGCCGGCGTCCTCGAGCCGCCGAGGCAGACGTACTCGCGCGAGACCACGGTCGCCCGGCGGCCCTCCCGGACCTCGAGCGCGAGCACCTCCTCCGCGGGGCTCGCGCCGGGCCGCCGCGCCGTGCTCACCTCGACGTCGAGGAAGCCACGCTCCAGGTAGAAGCGCTCCACGCGCTCCGCGAGCGACGCCGGTGAGCGGTCGTCCGCGCCCTCGAGATCCAACGCCTCCTCGAGCTGGTCGGAGTCGAACGCGCGGTTCCCCGAGAACCGGATCCGGACGCGGAGCCCAGCGTGGACGCGCACCCGGAGCGGCTGGACGACGCCGACGGGCGCCCCGAGCTCGTGCTGGACGGTCGCGCCGTGCCAGCCGCGGCGGCGGAGCTCGTCGGCGAGCGCGCGGTCGGCCTCCTCGAGCGCGGACGAGTCGGCGCGGTCGCCCGAAGCCACCGCGTACTCGTGCGCCGGCACGCCCGAAGCGGCGCCACGGGGCGAGATCACGAAGGTGCGCCGACCGACCCGCGCTGGCTCGCCGCTCGAGACGAAGATGGCGACGACGACCAGATCCTCGTCGTCCGTCTCGATGGCGTCGACCTTCACCGTCGCGGCGGGATACCCACGGCGCCGATGCAGCGCACGGAGCCGATCGGCGAGGCGGTCCATCTCGGCCTCGGTGATCTCGTCCCCGGCGCGCGCGATGGACGCGCCCTCGAGGTCATCGGCGTCGAGAGGAGCACCATCGATCCGCACGCCGGCGATGCGCCGCCGCGGCACGGCCCGCAGGCGCAGCACGACGCCGTCCGCCTCGGGGGCGACCTCCGCGACCACCTCGGCGTAACGCCCCGTATCCATGAGCTCGCGGATGGCCCTGCGCGCGACCTCGGGCGAGAAGCGCTCCCCAGCGCGCACGCGGCGCAGGCCGGGCGGCGCCTTCTCCCGCAGGCGGCGCCCGGTGACGGCGATCTCATACCGGCGAACGGGCCTGCCCTCGAGCTCCGTGTCTCCCCGCGGCGTGAGCCGGGGCACGCCCTCGGGCACGGGCGCCGCGCTCGCGCTCGCGCTCGGGCCTCCACCGCCGGGCCTCGGCTGCGCGAGCGGTCGCGAGGCCGCGAGCACCCCGATGAGGAGGATCAGCGCCGCGAGCCAGCGGCGGACCGCCTGGGGGGACCGCGGCGCGCGGCGCGCGCGTCGATGGCTCTCGGGACGCTCCACGTTCGACCTGGTACCGGCTCGCCGGGCCCTCGCCGCGCAGCGGGCTCGGCCGGCTCTGGGTCGCACCGCAGGCGGGACGCCCGCGCGAGGACCCGCCGCTAGATATCGTGGATCCCGGCGCGGCGCATGGTGGGCGCCCCTGCCCGGCCGGCGGCCGCATTTGAGTTGCCCCGACGCCTCGTCGCCAGCATGTTGGCGACGTGCACCCGCCAGACGCCCTCGCCCGCGGAGCGCCGCGCGAGGGCGAGCGGCCGCGCCGGCGCTGGCTCGGTTGGGCCGCGCTCGGGCTGCTCCTCACGAGCCCCGCCGGGCTGTGGTGGGCGGTACATCGGTTCCCCACGGTCGGTCCCATCGTGGCCGACTCGCTCCGCGCGGTGTTCGGGGTCGAGGCGGTCGCCCGCCTCGAGGAGCTGGTGTACGGCGCGGAGGATCGCGTCCTGCAGACCGTGAAGGGCGACGAAGCGCCCCAGGCGCGGTGGGAGACGGCGCCGCCGGGCGCGAACGCGGCGCCCACCGACGCCGGCGCCGACGCCCCACGTCGATTCGTGCCGGCAAACGTGGGGCCGGTCCTCGCCGAGTGGTCGGCGCCGGGCGACGGCGTGTGGGTGCCGATGCCGAACGCGCTCGACCCCTCGGCCCCGCCGCGGCTCCACAAAACGCTCCTCCACCCGGATCGGAACCGCTCGTGGGCCGAGGTGTTCGTGGTCGTCGGGTCGCTCGACGAGGTCGAGGTGCGCTTCGTGATCGGCCGCCACGAGCCGAAGAGCCAGGCCAAGGAGGCCGCCGCGTACGCGCGCCCCGCCGTCGTGCCCGAGGCCGATCGCGGCGCGCTGCTCCTCGCGTTCAACGGCGGGTTCAAGACGGAGCACGGGTGGTATGGCGTCAAGCAGGACGGCATCACCTTCGTGAAGCCGCGCGAGAAGGTGTGCACCTTCGGGCAGACGACGAGCGGAGAGCTGCTGATCCGCACGTGGACGGGGCTCGCGGCGCGCGAGCCGGAGCTCGCGTGGTACCGCCAGGCGCCCCAGTGCCTCGTCGAGGACGGGGCGCTGCATGTCGGGCTCGCGCAGGAGAAGACGACGTACTGGGGCGCGACGCTCGACGGCGAGACGGTCATCCGGCGGTCCGCGGTCGGCCTCGACGGCACGGGCCGGCGGTTCTTCGTCGCGATCACGAACCACACGACGGCGCGCGCCGTCGCGATCGCCCTGAAGCACGCGGGCGCCGACCACGTCGCGCAGCTCGACGTGAACTGGTCGTATCCGAAGATCGTCACCTACGAGCGGGTCGGCGACGGCGCGCTCCGCGCGGTCGGCATCGCCAAGGGGTTCGAGCACCAAGAGGACGAGTACGTGGGGACGCGCTCGCAGAGGGACTTCTTCTACGTCGTGTCGCGCTGAGCGACGCGAGGCGGTCGACGACGTGCCGGAGCTCCCCGAGGTTGAGACCGTCCGCCGCGCCATCGCGCCCCTCCTCGTCGGGCGCACGGTGCGCGGCGTGTACACCGGCCCGCCGAGCTACTTCTTCCTGACGCCGCCCGCCGAGCTGGCGGCTCGCCTCGTGGGCCGGACCATCACGGATCTGGGACGCCACGGCAAGTACCTGATCGCGCGCCTGGACGACGGGAGCGCGGTGCTCCTCCACCTCGGGATGACGGGGCAGCTCTTCACGGCAGGCGCGGAGAGCCCGCGCCTCCGCACCCGCGATCGCGCGGCCGCGGGGCCAGATCCCCACGTGCACCTCGAGCTCGATCTCGGCGAGGGGGCGCCGCGGGTGCGCTTTCGCGACGTACGCAAGCTGGGCAAGGTGAAGTGGATCCCCCCGGGGGCTCGGGAGCCCCGCCTCGCGCGCCTGGGCCCGGACGCGCTCGAGCTGGACGACGAGCGCTTCGCGCGCGCGGTCGGTCGTAGGCGAGGCGCGATCAAGAGCGTCCTGCTGGACCAGTCGGCGCTGGCCGGCGTCGGCAACCTGTACGCCGACGAGGCGCTCTTCCTCGCGAGGATCCGCCCGACGCGCCGAGCCAGCGCCCTCCGCCCGCGGGAGCGCGCCGCGCTCGCCGCCGCCGTCCGCGAGGTGCTCGCGCGCGGCCTCTCGGCCGGCGGCGCGAGCCTGGACGACTGGGTGGCGCCGGACGGATCGGACGGCGGGTACCAGCACGCGCGCCTCGTCTACGGGCGCGAGCGTCAGCCGTGCCCCGCGTGCCAGGCGCCGCTCACTCGCACCGTGATCGGGGGTCGCTCCGCGACCTGGTGTCGGCGGTGCCAGCGCTGAGCTCGGCACCCGATCGCCAGCGGACGACGCCTCAGAAGAGCGGGTAGACGAGCAGCCCAGCCGGCGTGCTGCCGAGCACGACGATGACGCTCGCCAGGAGCACCGCCAAGACCACCGGCAGCAGCCACCAGCGCCGCTCTCGGATCAGGTACGCGCCGAACCCGCGGGCGACGCGAACGAGGTGCCGCATGGTGGTTCGACCGTAGCACGCGACCCGCGCGCCCGGCAGGCCGCGCCCGGCACGCGCGCGCCCGCCGACCGAGGCGCGCGGCGGTCGCCGCCGTCAGTCGGGTGGGATGAGCGCACGCCAGGCACCCTCCTCCTCGCCGAGCGGCGGCTGGTCCGCGCGCAGGAGCAGCCAGTCCTCGAGGACCAGCGCGTCCATCCCCGCGCGGAGGAAGCAGACATAGGCCTGCTCTGGCGTGCAGACGATGGGCTCACCGCGCAGGTTGAACGAGGTGTTCAGCAGCAGCCCGCAGCCCGTCCGCTCGCGGAACGCCACGAGCAGCTCGCGGTAGCGCGGGTTCGCGTCGGGGCCGACCGTCTGGATCCGCGCCGAGTCGTCGACGTGCGTCACGGCGGGGAGCGTCGACCGCGCGACCGCCAGCCGGTCGAACCCGCGCCGCGCGGCGTCCTCTGCGGAGAGCGAGAGTCGGTGCTCGGCCCGGACGGGCGCGGTGACGAGCATGTACGGCGACGGCCCGGTGAGCTCGAACCAGCGCGAGGCGTCCTCCGCCAGGACGCTCGGCGCGAAAGGGCGGAACCCCTCGCGGCCCTTGGTGCGGAGGTTGAGGAGGCGCTGCATCTCGGGGCGCCGCGCGTCCGCGAGCACGGATCGCGACCCGAGCGCGCGGGGACCGAACTCCATCCGCCCCTGGAACCATCCCACCACCTTCCCGGCCTCGAGCAGCTCGACCACCCGCGCGACGAGCTCGGACCCGGGGAGCCGAGCCGCCGGTACTCCGCGCGCGCCGACCCAGGTGCCGATCTGGGTCGAGTCGTACGCCGGTCCGAGCAGCGCGCCGTGGAGGGCGTCCGGCGCGCGCGGCGCCCGCGGGCGGCCGAGGTAGCCGTGCCAGACGGCGAGGGCGGCCCCGAGGGCGCCGCCGGCGTCCCCGGCGGCGGGCTGCACGAAGAGCCCTCCATACCCTGCCTCCCGTACCAATCGCCCGTTGGCGACGCAGTTCAGGGCGACCCCTCCGGCGAGGCAGAGCGCGTCGAGGCCGGTGCGCTCCCGCAAGTCTCGCGCGAGCCGGAGGACGATCTCCTCGGTCACCGCCTGGATGCTGGCCGCGAGGTCCATCTCGCGGGCCGTCACCGGCTGGTCCTCGGCGCGCGCCGGTCCGCCGAACGCGCGCGCGAAGCGCTCATTCGTCATCTGGAGCCCACCCGCGAAATCGAAGTAGTCGAGCTCGAGGCGAAACGTGCCGTCCTCCCTCAGGTCGACCAGCTCGCGGAGGATCTGCTCCTTGAAGCGAGGCTCTCCGTAGGGCGCGAGCCCCATCAGCTTGTACTCCCCGGAGTCGACCTTGAAGCCACAGAACGACGTGAACGCCGAGTAGAGCAGCCCGAGGGAGTGCGGGAAGCGGAGCTCGCGCTCGAGCTGGAGCTCCCCGCCGCGTCCCCAACCGGCGGTCGCGGTCGCCCACTCGCCCACGCCGTCCAGGGTCAGGATGGCCGCTTCTTCGAACGGCGACGGATAGAAGGCGCTAGCGGCGTGGGCCTGGTGGTGCTCGGTGAAGAGCGCGGGCACCCGGATCCCGAGCTGCTCCTCGATGTCTCGCTCGACCCACAGCTTCCGATCCAACCACGCCGGCATCGCCCGGAGGAAGGTCCCGAGGCCCCGCGGCGCGCGCGCGAGCTGCGTCTCGAGGAAGCGCGCGAGCTTCAGGACCGGCTTCTCGAACCACACCACGTGGTCGACCCGCCCGGGCTCGATCCGCGCATGGTCCAGGCACCAGCGGGCGGCGAGCGTCGGGAAGCCTGGGTCGTGGCGCCGGCGGGTGAACCGCTCCTCCTGCGCCGCCGCGACGATCTCGCCGTCGGCCAGCAGGCACGCCGCCGCGTCGTGGTAGTGCCCCGAGAGCCCGAGGACGTAGACGGTCGGCGCGCTCACGACATCCGCTCGAAGTCGGCGGCCGCGGAGCGGGTCGGGCTGCGCGACCGCCAGTAGCTGGCGCCGGGCGGTGCACGGCGGCGCCCGATCGGATCGACGCGGAAGGCGCGGAGCAGCAGCCCGACCGGCACCAGGACGGCGAGGTACAGGAGCACGAGCGCGACCGGCGTGGTGACGCGCCCGATCCTGCGCGCGAGCCGCCCCGCGACGCGTGACACCGGCACGAGGAGCGCCGGGCGCCGCCAGGAGGCGAGCCCGAGGAGCGCGCCCGCCCCCATCGCCGCCGCGCGCGCCCACCCGTCGAGCCTCCACAGCGCCGCGGCGACGACGACGCTCGCCAGCGCCGCCCCGAACGCCCTCGCCTCGCGCTCCGCTCGGGGTCGCTCACGTTCGCTCATCGGTGCCCGAGTGGGACGACCTGGTGGCGCGTCCCGAAGTCGTAGGCGCACCGCACGCCGCGGCTCTCGGGCACGACGTCGCCGAAGCCATCCGGCGTGCGCCGCTCGAGGAAGGAGCCGAGCGCCGTGTACCCACCTCCGCGGAGCACCCGCCGGCACGGACGCAGCCCGCTGACGAGCGGATCTCGGGACCCGGACGGGGTATCTCGCCGCGCGCTCGTGGCGAAGCAGTCGAGCACCCACTCCCAGAGGTTGCCGGCCGCGTCGCGCAGCCCGTAGGGGCCGCCGCCCGCGGGGAAGCTCGCGGGCGGCGCGGCGCCCTCGTGTCCGTCGAGCCGGCCTCGGAAATTCGCCTCCTTCCCCGTCCAGGGAGCGTCTCCCCACGGCATCAGGCGGGCGTCCCCGCCGCGCGCAGCTGCCTCCCACTCGGCGTCCGTCGGCAGGCGGCCGCCTCGAGAGCCGCAGTACGCCTCCGCCTCGATGGCGGTCCGGAGCACGGCGGGGGCCCCGGCGCGAGCCTCCGCCGGCGGGCAGCGACCGGCGGCGACGCACGCCGCGTGCTCCGCCCCCTGCGCCTCGTCACGATCGATGCAGAACGCCGACAGCTCGACGGTGTTCGGCGGGCCATCGTCCTCGTACCAGTTCGGTGCGCCCACGCCATACTCCGCGAGCGCGTCCGCCAACGCCCGATCGAGAACCGCAGGAGGGTACCCCCAGGTCGCCGGCCCCGCAGGCACGAAGCACGCCCCCGGCGGGCACGGCGCGGACTCACACCGGCCGTCCCGCGCGTGGGCCGTCGGGAGGCCGCTCGGGGGCACCGGCCGGGGCGCCGAGGCGGAGGGGATCCGGGGGATGGGCCGCGGCGCCCCCTGCGCGAGGAGCGCCTCGACTCGCGGCCGGAGCGCGGACGCCGTGAGCTCAGCGTGGAGCCGATCCCCCACCTCCGTCCGGTGGCAGTTGTCACGGAAGTGCTCCCGCCCCCCCCCGAGGCGCGCGGCCAGATCGATCACCGTGACCCCGAGCGCCCGCGCGCTCCCGGCGAGCTCGCGGTTGTAGCGGTCGAGATCCGCCGCGTACTTCTCGGGCGTGCCGAGCATCGGCCAGAGGAAGCGCAGATCGGCGGCGTAGAACGCGAGCTCGTCCGCGGGGAGCGTGGGGTCCGCCGGCCGGGCGAAGGTCGTGACGAACAGCTCGGCGCCGAGCGACCAGGCGAGGTGCGCCATCTCGATCTGGTTCACGCGGGGCTCGTCGAAGACGCTGGAGCCGAGCCAGTGGTCCTCACGGAGCGGCCGATCGGTCGCGCGGCGGACGAGGCCGAGCAGCCCCACGGACGCCGGCTCGCCGCCGAGCGGCCCGGCCATCGCTCGCTCCTGGTGCGTCACCAGCGCGTAGAGCACCTGCGCGCGCGCGCGATAGTAGACGAGGTCGTTGAAGCCGTCGTAGAGGACGACGAGGTGCGGCGCCCAGCGAGGGAGGAATCGCCTCATGAGCAGGAGGTTCGTACCGCTGTGGCTGGCGGGGACGCCGAGGTTCACGATCTCCACCCGACCCGCGCCGAGGGCCGCCTCCAGCACATGACCTACCTCCTCTGGGTATCCATCGAAGGTCGTCGACCCGCCGACGAAGGCGATGCGCACGACGCCCGGCGCCGGGAGCTCGGCGCGCGGAGGGGTCCGGAAGGCGCTGGCGTCGAGCGCGCCGAACGTGGACCACTCCGGACCGGTCCCTGGCGCGGCGTCCGGCCGGTGGATGGGCGCCGGGAACGCCTCGGGCAGATCCAGCAGCACCTCCGGCGTGAGCCGCGGCCCGCCCCCGCGTACGCGCTGCGCGATCGTGGGGTGTGCGGCCAGCGCACGGCGGGCCAGCGCCCAGGTCGCCACCCGCGCGCCGAGCTCTGCGGTCAGCAGGAGCACCAGCGCGAGGTAGACCCACCGCGCGGCGCGACGCGCTCGGCTGGGGGTGGGCGCGTGGAGTTCGGGAGCGCTGGACAAACCGTGCGCGGCGGATCCTATCGCAGGTGGCGGCCGCCCGCCCGCGCCCGCCCGCGATCCACGCTCGATCCACGCGCCATCCACGCTGGTCCGGTTGACGCTCGGGGCGGCGGGGAGAATGCTTGTCGGGCATGAGCTCCGGCGCCACGGGCGAGCGTGCGCTCGAATGGCTCGAGATCTCGGCTGACTACCGCTGCAACAACCGGTGCATCGGCTGCTTCTCCGTTCAGCCGGACGGCCCGAGCATGAGCTCGCGGGAGATCGCCGAGCACTTGCTCGCGGCCAGGCGCCGCGGGGCGAGGTCGCTGTGGCTCGGCGGAGGTGAGCCCACGCTCCGGCGCGATCTGCTGGCGGTGGTCCGCAAGGCCCGGGAGCTCGGCTACGTGCGGGTCCTCCTGCAGACGAACGGGATGCTGCTCGCCTACGCGGACCAGGCGAAGCGCTGCGCCGAGGCGGGCGTCACCGAGGTGAGCTTCGCCATCAAGGGCGCGACCGCGGAGACCCACGATCGGCTCGTGCGCACCCCGGGGTGCCACGCGCTCCTGGTGGAAGGTATCGGGCACGTCCGCGGCCTCGGGCTCCCGATGAGCGGTGATCTCCTCGTGTACGCCAGCAACCTGGCCGAGGTGCCCGACATGGTGCGGACGTACGCGGCGATGGGGCTACGGCACTTCAACGTGTGGGCCTTCTCGGCGGTGGACCAAGGCGACCGAGATCTCTCGGCGCAGGTCCCGCGGTTGTCCGAGGTGGCGCGCGTGACGGCGGAGGCCGCCGACGCGTGCCCCGAGGTGAGCGTCACCTCGCTGCACACGCCGCCGTGCGTGATGCCGCCATCGCACGAGCGTTGCCTCTTCCACGCGGCGGATCTCGATCTGCTCGTGGCGAACCCGGGGGGCTACTCGTTCCGGCTGGAGGAGTCGGCGATCGAGGGCGGCGCCTACCTACCCCGGTGCGCGGGATGCGGGGCGCGCCCACGGTGCGGGGGGCTCCGGCGCGACTACCTCGCGATCCACGGGGACGAGGAGTTCCAGCCACGGTGATGGACCGGCGCCCCCACCGGTCACGCCCCCGCGTCGTGCCGCGGTGGTCCGCCCGCGCGCGCTCCGGGGCGCCGGCGACCGGCGCGATCTGGCCGTTCGATCCTGAGCTCGCCCAGCTCGAGCTGGGGCTCCGCGATCTGGTGAAGCGCGAGGCGGGCGACGACGAGGATCGCCGGGTCGCGCGCGCCTGGCTGAGCGCGCGGGGGCTCGCGCTGGCAGAGCTCGGCGCCGTGATCTTCGCGGCGCGCGACGCCACGACCCTCGCGCTCGCGCTCGAGGCCGAGCGGGCCGGCGATCGGGATCCGCTCGCGGTGCGCTGGCTGGGAGCGCGCCTCGGGTATCCGCCATGCTGCACCGAGCGCTACCTGGCGATCCCGATCCGCGACGACGCGGGCCTGTTCGACGCGCTGCTGCCCGCACCGGGGCACCCGGCCCCGCCCGAGTCGCTGTGGCTGGTGGGCGCGCTCGGGCTGATCTCGCACGCGCCGTGCTCCCTCGAGTGCGAAGACACGCTCCGCCTCGGCCGCGCGACGCTCGCCGCGCTCGACGCCCGGTACGCGGGGTTCGCCAGCGTTTGGCGGGGCCTCGCGTCACGGCTGCACACCCTGGACGCGGACGGTCGTGTCTCGTGCACGGCGACCGACCGCCTCGAGGTCCTCCCGGAGCCGGTGCCGCGCGTGGTCGCGGCGGCGGCCGGCGCGGCCGCGCGGTGGTCGGCTGACCATCGCGGGTGAGCGCCGAGCGCGGCCGCGCGCTCAGGCGGCGCCCACCGGGGTCGAGCGCGCGGTGACGACGACCCAGAGCCCGGCCAGCGCGGCCACGCCGTGCGCGAGCCACGAGAGGGCGTCGACGCCGTGGAGCACCGGCACGAAGAACACCGCGACGCTCGCCGCCGCGGCGCCGAAGCTGTCCGCGGCGAGCGCGCCCGGCAGCGCGTCCGGCTCGATGGCGCGGAGGAGCGACGGGAACCAGGAGCCGGCCAGCACGAACAGCCCGAGCTGCGCGCCGATCGCCACCGCGGGCGCCGCGCCGAGCGCCGAGGTCGCCAGCGAGGCGGCGACCGCGCCGAGGACCAGCGCCACGGCCACCCCGCGCCTCGCCAGGATCTGCCGGCCGAGCGCCGCGCCGGCCGCGGCCGGGACGAGGAAGCCGACGGTGCCGAGGATCGCGGCGTCGTGGATGTCGAGCGTGAGCTTCGCGAGATCGAGGATCACGGCGTTCTGCAGCAGCGTGAAGCTCGCCCCGAGCGCGACCGCCTGGAGGAGGCGAGACGGTGGGAGCCGAGCGAGCCACGGCGGAGCCCGGCGCCGTGCGCGGAGCGCGAGCGCCCCGCCGACGCCCGCCACGAGCGCGAACACCGCCGCCACCGCCACACCCTCCAGCGTGGCGAGGGGGTAGAGCGCGTAGATGTACGATCCGCCGCGGTCGTCGGTCGGGACGGGGTTGGCGAGCGACGGGTCGACAGGCCGGGTGACGCTCGGGGCGAGCCCCGTCCCGGCGGCCGCGCGGTCCACGCGCGCGCGGAGGCTCGCGGAGTCGCCGCCGCGCGCGGCGACGGTGAGCACGAACTTCTCGTTGGCGACCTCCGCGCGGGCGAGGCCGAGCGAGTCGAGGACGTTGTGGATCCGCTGCGACACACCGCGATCCACCTCGCGCATGATCAGCACCGCGACCACGCCCTCGGGCTTCAGCGACGAGACGTAGTCCGCATACGCCTCCCTGGTGTGGAGGAAGAACGCGAAGTTGAGGACGGTCTTGTAGTAGTTGAAGAAGTTGCCTGCGTCAGCGAGGTAGACGGCATCGTAGCGCCCGGGCGCTTCGCGCACGCCCCCCCGCCCCTCGCGCGCGAGCGCGCGCACGCCGGGCGCCGAGTACGCGCCGCCGTTCGAGTCGCGGCCACGCCCGGTGAAGTACGCCACGACGGCGGGCTCGAGCTCGTACGCGTCGATCGCCAGGTCCCGCCCCTCCTGCAGCGCCTGCTGGACCTGCTTCCCTCCGCCCGCCCCGATCACCGCGAAGGCCCCCGCACCAGGGACCAGCCGCAGGACGGTCGAGTCGAACGGCTGCTGGAGCAGGGTGGGATCCCGTTCGTACCGCACCGGGGTATCCCAGTAGACGGCGCCGTTGTAGGCGCCGAACACGTAGCGCCCGTCCGCCGATCGGACGATCTCCACGTAGGCGTACTTGCCCCAGCCCGCGTGGAGCAGCGTCGCCCCCCGCCCGATCTGGGACCGCGTCGACTGCTCCACCCGCGGCTGGAGCCCGAGCATCATCGCCGCCTGCACGTCGCGGCCGGCGCTGCCCACCCCGAAGATCGTGACCAGGGCGGAGACGCCCACCGCGATCCGCCAACGCCGAGTCGGCGGTGCGGCCGCCGCGACGGCGGCGTGGACCGCGACCAGGCACAGGCCGGGGATCCCGAGGACGGGCAGCGCCACCCACCCGAGCGCGACGCCACCGACCGCGCACCCGAGGAGCGCCGCGTAGGCCAGGTGGACGCGCTCGGCGTCCCGCGCCGCCGCGCGGAGCACCACGAGCTCGACCACGCCGGAGCCCGCGTAGAAGGGGATGAAGAGCGCGCCCGTCCAGGCGACATACGCGAGCAACGAAGACGCAGCGTCGGTGTGGGACAGGACCCCGAAGTGGCTCTCGTAGAGGTGCCCGAGGGCCGGGAACGCGGCGATCGAGAGCAACAAGACCAGCAGGTAGTGCCGCACCCCGCGTTGCGGCCTGCTCTCGTAGAAGCGCCGGCCGAGGATCACGCCGAGGGGATGACACGCGAGCAGCAGACCGAGCAGCAACGCCACCGGCATGAGGAAGAACGCCAGCACCTTGAAGACGGTGAACGAGAACACCGCCACCGACAGCACGGCGGGGACCCACCTCCAGAACGGGGCGCGCTCGGCGCTCACGCTGGCGGCGTCGTCGCGCGCGGGGGCGCCGCCGCCCTCGTCGCGCGAGGCGCCTGGGTTCGCGGGGTCGAGGCTCATCCTCGCGGCGCGGGCTCCGGCCGGGCCCCGGGCGGCGAGCCCCCGTCACGGTGGGCGCCGCCCCCCCCGGAGCGGCGCGGCGCGCGACCCTGGTACTCCGGCGGGTCCCCGAAGCGCGCCTGCGCGTCGAAGTTCACCCAGCGGACGCGCGCCTCGTCGCCCTCGAAGAGATCGGGCAGGCCCACCGCGCGCTCGACGACGTAATCCTGCGCGCGCCGCAGATCCTGGCTCGACATCGACGGCGTGGACCGGACGCGGAAGTACCGCTCCTCGTCGAGCTCGATGCCCAGCGCCCCCCGTTGGAGGTGGTACGGGGTCCCGGGGAGCACCAACAGGCGGTTCACGACGAGTCGCGCCTCCGAGTACGTGAGCAGCGCCTCGAAGGTCCTCACGAACGACTCGTACGTCTCGCCGGGCAGCCCCAAGATGAGGCTCATCTCCAGGGGCCCGACGCCGCGGAACGTCCCGAGCGCGCGCTCGACCAGCTCGACCCGACTCCCGCGGCGCATGGGCCGGAACGTCTCTCGGGTGAGCGACTGCACGCCGAGGTGCAGCGCCGCGACCGAGATCCCGGCGAGCGCCTCGCGCTGCGCCTCCGAGACGAGCGACGGGTAGAGCTGGAATCGATACGCGAGCCGCCCGCCCGGATCGCCGAGGCGGATCGCGTCGCACACGCGCGCGAAGAACGCGTCCGTCACGTTGCCCGTGCTGGCGCCCGCGTCGATGACGCGCGCGTGCGGCCAGGAGGCCACCGCCGCGATGTCGGCGGCGATCCGCGCGAGGCCGTGCTCACGGAGCCCGCCCGCGCGGCTGGAGCGCGCGTCGCTGCAGTAGCTGCAATCGAAGACGCAGCCGCGGGCCATCTCCAGGGTGGGGTGCTCCACCTGGTACGCGACGCCGAGCTGATACGGCGAGGGGAGCTCGTCGAGCTCCGTCGGCTCGTCCGTCGGCGGACCGAACTGGAGTCGCTCGCCGTCCCACACGGCGAGCCCCGCCAGCGACGCGTCGAGCGGGCCGCCCTCGTGGAGCCGGCGCGCGAGCGCGGTGAGCGTCCGCTCGCCCGATCCGATGGCGACGGCGTCGACCGCGCCCCAGTCCCGGAACCACCCCGCGTCGCGCCGCAGGAGCGCGAACGACGGGCCCCCCCACACGATGGGGCACGCGGCCCCCCGGGCGCGGAGCCCACGGGCGATGCGCCCGTTCTCCCCGAGGTTCCAGCTATACGTGCACATCCCGACGAGATCGGGCGAGCCGGCGAGGATCCGCTCCACCGACTCCTCGGTGCTCACACCCTCGAGGTGCAAGAGGCGGACCTCGATGCGTCCCTCGAGCTCGGGGGCACCGAGCAGCGCGGCGCGGAGGTACTCACCCGCGCCCGGACCATAGCCGAACGCACGCTCGATGGCGTTCGCGATTACGACGCGGAGCGGCCGCGCGAGGCGTGCCGTCCGCGCCCGCCCGGGCGCGCGAGGCTCCACGGACGGCGGGGAGCGAGGCGTGCCGTCCGACGAAGTCACCTCGGGCTAGTCTACCGCTCGCCGCACGGCTGACAACCGAGCGGCGGGCATCGAGCAGGCGCGTTCGCTCACGGCTGCGCCAGCGGGAGGAACTCGGACCAACCGTACCACTCCACGTACGTCCGGTGGGGGCCGCCGCAGCGCGCCTGCTCTCGACACGACGCGCACGGACTGCCACGTGCGTGCGTGAGATCGATCTCGGCGAGCGCCCGCTCGCCCGTCTCGACGTTCAGCCGGGCCTCGGCGATCCAGCGGTCCAGCTCGAGATCGACCCAGCCCTCCATCAGACAAGGCGGCAGCCCGCGGTACATCGCTCCCAGGCCGAGCTCCGCTGCGCGCTGGAGCGCTCGCTGGACGTCGCGCGCGGCGTCCCGTAGCGGCATGCCGATCAGGTCGCGGTGGCGCGTCGCCCTGCCGGTCGGCTTGAGCGCCGAGAACGCCACGGACTGCTCACGACCGTACCGGCTCGCCGCCTCCGCCACGCGCTCGACGTACCGCGGGAGGTTCGGGGCGTTGAGCGGCGTGACCACGGCATAGAAGAGGACCTCGATGCGCGGCTCCGCGAGCAGCGCCTCGACGGACGCGAGGACACCCTCGGGGGCGTCGTCGTCGTCGAGCAGCCGCGCGAGCACCGCAGGGTCGAAGTCGTCGAGCGACAGGTGGACGAGCGTGACGCCGCCGTCGGCGAGTCGCTCGACGTACCCCGGCGCCGCGAGGCGTGCGCTCTTCGTCGTGAGCGTGACCCCGGTGATCCCCGCGCCGCGGAGCCCCTCGAGGAGTCGCGGAAGGTCCTTGCGGAGCGCCGGCTCGCCGCCGATGAGGGACGCGCGCGCCAGCCCCCGGGCGACCGCGCTCGCGCCCGTCGCGATCAGGCGCTCGAGCGGGACGTTGAACGCGAAGCGATCGTCGGGGCCACGATCCAGGCAGCAGTAGCGGCAGCTGACCTCGCAGACGTTCCCCACGTCGAGGTAGAATGTCGGGACGTAGTGGTCGCGGAGCCTCGCGATCGCGGGCGGGGGCGGGTCTGCGACCTCGCGGGCGAGCACGAGGTCGATCACCGGCGCCGGCTCGATCGCCCTCGGCGCCAACCCCAAATGGAGCTCACCCATTCAACCCACGGTAGTCCGGCGCCGCGCAGGCGCAAGCGGGACGCGCGGCCCGGATCGCGTGGCTGCCGCCGTGTCGAAGTACCCCAGCGTCGCCACGCCGCGCGCGAGCGGCTCGCCGGACGCGTCGAGGACCCAAACCCGCGCGTCCTGGACGCGGAGGTGCACCACGACCCGGCGTGCTCCAGGGGGCGTGCGCACCACGACGAGCCCGTCCCGCGCGAGCGCCTGCGCCCACGGCGCCCACGGCTCGCCCTCGCCGCGAGGCACGAAGGCGAGCTCGGCGCCCGGCTCGGACAGCTCGAACGCGAGCTCCACACCGCGGTGATCCCTCGACGCCTTGCCAGCGTGGCGGCGCCCAGTGAGCACGGCGTCGCGCGCCGTCCGCAGATCACCCGACGTGGAAGCGGGCTCGCCCGGGCGGGGCGGGCGACGGGCGGGGCCCGCAGGCCGGCGGCTCACCTCGGGCGGCCCACGGAGCTCCGCCAGCTCGAATTCGATCCCGGGCAGCAGAGCGAGGTGGTGTCGTCGCCACGCCTCCGCGATCGTGCGCTGCCAGCCGGTGAACGGCGGCTCGGGCACCGGCGGGTCGTCGACGCCTGGATCCACCTCGTCGAGGTTCTGATACGGGGCCAGGAGCCGGGACAGCGAGGGCGAGAGCAGCCGCGCCGCGTAGAACGTCCAGAGCTCGCGCACCGCACCGCGGACCACGGGGAGAGAGAGCTTCTCCCCCGCGTCGTTCGGGCGCGTCACCGACCACACCGCGCCGTAACTCACCGTGACTCGATCGCTCGGCTCCGCGGTGAGCTCGGCGCGCAGGCGGCCCACGTCCCTCGTGCGCGCGGCCCAGCCGTCCAGGCGGAGCACACGGCTGCGCAGCGCCCGCGCCGCGACGCGCGCCCAGGCCGCCCGCTCCTCGGCGAGGCGCTCGGCCGGCAGGGGCGGAACGTGCTCCTCCGGCGGCACGAAGCTCAGGACGAGCGGAGTCCGAAACGCCGCCTCGAGGTGGTCGAGGTCCTCCTCCGAAGGCGCGCGACAGAGGTACAGACCGACGGCGCTCGTCAGCTCGAACGGCCCGGCGCGCGCGAGCGCCGAACAGATCGCCGCGAGCTGCGCGGGGTTCGGCTTGGCGACGAACAGCCGCAGGTTGCGGAGGCCGAGGTCCTGCGCGCGCCGGAGCAGGCGTGCCGTGCCCTCTGGACTGCGGAGCAGGTACCCGCTGCCGAAGGTGGAGGCGTACGAGCCGTAGCACTCGGGGCACCGCAGCGGGCAGCCGCGCGCGACCGAGAGCGTGCGGCCCGGCGGGAACGCGACGGCGTCCCAGGCGGAGACCTCCTGATAGGTCGGGAACCAGTCGGCGGTGAGCGGGTCGGTGACGTCGAGGGCCTCGGAGGTCATCCGAGCGCGCGGCGCCTGGCGCCCGCGGCCGTGGACGTTGGGGAGAGCGCCCGGATCGCGGCCGGCGAGCAGCGCCTCGACGAGACACGCGAAGCTTGCCTCGGAGTCCCCCTGCAGCACCCAGTCGACCGCGTACTCGTCGAGCAGGTCCCCAGGGAAGTGGCCGGCGGTGATCCCCCCGACGACGATGGGGAC
Source organism: Polyangiaceae bacterium (assembly GCA_020846005.1). Lineage (GTDB taxonomy): Bacteria > Myxococcota_A > Polyangia > Polyangiales > Polyangiaceae > JADLEQ01. Next base: position 22,606 of record JADLEQ010000110.1, read on the forward strand.
CGCCGGGGCGAGGCGGCGCACGTGCGCGACCAGCTCGCCGAAACCACCGAGCGCCAGCGCCCAATGTACGTCGATGCAGATGACGCGCGCGCGCTGGATCTCCTCGTCGCTCACCTCGAAGGAGTAGCGGCCCAGCTTCGACGCGGCGACGGCGTTCATGCACGTGATCGCGCCCGCCGGGACGACGAGATCGTTCAGGTGGCCGCTCGGATGGATGAAGAGGACGTCGGCCAACGTGTCCTGGATCTGGCCGCCGGGGGGCAGAGCGTCAAGCGCGCCGGTCCGGTCACTGCTGTGGGCGCGCGACGGTCTCGCGGAGCGCCTGCACCGCCGGCGTCGGCACCCGCTCGAGCCCCGGTCCGAGGTCGTAGAGCGCGTTGTTCCAGCCGCCGGGGGTGAGGAACTCCGCGAGCGGCGTGTCCGGCAGCTCACGGTACGCCCACTGGGCGGCCTGCACGAGCGGCCACCAGACGATGCCCCGTAGCGGGAGGCCCTCGCCCAGCATGCGCTCGGCCATCGCGCCGAGGGCTCGCGCGTAGGCAGCGCGGGCATCCCCGGTGAGCCCGGCGCTCGTCTCGGTCAGCAGGATCGGCCGGCCGTGGCGTCCGTGCACCCGACGCAGGGCCGCCTCCACCTGCTCGACCGCGTCCCGCGCGCCCTCGTCGAGCGGGATCACGCCGCCGCGGGTGAAGTCCGTGCCGAGCGGCCGCGCCAGATCGGGGTAGTGGTTGTAACCGACGATGTCCGGGGGCGCCCCGTGCGCGTGCAGCCACTCGAGCGCGCTCGGCTCGACGCCGAGCTCCACCAGCCTCGACCAGAGCGCGTGGCCGGCGCCGATGTCTCCGTAGGCGAGGCACGCGGGGAACGACCCAGCATCGACCCGCAGCGCCTCGAGCGCGGCCGGGTCGACCGGCAACGCGGAGATGAGCGCGTCCGCGAGCAGCCAGTTCACGGGATCCACGCTGACGATCGCGGCCGCGGGAGAGACGCTTCGGATCGCCCGCGTCGCCATCACCATCGCCCGGGCGATCCGCGCGCCGAGCCGCGCCCACTCGGAGAGGGACCGGCCGTACGGCGGCCACACGCCGAGGGAGCCCGAGAACGCCGCGGACACCTGGGGCTCGTTGCAGACCGTGAACTCCCGCACCCTCCCCCGGAAGTGCCGAGCGGCCGCCTCGGCGAACGACGCGAACGCCTCCTCGAAGCGCGGGTCGCCGATCCCCATCCGCATCCACGCGGGCGCGCCGTAGTGCAGCAGGTCGAGGACCGGCTCGAGCCCGAGCGCGACGAGGCGATCGATCGGCGCGTCGAGCGAGGACCAGTCGTACACGCCGGGCGCCGGCTCGAGGGACGCCCAGGGATGCCCGTAGCGGACGAGCGAGACGCCCAGCCCCGCTACGAGCTCGAGATCGTAGCGCCATCGCTCGTAGTGGCCGGTGAGCGCGAGCTCGTCGAGCGCGCGCCGCCGCCCGTCGAGCGCAGGATCGGCCTGCACCATCCACGTGTTCTCGATCCCCACGCCCCACCGGAACCGGGCGGACGGCGCGGCCGCCGCGACCGGCTCGTCCACTCCGCAGCCGGGGAGGGCCAGGGTCGCGCCCGCCGCGGCGACGCCCGCGAGCCACTCGCGCCGCCCCGCGCGGAGCCCGCCGCGCGCGCCGATCTCGGCGCGCGCGAGCGGATCGCCGCGCGCGGCCCGCCTACGCCGCCGCGCCGTAGATGTCACGCTCGACGGCGCGTTCCTTCTCGCCCTGGGTCGTGTCGGCAGACATGAAATCCTTGAACTGGTGCCCGGGCCGTGTGGCCTTGCAGTAGAGGTTCAGGAGTCGGTTGAAGGCCTCGCTCTGGCGCTTGGCGAGGCGCTGGTCGAGGAAGCCCGACCGGACGGAGAGGTGGAAGGTCTTGCGCATGACGGAGCCGGCGAAGTCGAACGCGTCGATCCCGAGCACGGCCAGCTCCGGCTCGAGGTACATGACGAGCGGCAGCGCCGGTAGCGCCATGCTCATCCGCGTGAGCTGCCGCCTGCGGCTCATGGCGTCACGCTCCGCCATCGGGAACTCCTTGAAGTAGTTGGCGGGGAGCGCCGTGTGGCGCGACTCGTCGAGGTGGAAGAGCCGCAGGACCTCGAGGCCGGGGTGGGTGGACAGCAGGCCGAAGATGCTGAGCGCGATGGTCTCGACGAGCACGTTCATCCCGAAGAAGCGATCCAGCCCCTTCGCCTTCAGCGTCCGCTCCAGCATGAGGTACTCCCACGCGCTCTGCCGCGGCACGGGCACGCCGAACGCCTGGACCAGCTCGCGCATCACGACGAAGTGCTTCGCCTCCTCCACGATCTGCATGGTGAGCGCGGCCCGAGCGCCGGTGCTCTTCACCTCGTTCATCAGGCTGGCGGAGACGAGCCACGCGTAGGCCTCGCCGTGCCCGATCGCGGCGAGGACGGAGACCACCGCGCGCTTCTGCTCGGGCGTGTAGCTGCGGTCGAGCAGCGCCCGGAACTCCTCGCTCTGGATGCGCGTGCGCGCCTCCCGCTCCTCGCCCGTCATGTTCTTGTCCGCCAGATCGAAGATGGCGCGCTCGTGCGCCTGGCGTTCGACGTCGGAGGCGTCCCGGAAGCTCGCCCACGGCAGCACGGGCTCGGCCTTCCACAGCAGGCGCAGGCTCTTGTCGTAGTGCTTCTTCCGGAGCACGTCGCTCGGACCGCCGATGAACTCGTAGTGCACGTCGTCGTAGTGCGCGGCGCGGCCGCCGAAGCCGGTGCGGCCGAGGACGGTGTCCCAGACCCGCAGGGCGGTGTTGGTCGCCTCCTCGATCGAGCGGTTGATGGCAGCGGCGCGGCGATTGAACGGGAGCTGGGGGATGTCCATGGTCACCTCGGACTAGATCTTGGCCGATCGGTCAGGATCCGCAAGGGGCAGACGGCAACTCGAATTCCACTGTGGTTCCGGTGCCTTCCGTCTGTGCCACCCGGATGCTACCCCCCTGGCGCTCCACCAGCTTGCGGCTGATCGCGAGGCCCAGGCCCGTCCCCTCGTGCGACTTCACGAGCGGGCTCTCCCCCTGCACGAACGGCGTGAACAGGCGAGGGACGAGGGCGGCGTCGATGCCGGGGCCTTGATCCCGTACCCAGAAGCGCAGCGCGTCGCCGGCGTCCCGTACGCCGACCTCCACTCGTGTCCCTTCACGGGTGACCTTCACGGCGTTGGCGAGCAGGTTCACCAGCACCTGGCGGAGGCGCGCGGCGTCCGCCCGCACCCAGCGGGAGGTCTCCACGTGCTGCGCGACCTGGACGTGCTTCTTGCGGGCGGCCGTCTCCACGAGCATCGCCGCCTCGCCGAGGCTGACCGCGGGCTCGAGCGGCTCCAGCGTGAGATCGAGGTGACCGGCCTCGATCTTCGCCATATCGAGGATGGAGTTGATCAACCCGAGGAGGTGCTTCCCGCTGGCGCGGATGTCCTCGACCCAGCGGCGCTGGTCGGCGCCCAGCGGCGCCTCGGTCTCGTCGAGCAGCAGCTCCGAGAAGCCGATCACCGCGTTGAGCGGCGTGCGCAGCTCGTGCGACATGTTGGCGATGAACTCGGACTTCACCTGGTTCGCGCGCTCGACCTCGGCGTTCTTGCGCGAGAGCTCCTCCTGCCGAACGACCAGCTCTCCGTTCGCGGCTTCGAGCTCGGCGGTACGCTCGGTGACCTTCCGCTCGAGGACCTCCTCTCTCGCGGCGAGCGCCTCCGCCATGTCGTTGAAGGCTCCGGCGAGCGCGCCCACCTCGTCCGGATCGTGCACCGGGACGCGGGCGTCCAGCTCCCCGTGGCCGAAGCGGTCGACCGCGGCGGTGAGCTCGCGGACCGGGCGCAGGATGCGATGCGACACCGCAGCGCCGACCGCCAGGGCGAGCAAGATGAGCGCGACCGCCGCGACGAGCGAGTGCAGGAGCTGTCGCTCGACCGGCGCGAGCAGCGTTCGCTCGCCGACGAAGAGCGCGACCGTCCAGCCCGCGTTCGTGACGGCGCGCCGGGCGAACCGGCTCCACTCCCGGGTGCCTGGGACGAAGACGCGGTTCGTCCGTGACACGTCGGCGGCTGGGTCCGAGCCCTCGAACCCGATAGGCGTCGCGACGAGCGCGCGGGTGCGGGCGCCGTAGAGCTCGTCCGCGATCACGGCCTCGGCCGCGGGCGTCGGGAGCCACCGGGTCGGGACGAACACGAGCTCGGGGAGCTTGCCGTGCGCGATGCGGACGCCGTGCTCATCGAGCAGCACGGCGAAGCTCCCCTCGCCTGCCGAGCCGTTCGCGCCCTCGACGCGCGCCCAGAGGGCTGCGGCGCGATAGTGCGCCACCAGATAGACGCGGCCCTGAGACGCCGGCACCGGGACGGCGTAGGAGACGAGCGGCGGGCTCCCGAGCACCGCCGGGCCGAGGAACACGGTGGAGACCGAGGGGGCGCTCGCGCCGCGCTCACGGAGCGAGCGCGGGACGACGACGCCCGACGGGCCCACGAGCAGCATCGGCGCCGGGCCCGCGTCCCGCACCTCGATCGCGATCACCTCAGAGTCGCCTGCGGCGCGCGCGGCGAGCAGCGACCGCGCGGCTGGCTCACGCACGACGTACTCGGCCGGGGGCGCGCTCGCGAAGCGCGCGAGGTCGGGCGCCCGCGCGAGCTCCGCGAGGTTCTCGAGCCGCCCCCGGTGGAGCTCCTCGAGGCTCGCGGCGAGCTGCTCGGTGCGGGCGCGGAGCAGCGCCTCCGCGCCGCTCTCGAGCTGATCGCGCGCCGCGAAGAACCCGAGCGCCGCCGTCAACGCCACGGGCAGCACCGCCGAGGCCAGCACCAGCGCGAGCAGCTTGCCGCGGAGCGACCAGGCGCCGAACGTCCAGCCGGCGAGCGCCCGGGCCCGGCGCCTCACGACGGGCTGGCCGCTGGCCCCCGCGCGCCGGGGAGGCGGAGCCGGAACGACGCGCCGCCGCCCGGAGCGTCGAGGACCTCGACCGAGCCCTCGTGCAACTCGGCGGTGGCGCGCACCATGTACAGGCCCAGCCCGTACCCCTTGCGGCCACGCCCGCTGCGATCCGCGGTCTTGAACTTCACGAAGACCTCTTCCTTGACCGCGTCCGGGACCCCGGGGCCCTGATCGATGACCTCGAGCTCGCAGCCCTCGGGCGTCGGCGCTCCGCGCACGCGGACCGTCCCGCCCTCGGGGGAGTGGTGGATCGCGTTCACGACGAGGTTCTCGATGGCGCGGGTGATGAGGCGCCCGTCGACGGAGATCGGCTGACAGCACTCGACCTCCGCCACCAGCGAGACGTGCGACTCCTCCGCCACCGCGGCCAGCCGCTCGACCAGGCCGGCCACCAGATCCCGGAGCACGATCGGCTCGCGCCGGAGCTGACGAGCGCCGTCCTCGAGCAGCCGGACCTGGAGCACGTCGGCCACGCGCTCGCTCGCCGCCTTGGTGCTGGCCGACGCGCGCTCCAGCGCCGGGCCGACGCCGGCGACGCCCGCAGCCTCGAGGCGCTTGCCGAGGACTCGCAGGTTGAGCTGCACCGAGTTGAGAGCGTTCCCCACGTCGTGTGCGAGCAGGCCGACCAGCTCGTCCCGCGACGCGGAGACCCGCGCGATCTCCGCGAGCTGCGCCCGGATCGCCTCATCCTGCCGGCGGAGACGGACGAAGGCCGCCACCCGGAGCTCCAGCTCGCGGCGATCGACCGGCTTCACGAGGAAGTCGTCCGCGCCCGCCGCGAGCCCGGTGTTCCGATCGTCCTGGTCGCTCAGCGCCGTGAGCAGAAGCACCGGGAGGTACGGCTCGACGTAACGGCGCTTCACCTCGCGGCAAACGTCGAAGCCGCTCATGCCCGGCATCATCACGTCGAGCAGCACCACGTCGACCAGCTGCCGCTCGAGGAACGCGAGCGCGGCGGGGCCAGACTCCGCCTCGTGGACCCGGTACTTGCTCCGCAGGTAGCCGAGCACGACGGCGCGCCCACGAGCGTCGTCGTCGACGACCAGCACCTCAGGCTGCGTGCTCATGGCTCGTTTCCCGCGACCGCGCGACACCGCCGGCTCGGTGAAGCTCTACCGCGCGGAGTCCGGGCTGTCGAGCGACGTGGATCTCGCGCGCGGGCGGACGTCCCCTCACGACGGCGCCTCCGCCGGCGCGGGCGGTTCGAGCTGCCGACGGCGGCGCGCCCGGACCACGACCGCCAACGAGCCCGAGAGGGCCACGAGGGTGCACGTGCCTGCGACCTGCCAGTCGGGTTGCTTCGTGAGGGCTCCGTAGACGAACAAGGGCAGCCCGATGACGAGCGCCCCGACGACGCCCGCGAGCATCCCCCGCGCGTCGACCCACCTTGGCGCATAGAGGGTGAGCAGCGTCGGCAGCAGGTACGCCGCCCGGAGCGAGCCGTAGAAGAGGAACAGCCACAGGATCGGGATCCGGAGCCAGGCGATCGCGACCGCAGCGACGCTCAGCGCGACCATGGTCCACCGCATGACCCGCAGCGTGGAGGCTGCGCTCGGGGACGGCGAGAGGTAGCGCGCGTGCACGTCGACCGCGACCAGCGACGACGCCGCGCACAGCGCGCTGTCGCCCGTCGAGGCGAGCCCGCAGAGGAGCATCACGACGAAGCCGATCGTGAGCCAACTCGGCCCGAGCCGCTCGACGGCCACGTAGCCCGCGAGCTGGGGATCGGCGACGATCCAGCCCTCGCTCGCGACCCGCGCCGCCGCGACGAAGCCGAGGAGCGCGAGCGCGAGCGGGACCACGGCGAACACCGCCGCCCCGAGGAGGAACGCCGGCCGGACGCTGCGCTCCGGCAACGCGAACGCGCGCTGCCAGTGCATCTGATCACCGAGCGGCCCCGCGAGGAGCCCGAGGGTCATCACGACGCCATAGGACCACGCGACCTTTGCGTCGAAGACGCCGCTCACTCGACTCACACCGCGGAGCCCGCCCTCGATCGCGCCCCACCCTCCGGCGGCCGAGACCGTCCACGGGACGGCGAGGGCGACGATGCCGAGGATCATCGTCATCTGCAGGACATCGGTGAGGAGCGACGCGCGGAGCCCGCTCACGAGTGAATACGAGAGCAAGACGGCCGCCAGCCCGGCGACGCCCGCGGCGTAGCCCAGCCCCGTCAGCCGCTCGAGCGTGAGCGCTCCCGCCACCAGCTGCACCGCCAGGGAGCAGACCTGGAGCCCGAGGAAGCCAACCAGGTACGCCGCATGCACGCGCGGGCCGTAGCGCTGCTCGATCAGCTGGGGGAGCGTATACCCCTCGGGAAACGCTCTGCGGATGCGCGCCGCGACGAACCCGAAGAGCACGAGGGCGGCCACGTTGGGCGCGACGAACCAGAACACCCCGGCGACCCCGTGCTGGTACGCCTGCTGGGACGAGACGAACAGCGCGGGCGCCCAGATCCAGGTCGCCGCGATGGACAGCGCGCCGACGCCCACCGACGTCCGCCGGTTCGCGACGAGGAACGCCTCGGTGTCGGAGCGCTCGGCCCCGCTGAGCGCCACCGTGAGCGCGAACATCACGGCTCCGAAGACGGCGAGCAGGAGGACGCCGTGGGCGGGCGTGAGCGCTGGCGAGCTGGGTCCGGGGAGAGTCGGCATCGGGCGCGCGGCGGATGTTAGGCGAGGCAGCCTGCTGCGCGCAGGTCCCGCCTGCTGGACGACGGCGAGAGCGCGACCGAGTCCAGGCGATGAAGGCGACGACCCCTAGGCGCCGGGGAGCCCGCCCCCGGCGACCGCGCAGGCGGCGACGATCAGCCAGGCAGGCGCCCGCCAGTGCTCGAGCGCGCCGAACGCCACCAGCGCCAGGACGAAGTCGCGCGGACCCGCGACGCTCTGCGTGAAGATGGGATCGTAGAGCGCGGCGAGCAGCACGCCGACGACGGCCGCGTTCGCGCCGGCGATCCCGGCCTGGATCCAGGGCCTGGAGCGGAGCCGCTGCCAGAACGGGAGCACACCGCCCATGAGGAGCCAGGCGGGGAGGAAGATCGCGGCCAGGCATCCGAGGCCGCTCCGCCACGCGCCCGGGCCCGGCGACATCGCCGCGCCGAGGTAGGCCGCGAACGAGAACATCGGCCCGGGCACCGCCTGCGCTGCCGCATACCCGGCGAGGAACTGATCGTCGGTCAGCCACCCGCGCGGCACCACCTCCGCCCGCAGCAGAGGCAACACCACGTGCCCGCCGCCGAACACGAGCGAGCCCGATCGGTAGAAGGCGTCGAACGCCAGGAGCGAGCGCGCCCCCGTCCTGGCCGCGAGCCACGGGAGCACGACGAGCAGGGTCGCGAACACCGCCAGCGAAGCCAGCGCGGCGCGGTGGCTCCGCACCGCCGCCACCGGCGGCGCCTCCGCGCCGGCGGGTCGGTCGCGGTAGCGCCACCAGCCGACGAGGGCGCCGAGAGTGATGACGCCGAGCTGCGTCGCCGCGCCGGGCGCCACGAGCAGGACGGCCGCCCCGGCGAGGCAGAGGGATCGGCGTGCGCGATCGGGGCAGAGCGACCGCCCCATGCCCCACACCGCGCTGGCGACCACGGCGACGGCCGCGAGCTCGAGGCCGTGCAGCCAGCCCGCGCCACGGAGGTCGGGAGCGCTCGCCACGCCGTGCGCGAAGGTGAGGAGGAGCAGCGCGGACGGCAGCGTGAAGCCGAGCGACGCGACCACCGCGCCGAGCACCCCGCCGCGGTGCATGCCCAGCGCGAACACCACCTGACTGCTCGCTGGGCCGGGGAGGAACTGCGCCAGCGCGACGAGATCGCCGTACCGCGCGTCGTCCAGCCAGCGGCGCTTCTCGACCAGCTCCGCGCGGAAGTAGCCCAGGTGCGCGATCGGGCCACCGAAGGACGTGCAGCCGAGTCGCAGAAAGACCCCCGCGATCTCCGCGAGACGCCGCCAGCCCACGACCGCGCCGGGGGAGTCGGCGAAGCCGGAACCGTGCTCCACGCGGTGGACGCCTACCATCGGCGCGCGCGCCGGTCGACGTGCGATCGCGACGAGGCTCGGCCTGGGGCCGCGCTCAGAAGCGGCTGACCACGCCGATGCTCGCCCCGTAGGACGGCGCGTCGCCCCGACCTGCGCCGAGGTTCGCGCCGATCCTGAGGGCGGTCGCGCCGTCGTCGACGGGGAGGAGCGCCGCCGTGACGAGCTGGAGCCCCAACACCTGGTAGGACGGCCCGGTGCGGAACATGCCAGCGTAGGTGTCGAGTCGAAGCGCCCCCGCCGGGAACGTCGCCCCGAGATAGAGCCCCGGGTGCCGCGCGAGCTGGGGGAGGGGGCTCCCGTAGCCCAGGTAGCCACGGAAGCGCTCCTCGGGCCCCACGCCGAGCTCGAGCTGGGGCAGCACCGCCCACGCGCGGCCGCGCTCGCGGCCCCACGCGGCCAGCGCGAGCCCCCCTGCCCGCACGCCGAACCACCGCCAGCTCCACCCGACGCGGGCGCCGACGCCGGGGACGACCCCGTCGTCGGGCGGGTCGCAGCCCTCATCACCGCCGCAGTCGACGAGCTGGTGCGACTCCTGGTGCACGGCGATCGAGAGATCGGCGTCGAAGCCCCCGCCGCGGTCGGGCCCCGGGGTCTCCTCGCGGTGACGCGCGCCGCCATAGGCGCCGGCGTACGTCGTCCGGACGGTGGGGCCGCATGCCCATCCCCCCGTCCCTGCCCCCGCGCCCGCGCCGAGCTCGACCTCCTCTGTGCCGCTCGCGCCCACTCTCCGTGCCGCCGTCACCACGAGGAGCAGCGCGCCTGTAGCAAGAACGATACGCCTCGGGCTCATCCCCCCCGCAAGTGCAAGGCCCGTACCGCCCGGGCCGACCGCGCCGTCACTCGGGCACCGGCTCGCCGGCGTAGATCCCGAGCCGCCCCGCCCGCGCGAACCCGGCGAGCATCAGCCCGGCGCGCCGAGCGAGGTCGACGGCGAGCGAGCTGGGTGCGGAGAGCCCCACCACGGCGGCGACGCCCGCGACCGCGGCCTTCTGCACGATCTCGAAGCTGGTCCGGCCGCTCACCGCGAGCACGCACCCCCGAAGGGGGACGCTCCCCTCGAGGAGCATCGCTCCGACGAGCTTGTCGACCGCGTTGTGGCGCCCCACGTCCTCGAAGGCGGCCCGCAGGGCGCCGCCCGGCTCGACGAGCGCCGCGGCATGACAGCCGCCCGTGGCCACGAAGAGCGGGAGCCCCTGGCGGAGCACGCTCGCCGCTCGATCCAACAGGGTGAGCGCCGGCGGCGCCGCCGGGAGGGCCGGCACGACTCGTGCCAGGAGGTCGTCGATGCTGCGACGACCGCAGACGCCACACGCGGCGGTGATCGTCCCGCGCCGCGCGAACGGCGCGTCGGGATCGCGCGCGTCGACGTGGACGCCACCGACGAGCGTCACGTCGATCACGTTGCCCCAACCCTCGTCGCCGGGACGCCCGCAGTGGGCCAGCGACGCGACCTCGCTCGCGCCGCGCACGAGCCCCTCACCGAAGAGGAACCCGAGCGCCAGCTCGCGATCGTGGCCCGGCGTCCGCATCGTGACGGCGAGCGGCTCACCCGCGACTCGGATCTCGAGCGGCTCCTCGGCGACCACGCGGTCGTCGACGAAGGAACGTGCGCCCGCCTCGACGCGGAGCACGGGGACGACGCGGTCCGGCGCCGCGCTCATGCGTCGTGTGCGTCGGGGCGAAACGCGCGCGCGGCGCGCGGCGACGCCGAGGGCGCGGGGCCGATCCGCTCGACGCGGACGGCGGTGACCTTGTACTCGGGACACGCGACGTACGGATCGGCGTGGCTACTGGTGAGCTCGTTCACCCTCATCTCCGGGAAGTGGAACGCGCAGAACACGTTCCCGAGCGCGACCCGCGTGGTGAGGGAGGCGTGCCCCTCGACGCGCGCGCGCGCGCTGACGATCGCCACGCGATCGCCCTCGTGGACGCCGAGGCGCGCGGCGTCTGCCGGGTGGAGCTCGATGGGATCCTCGGGCTGGAGCGTGACGTTCTCCGTCCGCCGCGTCTGGGTGCCGGAGTTGTAGTGCGCGAGGCGCCGGCCGGTGACCAGCACGAAGGGCAGCTCCGCGGTCGGCTCCTCGCCAGGCGGCCGCCACTCGACCGGGCAGAGCCGCGCGCGCCCGTTCGGAGTAGCGAACCGGCCGTCGGCGAACAGCACCTCCGTGCCCGGGTGATCGGCGGCCGGCACCGGCCACTGCAGGCCGCGGGTGCCGAGCCGTGCGTGGCTCACCCCGCGCCAGGCGGGCGTGAGTCTCGCGATCTCGTCCATCACCTCGGCCGGGGTCGTCGCGGGCATTGGGTAGCCGAGCCGCGCGGAGAGCTCGAGCAGCACGTCGAGATCCTGCCGGACCCCGGCGGGCAGCGGCACCGCCTGGCGGACCAGCTGGATCCGCCGCTCGGCGTTGGTGAACGTCCCCGTCTTCTCGAGGAAGGTCGAGCCGGGGAGCACCGCGTGGGCGAGGCGCGCGGTGGCGTTCTCGAAGGGATCGTGCACCACGAGCAGCTCGAGCGCCCGGAGCGCCTGCTCCACGTGGAGCGCGTTCGGGTCCGTCTGCGCCACGTCCTCGCCGAAGACGTAGAGCGCGCGCAGCGACCCGGCGATCGCCGCGGTGAACATCTCGGGGATCATGAGCCCCCTCGCCGCCGGCAAGGGCCGCCCCCACTCCCGCTCGAACTCGGAGCGAACCGCGTCGTTCGTCGTCGCCCGGTACATGGTGAAGGTGGAGGGCAGCGCGCCCACGTCGCTCGCGCCCTGCACGTTGTTCTGACCGCGGAGCGGGTTCACGCCCGCGCCCCGCCGCCCGAGGTTCCCGGTGAGGATGGCGAGGTTCGCCAGCGCGCGCACGCCGTCCACGCCGTGGGCGTGCTCGGTCACGCCGAGCCCGTAGTAGATGCCCGCCGGCGAGCTCTCCGCGTAGAGGTGCGCGGCGCGCTCGAGATCCGCGGGGGCGACCCCGGTGAGCTCCGCCGACCGCGCGGGATCCCACGAGGCGATGTACGCGCGGAACGCCTCCACGTCGTCGACGCGGGTGGCGAGGAACGCCTCGTCGACGAGCGCGTCCCGGACCAGGACGTGCGCGAGCCCGTGGTAGAGGGCGACGTTCGATCCGGGACGGAGCTGGAGGAAGACGTCCGCCATCGCCGCGAGCTCGATGCGACGAGGGTCGGCGACGATGAGCTTGGCGCCGCGCAGGACCGCCGCCTTGATGCGAGCCCCGAACACCGGGTGCGCCTCGGTCGGGTTGGCGCCCGTCACGAAGCAGCAGCGCGCCAGGTCGACGTCCGCGAAGGAGTTCGTGCCCCCCGACTCGCCGAAAGACTGGATGAGCCCGTAGGAGCTCGGCGAGTGGCAGACGCGGGAACAGTTGTCGATGTTGTTCGTCCCGAGCGCGGCGCGCGCGAGCTTCTGCAGGACGAAGTTCTCCTCGTTGGTGCAGCGACTGGAGGACACGAAGGCCACCGCGCTCGGGCCGTGGCGATCGACCAGGTCGCGGAGGCGCCCGGCGACGAAGCCGAGCGCTTCGTCCCATCCCGCGTCGCGCCAGGTGCCGTCCGGGCGACGCAGCAGCGGCGAGCGGAGGCGGTCCGCCGCGCGCGCGTACTGGTGAGCGAAGCGCCCTTTCACGCACGCGTGGCCCAGGTTCGCCGGCGCGTCGGGCCCGGGCTCGATCGCGATCACGCGGTCGTCGCGCACGCTCACGTCGAGCCCGCAGCCGACCCCGCAGTAGCCGCACGTGGTGCGGACCACCCGGTCGACCGACTCGCTGGCGCGGAAGGCCGCCTCGTCGAGCGCGCCCGTCGGGCAGGTGGCGACGCAGGCACCGCACGAGACGCACGCCGAATCGGCGAAGCCGTCGTCGATCCCGACGGCGATCCGCGTCGCCCAGCCCCGGCCCGCGTACGCGAGCGCGAAGGTGCCCTGCTGTTCGTCGCACGCGCGCACGCAGCGACCGCACACGATGCACTCGTTCAGATCGAGCTTCAGGTACGGGTGGCGGTCGTCACGGACGTACGCGTGGCGCTCGCCGCGGAACCGGCTGTCCGCGATCCCGAAGTGGCGGGCGACGTCACGCAGCTCATTGCGATCGCCCCCGCGCTCGAGCGCCTCGCGCGGGTAGTCGCTGAGCACCAGCTCGACCACCCCGCGGGCCACCTTCGTCGCCAAGGGATCGCGGGTGTCGACCACCATGCCGTCGCGCACCGGGGTGGTGCAGGCGGCCACGGGACCGCGAGCGCCTCGGACGCCGACGAGGCAGACCCGGCACGCGCCGTAGGGCGCGAGCCTTGGATCATAGCAGAGGGTCGGGATGTGGACGCGCTCTCGGCGAGCCACATCGAGCACGGTGGCGCGGGGGCTCGCGCTCACCTCGCGGCCGTCGAGCACGAGGCGGACGAGCTGCTCTTCGCCGAGCCGGCCGCGCTCGCTCACGGCACCCCCCGGAGGAGCTCGTGGCGGAACTCCCGCAGGATCGCGCCGATGGGCGCTGGCAACGATCCGCCGTGGGCGCACAGGGAGCCGAGGCGCATCGTCTCGCAGATCTCCTCGACCAGCACGAGATCCGCCTCGGCCGCGGCGCGTGACGGCGAGGCGGCGAGCCCGCGGACGAGCTCGAGGGCGCGGCGCGTGCCGAGCCGACAGGGGAAACACTTGCCGCACGACTCCGCCTCGCCGAACTCGAGCAGGTGCTCGGCGACCGAGCGCAGGTCGGCGTCCGCGTCCCACGCGACCACGCTGCCATGCCCGAGGAGCCCCCCCACGGCCTCCAGCTCCTCGAAGCCGAGCGGCGTCTCCAGGTGGGCCGGGGTGAGGATCCCGCCGAGGGGACCCCCGATCTGGAACGCCTTCAGCGGGCGCCCGCTCTGCATCCCGCCGCCGAGCTCCTCGAGGAGCACCCGCGCCGGCGTCCCGAGCTCGAGCTCGTAGATCCCGGGGCGACGGAAGCGCTCGTTCAGAGAGAACGCCTTGGTCCCGCGGCTCCTCCCCGTGCCGAGCGCCGCGTAGGCAGCCCCGCCGTGCCTCAGGATCCACCCGAGGCTGGCGAGCGTCTCCACGTTGTTCACGACGGTGGGCAAGCCGAAGAGGCCGCGCTCCGCCGGGAAGGGCGGGCGGGCGCTGACCATCCCGCGCTGGCCCTCGGCCGACCGCAGCAGCGCCGTCTCCTCACCGCACACGTAGGAGCCCGCGCCGACGACGATCGCGACGCGGAAGGAGAAGCCGGAGCCGCCAGGCCCCGCTCCCGGCCAGCCGGCGCTGCGCACGGCCTCGACGGCGGCGCGGAGGACGGCGATGGCCGCCGGGTACTCGCTGCGGACGTAGACGACCCCTTGATCCGCGCCGACGGCGCGCGCGGCGATCGCCATCCCTTCGAGGACCGCGAACGGGTCCCGCTCGAGGATCGCCTGGTCGATGTAGGATCCGGGGTCACCCTCGTCCGCGTTGCAGACGACGTAGGCTCGCCCGGCGCGGCCGGCGTGCTCGGCCACGAGCCGGAGCTTCGTCCCGGTGGGGAAGCCGGCGCCGCCGCGGCCCCTCAGACCCGAGCGCTCGATGTCGCCCAGGACCTCCGCGGGCGAACGCTCGAGGGCCCGCGCCAGCCCGCCGAAGACGCCGTGATCCCGCGCGACGCCGAGCCGGGTGGCGTCCACGCCGCGCGCGAGGCGCTCGAGGACGACGGGCGGGCACCCATGCACGACGCACTCGGGCGCGCTCGGCGGAGCGTCGGCGCGCGACGCGCGGTCGAGATCGGCGGCGAGGGCGGCCACGCTGGCTGGGGTGAGCCGATCGTGCACGGCGTCCTCGACCTGCGCCGCCGGTGACGCATGGCAGCGACCGAGGCAATACACGCCCTCGAGGGACACGGCGCCGTCCGCGCTCGTCTCCCCCTCGCGCACGCCGAGGGCGGCCTCGAACCAGCCGATCGGCGCCCCCGCGCTCGCGGCGTGACACGCCGTCCCCTTGCAGACCTTCACGCGCGTGCGACCCACACGCCGCACGCCGAGATCGGAGTAGAACGTCGCCACACCGAAGACGGCCGCCTCCGGCTGGTGCGTCGCCCGAGCGATGGACCGGAGGTCTTCGGGCTCGAGGCTCCGCTTCTCGTGCATCGTCCGCTCGAGGCGCGCGAGGGCGTGATCGAGCGGGTCGGCGGCGTGGCGGCGGAGCCGCACGAGGTTCGTGGACACCGGGGCGAAGCATCGCACGGTCCCGGTGGGCGCGCCGCTCGATTCGGGCGGCGCCCGTGGCGCAGGCGGCGTGCGGCCCCGTCGTCGCCCCGCGCGTCCTCTCCCCTCGCCGCCCACGCGCGATCGTGAGATGATCCTCGAGTGGACCCCAAACGTCGCGCGGCGGAGGCCGCGCTGGAGTTGCTCCCCGCGGCCGGGACGATCGGGCTCGGGTCGGGCTCGACCGCGCGGCTCTTCATCGACGGCGTGGGCGCCCTCGTCGCTGCAGGACGCGCGCTGCGTGGCGTGCCAACCAGCGAGGCGAGCCGCGCGCAGGCCGAGGCGCTCGGCATCCCGCTCGCCCCGGACGACGGGCCCTGGTCGATCGACGTCTGTGTCGACGGTGCCGACGAGGTGAGCGACGCGCTCGACCTCGTGAAGGGCGGCGGCGGGTGCCACACGCGCGAGAAGATCGTGAACGAGGCGGCTCGCCTGAACGTCATCGTCGTGGACGCCAGCAAGCGTTCGCGGCGACTGGGAGAGCGGTGGCCGGTGCCGCTCGAGATCCTCGCGTTCGGGCGGGACGCGACGCTCGCGCGGCTCGCGAGCTTCGGCCGGGTGGAGCTCCGCGCGCGCGACGGCGCGCCGTGGAGGTCCGACGCGGGCAACTACCTGGCGGATCTTCACGCCGGGACGATCGACCGCCCCGCGGAGCTGGACGCCCGCCTGCGGGCGATCCCGGGGATCGTGGAGACGGGGCTGTTCGTCCAGCGGGCCGACGTCGTGCTGGTGGCGACCGCCGACGGCGTGGAGCGGCTCGACCGCCCGGCACGCTGAGCGCCGCGAGCGGAGCGCGGCCGCGCGCCGGGCCCGGTCCCGGGGGCGCGCGCCCGCCCCAGCGGTGGAGCGGCCCGAGCCGCCCGAGGCCGGCCCACCGAGGGCGCGTCGGGGGCCGTTCGAGGGACCGTCCCCCCGGGAGGCGGCGCGGAGCGGCGCCTCCCGCGGCGCGGCGAGGAGCCCCCGGCCGACGAGACGATTGACAGCGGCCCTGCTTTCGGCGCCAATATCGCCCCGAGCCCCGGGCTCGCGCGAACCCACCGTGACGAAGCCGCTCCGCATCGAAGTCGCCGGGCAGACCGATGTGGGTCGCAAGCGAAACCACAACGAAGACAACTTCGCCATCATGGCGGACTTCGGGCTGTACGTGGTGGCGGACGGCATGGGTGGGCACGCCTCGGGGGAGATCGCGTCGAAGATGGCGGTCGACACGCTCCACGAGTTCTTCGCCGCGACCGCGGACGACCCGGAGCGGACCTGGCCGTACAAGATGGACCGGAGCAAGGGCTACGAGGAGAACCGCCTCATCACCGGCATCAAGCTGTGCAACCTGCGGATCTACGAGCAGGCGCAGCGCAACGCGAAGCAGCGGGGCATGGGCACGACCGTCGTCGCGCTGTTCGCCGTCGAGGATGGCATCTACGTCGCCCACGTCGGCGACAGCCGCGTCTACCGCGTCCGCGACGGTGTCCTCGAGCAGCTCACCGAGGACCACTCGCTGCTGAACGACTACAAGAAGATGAAGCGTCTCACCGAGGAGGAGATCGCCAACTTCCCGCACAAGAACGTCATCGTGCGCGCGCTCGGCATGAAGGACACGGTGAAGGTCGACACGCGGTTCGAGGCGCCGCGCGCGGGCGACGTCGTCGTCCTCTGCTCGGATGGACTCTCCGGCCCGGTGACGGACGAGAAGATCCTCGAGCTGGTGCTGGCGAACCACGAGCTCCCCGCGTGCGCCCAGGCGCTCATCGACGCGGCGAACGCCAACGGCGGCCCGGACAACGTGACGTGCGTCGTCGCACGCTGGATCGAGTGAGCCCGCGCGGGCGTGGGGCGCGCGCGCCGTCCCTCCGCTAGCGCGGCGGCGGCGCGACGACGTTCACCGGCTGCGGCACCACGTCCACCGGGATCGGCTCGCCGGACGTATAGGCGAGCAGGCCGTAGAGGACGGCCAGCGCGAGCAGCATCGCGAGGCTCGTCAGCAGGTAGGCGTAGCGGGGCTCGTCCTCGCGCGTGCTCCACTCGTCGCCATAGAACTTCCCCCGGCTCCGCTGGCGCAGCTTGCGCTGCACTCCGCGCAGCAGATCGGGCGGAGACTCCGGCTCGGGCTCGGCGCGTCCTCCGCGGAGCAGCGCGCGCAGCCGCTCCGACGTGGCATGATCGAGCTCGGGGTCGCTCGCCTCCGGCTCGGGCTCGGGGGTCGTGGGGTCCAAGCTCATTCGATCTTCTCCCCGAGGCGGGCCTCGACCAACTCCTTCAGGGCCGATCGGGCGCGGTGGATCCGGCTCTTCACGGTGCCGAGCGGCAAGGCGGTGATGTCGGCGATCTCTTCGTACGCGAGGTCCTCGACGTCGCGCAGCACGAGGACCTCGCGAAAATCCGCGTCGAGCTCCGCGAGGCAGAGCTGCACGACACGCTCGACCTCGAAGCCCTCGGCCATGTGGTCGGGTCGCGCTACGTCGCCGAAGGTCACGCCCTTCGCCTGACTGAGGGGCGCGCGCTCCGCGATGGGCTCGAGCTCGTCCCGGGCGCTGTCGTGCCGGCGCGCGAGGTACTTCATGCGGTTCTTGCAGAGGTTGACCGCGATCCGATACACCCACGTGCTGAGCTTGGACTCGCCGCGGAACGTCCCCACTGCCTTGAAGACCTGGACGAACACCTCCTGAGCCATGTCTTCGGCCTCGTCGCGGCGGCCGAGCATGCGCAGCACCAGGCGAAAGATCCGCTGCTCGTAGAGGCGCACGAGCTCGTTGAAGGCGCGCTCGTCGCGAGCCTGGAGCCGCGCGATGAACCGGCGCTCCTCCGTCTCGTCAGGTTCGGTCACGTCCGTCCACGGGGGAGCTCCACGGTAGATGGAAACGGTCCCGGCGTCCCCGGCGACGACCGCGCCCGGGCGGCCAGGGCTCGGGTCGGGCACCGGGTGGGCGCCGCCGACGCCGCGCTGCGCTGGAGCGGACGCGCGCCCGGAGGTCGGCGGAGCCACGCCCGTCCGGACAGCGACGGCGGACGGAGGGTTCCGGAGGGCGCGCAGATCCCCAAATGCGGACCGCGCCCGGGCGCGCTACCTTCCGCGCCCTTCCTCCGGCGTCGTCCAAGGGCAGGACGCGGGACTTTGAATCCCAGAATCGTGGTTCGAATCCACGCGCCGGAACCGAACGCCGCCCGCCGAGGGCGGCGCGCTCACGGCTCGGCGAGGATCCGCGTGGCGACCGCGCGCGCCTGGCGGACGCAGTCCGGGATCCCGACGCCGTCGTAGGCCGCCCCGGCCAGGTGCAGGCCGGGGACCGCGGCGACGCACGCCGCGAGTCGCTTCAGCCGCGCGAGGTGGCCGACGACCGGCTGGGGGTTGGCGCGCTCCCAGCGGAAGACGCGCATGAAGCGAGGCTGGCCGAGCGGACCCATCAGCCGCTCGAGCTCGCGGCGAGCGAACCGCGCGAGCTGCTCGTCGGTCGAGGTCTCGACGCGCCGCGGATCGCGTCGCCCACCGACGAACGCGCGCAGGAGCACCGAGCCGGCCGGCGCCCGGCCCTCCCACTTGGTGGAGACCCAGGTCGCGGCGAGCAGCGCGGACTCCCGCTCCGACGCGATGAACCCCGACGCGTCCAGCGGGTGAGCGACCTGCGCACGATCGAGGGCGAAGAAGACGGTGGCGGTCGAGGCGTACTCGATCCCGCCGAGCTCTCGCGCGAGGCGCTCATCCGGCACCATGGCGCTCGCGGCGTGCGCCGGACACGCGAGGACGACGTGACGCGCCTCCAGCCGGGTGCCGCTCTCGACGAGCACCTCGAGGCGCGCGGCGCGCCCGGTCACCCGGACCGAACGCACGGGAGTCCCGAGGCGGAGCGCTCCAGGCGGGAGCTCTCGAGCGAGCGCCTCGACGAGCTTGCCCATGCCGAGGCGCGGAGCGAGGAACGGGCTCTCCGGCTCGGCCGGCGGCGCGGGCGCGCGCGCGAGCTGCAGGGCGCCGTCGAGGCGGGCAGCGAACCCGCCTCGCGGCGGGAGCTGCGGCCCACCGGCGCGCGCGCGGGCCGCGCGGAGGAGCCCGAGCGTCAGGCTGCCGTGCTTCGCCTCGAGGTCGAGGAGCTGCGGGAAGGTGGCGCGCAGGCTGAGCTCGCGCGGGTTGCCTGCGTAGATGCCCGCGAGCAGCGGGCCCGCGACGTCGCGCGCGAGGTCCCGACCGACGCGGCGCGCGAAGAAATCCTCGATGGACTCGTCCTCGGCCAGGTCGCGCCCCGCCGGACGCAGCGGCTCGAGCGCGGCGTCGAGCTTCCCCCGCCACGAGACGAGCGGCGTGCCGAACAGCGGCCCGAGCCGAGTCGGCACCGCCAGGGACATGCCGACCGGGAGCTCGCGCAAGCGGCCGCGGCGCACTACGTAGACCCGCCGGCTCTCGGGGCGGGGCGCCGCGAGCGTGTCGGCGATCCCGAGCTCGCGACAGAGTTGCACCGCGTCCGGCTTGGTGCGGATGAACGCGTCGGGGCCGCCGTCGATCAGGAAGCCGCCCTCGCGCACGGAGATCACGTTGCCTCCGGCGCGCGAGCGCGACTCGAGCACGACCACGTCGAGCTCCGGACGTGCCCGGCGGAGCGCCCACGCCGCGGTGAGGCCGGTGACCCCGGCGCCGACGATGACCACCCGGGTCACGGCCGCGCCGCGTGGACGCGGTCGACGACGAAGCGCACCGTGTCCGGATCGGTCGCGGGCAGGATGCCATGACCGAGGTTGAAGACGTGAGGCCCGCCTGCGCCCCGGCGGAGGACGTCGTCGACGCGCTCCGCGAGGAGCTCCCGAGGAGCGAAGAGGAGCAGCGGGTCGAGGTTGCCCTGCAGCGGCACCGAGGCGCCGAGGCGCCGGCGGGCCTGATCGAGCGGGGTGCGCCAGTCGACGCCGATCACCGTCCCGCCTGCGTCGCGCATCGCCTCGAGCAGCGTGGCCGTGCCCGTCCCGAAGTGGAGGACGGGGACCCCCGTGGACGCGAGATCGGCGAGGACGTGCCGCGAGTGTGGGGCGACGAAGCGCTCGTAGTCGTCCGGCGCGAGCTGCCCGACCCAGGAGTCGAAGAGCTGCACGGCCTGCGCCCCGGCGGCGACCTGCGCGCGGAGGTAGCGGCGCACCACCTCGGCCAGCTTGGCGAGGAGCGCCGCGAACGTCTCGGGCTCGCGGTACATGAGGCCCTTCACGTGCTCGAACGTGCTGCTCTTGCCGCCCTCGACGACGTAGCTCGCGAGGGTGAACGGCGCGCCGGCGAAGCCGATGACCGGCGTCTTGCCGTCGAGCTCGCGGCGGACGAGGCGGATCGCCTCGTAGACGTGCGCCAGCTCGTCGGCGTCGATCACGCGGAGCCGATCCACGTCCGCCTGCGTCCGCACCGGGCGCGCGAACACCGGCCCCTCGCCCGCCGCAAACTCGAACGGCGCCCCCATGGGCTCGAGCGGCAACAAGATGTCTGCGAAGAGGATCGCGGCGTCGACCCCGAGCGATCGCACGGGCTGGAGCGTCACCTCGCAGGCGAGCTCCGGCCGGCGGCAGATCTCCAGCAGCCCGTGGCGCGCGCGGATGGCGCGGTATTCACTCATGTAGCGCCCGGCTTGCCGCATGAACCACACGGGGGTGGTGTCGACGGGCTCGCCGCGGCACGCGCGGAGGAAGCGGTCCCACATGGTGCCTGACCTACCGCCCCTGGGTCGCTGCGGGAAGCGTGGGGACGACGTGGGGCGACTCTCGATCGGCGCCCGCGTGCTCCTTCGCCTCGTACTTGGACGGGCACTTCGCCATGATCTGGGTCGCCTGGAACCACCCACCGGAGTCGAGGCGCCCCTCGGCGGTCACCTGCACGTCGATCCCGGGTACGTCCCGGAAGGTGTCGGGGACGACGCACTGGGAGTAGCGCACGTCGAGCCGCTCGCCGTTCTTCTCGAGCGTGAACCGGTACTCGCACGGGTCGTCGCGCCGGACCAGCGAGCCCCGAACGAGGACGCCGTCCACCCGCACCGCGCGGCGCCCGACCCGATCTCGCTCCGCGACCAGCTCGTCCACTCCCTTGGCGTAGACGGCCGAGCTCTCGAACCCGAACACGAGCGCGAGGATCGCGCCGCCCGCCACGACCAGGCCCGCGAGCAGCCGGAGCCCCGCGCGACGCTCGGCCCCGGGCGGGGTGCCCGCCCGCGCCGGCTCGACCGCCGGCTCAGCCACCGGCTCGGCGGCCTTCGCGAGCTCGTCGTCGAGGGAGGTCATCGAGAGGAACGTAGCGTCGCCCCGGGCCTCGGTCCACCCACCCGGCGCGCGCGCCGACGCGCGCGAAGCGCCAGCAACGCGCCGATCCCGCTCGCGAGCGCCGCAGCGCCGGCCGCGAGAGACGCCAACCCGAGCGCCGGAACCCCGAGGATCAGGGCACCCCGGGCGAGCGCGAGCCCGACCCCCGCGGCCCCCGCGAGCCCCCCCGCGAGCGCGGCGTTGCGCAAGGGGCGCTCGGCGCAGAAGCCGCCCACCAGCGCACCCGACGCCAGACAGGCGATCGGCAGCGACAACAGGAGCGGCCACGACGCCCCGACCGCGGCGGCCACCCAGGCCGCGACCACCGCGAGCGGCAGCCAGCAGAGCAGCGCCATCCCTCCGCCGATCCAGATCCACTGCCGGCCCGGGCGCTCGGGCTCGCTCGGGGCGTTCTGGAGGACGGGGAGCTTTCGCACAATCGGGGGAGGAGCGGCGGATCGACCGTCCGGCGCCGGGCGGCGGCGGGCTGCCCTGGGTATAGTCTCCGCGCCGCGCGACGCGAGTCCGGCGGCGCCACCGCGATGACGGATCACGGCAGAGACGCGCTGGAGCGCCTCGACGCGCTCGCCCTCGACCGCGGGCTCCGAGCGGCGGCGGGCGCATGGCGGCGCTGGCGCCGCCGGATCGCGCGCGGAGAGGCGCTCGAGTCTGACCCGTTCGAGCCGTGGCGCCCGCTCCTCGGCCGGACGGCGTTCCAGCGTCTGGACGACCTGCCGGCGGGCGATCCGCTCCGCGCCCCGCTCGCACGCTGGACGTTCCGCCTGGCCGAGCAGCGCATCGATCGCGAGGCGCTCGCGGCGACGGCGCACGAGCGCTACGGGGCGCTCCTCGCGATCGACGCGCCGCGCCGAGGGCACCTCACGCGCGCGGCGATGCTCGCGCACGCGCTCCGCACCCCCGACGAGGCCGCGGCGTGGCTCGACGCGTGGTCGGCGTGTGCCGCGCCGTTGTCGGGGCGGGTCACGCTCCTCTGGGAGCGCCGCGCCGAGGTCGCG
The DNA here is from genome assembly GCA_020846005.1 of Polyangiaceae bacterium. GTDB lineage: Bacteria > Myxococcota_A > Polyangia > Polyangiales > Polyangiaceae > JADLEQ01. The sequence goes on from JADLEQ010000110.1 coordinate 45,077, forward strand.
CGGCGCATGGGGCTCGCGAGCATCGACACGATCGAGTCCGTATCGGAGGCCGTGGCGCCCGCGGCGCGCTCCTGGCTCGCGGCGACGCGGGACCGCGCGCTCGAAGGGTCGACGCGGCCGCTCGCTGAGTGGCTCCGCCTCCAGGCGCGGCTGGGCGCCGTGGAGGACTTCCCCGGGCGCCTCGACGCCGGCCGCGTCGCGGAGCTCGTGGCCGCCCCCGATCTGATCCGCGGTCTCGAGCTGGACCCGGGACCGCTCCCCGAGTCGATCGGACCGTCGAGCTTCCTGCGGGCGTTCATGCGCTTCGGGTCCGCTTGGGCCGACGCGTCGGCGCCTCGCCACCAGCCATTCGTGGTCGCGCAGGATCCGTACGGGCTCGGGCGGCGCGCGGCGGGCGCGCTGTTCGGCCTCCTGGCGTGCTCTCCGGCGTTCGTCCGGCGACGACTCGCGGTGCCGAGCGCGCGCGCGCGTGACGCCCTCCGCGGGCACGCGCAGCTCACGCTGGCGACGACGCGGCTCGCCGCGGCGGGCGTGGTGCTCCGCGCGGCGGCGCTCGCGGGTGGGGGCGCGCTGCGAGGCGCCCACGAGGAGCTCGGCGCGGAGCTCTTCGGCGAGACGCTCCCGGAGGCGTGGGCCGGCGTGCTGCCGCGGCTCCACGAGGACGCCGAGGCGCGCTTCGCCGGCTGGCTGCTCGCCGCGACGCGCCTCGAGCGGCTCGAGCGGATCCACGACGACGACTGGTTCCGCAACCCGCGCGCGCTGGAGCAGCTACGCGCGGAGGCGGAGCGCTCGCCCGCAGTGACGACGACCGCCGCGGAGCTCGACGACGGCGCGGCGGCGCTCGCTCGCCGCCTGGCGGAGCTGCTCGGCTGAGCGCGCGCTCAGAAGCCCTCGGACGGATCCGGGGTCATCCCGGTGGCCTCGAGGTGCGCCTTGAACCCGAACACGATCGCCGTCGCCGGCTCGCCCATCACCGTACGCCGAACGGCGAGCTCGGCGGAGAACGCGCGATCGACGTACCCCGCGCCGCCGCTCAGCGCGTGCGTGTCCGCGCCCTCGTCCCACCGCCAGCCGATGCGCAGCGGGAAGTGATCCCCGGCGAGGAGCTCGCCGCCGCCCATCACGCGCATCCGCGTGGTGTCCCAGGTCGTGAAATCGATCACGACGTCGCCCTCGAGAGAGAACTCGGTGGTGCCGACGGCGGCGCCGCCCCCAAGCGTCGTCGGCGAGAAGCTCGAGCCCGGGTTCGTCAGGTTCTGGCCGGAGAACGCGAGCGCGAACTCGGGCACGGGGCGGAGCGTCACGCCGGCGTCCAGCGTCAGCGTGCGCACGATGTCCTCCTCCGGCAGGCCCCCGGAAGCGACGCTCGTGCCGAGCGGACCGACGCCGTCCTGCGACAGCCACAGGTAGCGCCCGCCCAGACCGAGGAAGAACACGCGATCGAACGGGTACGCCAGACCGAACCGGAGATCGGTGGCGCGCCGATCGATGCCTTCGGGATCCTGGAGCGTCCACGCCCCTCCGAACCCTCCCGCGAGTCGGGACGAGCTCACGATCGAGTCGACGGCGCCGCCGCCGTACGACTGCCGCTGCGCCTCGGGCCAGATCTGAGCCGTGACCCCGACGTGGTAGACGCGCGACGCCGCCATGTTCGCGGGGTTGAAGAACAGCCCGTCCATCGGGTTGCCGAACGCGCGGAGCGCGCCCCCCATCGCCGCCACGCGCGGCGTCTCGAGCTCGCCGTAGTTCCACCCGACCTCGGGGGGAGCGTCGCTCGGCTCCGCGTGGGCTGCACGCGCGACCAGCGCAGCGCAGGCGACGAGGGCCCGGGCTGCGCATCGGCGACGGACGGGCCCTGCACGCACACGTCTGCCGTTACCGAACGAACGCGCGACCGGCCAACAAATTCGCTCCCGTGCGGGCGAAGCCCTCTCACCGTGAGCGCGCTCCCGCGCCGCGGAACCGCACGCCTCCGGGGCCGGGTGACTTGACAACCGGATCCACGGTCCGGGACCGCGTGCGATCGACGCCCGCCGCGCGCGGGGACGAACGCCCGAGGAATCCTGCGGTCGCCACGCGCGAGGAGCAGCGCAGCGGAGCACGTCCGCCGCGCAGATCGGGAGCGCCCCGCGCATGTCCGCGCATTTCCACGACTTCGCCACGCGCGCGCACGCGCTCGTTGAATTGGAGAAAAAAAAGGTCTACCTCCGCGCTTCCCGGCGGCGAGCTCCACGTGAAAACCCGTGGGCCTCGCCGCCACCGAGACAGCGCGCCCTGGAGCGCATCATGGGCCGGTCGTAGGGCTGGCCGGCTCGACCGACCACGAGGGACCGACCCCGACACCCGCCAGAACCGCCCTCGGCGGTCCGGCGCCTGCACCACCCGACATGCAGCCACCCAGGCCGCCACGGCGTATCGACACCGCCGGCTCGCGCGCGCGCCCCTCGGGCGCCGCTCGGGCTCGAGCAACAGGCAATGCAAGGGGACTTTCCACAGCCTGTGGACAAGTTGAGGAGATCCGCCTGCCGTGATCACCGAGTACACGCTGCACGCCCCGGCCCCAACCCAGGTCGACGAGCTGGGCCACTGGCACGAGGCGCTCGCCCGCACGCGCGAGCGGTCCCCGGCCACGTTCGAGCGGTGGTTCTCCAGCGTCCAGCTCGACTCGCTGCGGGACGGCGTCCTCTGCGTCTCCGCCCGGGACGAGTTCGTCCGTGACTGGGTCAAGCAGCACCTGATCCCGGACGTCGTCGCCAGCCTCGAGCGCGCGCTCGGCCGCCCCGTCACGGTGCGGTGGACCGTCCGCCCGGTGCTCGAGCGACCGGTATGTCCCCCGTCGGCGCCCGCGGGCGTACCGCGCCCGGCGGGCGCACCCAGCGAGGCGCCGCCGAGCAGCGGCCCGTCGTCGGCGCGCGGCGCGACTCGTGAGCGCACGCAGCCGCGAGCCGCCGCCGCGCGGGAGCTGCGCTCGTCGCTCCTGGCGACGCTGAATCCCAAGTACACGTTCGCGAACTTCGTGGTCGGTCCCTCCAACCAACTGGCCCACGCAGCGGCGAACGGATCGGCCGGGGTCGGGGGCCAGCGGTACAACCCCCTCTTCATCTGCGGCGGTACGGGCCTCGGAAAGACGCACCTCGTCCACGCCATCGCCCACAAAGTGCTGGAGGCCCGCCCCGCGGCGCAGGTCGTGTACGTCTCCGCGGAGCACTTCACCAACGAGTTCATCGAGGCGCTCCAGCACAAGCGCATGGACGAGTTCCGCGCGCGCTACCGGCAGGAGTGCGACGTACTCCTCGTCGACGACATCCAATTCCTCGCGGGACGCGAGCAGACGCTGGAGGAGTTCTTCCACACCTTCAACGCCCTGCGGGACGCCGACAAGCCGATCGTCGTCACGAGCGACAAGTACCCGCAGCAGCTCCAGCGGATGCCCGAGAGGATCGTGTCGCGGTTCAGCTCCGGCCTGGTCGCCGACATCCAGTCGCCTCAGCTCGAAACCCGGGTGGCCATCGTCCGCACCAAGGCGCGGCTCGAGGGCATCCCGCTCGACGACGAGGTCGCGGTGCTGCTCGCGCAGCACGTCCAGAGCAACGTCCGCGAGCTCGAGGGCGCGCTGATCCGGCTCGCCGCGAAGTCCTCGCTGCTCGGGCGGTCCATCGACCTCGAGTTCGCGCGCGCCGAGCTCGCGCTGGTGGCGCCCCGCCGCACCGAGACGGTCAGCGTCGCAGACATCCAGCGCGCAGTCTGCAACCATTTCAGGCTGTCGAACGCCGAGCTCCTGAGCAAGGACCGCCACAAGAGCGTCGCGTTCGCTCGCCAGCTCGCGATGTACCTGTGTCGCCAGCGGCTCAAGTCGAGCTACCCCGAGCTCGGCCGCGCCTTCGGTGACCGCGATCACACCACGGTGATGAGCGCCATCCGCCGCATCGATCAGCTCCGGACGACCCACCCGGAGGTCAACGAGCACCTCCAGGCGATCGAGCAGCGGCTCGCGTCCAGCGAGGATTGAGCGAGGGCGCGCGCGTGCGCCGCGCCGCACGCCGACGGCGCCGACTCGCGAACGCCTGGGCGTCGAACGCGCGTCACCGCGGCGCGCTCGGCCGCCCGAGCGCGGCGAGCTCGCGATCGCAGTCGTCCACGAGGTATCGCAGGGAGGAGCGCGCCGCCGCGGCCCGGGCCTCCCCGAGCGCGCGGCGCGCCCGGGCGTCGCCGAGTCGTCCCAGCGCGAGGCCGCGCCAGCACCGACCCGTCAACGCCTCCCACGCCCACCCGCGGCGCTCGGCGGCGGCGATCGCGCGTTCGAGCTCGGCCAGCGGAGCCGCGCCCCCACCGTTCGTCGCCTCGAGCAGCGCTAGGAACATGCGATCGAGCAGCACGACCCGGTCCGCGCCCGCGGCGAGCGCGCTCTCGAGGGACGACTGCGCCACGGCGAAGGCGGCCGCGCCGTCCCCGAGCCGGAAGTGGAGCTCAGCCTGGTTGTGGAGGCAGACCGCCAGCTCGTGACGAAGATCAGCGCCACGAGCCAGCGCCGCGGCGCGGGAGCACTCGTCGAGCGCCGCGCGGTCGTCGCCCTGGATCGCGAGCACGACCGAGCGCGTCTTGGCGCGCTCGCACGCGAGGACCGCGTCGTCGGCCGACACGCACTGCTCGGCGGCGGCGAGCCGCTCGGCGGCGTCTGCGGACCGGCCGAGCGCGGCGAGCGCCTGCGCCGCGAGGACGCCCAGGCGGTGCGCCTCGAGCGGCTCGCTCGTACCGAGCGCCGTCGCTCGATCGACGGCCTCGAGCGCGCGCGCGGGCGAGCCGGCCGCGATGGCCAGCTCCGCCTCCACGCCCAGGCATGCGCGCGACAGCTCGGCGCTCCCCTGGGCGGCGGCGCGGGCGAACGCGAGCCAGCGCCGGGTGTCGTCCGGCCGGAGCAACGTCGTCGCGACGCGGGCGAGATCCACCGCCGCGCGCGCCTTCGCTCGAGCGTCGCAAGGCGCCTCCGGGAGCCAGCTCTCCAGCCGCGTGAACGCCTCGGTGACCGGCGCGCCGCACGCGCGCGCGTGGCGCAGCGCGCGAGAGAGCCACGACACCCACTCCAGCACCTCGGGGGCGTCTCGCGTCGCGAGATCGGCGAGCTCGAGCGCGCGCGCGAGGTCGTGCGCTGCGCGCTCGAGCGCGCGCGTCTCCAGCGCGTGCAGCCCGCTCGTCGCGTAGAAGCCCGCGGCCCGATCCGGCTCGCCGGCCTCTGCGAGGTGGTACCCGACCCGGTTCGCCTGCTCCTCCGTCCGGTCCCCCAGCACCCGACGCCACGCGTCGGCCGCCTCGCCGTTCAACCGGCGGCGCACCTCGTCCGAGAGACTGTCCAGCACCACCTCGCGCAACAGGGGCGAGCCGAAGCGCAGCGCGAGCGGACCGGACCTCAGGAGCAACGCGCGCGCGTCGAGCTGGGCGGCGAGCTCGGCGAGGACGCCGGGCGACACGTCGAGCATCGTCGCGAGCACGCTGGTGTCTGCGATCGGGCCGAGGATCGCCGCGGCCACGACGACATTGCGCTCGGCCGGCGTCAGCCGCTCGAGGCGTGCGGCGAGGAGGGCGCGGAGCGTCAGCGGGATGGCGCCGAGCTCCGGTGCCCGCACCTCGGCCACCTCGCCGTCTCTCAGGACGACGGCCCCGCGCTCCAGCGCCTCCCGGAGGAGCTCCTCGACGTACATCGGGCGCCCTCCCGATCGATCGAGCACGACCGCGAGCAGCTCCGCCGGCACGCGTTGGCACCCGAGGCGGAGCGCCGAGAGCCGCTCCGTCTCGTCCGGCTCGAGGCCGCCGAGCGAGATCTCGTCGTAGCCGGAGAGGCGGACGAACGGCGCGGGCTCGCCCGGGATCCCGAGGAACACCAGGACGAGCCGCGCCGCGCCGAGCTTCGCCAACGCACGCTCGAGGACCTCGACGGAGGCCTCGTCCAGCTCGTGCGCTGAGTCCCAGGCGAGGACCAGCACGCGCTCCGCGGTGGCGCCGTGCAGCAGGCGGACGAAGGCGCGCTCGACGGCGTCGCCGCCGCCGCCGTCCCCGGTGTGCAGGAGCCCGAGCTCAGCGAGCAGCGCCTCGGCCTCGTCCTCCAGCAGGCCGAGGGAGCGCAGGCGGGGCCGCGCGACGGTCTCCACGTCCGGCGCCGGGCTCTCGGGCAGCCCGGCGAGCACGCGGACCGCCGCCAGCACGCCCGACAGCGGCGCATCGCGGCCGCGCGGCGCGCAGCTCGCCGCGTGCACCGCTATCGCGAACGCCCCCCGCGCCACGCGACGCTCCATCTCCAACAGCAGGCGTGTCTTGCCGGTGCCCGGATCGCCGACGACCCCGACGACCCGCGGGTGCTTGGCCGACGCCTCGGCGATCGCCTCGCCGAGACGCCGGAGCTCCGCGCGGCGACCGACGAACCGACCGTAGGCGACCTCGTGGGCGCGCAGCTCCCCGACGGCGAGCCACGCCGGCTCCTCGGTCTCCTCGAGCTGGTATCGACCGTGCAGGCGCGTCGTCGCGTCGACGGCCAGCAACACCCGACCCGCAGCCCGCGCTGCGGCGGCGCGCGCCTCGGGGACGAGACGTGCGGCCTCGTCCGCCGGCGCTCCGGCCGCCGACCGCGCCCCGACGCGCACCGCGGCGCCTGCGCCCAGCCGCTGCATGGCGAGGGCGACACCGACGGCGCGCTCGACCTCGCGGCCCCCCGCGCCGTCGCGGCCGAAGCTCCACGCCGCCTCGGCCACGCGCGCGCCGGCGCTCCGCGCGATGAGCCGCTCGACCTCGCCTCGGGCGGCCTCCGGCAGCCCAGCCACCGCCAGCACGGCCAGCTCCCCGGCGAGGGCGTCCGCAGCGACGAGCTCTCTCACCGCGACGATCGGCGCCGGCTTCCGCCGCGACTGGGTCGGCGTCCGCTCCACGTCGACGCTCGCGAGCTCGACGCGCGGCGGCGGCAGGAGCGCGCGGTCCTGGTGCGTCTCGAGCAACTCCGCCAGCTCGCGCGGGCCGAACCGGGCGCCGCTCGAGTAGACGAGCCGCATCAGCTCGTCGTGCACCGCGGCGGCGGACGCGGGACGATCCCCCGGCGCCGGAGACACCAGCCTCCGCAGCAGCTCGACGAGGTGCGACGAGAGGTGCGCCGACGCGCGCGCCAGCGCGTCCTCCACCCACGGGGAGGACCCCGCGATCGCCGCGCGGCCGACGACCACCCGCTCACTCGACGCCCACTCCAACGCGAGAGCGCCGAGCGAGAAGAGATCCGAGCTCGCGGCCGGCCTCGCGCCCAGCGCGAGCTCGGGCGCCGCCCAGCGGAGCGCCGGCCGGGCGACGTCGGCAGGAGCGGCGGCGAGCGCCGTCGACACGCAGAAGTCGGAGACCTTCACCTCGCCCTCCCAGGTCAACAGCACGTTCGAGGGCGCCAGCCCGCCGTGGGCGGCGTCGAGCGAGCGGTTCGTCTCGTCCCGCCGCCGATGGGCGTGGTCGAGGGCCTTGCAGATCTCGGCGAGGACGTGGAGCAGCATCGGCTCGGCGGGGAGACCGTCGGCCTGCCGGATGCGATCGATCAGCTGGCGCGCCGTCCAGCCGCTCACCCACTCCTCGACCACGAACGGCACCTCGGCGCCCTCGACCGCGGCGCGACCGAGGTCGAAGACCTGGACGACGTTGGCGTGACTGAGGCGCACCGATCGCCGCGCCTGCTCGGTGAACGCGCGCTCCACCGCGGGGAGCCGCGCGAGGGCCGCGCGCAGGCGCTTGACGACGACCGTCTTCTCGAAGCCCTCCACGCCGAAGCTCTTGGCGCGGAACGCCTCCGTGAGCGCGCCGCCCCCAAGTGGCGCGAGGAGCCGATACCGCCCGAACACCGGGCTCTGGGCGGCTGCTTCGTCCGTCACTTCGTCGTGCTCGCCGGCGCGTCAACCAGGCGAGCCGCCGCCATACATCGCCTCTGCGATCTCGAAGGTCGCGTTCTCGAGACGGGTGTACGCGTCACGGATGGCCTGCAGATCGCCGCCGCTGCCCAGCAGGCGCTGCAGCTCGGCGAGATCCATGCGCACGGACTCGACCTTCTCCGGTGGCAGCAGATCGGAGTACGCCTCCAGCGCCTGCTCGGTGGTGTAGAGGAGCGTCTCCGCCTGGTTGCGGAGCTCGGCCATGTCGCGGCGGAGCGTGTCCGTCTCGCGGAACTTCTCGCCCTCGCCGACCAGGCGGTCGATCTCCGCGTGAGTCAGCCCGCTCGCCGGCGTGACGTGGGTCGACTGGGAGCGCCCCGTGCCCAGGTCCCTGGCCTCGACCCCGAGGATGCCGTTGGCGTCGACACGGAAGGTGACCTGGATCTTCGGGACCCCGCGCGGCGCCGGCGGGATCCCGCTCAGCTCGAACCGCGCGAGGCTCCGGTTGTCGGCGGCCATCTCGCGCTCGCCCTGGAGCACGTGGATGGGGACGAAGGGCTGGTTGTCCACGCTGGTGGTGAAGATCTCGCTCTTCTCCGTCGGGACGGTGGTGTTGCGGGGGATGAGCCGGGTGAACACGCCGCCCCCCGTCTCCACGCCGATCGCGAGCGGGGTCACGTCGAGCAGGAGCACCTCGTCGATGGCGCCGCCGAGCGCCGCGCCCTGGATCGCGGCGCCGACCGCGACCACCTCGTCGGGGTTCACGCCCTTGTGGGCGTCCCGCGCGAAGAACTCGCGCACGGCGCGCTGCACCGCCGGCATCCGAGTCATCCCGCCGACCAGCACCACCTGGTCGATCTGCGCCGGCTGGAACTTCGCGTCGGCCATCACGGCCTTGCAGGACGCGATGGTGCGCTCGACGAGGTCGCGCGTGAGGATCTCGAGCTCGCTCCGCTTGAGTGGGCGCTCGAGGTGCAGCGGCCCCGAGGGCCCGACTCCGATGAACGGTACGTTGATCTCCGTCTCGAGCGACGACGACAGCTCGTGCTTCGCCTTCTCGGCGGCCTCGCGGAGGCGCTGGAGGCTCGCGCGGTCCTTGCGGAGATCCACCCCGTGCTGCTTCGCGAATTCCTCCGCCAGCTTGTCGATCAGGCGCACGTCGAAGTCCTCGCCGCCGAGGTGGGTGTCGCCACCTGTCGCCTTCACGCTGAACACACCGTCCGAGAGCTCGAGGATCGAGATGTCGAACGTGCCGCCGCCGAGGTCATAGACGGCGATGCGCTGCGCCTCCCTCCGGTCGAGCCCGTAGGCGAGCGCTGCCGCCGTCGGCTCGTTCAGGATGCGCTTCACGTCGAGACCGGCGATGCGCCCGGCGTCCTTCGTGGCCTGGCGCTGCGCGTCGTCGAAGTACGCCGGGACGGTGATGACGGCGTCCGTCACCGACTCGCCGAGGAACCGCTCGGCGACCTCACGCAGCGCCGCCAGCACCATGCTGGAGATCTCCGGCGGCGAGAGCTCCTTCCCGCGCAGATCGACCCAGGCGTCTCCGTTCTCGTGACGCACCACTCGGTACGACACGCTGGCGGCGTGCTTTTGCACGTCGGCGTCGTCGAACTTGCGGCCCATGAGCCGCTTCACGGCGTGGACGGTGGCCTCCGGGTTCGCGGTCGCCTGTCGCTTGGCCACCTGACCGACCAGGCGCTCGCCGCTGGCGGTCATCGCGATGACGGAGGGGGTCGTCCGCGCGCCCTCGGCGTTGGGGATCACCTTCACCTCCGGATCGCCGGATCCGCTGCTGCCCTCCAGCACGGCGACGCACGAGTTCGTGGTGCCGAGATCGATGCCGATGATCTTCCCCATGGTCAGGAGCGGGCAGCTTACCCGTGACCGGCCGCGCCGCGAAGCCCAGAAGCCGGCCGTTCGCCGGCCTGGACCGCTCGCGCGAGCGCCCTCAGGACGCCGCTGCCTTCGCGACCACCACCATGGCCGGACGGACCAGGCGATCGCCCAGGCGGTAGCCCGGCTGCACCTCGGCGGCGACGTGCCCCGGCGGGTGCTCCGTCGACTCCTGGTGCTGGATCGCCTCCATGGTCGACGGGTCGAAGGCTTGCCCCACCGTCGCGACGCGGTGGATGTCGAGGCGAGACAGCGTGTCGCGGAACTGGCGGAGCACCATGCGGATGCCGTCCCCGAGCGCCGTGGCGTCGACCTGACCCTCCGCGTGCGCGGCCGCGCGCTCCAAGTTGTCGAACACGGGGAGCAGCTCGCGGAGCAGGTCCTCCCGGCCGTGGCGGTCGGCGTCCTGCGCCTCGCGGCGGCTCCGCTTGCGGAAGTTGTCGAAATCCGCGGCGGTCCGCAGCAGCTGGTCGCGGATCCGCGCCACCTCGCCCTTGGCAGCCGCAAGCTCGTCCTCGACGCTCCGCCCTCGGGCGACCTCGCCCTCCCGCGACGGATCTTCCGCGCCGTTCCCCGCGGAGCTCGGCGCTGCTCCCGCGCCCTCGGGGCCGAGAGGCGGATCGCTGGGGTCGTGGTCGGGATCGGGGGAGCTCACGGGCGCGCACTATAGCCCAGCCGGGACGGGCGCCAATTCCGGAGCGCGGACGGGCGCGTCCGTGCACGGTCGCTGGCGGAGCGCCGTCACCGCGCCGCCGCTGGTTCGAACGCCGGCCGGGGCCGGAAGGGGCGCCAGCCAGATGTCGATCTCCGGCAGCGCATGGAACGGCCCGCTTCCCTCCAGCGGCCGGCGGACGGCCCCCATCGCGGGGTCGCTCGGGTGCGCCGTCTCCGTCCAGAAGCACCGCCCGTGATCGCCGGGCGCGTAGAGGTGCGCGCGGCCGCGCTCGACGATCACCTCCGCACGATCCACGACCGAGCCGTCCGCGCTGCGGGCCTCGAGGAGGATGCGCCCGGTCGGGAGTCGAACCCTGACGCCGGCGGCCGAGCTCTCGCCGCGGGCTGGGTCGACGACCGCCGCGGGGCGGCCGTCGGCCCACACGGTGAGGCGGTCACCCGTGAGCGCGAGGACGCGCACCTCGGCGGTGAGCAGCGCGTGCGCGACGAGCGCCGATCCGACGGCCAGGGTGGTCGTAGAGAGCGCCCACCGCACCGGGACACCCACCCACCGCCGCGCCCGGCTCGGGTCGGAGGCGGCGCGCCGGGCGAACGCCTCGCTGGCGCAGGCGAGCGCGCCGTCCGCCACGACCCACGCCGCGGCCCCCGCGACCTCGTGCCCGGGCGCCGGCCGCGCGACCCCGAGCCCCCACCACGGGAGCGCCGAGGCGAGGGCCGCGCCCAGCGCGATCGCGGCGGCGGAGCACCACGGCGCCGCGAGCGCGAGCGCCCACGCGACGCTGGCGCCCGCGAGCCCGCCGGCCACCGCGATCGCCAGCCAGCGCGTGCGCTCGGCGTGCACGTGACGCCGACACGCCGCGCAGTACGGGACAGCGACCGCGCGCACCCCACGACGAGCCGGCTCGAGGTGCGTCGGAGGCGCCAGACAGCACGCGCACGCTCCTGCCTGGGTGGCGTCGGCCCCGCGCGCGACGACCCAGAGATCGGCGCGGCGCCATGGGGCGAGGAGCGCTCGGGCGGCAGGGTTCATCGGGGACGGTCGGACCTGCGGAGCATGCCTCCGCGCGGCCGTCCGTGCTACGCGCGAGCGCCATGCACGGCGCCGATCCGCCCACCCGCGCGCCCGCTGGCACCGCCGCGCTGAACGACCCACAGCGCGCGGCCGTCGAACACGAGGCGGGACCGCTGCTGGTGTTCGCGGGCGCCGGGAGCGGGAAGACGCGCGTGATCACCCACCGGATCGCGCGCCTCCTCGAGCATCACCGCGTGCCGCCCTACCGGGTCCTCGCCGTCACCTTCACGAACAAGGCCGCGGCCGAGATGCGCGCGCGAGTGTCGGCGCTGGCGGGCCCGGAGGTCACCTCGGATCTTTGGGCGGGGACCTTCCACGCGGTGTGCGCGCGCCTGCTCCGCCGTTACCACGCCGAGGTCGGGCTCGAGCGGAGCTTCACCATCTACGACGACTCCGATCAGCGCGCGCTCGTCGCGCGGGTCGCGAAGACGCTCGGCTACGACGACCGACAGCACCCGCCGAAGCAGGTGTTGTCCTGGATCCACGCTCAGAAGCGCGAGGCACGCGCGCCAGGCGAGGCGGAGCCGATCCTCCCCGCGCACGCCGCGGCCGCCGAGATCTACGGGGGATATCAGCGCGCGCTCGCCGCGGCCAACGCGGTCGATTTCGACGACCTGCTCCTCCACGTCATGCGCCTCGCGGAGTCCGAGTCTCCCGCCGGCTCGGAGCTGCGCGCCCGGTTCTCCCACGTCTTGGTCGACGAGTTCCAAGACACGAACGCCGTGCAGTACCGGCTCGTCCGAGCGCTCGCGGCGCGGGAGCGGAACGTCTGCGTCGTGGGCGACGACGACCAGTCGATCTACCGGTGGCGGGGCGCGGATGTCCGCATCATCCTGGGGTTCCGCCGGGACTTCCCCGACGCCGCCGTCGTCAAGCTGGAGCAGAACTACCGATCGACGGCCAACGTCGTGCGCGCGGCGCTGGCCGTGATCGAGCCGGCGCGAGAGCGGGAGCCCAAGCGGCTCTGGACGGCCTCCCCGCCGGGCGACCCGATCTGCATCCGAGGCGTGCGCGACGAGCGCGAGGAGGCGACGATGGTGGTCCGCCAGGTCGCGGAGGAGCGCGCGCGGGGGGTCGGCCCACGCGACATCGCGGTGTTCTACCGGACGCACGCCCAGTCCCGGGTGCTGGAGGAGGCCTTCCGTGGAGCCCGTATCCCCTACCAGGTGATCGGCGGCCATCGGTTCTTCGATCGAGCCGAGGTGAAGGACCTCCTCGCCTACCTCCGGCTGATCGCCAACCCGCGGAGCGACGCCGATCTGCTCCGGGTCGTGAACGTCCCAACCCGCGGGATCGGCGACAAGACGATCGACCGCGTGCTGTCCGTCGCCGCTGCCCGGGGGACGAGCGCGTGGGACGCGATCGACGCTGCCGCGAGTGAGCTCGGCTCGGGACCGCGGTCGCGGCTCGTCGCGTTCCGCGACGCGGTCGCGGAGCTGCGCCGGGCGGCGCCCGGGATCACCGTCCACGATCTTGCCGAGCGCGTGCTCGAGACGACGGGCTACCGCGCCGCGCTGGTGAAGGCCGACGACGCGGAGAGCGATGCGCGCCTGGAGAACCTGGCGGAGCTGCTCGGTTCCATCCAGGAGTGGGAGGACGAGACGCGAGGCGCGGGCCGGGAGCCCGAGCTCGCGGACTACCTGGAGCGGGTCGCGCTGGCGAGCGCGGTGGACCTGGCCGGGGACGAGGGCGCGGTGTCGCTGATGACGGTGCACGCGGCCAAGGGGCTCGAGTTCCGCGTGGTGCTCCTCACGGGGATGGAGGAGGAGGTCTTCCCGTACCGCGGGCTCGACGGCGCAGCGCCGGAGGAGCTCGACGAGGAGCGGCGCCTGGCGTACGTCGCGATCACGCGAGCGCGCGAGCGCCTCGTGGCGAGCTTCGCGACCCTGCGCACGCTGTTTGGGCGGACGCGATGGGGCGAGCCGAGCCGGTTCCTCGAGGCGCTCCCCTCCGAGATCGTCCGGGGTGAGGGGCTCGCGCGGGATTTCGGGCAGCGCCGCGCGTCCTCGCGGCGCGCGCCCGGGGAGCGCTGGGTCGAGCCCGAAGAGGCGGCGTGCTCAGCGTCTGCGTGGGGTGACGACCCCGCGCGCGAGGTCACGACGGCGCGCCCCACCGGGGCGGCGGCCCGGAGCGCCGAGCCCGCCGAGGCGCCGGCCGCAGGCCCTCGCCTCCGGCGTGGCGACGCCGTCCGACACGCCCGGTTCGGGCGCGGCGTCGTGGAGAGCGGGGACGGCGCGTCCATCGTGAGCGTCCGCTTCGCCACGGTCGGGACGAAGCGCATCGACGCGCGCTTCCTGGAGCGGGCCGCGCCGAGCTGACGTGCCGCGCGTCGGCCGGGCTCGCGCGCCACGCGGGTGCGCTAGGCTCCCGCCCGATGAGCAAGCGACTGGAGATGCTGGAGAAGCTCGTGGCGTCCGGAGCCGCGGATTCGTTCGGCGTGTATGCGCTGGCGATGGAGCTGCGCAAGCTGGGCGAGGTGGACCGCGCGGTGGCGACCTTCGAGTCACTCCGCCAGCGCGACGCGCGGTACGTGCCGATGTACCTCATGGCGGCGCAGACGCTCGCCGACGCGTCACGCCCCGCCGAGGCGCGGAGCTGGGTCGAGCAGGGTATCGCCGAGGCGCGAGCGCAGGGCGAGGCGAAGGCGCTCGGTGAGCTCGAGGCGCTCCTCGCCGTGCTGGGCTGAGCGCGCCGCGAGCGGCGTCACCCCACGACGGGCGGAGGCAACGACCACCCGGAGGCTCCCCCCGTCGTGCCCGGATCGTCCTCGGGGGGTGAGTCGTCGGCCACGCTGCCGAAGAAGTCGAGCAGCTCTCCCCGCCGCGCCGCGGCGTCCGCACGGCCGAGCTCGATCAGACGGCGCGTGAAGCCGCCATCGAACAACAGGTAGCTCGCGAGGTCGGCGTCGTCGGCCACCCCCACGTCGAGCAACGACAGCAGACGCTTGGTGAGCAGCGGGCCGGCGCGGAGCTCGCCGCGCCGGAGGTACTCGGCGGCGATCTCGCCGATCCCCGCGCTCGGCCGCACGACCATGAGCTCGATGCGCCGGTAGTCGTGCCCGCCGCGCCGCGCCGCCGACTCGTTCACCCGAGCCTCGAAGTCGTCCCCGTACGCCGCGCTCCCGCTCGCGAACAGATCGTTCAGCAGGTTGATCGTCCCCAGATCGTTGTCGAGGTGATCCAGCAGCAGCGCGTTGAGGATCTTCCCGAGCAAGAACGTCGCGCCCGGCATCGGGAGCTCGGCGCTCGGTACGTGGGGGACGCCGCGAACCGCCCGCGAGGTGCCGACGACCAGGATGTGGGTCGCCCCCAGACGGATGGCCGGGGCGATCGGGGTGTTTTGCCGAACGCCGCCGTCGACGTAGAGCTGGCTCCCGACGCGGACCGGCGGGAAGAGCAGCGGGATCGCGGCCGAGGCCAGCACGTGCTGGGGGCCGATACGATCGGCGCGGATGACCGTCCGTGGTGGCGCGCGGGTCGGCAGCGCCGTGTCCGGCGCAGTCTGCATGAAGATGACCGTGCGCCCCGCGGCGACCTCGGTCGCCGAGACGCTCAGGGCTCGCAGCCAGCCCTTGCGCAGGTTGCGGGAGATGGCGCGCCACGGGATCTCGCGCTGGACGAGGGCGGCCATCGGGGAGACATCGAAGAAGCCAGACCCGGACCCGCCGCCGAGCAGGACCCTCGGCAGGCTCACCACCTCGCGCCACCCGAACCCGAGCACGTCGTCGAGGCGTAGCCCCGCCCACACGTCGGCGAGCCGGCGAACCCCGAGCACGGGATCCGTCAGGTGCGCCGCGAGGTGGGCGGTGTTGACCGCGCCGACGCTCGTGCCGCAGAGGATCTCGACGCGCGGGGGAGCCCCGCGTTGCCGCGCGAGCTCGTCGAAGACGTAGGCGAGGACACCGGCCTCGTAGGCGCCACGCGCGCCGCCGCCGGAGAGGATCAGGGCCAGCCGGCGCTTCGATCTCGGTTCCACGGACCTCGACCCTACGCGGCGCGTGCCCGCAGGGCAACGGCGGCACCCGGCGGCGGGATCAGGGCAGGGCGGTGCCGGCGGGCAGGCGCGGGATCTGCGCGCCCTTCGCGCGGAGGATGAGATCGCGGGCGACCATCACCTCCACCAGATCGATCGCCGTGCTGCGCGCGACGGGCTCGAGCGCCGCCACTGCAGGCCAGGGGCTCGAGGGCAGGTGCAGGGCGACGTAGAACGCGGCCTCGGTGCGCTCGACGAGCGTGCGAGCCCCGGCGCTGAGCTCGGCGTCCGTCGCGCGTCCACGCCCCCAGGCGGCGAGTTTCGCGGGCCACCCGGTGGCGTCCTGGATCGACGCGAGCGCGTCGTCTACGGCGCCATCGGGGGGCGCGCCGCTCGCGACCTCGACGAGCCGGAGCCACAGCGCGACGTACACGAGGTCCTCGGCTGCGAGCCCCGCCTCCCGAGCGCGACGGAGCATCGCGCGAGCGGCCTCGAGATCGCGCGCCGCGAGCGCGCGCCGCGAAGCGTCGAGGAGCGTCGCGGTGAGCTGCCGCGCGTCACCGGCGGACGCCGTGAGCGCGCGCTCGGTGGCCCGCGCGGCGCCGGACCGCTCACCGTAGGCGTCGAGCACCCTCGCGAGCAGCCGCTCCGCGCGCGCCTGCTCGGCGCCCGAGCGCGCGAGCTGCCGCGCGTCGAGCGCCCGCGCGAGGGCCATGGCGAGCGCGCTCGCCGCGTCCGGCGGCTGCCCCGCCTCGCGCGCGACCTCGAAGAGGACGAGCCAGGCCTCCGCCTCCCCCGGCGCGTCCCCGCCGCGCCGGGACATCTGGATCACCAGCTCGAGCGAGCGCCGGGCGCCAGCGAAGTCCCCTCGCTGACGCTGGATGCCAGAGAGCAACTGGTAGCCCTCCGCGGTGGGCTCGCGCCGAACGGCGTCCTCGACCAGCGGCAGCGCGCGGGCGAGCTCCCCGGCGCGGGTCTCGAGCGCGCCCATGGCGTAGGTGACTCGCGCAGCGCTCGGCCGCACCGCGCCGACGCGAGAGTTCTCCCGCGCCGCCTCGAGCAGCCGCAGGGCGGCAGAGTACGTCCGCCGGGCCGCGTCGAGCTGCCCGATCGCGTCCTCGTTCACCATCGCGTCGAGCACGAGCGCCAGCGCGAACGCGAGCTCCTCCGCGGTCGTCTGCGGGCCGAGCGCGTTCGCGAGGACGAGCGGCGCGGCCTCCGCGAGGCCGAGGCTGGGCAACAGCGCCGCGAGCGGCGCTGCCGCGCGGAAGTCGTTCGGCGCGCTGCGGTGCAGCTCGAGCGCCGCCCCCCAGGCCGCCGCGCGGGCCAGCTCCGGCTCCATCGAGGTCTCGGGGGTCTCGGGGTGGGTCGCGGCGTCGAAGAGGCGGAACAGATCTACCCACGCGCGTGGGTCATCCGCGCCGGCGCGCGCCAACCGATCGAGGAGCCCGGGCGGGACCGACCCGGCGAGGCCAGCCGTCTCCAGGGCCTGGGCCGCCGCAGCGGCGTCACCGTGCCGCAGGTGGAGCGCGACGAGCGACGCGCCCCCCGCGCGCAGCGCGCGGTACGCCTCGATCGCGTCGTCCCGCTCGTCGGGCGTCCGCACCGGCGCGCCATCCTGCTCGTAGCGCGCTGCGCCCCGGAGCCAGCGCACGGTGGCGTCTCGCGCCCCGGCGACGATCTCGCCCTGCGGGTCGAGGAGCGATCGCGCGACCGCCGCGCGCTGCTCCGCGCCCAGCGCGCTCATGCGATCCGAACGCTCGCTCCGCCACTCGGCGAGCGCGCGCAGGTGACCATCGATGTCATCCCGCTCGGGCCCCGCCGGGAGCAGCCCGCGCAGCATCCCGTAGAGCGCACGCGCGCGCCCCTCGTCCCCCTGGCGGGCGACCTCGTGAGCGCCCTCGCGCAGCGCCACCTGGCCGCCCTCCAGCATCGAGGGATGGAGCTCGCCCTCGCGGACCAGATAGAAGGCTCCCGTGAGGGCCGCGAGGCCAGCCGCGCTGCCCCCGGTCTCGAAGCGTGACGCCGCCCTGACGAGCTGGCGCCGCACGACCCCCGCGAGCAGGTTGGTCCGCTGGGGCGTCCGCTCGCCCGCGGAGAGCACCTGCTGAGCGGACACGGAGAACGCCGCGTCGGACACCGCGACGGGCGCGACGGGCGCGGCGTCACCCGGCGCCGACGGCGCGCGGGGTGGAGGCGACCCGCGGCAGCCGAGAGGGACGATCGCACAGGACAGAGCGACGAGGACCGGGGCGAGCCGCAAGGTGGGCTCACTCTAGCGCCACGACCGCGCCCGGCACCACCACCCGGCGCGACGGCCCGACACCACGGCCCGACACCACGGCCCGACGCCACGGCCCGACACCACGGCCCGACACCACGGCCCGACACCACGGCCCGACACCACGGCCCGACACCACGGCCCCACACGACGGCCCACACCGGCCTGCGATCGGCCCGCCCGGAGCGGCCCCGGGGCGACGGGGCGGCCCCGGGGGCCGCGCGGAGAGCCGCTGATCCTGCCGCCGGCGGGGCGATGCGGGGGAGGGGCTAGGTCGGAGGCGCGCGGCCGGTGTACGTTTCGCGGGTGACGGTCGCCGCGACCACGCCGTTCGGACCGTTCGTCCTCGAGCGACGGATCGCGGTCGGCGGGACCGCGGAGGTCTACCTCGCGCGGCCCAAGCTGGGCACTCGCCCCGCGCCGGTGCTGGTCGTGAAGCGCTTGCTCGGGGGCGCGACGAGCGACGAGGACTTCGGGGCGCTCGAGCGGGAGGCGACGTTGCACCAGGCCGTCTCGCACCCGAACGTCGTCCGCGTGTTCGGCGCGGGCATGGTCGGCACCGAGCCCTACCTGGCGATGGAGTACGTCGAAGGCGTCGATCTCTACCGGCTGCTCCGGCGGGTGGAGTCGGAGCAGCGGCCAGTCCCCGCGGAGCTCGGGATCTACGTGGCCCACGAGATCGCCGAGGCGCTCGACTCCGTGCACGACGCGCGCGACGCCTCCGGGCAGCCGCTCGGGATCGTGCACCGCGACGTGACGCCGTCGAACATCTACCTCTCGGTGCGCGGCGAGGTGAAGCTCGGGGACTTCGGGATCGCGCGGGTCGGCGAGCGAGCGGGGCCGCCGCCGAGCGGCCGCGGGCTGAAGGGGAAGCTCGGCTACCTCGCGCCGGAGCAGATCGCGGGGGAGCCGGCTGACGGCCGGGCGGACCTGTTCGCGCTCGGGGCGGTGCTCGGCGAGATCTTGATCGGGGAGCGCGTCTTCCCAGGGCAAGGGCAGCTCGCGGTCCTGCTCGCGATCCGCGACGGCAACCTCGAGCCCCTCGAGCGCCAGCGGGAGAACCTCCCCCCCGGGCTCCACGAGGTGTTGACGCGCGCGTTGGCGCGCGACCCCGCCGCCCGCTACGCGACGGGGGCCGCGCTGGCGGCTGCGCTGGTCCCCTTCTTGCCGACCCCGCGCGCGGAGCTGGCGGCGACGCTCGCCCAGTGGGTGCGGTGGGCGCAGGATCAGAAGGGCCTCGCGTCCCGCATCGAGGGTCAGATCCGCGACAGCGTCGAGCGCATGCGCGCGGTGCGCGCGCGGAGCTCCGGGCGGATCCCCGCCGCGACACCGCCGCCGAGCTCATCGCGCCCCGGTGGCTCGAGCTGGTCGGGCCTGGCGGACGTGCTCTGCGCCGACGGACGCCGGATGTCCGACCTGCCGTTCGCGCGGCTCGTCGAGCTCGTCGCGTCGGGCGACGTGGGCGCGCTCGACGAGGTCTCCGTGCTCGGCGAGCCGTTCCGGGCCATCCGAGACATCCCCGAGCTGGCCCGCCACCTCCTGCCGTCCACCTCCGCCACGACGGGGCGGCTCTTCGCCGCGGGCGTCCCCGACTACCACGTGGACCTCGCCGAGACACCGATGCTCGCGGTGCTCGCGGCGCTGCGCGAGAAGCGCGCGGACGGCGCGCTGTTCGTCGAGCGGATGGAGCAGGGCTCGTCCCAGCGCAAAGAGATCTACCTCCAGCAAGGCAAGCTGCACCACGTCGCCTCGTACGAGCGCGACGACCGGCTGGGGGAGTACCTCGTCCGGCGCGGGGCGCTGGCGCGCGAACAGCTCGACGCGGCGCTCCGAGCCGTCGCGCGCAACGGCGGGCGGCTCGGCGATACGTTGGTCGCGCTCGGGCTCGTCGAGGCCACGGACGTGTTCCGCGCGCTCCGGGACATGGGGCGCGACCGGGTCGCGACGCTCTGCACGTGGTCCCGCGGCCACGTCACGTTCTACCGGGGCACCACGGCGACGCGGGTCGAGTTCCCGCTCGCCCTCGATCTCGCGACGGCGATGATGGCGGGCGCGATGCTCATGGGGAGCGAGGCCCCGAGGGCGACTCTGCCGATGTCCGCGGCGAGGTGGATCCCCGGGCCGCGCCATCGGTCGCTCGAGAGCCCCGACGAGCGCGGCACGGCGCCGGCTTCGCTGCAGGAGGCCGCCAATCTCGCCGCCGAGCGGCTCGCGCCCGAGGCGTTCCTCACGCGGGTCCAGGCCGGCGCCCGCGCCGGTCGCGTGGTGAGCGAGCGCGAGGCGTGCGCGGCGGTCCGCACGGCGCTGTCCCTCGGCTGGCTCGAGGCCGAGGGCTGAGCCGGCGGAGCGCGGGGAGGCGCCCTGGGCGCCGGGACCGCCGGCTTGTCGCTGGGCTCGCGCCGGGGGATGCTTCGCCGGAGAGCGTCCTTCCCGGAGGTCCGCGATGAGGCTGCAGCGCTGCTGGTGGTTCGGTGTGGCGACTTCCCTCGTGGGCGCGTGCTCGGGAGGTGAGCGGTTCACCTCGGCGACGGACGCGAGCGCGACGCAGACGGGCGGGACCGGCGGGACCGGCGGGGCCGGGACGGACGGCAGCGCCGGCGCGGCGGGGGCGGGTGGCAGCGCCGGCGCGGCGGGAGCGGGCGGCGGCGCCAGCGGCGGCGCCTCCGCCGGCGCGAGCGGCGCGCCCCCGCGCGACGCCGGGGGCGACGCCTCCCCGGACGCCGCGGCCGGCGCCAGCGGGAGCGCCACCGACGCGAGCGACTCGCCCGCGTGCGAGGACCGCGACCAGGACGGCCACACCACCTGCGCCGGCGACTGCGACGACGACGATCCTCTCTCCCACCCGGCGGGGCGCGAGCGGTGCGGAGACCTCGCGGACAACGACTGCGACGGCGCGACCGACGAGGGTTGCAACGGCGTCGGCACGTACGTCTCGACGACGACGGGCGATGACACGTTCCCTGGCACCAAGACGCAGCCGGTGAAGACGGTGACCCGGGGCATCCAGAACGCGATCGCCGCGGGCGGCAACCGAGAGGTCTTCGTCGCCGAGGGGCACTACGTGGAGAAGATCCTCCTCGTCGAGGGTGTCGATCTCACGGGCGGTCACCAGTGCTCGCCGACGAGCTGCGACTGGTCGCGTGACCCCGCCGCGTACGTGAGCGTCCTCGAGGCCGTCGACGCAGAGGGGCTGTCCGCCGACGCCACGATCACCCGATCCACGAGCGTCGAAGGGTTCACGATCGTGGGGCTCGATGGCGCGAGCGGCGGGCCGCTCGGTCGCGCCGCGGTCAGCCTGGTCGGCGGATCGCCGCGGCTGCTCTTCAACACGATCCAGGGTCCGGCGACGACGTCCTCGGACTGGCAGACCGGTCGCTCGACCGCGATCGCGATCCACGCGCCGACCACGGCCGCCGGTGGCCCCGAGCTCCGGGGCAACACCATCCAGGGAGGGACGGCGAGCGCGGCCTCGTCGGCCGCCCTCTTGATCGACACCCCGGCCTATCCTTCGAGCGGGTTCGCCACCGCCCTCATCGTCGACAACACCATCCTGGGGGGGACGGGCACGAACGTGAGCGCGGTCGCCGCGTGGCAGTCCGGTCCGGGCACGATCCTCCAGCGCAACTCGATCGAGGCGGGCTCGGCGACCGCGGGGAGCGCCTTCGCGGTCCGCTTCGCCGGCACCCTCGACCTCGACGCCAACACGATCAACCTGGGCTCGGGGGCGACGTGCACCGCGGCGGGGTGGTGTGGCGGGATCGAGAGCGAGAGCGGCACCGGCACCTTGACGAACAACGTCGTGCTCGGCGCCGCGTCGACGCGCTCGGCCGCCGTCGTGCTCGCGGAGATGGAACGCCCCACTGGACTGATCGGGTTCAGCTCGAACACGCTCGACGGCGCGGGCACCGCGACGAACAACACGGTGTCGGCGGCGCTCGTGCTGCAGATCGGGTCGTGCGCGTCGTGCGGCTTCGCCGGGCAGGTCGGGCAGGTGCGGAGCAACATCTTCCTCGCCGGCCGCGCCGCGCAGCGGTTCGGGGTCTACGAGGACGCGCCCGCCGGAAAGCAGCAGCACCCGCTCCTGCTGGAGAACAACCTGTTCTGGCTCGGCGGCTCGACCTCCGTGCCCGGCGCCGCGCTGTACAGGGCGTGGGACGGCGCGGCGCAGATCCTGGTGACCACGGCGGCGGGCGTGAACGGGCTCGGCGCGTTCTTCCCGTTCACCGCGAGCGCCAACCTCTTCTCCGATCCGCTGCTCGATGCGTCGCACCGGCTCGCCGCGGGCTCGCCCGCGATCGACGCCGGTTCGACCGTCAACGCGCCGCCCACCGACCGGGACGGTCAGCCACGCCCGAACGGCGGAGGCTACGACATCGGCGCCGACGAGCGCTGAGCGCACGCGCCGCCGCGCCTCACCCCGCGTCGCCGGCCGCCGAACGCGCGCGCCCAGCTCGCTCGAAGCAGCCATCGGGGATCGAGGCGGCCTGACGGATCGGGAGCGTGCGGCGGACGAACGCGGCGGTCACCGGGTCGTGATACCCGCTCGGGCCGTTGTCGACGGCCGCGCCGAGCGCTCGCTGGTGGAACCTGCCGATCCGCGCCATCAGCAGCTCGCGCAGCCACTTGCCGATCAGCGACGCCACCATCACGAGCGGATCGGCGGCGTCGGCGTCTCGTACGAAGCGCAGCTCGCCGAGCCCTGGGAAGCGATACACGCTCGAGGCGCGCCCCTCCTCCACGACGACGTGGAGGCGCCCTGCGAGCGGCCCGAAGCACGGACCATACGCGCCGATGCCGCCGACCTTGCCGCACACGGCCTCGACGGCGAGCCCGTGCGCCTCGCGCGCCTCGAGCACCAGGCGCTCCATGGCGTGCAGGTCCACCGCGAAGCGGTTCACGCCCCGCGCACGGGCCTCGTTCAACCGACGCACGCACACTACGCTGGAGCGCGCCCCGGCGATCTCCACCCCGAGCTCCCGCAGCGCGTCGACGTGGCGGGCGACGCGCGCGAGCAGCGGGGCCGGCGCGCAGAACCGCTCGCCCTCGAGGTGCCAGCACTGCGGCTCCGCGGCGCCCGGGCAGTCGGCGCGGAGGTCACGCTCGCCCTCGAGCGTGATCCGGGTGAAGAGCTCGGCCGGCGTGACGGCGGCCGGCACGAGCGCGCGAGCCCACGCCTCGGCGAGCGCCACGTCGCCGTGCGCGACCAGGCGCTTCGAGTCGTCGAGATCGGCGCGCAGGGCTCGGGGCAGTGGGCGCTCGAGCGCCGCGCGTCCCCCGGCGTCGACCCGAGCCGCGACCGCGGTCACGACGAGCGGACCGAGCCTCGCGCCCAGGCCGTTCTCGTCCACCCCGAGGCGAACCCGCGGCGGCGCGCCGCGTGGGTTCGCCGCGCCGCTCACCGCTCGAGGTGCCGGCGGAGCGCGACGGTCACGCTGGCGAGGTTCGGTTGGATCCGCTTCGCGAGAAAATCGGCGACCGTATCGCCCACGCGACCCGCGAGGAGCCTGGGGACGCCGCGAACGCGCGAGGCGTCGACGCGGATCTCGCCGCGGATCTCGAGCCGGGTGCCCTCGGGGACCTCGAGGAAGCGGTTCTTCCCCGAGCAGGTGAGCGCCTCGCGAAACGCGTTCGGCTCGATACGCCAGGCGCACGTCCACTCTCCGGCGTCCCAGAACGCGTGGTCCGTCCACGAGAGCATGCTCTCGTCGAGGAACGCGCGCGCGGCGGCCGGGATCTCGCCGCCGCCGTGCCAGACGTTCACGAGCCGCACGCCGGTCGGCGCCTCCTCACGCTCGCGAACCTCGATGCGCGTGACGTTGGGGAGGTGCGCCACCAGCTCCGGCAGCTCGTCGCGGTAGGCCGCGAACACGCGGTCGCGAGGGAACGCGAGCGTGGCGTCGGCTTCGAGTTTCACCATACGGGGTGCTCGTGAACCCTCGGGGCCGAGGAGAGGTCGACCGGCGTCACCGCTCAGAGCCCGTAGGAGAAACCGAGCGTCGGCGCCACCGCGAGCGCGGAGTCCGGGAGGTACTGGCGCGCGCCGACCTCGAGCAGCATCGCGAGCTGCGTGCTGACCGCGTAGCCGACCCCGAAACCGCCCCCGACGAAGGCGGAGCCGCCCTGCTGGTAGACGTCCAGCTTGAAGGCCTGGCGGTTCCCGTTGTCATTCTCGGCGACGGTGGTGTTCACGCGCGCCGCGGCGCCGCCGACGCCACCGCCGACGAACGCATACGGCCGCACGCCCTTGCGCGCGTAGGAGTCGGGGATGATGTGGAAGGCGAACCGCGCCTCGCCGTGGAACGGCTGGAACGCGCTCCCTTTGTGGGCCGGGGGCCCGAGCAGCGCGTAGCCGAGCCGAGCGCCGAACACGAAGCGCTGTTTCAGTACGTACTCGTAGCTCACCATCGCGCGGAGCGTCCCCAAGGCGGCGCCGCCGACGACCGAGCCGTCGCCCTCGGCGGGGTCACGGAGGTACTGCGTCCCATCGCGGAAGTAGCAGGTCTGCGTGCCGTCCTTCTGCGCCTGCTGGCTGCAGGCGTCGTCCGCCGAGCTCACGAAGTACACGTCGGGACCGAACCACACGCTGAAGTGGTGCTGGCGAGGCTTGGTGCCCGGATCCTCCGGGGGCGTCTCCACCTCGGACGCCTCGACGCACGCGAGCTCCTTGCACACCTGGTTGCCCGGGCAGTCGTCGTTCGTCTCGCAGCTGAGGACCTCCTCGGGCCGCGGGCACTCGCTCGGCGGGACGCCGCCCGGGAGCGCGGGCTGGCGGCCGGTGATCGCCTTGGCCAGCACCACCTTGCGAGGCGCCTGCGCGGAGCCGGCGCTCGCCACGCGATCGAGGTTCGAGTCGAACGCCGTCACGAAGTAGAGGAGCTCCCCCGGCTTCTCCACCGCCGAGCACGGCGTCAAGCCACCGTACCCGCCCTCCTGCGGCTTGAGCTGCAGCTCCTGCCATTCCTGCCCGGGCGCCTTGTATCGGACCACCACCCGCGCCGCCTCGACCCCCTCCGGCAGCTCGACGAAGATCGGCACGGGGTGGAACGTGGCCTGCTCGGCCCACGGCTCCTCCTTGAGCACGCCGATCGGCTTCTCGACGACGACCGGGGTCGGCGTCGCGGCCGGCGCCATCGCGGCCTTGGCCGCGTCGTACGCCTTCTGCACCTCCTCGGTGACGTAGTTGGAGTCCGGCGTGAGGCCGGGCTCGAGCCGCAGCATCTCCTTGAACGCCTCGACCGCGGCCTCTTGCTGGCCGAGCCCCGCGGCGCGGACCGTGCCGAGGCTCCGATAGATCCGCGCGACGAGCTCCTTGCTGCAGGCGTCCTTGCCGCACAGCTTGAGCGCTGTCTCGAGCTTCGCGGCCGCAGCCTTGAAGTTGGTCGCGAGGTAGTCCTGCTCCATGGCGTCACGCGTCAAGTTCCGGGCGCGCTCTTCCTCGCCCGCCGCGAGGGACCGGCCAGCCACGGACAGCGCGCCGAGGCCCGCGAGCAACGCGGCGACGCGAACGAAGGTTCGGGAGATCATCGGGGCGGGAGTCTACCCCGGACCCCGCGCCGCTGCCTCGCTTTCCGCGCCAACCGGGGCGCCGGCCGAGGCCCCACGCGGCGTGGAGGCGGGGCCGGCGCGGGGTCCGGCCCGGCGATCCCCGCGGAGATCTGGCTGCGGAGCCCGGTCACGTCGTGATAGTGTCCGGGCCCCCGGAGACCTCCCCATGAGTGAGACCCAGCCCCTCGGACGCGACGTGTTCCTCGCCCTCGCCGCCATCGGCTGGGCGGACGGCGAGCTCGACTCCGAGGAGGCGGACGCCATCGTGCGCACCGCCCTGGAGGCGGGCCTCGACGTGGAGGCGATCGCAGAGATCGAGGCAGCGACGAAATCACCGATCGACATCGGAGTCATCGACCGCAAGGGGATGTCCAAGGAGGACCGCCTGTTCGTCTACGCCGTCGCGTCGTGGATGACTCGCCTCGACGGCCTGGTGACGGAGGAGGAGGAGGCCGCGCTGCTGCGGCTCGGCGAGGCGCTCAAGGTGCCGGAGCGCCCGCGGTTCCACGCCGACGCCATCGCGAAAGAGGTCGCGGAGCTGTCGGAGGACGACCGGCCCGCACGCTACGACCTCCACCGGCTTCGCGCCGTGATCGGCGAGCGCCTGCACGCGGCCCAGGCCGCCCGCGCCGCGCAGCAAGCGGGCGCGCCGGGCGGCGACGCCGAGGGCTGACGGCGGCGCGGGGGTGCGCGCCGCGCGGGCCCCGCGCCGGCGCGACGCAGCGGGCTCAGTTGCACCGGTACAGATTGCTCGGCAGCGCGGGGCTGGTCGAGCAAGACAACGAAGAGTCGGCGCAGGTGTCGCCGGCCTTGCAGATCTCGCGCTCGTTGTTCGCCGCGCACGTCGCCCGGCACTCGACCGAGGTGTAGCGGTTCTGCTGGAAGTCGAAGATCGCGCAGCACTGCTGGCCGGCCCCGCAGTCCTCGTGGCCGTCGCAGCGGACGGGCGCCGCGTCGCAGCCGGGCTGCGAGCAGGCGCAGGTGCTCCCGGCCGCCGCGCACACGTCGATCCCCGGATCGAGGAAGCAGCATTGCTCCCCGGCGCCGCACGTCACGGGCGTGCTGGTGCCGCACACGATGCCGTCGAACGTGCCGCCGCTCCCGCCGGTGCCCGCCATGCCGCCGGTGCCCGCCATGCCGCCGGTGCCCGCCATGCCGCCGGTGCCCGCCATGCCGCCGGTGCCCGCCATGCCGCCGGTGCCCGCCATGCCGCCGGTCCCGGCCGTCCCGCCGCTGCCGCCCGTCCCGCCGCCGCCGCACGGCTGCGGGGGCGTCGGGAAGCCGAACGAGCCTGGATCCACGCAGCCGAAGCCGACCACGGAATCGTTGACGCCGCACATGCCGGACGCCGTGCAGCAGCCGTCCAGGGTGATCGGACCGAGCGCCGTGTCCGGGCAGCTCGGATCGGGCGCCCCGGGCTGGCCGAGCTCGATGCAGCCAATGCCCCCGAACGGCGGCTGCGCGCCACACACGCCGGACGGCGCGCAGCAGCCAGACAGCGCGCCTACCGGCGAGCTCAGATCCGGGCACTGGCCGTCGTTGGTGCAGCCCGTCTGCCCGCCGCCCCCACCCGAGCCCGCCGCGCCAGAGCCGCCGGCGCCCATGCCCCCCGTGGATCCCCCTGCCCCCATCCCACCCATGCCCCCCGCCGCGCTGCCGCCCGAGCCGGCGACGGCTCCGGCCCCAGCGCTCCCGCCCGCGCCGCCCGCCGGCCCGCCGCCGGCGCCGCCCGTGACGCCGCCGCTGCCACCCGAGGGCGAGCCCGCGACCCCCGCGCCGCCATCGGTCGTCACGCCGCCGGCACCCGCCGCGCCCGCGCCCGCCGCGCCGGCGCCCGCCCCGCCGTCCACGCCCGGGAAGTCGATGTCCGTGGAGCCGCCGCACGCGGCGGTGAGCACCATCAGCGAGGCGAACGAGAGACCCTGCAGCGAAGTCGAGCGAGACATGAGGAGAGCTCCTGGGAGACGGGCCCGCAGCATACGACTACGCACCGCGCCGGGCGAGCCGCACGTCCCCAACGACCCGCGCCTACCGGCGCGCTGCAAAGTGACAGCGACGCGCGACGCGCGGCGACGCCAGCCCGTGCCCCGCGCCCGCCGCGCGCCCGCTCAGGCGAGCGCCTCGACGCCCGGCAGCCGGACCCCCTCCGGCGGACGCACGGCGTACGAGAACGAGAGGACGAGCACCAGCACCATCCGGAACACCGTGTGCACGTCGTCGACGTCCACCTCGTCTGCGTGCAGGCTGAGCACGCCCTCGACGTGGGTGTTGACGAAGGCCATGAGGTGCGGCTGCTCCATGGCGACCACGTCGTCGCTGTCGACCGCCTCCGCCGGATCGCGCCTGCGGAGCTCCTCGTCGAGCGCGAGGAGCTCGGCCGTCGCCTCGATCTCCTGGAGCTCGATCGGCTTGACGCGCTCGCCGTAGCACCGCTCGAAGCCCAGCCAGACGCCGACCGACAGGAAGTAGCCGAGCGCGAGGGCCGTCTCGTCGAGGGGCCGGCCCAGGGACTCGGCGACCCAGGCCGCGACCGCTGGCTGCGCGCGCTCCAGGCGCTCGAAAGCGGAGTCCAGCTCCCCCCGCGCCTCGTCGTGGTCCTCCGCCGAGACGATGCCGGCGACGGCGCTCGCCGCTCGCTCGTCCACACGCGCCCACGGAGCGACTGGACGGATGGCGCTACGACGAACCCACACGGCGATCCGACGCTAGCACCGCGACCCGCGGGCGCTATCGTGCGCGCGGCCGCCGCGGCCGGGACGCCGACGGGAGGCGCGGCGCGCGGCGGCCCCCCTGCGAGATGCGTGAGCCCCCCACCCCGAACGAAGCTCCACCGACCCCCACGAGCGACGGGCCGCGGAGCGCGCGGCGCCGCGCTCCTCGCGCGCCCTGGGTCGTCGCGGCAGGAGCGGCCCTCGTCGCCGTCCCGCTCGTCGCGTACGGGCGCGAGCGCCTGCGCGCCGACACGCACGTCGCGGGGCGCGTGGTCGTCGCGGGGCGCGACGTGGGCGGGCTCCCGCGCGCCGAGGTCGAGGCGTTCGTCGCCGATCTCGCAGCGGCCTGGCGCCGGCGCCCGCTGGTGGTGCAGCTCGGCGACGCGCGCCACGAGATCGCTCCCGAGGAGCTCGGCGTGCGAGTCGACGTCCAGGCGACGGGCGCCGCGACGCTCGACGTCGGGAGAGCCAGCGGTGGGCTCGCCGGTTTCGTCGACTGGGCGTCACGCCTCGTGACGCCGCGCGCGGTCGCGGTGGTCACGGCGGTCGACCCCGCGGCGCTGGAGCGGAGCTTCGACGCATGGGAGCGCGCCGTCGGCGCGGGGATCCCGTTCGAAGGAGCGCTCGCCTACGACCGCGGCAAGGTCTCGGTGGAGCCGCCGCGCGCGGGCAAGGTCATCGATCGCGCGGAGGCGGCGGCGGCGGTCGCGGCCGGCTTCGCCAGCGGCGCAGAGCGCCCGATCGAGCTCCCGCGCGTGGAGCGCTCCGCACGCCTGACGGCGCCCGACCTCGAGCGGGCGGCGGCGGCCGCGGCCCGGCTCGTCGCGGCGTCCGTGACGCTCGAGCACGCGGACGGCTCGGTGCGCGTCGAGCTCTCCCCCGACACGATCGGTCGCGCGCTCCGCGTGGAGCTTCGGGAGGGCGGCGCCGCGGCCACCCTCGATCCGGCGACGCTCGTCGAAGGTCTCGGAGCAGAGCGCGCGCGGATCGAACGGACGCCGGCCGACGCCAGCTTCGACCCGCAGGGCGACACGATCCTGCTCGTGCCGGCGCGCTACGGCGAGCGGGTGGACGGCGCCCTCCTGGTGCGCGCCGTGCTGGAGGCGGCGAGCGCGCCGGCGCGGGTCGGCGTGCTGCCGCTGCTCCGCGGCGACGCTCCGGCCGTGAGCACCGCCGATCTCGCGGCGCTGGGCATCCGGCGGCTGGTGTCGCGGTTCACCACGCGCCACCCGTGCTGCCAGGCCCGGGTCGAGAACATCCACCGAATCGCCACGCTGCTGGACGGCAAGGTCGTGCGGCCGGGCGAGACCTTCAGCACGAACGCGCACGTCGGCCCTCGCACGACGAAGAACGGCTTCGTAGCGGCCCCGGCCATCGAGGAGGGCGAGATGGTCGACGTGATCGGCGGGGGCGTGAGCCAGTTCGCGACGACGTTCTTCAACGCGATCTTCTGGGGGGGGTACGACATCCTCGAGCGGCAGCCGCACACGTACTGGTTCCCACGCTACCCGATGGGCCACGAGGCGACGCTCTCGCACCCGAAGCCCGATCTCGTCTTCCGCAACGACACCGACGCCGCGGTGCTCATCGACACCTCGTACGACGACACCTCGATCACCGTGCGCCTCTTCGGCGACAACGGCGGGCGGAAGGTGCGCGCCGAGGTCTCGGCGCGGAGCGACATCGTGCGCCCAACGACGGAGTACATCCCGAACGCCGGGCTCGATCCGGAGCGCGAGAAGGTGAAGGAGGGCGGGATGATCGGGTGGAGCGTGATCGTCTCCCGCGAGGTGCGGTTCTCCGACGGCGCCATCAAGCAGGAGAAGCGGAAGGTCACGTACAAGCCGAAGGTGCGCCGCGTCGAGGTGCACCCGTGCAAGATCCCGGAGGGCGAGCCGGACTACACGGGCGAGAAGTGCCCGGAGCCGGAGGCGGCCGGGCCCGCGGAGGTCGCGCCGCCGGGCGGCGCCGGCTGAGGGGAGCCCCGGGCGGCGGGAGGCGCGCGGGCGCCGGGCCCTACTCTCGAAGCCGGCGCAGCTCAGCGCGTCGCTTCGTCGGCGAGCGTGCGGTTCATGTCCTCGCAGGTGCTCGCCGAGACGCCCTTGCCACACGCGATCAGCACCTCGCGACCCTCCTGCATGTACCCGATGCGCCCGCCCCAGCAGTCGCCGATCACTGCGTTCGACGCGAGCTCCACGATGGAGCAGCCCTTGCGACGCATGGCGCCCGCGAGCGGGGCGACGACGCTCGAGTCGTCCGGGAGGGTGACCTTCTTGGCGTACTGGCCATCGCCGCCGCCGCCACCACCACCGCCGCCGGCCTCTGCCGAGAAGAGGAAGCCGATCGGGAACGAGAGGCGAACCTCGGGGCCGACGATGGTGATGCCGCGATTCCCAGGGCCGTCGTCCTTCTGCGCGCCGCCGATGTACCGGAGGCCAGCCCCGAGCATGACCGCGTCGTACGAGTCACCGTCCTCGTACCAGGCGGCGGTCGCGCCCACCCAGCCGCTCGTGTGGCTGATGCGCGTGCCGAGCGCCTCGCCCTTGCCCAGCGCCGCGGCGACCGAGGCCATGAGCTTGGTGTCGCCGTCGCTGATCGTGTAGTCCACCCGCAGGCCGACCGGCGCGGCTGTGTACTCGGCCTCGCCCGGGACGCCCTCCCCGCTCACCGCGACGTACTCGCCGCCGCCGTTCGCGCCGACGCGGAACTTCTGGTCGTGGTCGTAGAACACGCTGACGCCCACCCCGGCGCCCCAGGTCGCGTCGAGCTTGGCCTCCGGCGCGCCCGCCACCGGCTGGTCCGGGTCGCGAGCCGTGGGGAAGTAGTAGCCGCCCCAGAGGTCCACCGTCATGCACCCGGTCAGCGCCGGGAGCGCTGCGAGGAGAGAGACCAACGATCGCGGTGGGAGCATGCGGATGGATGGGGTCATGATCCATCAGAATCGCGTGAGGCACGCCGCGCTGTCAAGAGCCGGGCCGAGATCGCGCGTTCGCGCGAGGGGCTTCGTGGGGGCGGGGGCGGGGGTGAGCGCGGGGGCGGGGGTGAGCGCGGGGGCGGGGGTGAGCGCGGGGGCGGGGGTGAGCGCGGGGGCGGGGGTGAGCGCGGGGGCGGGGGCGGGGGTGAGCGCGGGGGCGGGGGCGGGGGTGAGCGCGGGGGCGGGGGCGGGGGTGAGCGCGGGGGCGGGGGCGGGATGGGCGGATTGGGGGTCAGGATTCGGGCGAGAGCGAGCGGACGGCGCGGAGGTCGGGGACGGCGCGGGAGGCGGCGAGGACGACCAGCAGGGTGCCCAAGCCGCCCGCGACGATCGCGCGCTCCACCCCGAGCCACGCCGCCGTCAGCCCGCTCTCCAGCTCGCCGAGCTCGTTCGAGGCGCTGATGAAGACGAGGCTCACCGCGCCCACGCGGCCGCGCATGGCGTCCGGCGTCCGGAGCTGGATCAAGGTGTGACGGACGAACACGCTCACCATGTCCGCCGCACCCAAGAGCGCGAGCGCCGCGAGGGAGAGCTCGAATGAGCGCGAGAGCCCGACCACGATCGTCGCTCCGCCGAAGATCGCGACGCTCGCCAGCATCACGACGCCGGCGCGGCGTCGAAGCGGGCGGAGCGCGAGCGCCACGGCGACGACGGCGGCCCCGGTGGCGGGAGCCGCGCGGAGCGCGCCGAGCCCCGCCGGGCCGACGGCGAGCACGTCCCGGGCGATCGCGGGCAACAGCGCCACGGATCCTCCGAGCAGCACGGCGAAGAGATCGAGCGAGATCGCCCCGAGCAGGACGCGGTCGGACACCACGTAACGCACGCCCGCGAGCACCGCCGCCACCGAGCGCACCTCCCGCGGGTGCGTCTCCTCGACGCGCACGCGGGTCGTGAGCCCAGCGGCGATCAGCGCCAGGCCGGCGACCGCGACGTAGGTCGTGACGGGGCCGGTCGCGGCGTAGAGCGCGCCGCCGAGGGCGGGGCCGAGCACGGTCGCGAGCTGCCAGACGGTCGAGCCCCACGCGATCGCGCTCGGGAGCTCGTCCCGCGGCACGAGGTTCGGCACGAGCGCGCCAGTGGCGGGGCCGTAGAACGCACGCGCCGAGCCGAGCAGGACGAGCACCGCGTAGAGCAGCGCGAGCGGTGGGCGCTCGACGGTCGCGATCACCGCGAGCGCCCCCGCGCCGATCGCGAACACGACGAAGCACGCGATCACGACGCGGCGCCGGGAGTGGCGGTCGGCGACCTGCCCCCCGGGCAACGCGAGCAGGAGCATCGGGAGGAATTGCGCCAGGCCCACCCAGCCGAGGTGCAGCGGATCTCGGGTGATGTCGTACACCTGCCACCCGACGGCCACGCCGAGCGCCTGCAGCGCGAAGGTGACCACCAGCCGCGCCGCCATGTACCGACGAAACGCGCGCCGAGACCAGACGGCGAGGGCGGGCACGGACGCTGCCGTAACGGAGCCGCGGCGCGGCGGCGAGGCCGACTCGGTCACGGGGGCGAGGCGAGCCAGCGCAGATCGTCCGCGCGGAGCCACACGGTCGCGTCGCCCCACGCGACCTCGGCGAGCCCGCCGCGGCGAGCCCGCACCTCGACGCCGGCACCCTCCGGCACGAGCGTCCCCCCCGGCGCCGCGCCGCCCGCGGCTCCTCCCGCGCCCGGCGGCGCGGCGAGCGGGACCCCGCCGGCGTCCAGCAGCCGCGCGCCCGCCGAGACGACGACCGCGGGCGCCAGCTCCCGCCGCGCCGAGGCCAGGACGTGCACGCCCGCCGCGGCGAGCGACGCGAGCGTGAGGCCCCCGACCGCCAGCGCTTGCGCCGGGAGGCGGGCGCGCGGAGCGTCCGGTGATGCGCCGCGATGGGGACGCCGGCTCGCGCGACCGAGCAGCAGCGCCGCGAGCGCGCCGGTCGCGATCATGGACCCGAGCCCCGCCAGGACCGCCCACACGTCCTCCGGCACCAGGCCGAACAGCCCGCGCGCGAACGGCGGCCGGGGCAGCTCGGCCTCCGTCCCCCGCCGTCGCCGCGCCACCTCCGCGCGCACCTGCTCGAGCGCGCCGCGCGCGCCAGCGTCTCCCGGGCGCAGGCGCAGCGTCTCCGCGAACCCGGCGCACGCCCGCCCTGCGTCCCCGGCGCGAGCGGCGGGCGACGCGGCGCGCCGCGCGTAGGCAACCCCACGGTCGTAGCTCGCGTCGGGGTGGACGAGGCCGCGGTCGGCCAGGAGCTCCAGCCGATCGATCGCGTCGTCGAGCGCACCACGCTCGATCGCCGCGATCGCCTCGGCGTGAACCGCCTCGTTCGAGAGCGGGGGCGGGGCGAGCGCAGGGCGCGGCTCGCTCGACGCGCCGGGAGGCGCCGCGCGGGCGACCCCCGACGCCATCGCCACCAGCAGCGCGCCGAGCGCGACCGCCCGCGTGCGGCTCACGGCGCGCCTCCACGCCCGGCGCGCTCGACCGCGGCGAGCCGCGACAGCACCTCGGCCGCCGCGCGGACGAGCTCGCCGGGCTCGACCTCGCTCCCCGCGAAGCGCGCGTCGTCGCAGCGCTCGAGCAGCTCGAGGACGCGCGCGGTGAGCTCCTCTCCGCACCCGGCGTCGACGAGTCGCCCCCGTGCCTCTGCGCGCGTCCCGCCGCCCAGCGCGACGCCGACGCGATCGGCGACCCCCGCCACGAGCGCGCGATCGATGGCGGCCGCCGCGCCGCGGACGTCGCCTGCGCGCGCCGCCCGTCTCGCCTCCGCCAGCGCCCCGACGGCGCGCGCGGCGGCGCTCTCGCGACGATCGCGCCAGGTGCGCCGAGCCCGTGCGAACCCCCGCAGGGTACCCGCGATCGCGATCGCCGCCAGCGGCCCGGCGACGAGCGCGGGGACGAACCAGCGGCGATCCGCGAGCCAGCGCGGCGCCGCGCTCGGCGCGCCGAGCGCGCCGCGGACGGCCAGCGCCGCGAGCGGCGACCGCGGCGCCGAGTCCTCGGAGACCTCGCCCGGCTGCACCTCGATCGATCCCAGCGCCGCTCGCGCGACGGCGTACGCGCCGAGCTCCGGATCCCAGTGGGGGAGCGTGACCTCACCCAGCTCCTGGCGCCCGGGCCGCGTGAGCCGAACGGCGTGGACGAACGTGCGCCAGCCGCGGAGGCGACCGCCATCCGGCTGCGCGTCCTCGGTCACGGTCGGATCGAGCCACTCCACGCCGTCTCGCCGCGGAACGATCGGCGCGGGGGGGAGCTGCCCGGTCCCCTCGAGCGTGATCGTGACCCCGACCGCGCCGCCCGCGCGCACGGTCCGTGGCTCGACCGTGGCGCGGAGCGCGAAGCGCCCGACGTCCCCCAGCCGGTAGCCCGATGGGCGCCCGGCGACGGGCGGCTCTTCGACGGCGACCTCGACCGCCCGCGAGCTCCGCTCGAGAGCGACGCCGCGAGACGCCCGATACCCCCTCCCCTCGAAGGCGACGCGGGCGGCGCCGACGCGGAGCACGCCCGTCCGCAGGGGGACCAGCGCCAGCTCCCGGACCTTGGTCGCGTGCCACCGCCGCCCTTCGATCTCGAGCGCGTGCTCCGCGTCCGCGAGCGGGTCGTCGAGGAGGTTCACGCCGAGGAAATCGTCGCGCGTGGGCTCGCCGGTGCTGCGCGCGATGAACGGCCCCTGGCTCCCGTAGGCGAGGACCCGCAGCGTCACCTGTTGACCCAGCACGACCCGCTCCGGCATCACCACCGCGCGGAGGAAGGCCGTCGGGTCGGGCGCTCGATCGACGCGCAGCTCGGCGGGCACGGGAGGCAGCGGGGAGTCGAGCCCGAACGGGTCGCCGAGCGGCGCGCCGAACGGATCCCCGAGCCCGCCGAACGGGCCGAAGAGATCGAGGCCGGTCCCGCCGCGGCGTCGCACCCCCGGCGCCCGCGAGCCCTGCGCGACCACCTCGACCTCCACTCGCTCGCTCTGCACCCGGCCCGACCCGACAGCCACGCTCCCTGGCCCGATCCGGTACTTCCCCGTGTGCGAGGCGACGAGCGCCCACGCCGCGACGAACCCGGTCCGCTGCTGCACGCGGCCCCCGGAGATCGAGACCTCCTGGCGGGACGACACCGCGGGTCCCTCTGCGGTCACGCGCGCTGGGATCGAGAGCCGCGGGGCGGACGGCGCCGCGCTCCCGGGATCGCCCATCACCGAGAGCTGGACCTGGAACGTCTCGCCGACCTCCACCCGGCGCGCCGACGCGCGCAGCGTCAGGGCCTGCGCGCTGGCCGACGCGGACGACAGCCCCGTCGCGGCCGCCGCGGCCAGCCCGAGCCAGCGCGATCGCGCGAACGCCGCCGCCAGCGTCATTTGTCCTCCAGCACGACGCGCCGCCTCGACCGCCCCCGCAGCCCCTCGTGCAGGAGCATCGGCGCGCGCTCGAGTCGATCGAGGACCCGATCGTCCTGGCTCGCCGGGGGGGGCTGCGGGGCGGCGCCGCCGTCCTCGGCCTGCGGCGGAGGACGGCCCGCGTCGCTCCCCCCACCTCCGGCGTCCCGGTCCCCTCCCCCAGCATCCTGTCCGCCGCCCCCGCCGCCGTCGGCGTCGCTCCCGTCGGGCTGCCCGGCCCCGCCGTCGCCCGAGTCCCCGCCGCCGGAGTCGCCGCTCCCGGAGTCGCCGCCGTCGTCTCCGCCCCCGTCGGGCCCCGCCTCGGGGCGCGCGTCGCTGCCGGCGTCCGGGTGCTGCTCCGCCAGGCGACGCAGCGCCACCGCGCGGTTCCACGCGGCGTCTGCGCCCACCGGATCCGCCGCGGCGTCCTCGGCGCCCGGCACGAGCTCGAGCGCCGCATCGTACTCGCGTACGGCGCTCGCGTAGTCGCCCCGCAAGAACTCCAGGTTGCCGGCGAGGTACTGGGCGCGCGCGCGGAGCTCGGCCGGGTGGGCGCGCTCGAGCGCGACGGCACGGACGATGGAGAGCGCGCAGTCGACCCACGCCGAGCGCTCCTTCACGTGCTCTTGCGACGGGACGCTCGGCGCTGCGTCGGGCGCGTCCGCACCGAACCGCTCCCCGAAACGCTCGCCGATCTCGAACAGGGCGAGCCCCAGGTCCAGACCGGCGTACGGGCGCTCGCGGACCTGCTCCGACAGGCCGAGCGTACCGGCGTCGCACGCACCCACGGAGAGGTACACGCCCAGCGTCCCCGCGGCGGCGGACGCGTCGCCCGCGTCGAGCTCGACGATCGCGCGGCGGACGGCCGGCGAGTCGCGCCGGAACCAGCGATCGACGTCGCAGCCGCTGGCGAGGCCGAGGGCGACCGCCGCGCCCACCGCGAGGCGGGCGGCAGCCGCGCCGGCCGCGCCGCGACGCCCCGTCCCCGCGCTCGACCGCTCGGGCGGTGGCGGCGGCGGTGGCCGGCGGCGGCGCCGCGCCTCGCCGACGAAACACTCGGCGACGAGCGCCGCGATCGCGAGGCCGAGCGGCCACGCGAACACGTCGCCATACACCGTCTCGACCCGCTCGGAGAGCTCGCTCGCGACGAGCGCCCGGAGCTCCCGCGCGGCGTCCGCGAGCCCGGCCTCCCCTTTCGCCGGCCGCAGGACGCGCCCCCCGGAGCGCTCCGCGATCTGGGTGAGCTGCGCCTCCCCCGCGGCCGTGAGCGCCGTGGTCATCGGGCGGCCCTGGTCGTCGCGGCGCATCCCGATCACCCTCCCCTGCTCGTCGAGCTGGGGGAGGGGCTCCGGGGTACGACCCCCGATCTGCACGACCCAAACGGCCGTGCCCTCCGCGCCGAAGCCCTCCGCGACCTTCACGGGATCCCCCTCGAGGTCCTCGCCGTCCGTCACCAGGAGCACGACCCGCCGGTGGCGCCCCGCGCTGGGGTCCCGCGCGAACAGCTCCCGAGCGGCCTCGAGCGCTCGCGCGATCGCCGTCCCGCCCACGGGCAGGTCGTCCGGATCGAGCTGCCGGAGGAACTGCGCGATGGCCAGGCCGTCGCTGGTCAGCGGGAACGAGAGCGGCTCCCCAGCGAACGCGACCGCGCCGAACCGAGTCCCGGGCAGCTCCTGCACCAGCCGCGCGACCTCGACCTTGGCGCGCGCGATGCGCGACGGCGCGACATCACGCGCGTACATGCTCTTCGAGAAGTCGAGCACGATGGCGACGTCGAGATCGGTCGCCGGCACGAAGCGTGTCCCGCGGCCGTACTGCGGCTGGGCAGCCGCGACGAATGCGGCCGCGACGCCGAGGACGGTGAGCACGCCGGAGACGAGTCGGCGCGGCGCCGGGTCGGAGGTGGAGAGCGCGTGGACGCGGCCCGGATCCCCGAAACGCCGCGCCGCGCGAGCTCGCAGCGCTGCGCCGGCGAACAGCAGCGCCGCGATCACCAAGGCGCCCAGGCAGCCGAGGAGCCAGAGCGGCTCGGCCCACCTCACGGGAACCTCCGGAGCAGGAGCGCGCGCAGCAGCACGTCGAGCGCGAGCAGGAGCGCCCCGGGCAGGAGGAACAGCCGGTAGAGCTCGGCGTAGGTGGCCGCGGTCGACTCGAAGCGCGTCCGCTCGAGGCGATCGAGCACGTCGTTCAGGCTCGCGCGGAGCGTCGCCACGTCGCTCGCGACGTAGCTCGACGCGCCCGTCTTGCGCGCGAGCTCGGCGAGGAGCGCGGGGTTGGTGGGCATGTGCTTCTTCACGTAGCGGGGGCGCCCGAAGAGGTCCGTCCCGTCTTGCGCGACGCCGACGTCCCCCTCCCCGATCTGGATCGTGAACAGCTTCGCGCCGACCACGTTCGCGAGGTGCGCGGCGTACTCCGGGCCGAGCTCGCCGGCGTTGTTGTCGCCGTCCGTGAGCAACAGGATCGCCTTGCTCTTGGCGTCGCTCCGCCTGAGGCGCGCGACGGCGACGCCGATGGCGTCGCCGATCGCGGTGGCGCCGCCGTCGATGAGCCCGATCTCCATCCGGGAGACGAGCGTGTCGAGGAGCTGGTAGTCGAGCGTCGGCGGGGAGAGCACGTAGGCGTCCTTGCCGAACACGACCACCCCGATGCGGTCCGACTTGCGCCGGCGGATGAAGTCCCGGAGGACGGCCTTCGCGCCGTCGAGCCGGGTCGGCAGCTCCCCCTGCGCCTTCGTCGGCACGTACTGCAGGAGGTCCGGCGGCAGGTTCTCGAGGACGGCCTCCATCGAGCCGGACAGGTCGAGCACGAGCACCATGTCGATGCCCAGCTCGCTGTTCGTCTCCGGCCGGAGGGTGTCGGCGGGGCGCGCGAGCGCCAGCACGAACGCGGCCAACGCCGCGGCGCGGAGCACCCCGGGGACGTCGCGGAGCCACGCGCGCGCGCCCCGCGGTCCCGCCGCCAGCGGTCCGAGCGATCCCACGCGGAGGCGAACGGCGCGCGCGTCGGCCCCCAACGTGCCGCGCCAGAGCACGAGCGGCACGAGCAGCAAGAGCCAGAGCGCGCGCGGCTCGAGCCAGCGCACGGCGCCGAGCGTGTCCAGGTGGCTGGCGAGCAGCCAGCCGCCAGCGGCGCTGGTCGCCAGCGCGATGGCGATCGCGAGCAGCACGGCGCGCGCGAGGCCGCTCATGGTCCACCCTCTGCACGGCCGACGCCGGCGGGAGGCGCTTCCGGCACCCCGGCGCGTACGATCGCGAACGCGCGCTCGAGCGAGAGCGCGCACTCCGCCACGGTGGGGACGATCTTGGCGAACTTCACCAGGTCCGCCTGGCGGAGGAACGCCTCGACCTCGCCGAGGTCACCGGCGTCCGGCGCGCGGCGGAGGGCGGCCAGCACCTCGCGGGTCGTCGACTCGAGTCCGTCGAAACCGTATCGCGCGCCGAGGAACTCGCGCACCACGTCCGCGGTGCGCCGGACGTGCTCGGCGCCGCGGCTCTGCTCCGGGAGCCGCTCGTCGCGGAGCGCCTCGAGCGCCTCGAGCGCCACCTCCCACGGAGGCCGAGGGGGCGGCGGCGGCGCCACTGGTCGCGGGCGGCGGCGCCAGGCCCGGTAGAGCCAGTACGCGAAGAGGCCGGCGGGCAGGGCGGCGAGCGCGCCGAGCGCGGCGTGCTGGGCGGCCTGCCACACCTCGGGCTGATCGCGGGGCGGTGGGTTCTCCCGGGGCGCGGGCTCGAGCACGTTGGCGATCGGGTCGTCCACGACGATCCGGTGCGGCCGAGTACACACCGTCACGACCTCGCCGCTCGCGCGGGAGAGGGACACGGGGAACGCGGGCAGCTCGAGCTCGTGGCGCCCGCCACGCGGGGGCAGGGGCACGAAGGGCACCTCGAGCGTCGTCCGCGCGAGCTCACCCGCCTCCACGGTGGTCGTCCTCGGGCCGAAGCCCCCCTCGGGGAGCGGCAGCACGAAGTGCGCCTGCTCGATCCGCCGAGCGTCGTCGGCCCCGGCCTGGACGCGGACGCTCGGCGGCAGCACGCGCTCCCCGCGACCGTGCTCCACCACGACGACCAGGCTCGCCGCATGCCCGCTCGTGCCCTGCTCGGGGAAGCGCTCCTCGATCGACGGTCGCGGCTTGCCGGTGGGCACGTGCTCGACGCAGCCGCGCACCGCGGCGGGGGCCGGCGCGGCGGCGCCGCTCGCCACGGGCCGCGGCGCGGACGCGCTCGGGCCGCTCATCGGTGCGTCCTCCGCGCTCGCGCGAGGAAGAGCTCTCGGAGCGGGCGCACGTAGGGAGCGTCCGTCCGCACGACGGCGTGGTCGAGGCCCAGGCGACGGCACACGCGCGTCCACTCCTCGCGACGGACACGGGCGGCGCGCGCGTGTGCCGCCCGCACCCGCGGGCTGCCGGTGTCGAGGGTCACCGACTGCCCCGTCTCGAGGTCCTCCAGCTCGACCAGCCCGAGATCCGGGAGCTCCTCGTCGCGCGGATCGACGAGGGCGATCGGGATCACGTCGTGCCGCGCGGACGCGAGCGCGAGCGCCCGCTCGTAGCCGCGGGTCTGGAAGTCGCTCAGGAGGAACGCGACGGACCGCCGCCGGGCGACGTGCCGGAGCGCCTCGAGCGGCGCTCGCAGGTCCGTCCCCGTCCCGACCGGGCGCGCGGCGAGGATCTCGCGCACGACGCGCATCGCGTGCTTGCGCCCCTTGCGCGGCGGGACCACGCGCTCGACTCGATCGCTCGCGAGGACGAGGCCGACCCGATCGCCGTGCTCGACGGCACTGAAGGCGCACGCCGCGGCCACCTCGGCGGCCAGGGCTCGCTTGGTCGATCCTACGGACGAGAAGAGGCCGCTCGCCGAGACGTCGACGAGGAGCATGACGGTGATCTCGCGCTCTTCTACGAAGACCTTGATGTACGTCTCACGCATGCGCGCGCTGACGTTCCAGTCGATGGCGCGAACGTCGTCGCCCGGCTGGTAAAGGCGGACCTCGCTGAACGCGAGCCCGCGCCCGCGAAACACCGAGGTGTAGCTCCCCGAGAGCTCCGTGCTGGCCAGCCGGCGTGCGGTGATCTCGATGCGCCGGAGCGCGCCGAGCGCCTCACGGGGTAGGACCGGCTCGGTGTCGGGCGGGGGAGGGCTCGCCCGCGTCGACCAGGGCGGCCAGAACCGCATCGCTCAAGGCACCTCGACGGCCTCGAAGACCCGCCGCACGACATCCTCCACCGAGACGCCCTCGGCCTCGGCCTCGTAGGTCAAGACGACCCGGTGACGCAGCACGTCCGGGCCGATCGACTTCACGTCCTCCGGCGTGACGTAGCCCCGGTGGCGCAGGAAGGCGTGGGCGCGTGCCGCCAGGTTGAGCGCGATGCTGGCGCGGGGGCTCGCGCCCCACTCGATGAGCGGCGCGAGATCGGCGAGGCCGCGGCGCGCCGGCTCCCGCGTCGCGAGCACGACATCGACGATGTAGTCCTTCACCCGCTCGTCGACGTAAACGTCGCGCACGACCTTGCGGGCCTCGAGGAGGCGCTCCGGCCGCACCACCGGGCTCGCCTTCGCCTGCACCTGGGAGGTCACGCGGTCCATCATCTGGCGCTCCTCGTCCCGCGAGGGGTAGCCGACCTTCACCATCAAGAGGAAGCGATCGACCTGCGCCTCGGGTAGGGGGTAGGTGCCCTCCTGTTCGATCGGGTTCTGCGTGGCCAGGACGACGAACGGATCGGGCAGCGGGTGGGTCGTGTCCCCGATCGTCACCTGCCGCTCCTGCATCGCCTCGAGCAGGGCGCTCTGCACCTTGGCCGGCGCGCGGTTGATCTCGTCGGCCAGGACGAGGTGGGCGAAGATCGGGCCCAGCTTGCTGCGAAACTCGCCGGTGCGCTGGTCGTAGATGACCGTCCCCACCAGATCGCCCGGGAGCAGATCCGGCGTGAACTGGACCCGAGCGAACCGGGCGTCGACGCTGTCGCACAGCGCGCGGACCGTGGAGGTCTTCGCGAGGCCGGGGACGCCCTCCAGCAGCACGTGCCCACCCGCGAGGATCCCGATCAGGATCCGCTCGATCATCGCCGTCTGCCCGACGATGACCTTGCCGACCTCGGCCATGAGGTCCTCCACGAAGGCGCTCTCTCGGGCGACGATCTCGTTCAGCGCGCGAACATCCATGGGCGGGGCGGCGCGCGTATAGCGCACGCCGGCCCCCTGGAACACCCGAGCGGGCGCGAACATTCCCGGCCCCCGCGCGCCGCTCGACGCCGGGCGGGGGACAGGGCAGAACCGAGGGCATGGACCGCGCGGCGGCGACGGCGAGGCTCGCCCGGTGGCTCGGCCCCTGGGCGGGCGCCGAGCGAGCCCCCGGGGCGGTGACGCGGTCGACCCACCGCCTCCGCGAGGGGCGAACGCCCGGCCAGCACGCCACCTCTCCGCCCGGCGACGGACCCTCGGTGCTCGACGTGCACGTGTACGAGCGCGAGCGCGGCGCCCGGCTCGGCGAGTGGGTCGTCGTCCCCGGCCTGCACTTCCTCGGGCCGGACGATCCGCGGCTCGACCGCTTCTGCCGCATCCTCGCGCACGCCGGCTTCCGCGTGACCGCGCCCGCGCTCCCGGCGTTCCTCGACCTGCTCGTCGACCGGTCGCTCCCCGACGATCTCGAGCAAGCGGTCCGGTGGGCTACGGCGCGGTCGCGCCCCGGCGAGCGGCCCTCGCTCTTCAGCATCTCGTTCGGCTCGTGGCCGGCGCTCGAGGTCGCCGCGCGCCTCGGCGCCGGGGTGGACGGCGTCGTCACGTTCGGGGGGTACGCGGAGTTCCGCAGCGTCGTGCGCTTCTGCTGCGACGGCGTGATGCGAGCGCCGTCGGGCGACCTCCGCCTCGCGCGCGATCCGCTGAACTGTCCGGCGCTCTTCCTGAATCTCCAGCGCTGGCTCGACGCCCCCACGCCCGAGGTGGAGCAGGCCGCGCACGGGTGGCGCCGGATGATCTACCGCACATGGGGTCGCATGGAACTCAAGGCGCCCGGGCGCCTCGAGCCGTTCGTGCGAGAAGAGGAGCACGCGCTCCCGCCGCCGGCGCGCGCGCTCTTTCGCCTCGGGTGCGGGCTCGGGCCGGAGACGACGGCGGCCGTCGAGGCCGCGCTCGAGCGCGCGGGCGCGGCGCTCTCCGTCTTCGATCCGGGTCCGGCGCTCGCGCGGCTCGCGTGCCCGGTCGTGATCTGCCACGGCCGCGACGACGACGTGATCCCGTGGGGCGAGGCGCCGAAGCTCCGGCAGGCGCTCTCCGCGCGGGGGCGCGCGCGGGTCCTGCTCACCGGGATGTACGGCCACACGGGGAGCGCGCTCCCCACCCCGGGCGCGCTGGCGCGCGAGGCGTGGACGCTGCTCGCGATGGCGCGCGCGCTGGCGTCGGCGGGACAGCTCGAACGGGTCGTCGGCCCGGCGCGCGCATGACGCGATGGCCTCGAGCTGCGACGACGTTCGCGGCTTCGCGCAGCGGGCGCCGAAAAAGTGGCCGGACTGACGCGGCCGTGATGCTCGTCTCGGATAGGCGACGAGCGCGTGCGAATCGCGTACGGAGTCCACGGGTACAGCTTGGGGCACGCCACCCGAGCGGGAGCCGTCATCGACGCGCTGACGCTTCGTCACCAGGTCCAGATCTTCGCAGGCGGTGACGCGCTCGCGCACCTCACCGCTCAGGGGAAGCGGGTAACCGAGATCCCGTCGCTGGGCTTCGCGTACGCTCGTGGGCGGCGCTCGAACCTGCGAACGCTGATGAGGAACCTGCCCCTGCTCGGTGATCTGTCCCTCGGCGGCCGGCGGCTCGAGCGGGTGATCGCGCAAATGAAGGCGTCACGCCCCGACGTGCTCGTCTCCGACGCCGAGCCGTGGACGCACGCGGCCGCGCGACGCCTCGGCATCCCACGCATCGGGTTCGACCACTTCGGTGTGCTCGTGTACTGCAAGGTCGGCCTCCCGCTCGGAGATCGCCTGAAGAGCGTGTTCGACCGCGCGGCCTACCGAGCGCTGATGGGGCGGCCCCAGCGCGTGCTCGTCTCGAGCTTCTTCGACGCGCAGCCGACCGCGCCCGGGATCCGGACGGTCGGCCCCGTCCTCCGCGAGGCCGTGCATCGGTTCCGCCCCGGGGACCGAGGGCACCTGCTCGTCTATCTGAACCAGGGCACGCTGCAGCTCACGGATCGCCTCCTCGCCGTGCTCCAGAGCGTCGGGCGCCGAGTGCTCGTCTACGGCACCAGCCGACGCGGGAGGCTCGGGTCGGTGCACTTCCGCCCGGCGGGCAACCTCGAATTCCTGCGCGACCTCGCCGACTCTCACGCCGTGATCTCGACGGCGGGCAACCAGCTCGTCGGCGAGGCGATGCATTTCGGCAAGCCGATGCTCGTGATGCCGGAGCGGTGCGTCGAGCAGCGGCTCACCGCTGCAGAGATCGTGCGGCTGGGTGTGGGCGAGGAGGTCGCGCTCGCGGCCCTCAGCGCGGGCGTGATCGAGCGGTTCCTCGGGCGGGCGCCCGCGTACGCGCGCAACGCGCGGGCGCGGGCGCGCGACGGGCGACGCGACGCGGTAGAGCAGCTC
>JADLEQ010000111.1 GCA_020846005.1 Polyangiaceae bacterium
CGTCGTCTGCGTCGTCTGCGTCGTCTGCGTCGTCTGCGTCGTCTGCGTCGTCTGCGTCGTCTGCGTCGTCTGCGTCGTCTGCGTCGTCTGCGTCGTCTGCGTCGTCTGCGTCGTCTGCGTCGTCGCGCTCGTCCCCGAACGCGACGAGCGCCCCGCGGAGCGCCCGCGCGGCCTCGAACGCGCCCTCGCCCTCGAGGACCACGAAGCCCTCTGCGGCGCCGGCGAGGCGCGCGGCGGCGAGCTCGGCCGCGCCCTCCGTCACGCGTCCGTGCCCCAGGCTGCGGAGCCGCGTGTAGACGATCTCGCGCGGCCCCACGTCTGCGCGGGCGAGATCGACCACCAGGTGCGCGCCGAGCGCGCGCGCCACCTCGAGCGCGGACTCGTGCTCCCACGGACCGGAGGGCTCCCAGGCGATCCGCCTCCCCTCGCCCCGCAGGGTGTCGAAGAGCCGGCCGAGCAGCTCCCGGTTCCGCGCAGTCGGGCGGATGTCGGCGGCGCAGCGCACGACGACCCATGGCGCCGCGAGCGTCGTCGCGACGGCGACCGCGCGCGCGGCGCGGCTCGCCGGGTGCTTCGGGTCGAGCGCAGCGGCGGTCACCGGCAGGACAACGCTGAACGTGAAGCCCGCCGGCACCTCTCCGAGCCACGAGGCGAGCTTCGCC
Organism: Polyangiaceae bacterium; assembly: GCA_020846005.1. Lineage (GTDB taxonomy): Bacteria > Myxococcota_A > Polyangia > Polyangiales > Polyangiaceae > JADLEQ01. The sequence continues at coordinate 663 of JADLEQ010000111.1, forward strand.
CGGCGAGGGAGCGGGGCGTCGGTGCGGACCTCCACGAGGTCGAACCGCGCGGCGTACCGCCTCAGCGAGCCGCTGAACGACGGACGACCGATCCGGAGGAGCACGGCCGCGTTGTGGCAAACGTGGAGCCGAAGCGCCACCGAAAAGGCAACCGGGGAGGGGCGCCCGCCCGCCGCGCGGTCCGCCACGGCGGGCGGACCGGCCGTCACCCGAAGTCGAACCACTGCGTCGGGTGCGCCCGGATGAAGGCCTCGAGCTCGCGAAGCACGGAGCTCGCCGCAGCGGCCCGCTCGGACCGCCCGGCCTGCCGCTCGACCCTCAGCACGGCGCGCACGTCGACCTCGTAGTCGAACGCCGCGATCCGGCGGACGAGCACCAGCGCGATCGGTGCGCCGGAGAGCGCGGCGAGCCGGAACGGACCGTCCGGTACGGCGTACGGCTCGCCGAACAACTCGCACGGGAGGGTGCGCACCTCGCGCGGCGCGCGATCCAGCTGGAGCGCCACGATCCCGCCCGCGCGCAGGCTGGCGAGCAGGGCGAGCGCCTCGTGCGGGCCGCCCCCGCCGTGCAGCACGCGCACGCCGCCCCGCCGCCGCGCGGCGTCGCTCACGGCGCGCGCGCCGGCGTCGGCCTCGGGGCGCATCACCACGAGCACGGGGCGGCCCAGATCCCGCGCCAGGAGCGCCGAGCCCGCGTCCCACCCGCCGACGTGGGCCGTGAGCACGATCACGCCCCGCCCGCCCGCGGCCGCGGCCGCCAGGCGCTCCCACCCGACGACCCGCGGCGTGGCGCGCTCGGCCTCGGCGCGCCCAGCAGCGAGCGCCTCCGTCAGGCAGTGGGCGAACGCGACGAACGTCCGTGCGACGTCGCGCGCCTCGACGACCCAGGGGCGCCGCCCGAGCGCGAGCCGGTGGTTCTCGCGCACGCGCCGCCGGACGCTCGGCTGGAGCAGGGCCGCCACCAGGCCGATCGCGGGCGGCGCCACTTGGAGGAGCACGCCCGGCCCGTGGCGCGCCCCCGCCCACGCCCAGCGTCGGAGCACGGACGACCAGGTCGGGCCCCCCGCGAGCCGTTGCGCGGTCGAGCGGGCGGGCGCGCCTTGCCGGGACGGACGGATCATCGTGGGTTCGAGCTCGCGCGGCCCGCTGAGCGCGGGACCACGAGCGCGGGGCAGGAGCCCGGCGCGGGCGGCGCGCGGTTCATGGCATCGCGCCGCGCACGGCGGAAGGCCCAGCCCGGACGCGACCGCGTGGCCCCGCTCGCGCGGGGCGCCGCCCGCCGGGCGGCGCGCTTCCCCGGTGCCGGGCGGCCCGAGGTGGGGTAGAACGCGACGCATGAAAGCGTCGCTTCGATTCGTCCCGTCGGTCCTCTTGCTCGCCGCCGCAGGCGCCCTCGGGTGCGCGGAGGATGGCAACCCCAACCCGCTCGAGACGGACGGCGGCGGCGGCACGGCCGGCGGCGACGGCGGGACGTCGTACGCGAACGGCGGCCCCGGCACCTGCCAGGGCACCGTGAAGCCCACGAACGCGGAGTTCTGCGGGGCGAGCGCCTGCACCACGACGCTCGACTGCGCCCGCTCCGGCCAGCGGCCGGTGGAGGCGTGCTGCGTCCTCGTCGGGGAGCCGGGCAAGGGCAAGAACGACCGCTTCCTCACGCGGTCGACCGACACCAAGAAGTACGCCGATCCGGAGGGCGGTCCGGTCGACCTGTCGTGCTTCGATCCGCCCTACCCGCCCAAGCCTGCCGCGGGCAGCGGCACGGTGACCCTCACGGGCATCGTGGAGGCGTTCGCCAACGGCTGCGATCTGGTCGGCGTGCGCGTCGAGGTCTACACCGTCAAGCGCACCGGGGACCCAGCCACCGACGGCGAGCTCGACCAGCTCGTCGGGACGCCCATCGAGACGGACGCGACCTCCGAGGAGGAGCTCGAGGACGTGAAGAACTGCGTCGATCTCAGGAAGAACCGCCGCTACTCGTATCCGAACGTCCCGATGAACACCGAGCTCGTGATCAAGACGAGCAAGGTGAGCCAGGCCGACTCCTGGGCGACGCTCTACGCCTACAACGTCTACGTCCACGCCGACGATCCGGACTACGACGCCACCGCCGGCACCTACCACCGCGACGTCCAGGCGCTCGCCGAGGACGACTTCGCCACGATCCCCACCGTCGCGATGGGGCGGACGATCAACCCGGGCAACGGCGCCGTGGGGGGAGAGGTCCACGACTGCCGCAACATCCGCGTCCAGAACGCGCGGGTCGACGTGTCGAGCCCGCGGCTGGCGCTGACGTACTTCAACGCGGACGAGGACGATCCGCTCCCGGACACCGCGCGGGACCAGATCGGGACGGGGCGGACGGGTCTCTACTCTGCGCTCGACATCGCGCCCGGGTGGATCCGCGTCTCGGCGACGGGCCTCGTACAAGAGGGCGGCTCGGAGGCGCTCGTGTCGCTCGGCTACTTCGACGCGCGCATCTTCCCCAACAGCGTGACCAGCGTCACCCTGCGCGGGCTCCGCCCCTTCCAGGTGCCGTGAGGTGACCGCCCGCGGCGCGCGGGCCCGCTCGCCTCGCGACGGCGATCCCGAGCCCACGACCCGCGACGCCCTCCTCGACGGCGCCGTGATCCTCCGCCAGCCGGCGCGGGGGTACCGCGTCAACGTCGACTCGCTGCTGCTCGCGCGGTTCGCGGCCAGCGTCGGCGGCGGCGGCGTGATCGTGGATCTGGGCGCCGGCGTCGGCGCCGTCGGGCTCGCGCTGGCGGCGCTCGCGCCCGTGGATCGGCTGGTGCTCGTGGAGCGAGACCCGCTCTTCGCGCGGCTCGCCGCAGAGAACCTCGCCGACGCCGCGGTCCCCGGCGAGGTGCGACAGCTCGATCTGGCCGGCGATCCGTGGCCCCCGGACCTCTGCGGGGCCGCGCGGCTCGTGCTCGCCAACCCGCCCTACGAGCAACCGGGACGGGGGCCGGGCGCCTCGGACCCGAGGTCGCGCGCGGCGCGGGCGGGCCCGGTGGAGCCGTTCCTCCGGGCGGCGCGCGCGGCGCTCGCGGGGCCGCGCGCGTCCGCCTGCGTGTGTTTCCCGGCGCGGAGCCTCGGCGACCTCGCCCGAGAGGCAGACCGAGCGCGGCTGCACGCCCGGCGGCTGCGCCTCGTGCACGCGAGGGCCTCCGACGACGCGCGCCTGGCGCTGGTCGAGCTCCGCTCCCGCCCGGGCCCGCTCCGAGTGCTCCCCGCGCTGGTGGAGTGGGACGCGCCGGGGCGGCCCACGCCAGAGCTCGTCGCGCTCGGGCAGCGCCGCCGGGGCTGAGCCCCAGGCGGCGTGCCTCCCGCCTCAGCCACGCTCGCCGCCCGCCCGCGGACCCGCCAACCGATCGAGGAGGATGGCCGCCGCGGCTCGCACGCTGAGGTGGTTCCAGCCGTCCGCTCGGGGTGAGCGGATGGGCTCCAGGTGAGCGTCCGCCCGCTCGAGCACGGCCGGCGCAAGCCCCCAACCCGTACCGAGCGCCAATAGCACGGGGGGGCCCTCACGCTCGAGCTCGGCGCGCGCCGCCTCGTGGCTCAGCCGCCGAGCCTCCGCCCGCCCGCCGGCGGCGCTCGTCGTCCAGAGCTCGGGGCGCGCGGCGCCACCGTGGGCGGTCACCGCCGCGTCGAGCGACTCGACCACGCAGAGCGCCGCCATCGCCGGCCTCCGATCTGGGATGCGCCGCCCGCCGGACCCGTCGACCCAGTGGTCGCGGATCCGGGTCGCCAGCTCGCGCTGCGCGGCCACCGGGTGCGCCACGTAGAGTCGCTGCGCGCCGAACGCGTGGGCGCTGCGCGCGATGTCGTGCAGGTCGAGGTTCGTGATCGCCGTCGTGACGACGGCGCCCTCCCGATCCACCACCGGGTGGTGGAGGAGCACCACCGCGAGTGCCCTCACTCGCGCCGCCTCCCGCCCGCCGCGAGGAGCTCGGGGCGGCGGGCGCGCGTGCGGTCGAGGGCGTCTTGCTGGCGGTAGGCGCGGATCTTGGCGTGATCGCCGCTGAGGAGCACCTCGGGGACGCCGAGCCCGCGGAACTCGGGCGGTCGCGTGTACTGGGCGTGCTCGAGCAGCCCGTCGCATGCGGCGGCGAACGTCTCGCGGGTCGCCGACTCGGGGTTGCCGAGGACGCCGGGGAGGAGCCTCACCACGGCCTCGAGGACCGCCATCGCGGGGATCTCGCCCCCGGTGAGCACGAAGTCGCCGAGGGAGAGCTCGGCGTCCACGAACGCGCGGACGCGCTCGTCGAAGCCCTCGTAGCGGCCACAGACGAACGTGAGCGCCGGCCGCGCCGCCAGCTCGGCCGCCCCCGCCTGGTCCAAGCGACGCCCCTGCGGGGTCAGCAGCACCCGCGTCGTCCGCGCACCGAGCGCCGCCTCCGCGGCCTCGATCGCCGCCACCACGCAGTCGGCGCGCATCACCATCCCCGCCCCTCCCCCGTAGGGGGTGTCGTCGACGGTGCGGTGCTTGCCGAGCCCATGCTGGCGGAGCGCCTCGAGGTGGACCTGGAGCTGCCCGCCGCTCCGTGCCCGGCCGACGAAGCTCGTCTCCAGGAACGGCCCGAAGAGCTCCGGGAAGAGCGTGACGATCGCGACTTGCAACGCGCCCACGCTAGCACTCCGAGCCGATGGCGCGGGGCGCCGCGGCGCGCGCTCACTCGATCCAGGCCCCGGCGCTCGCCAGCCGGAGCACGCCCGCGCCGAGATCGACGGCCTCGACGAGACCCTCGACGAGCGGCTGCTCCACGCGCGCGCCGTCCCCGAGCTCGATCACCGCGGTGTCGACCGTCGGGTGCGTCCGGACCTCGATCACGCGGCCGATGAGCCCTGCCGGCCCCTCGACGCGCAGCCCGGGGAGATCAGCCAGGTAATACTCGCCCGCGGCGAGCGGCGGCAGCGCGTCGCGCTCGACCGCGACCGGCGCGCCCCGCAGCGCCTCGGCGGCCTCGCGGTCGTCGACGCCGCGGAGCTTCACGAGCCGCCCCCGCGCCGACCCACGCACCGACTCGACCCGGTGCTCACGCCGCGAGGCGTCCGCCCCAATCCAGAGCCGCGCCCCGGGCGCGATCGACTCGCTACCGCTCCAGTGGAGCGCCAGCCGGAGCTCACCTCGAAGACCGTGCGCGGCGGCGATCCGTCCGAGCTCGACGACGCGCGCGCCGGTGGGGGCGACCGGCGGGGACGCTCCCTCCTGCTCTGCCCCCTTCGGGCCGCCCATCACCCGGGGCCCGCTCAGTCGACGATGTCGAGGTGGACTCGGCGCCCGGCCTTCTGCGAGGCCGCGATCAGCACGGTACGGATCGACTGGGCCGTCCGTCCGTCCTTGCCGATCACCTTGCCGATGTCGGCCCTCGCGACCTCGAGCTCCAGGATCTGCTCACCGTTCCGCTCGCGCTCGTGGACCGCGACCGCCTCGGGCTCGTCGACCAGCGCGCGAGCGATGGTCAGCACCAGATCGCGCAACGCCATCGGTGCTCAGCTCGCCTCGGTGGCCGGCGTGGTGCGGAGCACCCGCTCCAGCGTCGCCGAGCACTTCCCGCCGTGCGCCAGCCAGTGGGCCACCCGCTCGCGGTTCACCTCCAGCCGGACGGGCTCCCGCATCGGGTCGTAGACGCCGATCATCTCGATGAAGCGGCCATCCCGCGGGCTGCGCGAGTCGGTCACGACGATGCGGTAGAACGGCGCCTTCTTGGTGCCGTGGCGGGAGAGACGGAGCGAGACGGACATCAGGTGGGGATCCGGGGTTGAACGGAGGGGCGTCCGCCTAGCACCGCGAACGAGCGAGCGCCACCCCTGCGATCGGGGCTCCCGGCTCCGGGCTCGGGGGTGCTAGGCTCGCCCGAGCGATGCCGGAGCCCCCGCCGACGGTCCAGAGCGTCCTCGCGCAGGTCCTCGCGCCGCTGATCGCGGCGGACGGCGGCGAGCTCTACCTGGTGGCCGCGTCCGCCGACGAGGTGCACGTGCACCTCGCGGGGCGGTTCGCCGGCTGCCCGGGCAACGAGCTCGTCGTGCGGCGGGTGATCGAGCCAGCCCTGCTCGCGGCGCTCCCGGGCGGAGCGGTGCGGGTGAGCTCGGGCGCGCTCATCCCGCAAGGTGCAGAGCGAGTCGCGCCGGCCCCGTGACGCGCGGCCGGCCGCGGGCTATTGCGGCTTCTTGCCTTTGTCCGCGGGGGGCGGCTCTTCCTGCTTTCGGGTCGCGTGCTCGACGTCCTTGTCCGTCTTGCGCGGGTCCTCGGCTTTGTTCTTCCGGTAGGTCGCGAGGTTGTCCTGGATGGACTTGTCGACCCACACGACGCCCACGATCTTGGCGTGCTCGCGGTTGACGACCCGGACGTAGGTGGCGCCGTCGTGCCAGAGCGCCTCGTCGAACGGACGCTGGGCCTCGGGATCGGCCGCGAGGACGATCGGGGCCACGCCGAACTTCTTGGTCAGGATCTGGAGCGCGTCTTTGTACGTCTCGCCGAGCGTGCCCCGCTTCTTCAGCTTGTACTCCTCGTAGACCTTCCACAGGCGATCCTCGAAGAAGAAGTAGTTGCGCGCCGCCCCGGAGCGGAGCCGGATCTTCGACATGCTCTCGTTGTTCCGATACGAGTACTCGCCGTTCAGCTCCGACTGATCGACACCCGTCGGCGTCTCGCCGAACTCGAGGCGGCTGCGCCGGAGGAGCTGCTTCTTGTTGGCGAGCTCCTCGTCGAGCGCTTCCATCCGGGGGCCGGGCTGGACCTTCTTGTAGAGCGGGACGAATTCCTCGTCGAAGACCTTGTCGTAGACGCGGGCGATCTGCTCGTTGCTCATCCCCCACTTCACGCCGCGCGGAGGGGGCGCCACCTTCTTCTTCAGCACGCCGGGCGTGGCCTCCTCCTCCTTCTCCTTGCCTTTGTCCTTGCCCTTGCCCGGCTTCGCCGCCGCCTTCTTCTGGCCGAGGAGCGGCGGCGCCAGCGCCTCCGCGGAGCCCGGCAGGGCCACGGCGCCAAGCCATGCGGCAATGAGTGCGACTGCGAGCGTCCTGGGCTTCATGCGTTCCTCTCGGGTCTCAGATACGTCGGGGCTCACCCTGGGGCCCGGATAGCACGGAACCGCCGCTCGTTCGACGCGCGCTCGGGCGCGGCGATTCAGGCGGCCCGCCCGCCGGCCCCGCGACGCTCCTCCCGAGCGCCGGTCCGCCACGCAGCCGCTCGACTCCGGTGGAGCGCGCGGGTAAGAAGCGCCGCGTTGCCCCGCCGTCTCGTCGCCGCCCTCACGATCGCGTTGGCGGGCCCGGCCGCCCTCGGCTGCGGCTCATCGCGTCCGCCCTCGGCCGTCGCCTCCGCTGAAGGCCTTCCCGAGTACGGGCCCGAGGACTCCGCGCTGTTCGACGACTCCCTCGCCCCCGAAGTGGTCACCCCCGGTCGCGAGGCGCCGCCGGCCGGCGGCGACGCCGCGCTGGCCGAGCGCAGCCGGCGAGCCGAGCTGATCCTGCCGGCGCGCATCTCGACGGTCACGCGGGACTCCGCGACGGCGCGCGCGCAGCCGAAGTATCAGGTCGAGCTCCGGGCGACCGCCGCGCCGATCCTGGGCTCGTTCGAGGACGAGGCGCTCGTGCTGGACGTTCGGACCGCCGGCGCTACGTATGCTGCGCTCCGCCGATCGGAGGACGCCCTCATGGGCCGGCGCGTCATCGTGCTGGCCCGGCGGTTCGCGTCCGGAGGCGACGCCGTCGTCCACTGGCACGCCGTCGCCGACACCCCCGCGACGCGCGCCACGATCCGCAGGATCGTCGAGCTTCACCGTTGAAGAAGGGACTCTCCAGCATGTTGTGGCGCGCGACCTCGGGGATCGAGCTGAAGACCCCCGCGGAGGTGGAGGCCATGCGGGTCGTCGGCCGCATGGCGGGGGAGTCGCTCTGCATGGTCGACGACCTGATCCGCCCCGGCCTGACGACAGACGAAATCGACGCCGCCGTCCACGAGGACACGCTGCGTCGAGGCGCCATCCCGGCGCCGCTGCACTACGTCGGCACGGGCGGCACCGTGCCCTATCCGAGGAGCGTCTGCACCTCGGTGAACGAGGTCGTGTGCCACGGCGTGCCCGGGCCCCGGCGGCTCGCGCCGGGGGACATCGTGAACGTCGATATCACCCATATTTTCGATGGGTTCCATGGTGACACCTCAGCTACGTTCTATGTCGGTGAGCCGAGCCCCGAGGCGCGGCTGGTGACCGAGGTGGCGCGGCTCTGCCTCGACGCGGGCGTCGCGCAGGTGCGACCGGGCGCGCGCCTCGGCGACATCGGGGCGGCGATCCAGGAGCTGGCGGAGTCGTGGGGGTGCTCGGTCGTGCGGGACTTCGTCGGCCACGGCATCGGCCGGCGCTTCCACGAGGAGCCCAAGGTGGAGCACTACGGCGCCCGGGGCCGCGGCGTCCGGCTCCGGCCGGGGATGATCTTCACCATCGAGCCCATGATCAACCTGGGCGGGCACCGTACCCGGGTGCTCGACGACGGGTGGACGGCCGTGACCGCCGACGGCTCGCTCTCGGCCCAATTCGAGCACACCGTCCTCGTCACCAGCACCGGCGCCGAAATCCTCACCCAGCGGCCGCGCGCGCTGCGGAACAGCGAGCGATTCGCGGCCCAGCCCCGCTGAGGTCGCCTCACCGGGGCCCGTCCGCGGCGGGGCACCGCCGGCGGGGAGGCCGGCCGGGCCCCCTCCCCACCCGCCCCGGAGACCGGCGGGCCGCGCGCCCGGGCGGGCGGGGCGCCGGCGCGGGAGGAGCGCCCGAGCGGCCGAATTCCGACTCGCGAGGTGAGGCGCCGCTTGACGGGGCCGCGACGGCGCGACTACCGTGGGGCCGCACCCGAGCGCGAGCCCGGACGCACACGCTCGTCCCAGCGTGCAGCGGGGCGGCGCCCCGGATCGGAAGATGGCGGCTGCCAAGAAGCGCAAGAAGCCTGCGAAGAAGACTTCGAGCTCCGCTCGAACCAAAGCTCGCAAGCCACTGAAGTCAAAGAAGAAATCCACGGGGCGCCGGAGCAAGCCGAGATCGGCGCCGCGGCCCTCGGGGAAGGCGCGATCACGCGCCGCGCGGCCTCGCGCGGCGGCGAGCCGCCCTGCGGCGAAGCAGCGCCCGAGCGGGGCGAAGGCGCGGGTGGCGGCCCGCAAGCGCGCCGCGCTGGAGCGCAAGCGACGTGAGCAGGCGCTGCGCGCCAAGCGACGAGAGGCCGCGCGCAAGAAGGCGCTGGCGCTGCGCAAGAAGCAGGCGGCGCTGAAGGCGCGGAAGGTCGCCGCGCAGCGCGCGAAGCAAGCCGCTGCCTTGCGTAAGCGCGCGGCGCTCGAGCGCGCACGCAAGGCCGCGCGCGCCCGGCTCGAGAAGGCGCGGGTGGCGGCCCGCCGCAAGGCCGAGCTCGGGCGGAAGGCCGCGCGCGCCGCGGCCTCGAAGGCCAAGGCCGAGCGCGCGAAGGCGAAGCGCGAAGCCGAGCGGGCCCGCCAGGCCGCGCGGCGCGAGCGCGAGCAGGCCGCCGCGAAGCAGCGGCGCGAGCGCGAGGCCGCCGCGGCGCTGCGCGCGCGGGCGCTCCAGGCGAAGCTGCGCGCGAAGACGCAGGCCGCCGCGCGCGCCGAGCGCGAGGTCGCGCGCAAGGCGGCTCGGGCCGCCAAGGAGGCCGCCCGGCAGGCGGCCCGTGAGGCGCGCGAGACCGAGAAGGCGCGGCTCAAGGCCGAGCGCGAGGCCGAGCGCGAGCGCGTCCGCCTCCAGCGCGAGGCCGAGCGCGAGGAGACGCGCAAGGCGCGCGAGAAGGAGCGGCTCGAAAGGGAGGCCGAGCGCGAGGCGTACCGGAAGGCCCGGGAGGCCGAGCGCGAGCGGCTCCGCGCCGAGCGCGAGGCGGCCCGCCGCGCGCTCGAGGGCAAGGTGGCCCGCGCCAGCCGCATCGCGGCCCGGGCGGCCCAGAGCGGGCGCAGCTCGGGCAGGGTCTATCGCCCGTCGATGATCCCGAACCAAGCCGGCACCACCCGCCGCGTCGACGCCGCGGCGTCGCAGCCGACGGCGTCGCAGCCGTTCGCGTCGTCCGGCCCGCTCGAGCCACCGCCTGAGCTGGCGAGCAGCCCCACCGCGGCGGTCCCTGAACCGCCGGCGCCGGCTCGCCCCGCGCCGCCGCAGCCCCCCCCTGCCCCCACGCGAGACGCTTCCCCGGAGGCGATCGAGGAGCGCTACGCACGGATCCAGCAGCGGCTGGACGACGCCGGCCCGGATTTCCGCCGGCAGTACGGCGAGAGCTTCGACATGTCGTGGATCCACCACGACAGCGCGCTCGAGGGGGTCGTGTTCACGTTCCCCGAGCTGAAGATGGCGCTCGATCCGAGCGTGACGGTCGTCCCCGACTCCAGCTTGCAGCCGGTCTGCGAGGAGATCCGCCGGCACAAGGCCGCGGTGGATCTCGTGCGCGACCTCGGCGAGAAGCGGCGCGCCTCGCTGACGGTCGACGTGATCAAGAAGATCTTCCTCACGCTGCACCCGGAGGAGGGCGACCTGAAGTCGGTCCGTTACCGCCGGGACATCCCGCAGCACCGGCTCTACTTCCACGAGTACTCCGCGCCGGACAAGATCGCCTACAAGGTGCGCCAGGTCGTCGACTGGCTGAGCGGCCCCGAGCCGAAGAAGCTGCGCTCGCCCGTGCGTATCGCGGCTCGCGTCCACTTCGACCTCGTCCGGGTCTTCCCCTTCCAGACGGACAGCGGCAAGGTGGCGCGCTTGGTGATGAACCTGGTCCTCCTCCGATCCGGCTATCCTCCCGCGATCATCCACGCCGCTGAGCGGCAGCGCTACTACGAGGCGCTCAAGGGCGCGCTGCCCGTCCTGGTCTCGATGGTGGGGGAGTCGATCACGAACGCGCTGGCGAGCATCGAGAAGCTGCTCGATGAGCACGAGCACCGCCAGCGCCTGTTCGGCCCGCCGCCCGCCTGAGCCCCCCCCGCCGCGCCCTCGGTCCGGGCGCCGGAGCCCCTCACGCGACGAGATCCGCCGGCCGGAGGCGCGCGCCGCCCGTCAGGTGCCGAGGACGGCGTCCCAGCCGGTGGCCTGGGCGAGCCGAGCCATGGCGACGTTGTAGTCATACGTCGCGGAGAGCACGCCGAACCGGCGCAGCGCGTGCTCCCGCGCCGGATCGACGATCTTCTCGTCCTCCATCGTGCCCACGTCGATGGCCTGCTGCACGCGGAGGAGCCACTGCCTCGCGTAGTGAGCCGCGCGGCGGGCCGCGGCGAGGCGCTTCGCCGCCTCGCTCGCCTCGGCGTACGCCTGCTCGACCTCGAACCCCACGCCGCCGAGCGCGAAGCGCTCCGTGGCACGCATCTCCTCGAGCTGCGCCTCGGCCTGCGCGACGCGCGCGGACTGGGGGAGGAAGTCGAGCTTCCACCGCGCAGCAAGCGCGAAGCCGTACACGAGGAAATTGGCGTCGTCGCGGACGAACGGGTTCCGTTGGTCGACGACCTCGGGCGCTCGCGCCCACCGGCCGCTCAGCGCCAGGCCGAGATCCGGGAGGTATCGCGCGCGCTCCAGCTCGACGAGCGCCCGGCGCGCGAGCACGCCGGCGCGCGCCATGTTCACCTCCGGCCGGTGCAGGCGCGCCGCCGCGAGGTAGGTGGGGAGCGGCCCGAGCGCGCGCGCCGTCCGGGCGAGCGGCTCGTCCGGCACGCCGCACCCCGCCTCGCCACCCACGAGCATCCGCAGCGCGGCGAGCGCCGTCGTCTGCGCCTTCCGCCCCTCGCTCTCCTTCACGTCGAGATCGGCGGAGTACATCTCCACCTTGAGCAATTCGACCTCGTCCCCCTCCCCCTCGGCCACCCGCGCCACGAGCCGCCGGCGGTGCTTCTCGACGCGGCGACGCGCGTCCGCGAGCAGCACGAGGGAGTCCCTCGCGAGCTGCACGCCCCAGAACGCGCGGCGCACGTCCACCTCGACCGCGTTCCGCTCCCGACGCACCTCGTGGGCGCCCGCGAGCACCTGGGCGTCGGCCGCGGCGGTCGCGTGCCCGAGCTTCCCGAACGTCCACAGCGGGAGGGTCGCGTCGATGCCCACGCGCCAGGCGAGGGCCATGTTCGACGAGAGCGACACGTCCGTGCTCGGGCTGAACACCGGCGAGCCGAACACCGACGGCGCCGTCCCCGCCCCCGCGGTCGCGACGATGTCCCCGAACGGGGTGAGCGCCACCTGAGACCGCTGCGCGCGCTTCCCGGCGAGCCGCGCCTGCGCCTCCTGCACCTTCGGGTAGTGTCGTCGCGCCAGGACCAGGCACCGATCGAGCGAGCGGACGGCCTCGGCGCTCGCGCGCTGGTCGGTGACGGGCTCCGGCTCGTCGCCCGCGCGGGCCGGCGCCGCGTGGCAGGTGGCGAGGGCGGCGGCGATCCCGGCGCAGGCGCTCGCGAGCGCCCGCGAGAGGCGGCTCATTCGGGCTCCCGCCGCCCGGGCGGCGGCCGATCCGAGCGCGCCCCGCGCGCGACCGGCCGCGCCGACGCGGGGCGCGCCGAGGGCGGCCGCGGCGCGCGCTCCGTCGTCGCTGGGCTCGGCCCGACGACGGGGGTGTAGACGTACCCGGTCTGCTGGAACACGCAGATCCGATTGCCACCGTCGCGCTTGGCCTGCAAGAGCGCGGTGTCCGCTGCCCGGAGCAGGGCGTCCTTGGTGCGCACGTCGCGCGACGGGAAGAGCGCGACGCCCATCGAGAGCGTGACGCCGAGCGTCCGCTGGTGCCCGGAGAACGTTCGAGCGCCCACCTCCCGCCAGATGCGCTCCGCGACCGTGACCGAGCCCGCGAAGTGGGTGCTCGGCAGGATGACCAGGAACTCGTCGCCGCCGAACCTCGCGACGACGTCGACCTCGCGCACGCTCTTGCGGAGCGCCTCGGCGACGGCCCGCAGCACGTCGTCCCCCAGCCCACGGCCCCCCGCGTCGTTCGCCTGCTGCAAGCGATCCACGTCGAGCACGACGCAAGCGAGCGGATCGTGGTAGCGCTCCGCTCGCTTGAACTCCTCGCCCAGGCGGACGTGGAGGTGCCGGTAGTTGTAGAGCCCGGTGAGCTCGTCGTGCACGCTCATCTGCTCGAGCTTCGCGCGGGCGCGGCCGACATGATCGTGGAGCCGCTTGATGCGCAGCATCGCCTCGACCCGCGCCAGCAGCTCGGCCTCGTCGAACGGCTTGCAGACGTAGTCGTCTGCGCCGATCCGCAGGCCCTCCACCCGGCTCGCGGTGTCGGTCTTCACGGTGACCAACACGACGGGGAGGAAGGTGTCGCTCGTCATCCCCTTGAGCAGCCGGCACGCCTCCAGCCCGGACAGCCGGGGCATCATCACGTCGAGCAGGACCAGGTCGATCCCGCCTCGGGCCACCCGCTCGACCGCCGACTGGCCGTCCTCCGTGGTGAGGACGGTGAACCCGTGCGAGCGCAGCGTGTTCGCCAACAGCTCGCGCGTCATCCGGTCGTCGTCGGCGACCAAGAGCGTGCCCCCGCGCGGGCGGGGCAAGCCGAGAGAGCTGCTGGGGGGCTCGCTGGCCGATGGGCGCTCGGAGTCCGCCACGGTCGGAGTATACCGATCGGCGGGCGCGGCGCCTGATTTCGCGCGGCGCCTGATTTCGCGCGGCGCCGCCGCCGCGCCGCCGCGGCGCCGCCGCGCCGCCGCCGTGCCGCCGCGGCGACCCAGCGCTGCCGCGGCGCCTCAGGGCATGAGGTCGAGCGTGCCGCCTGCGTCGAACCCCTCGCGGCCGACGCGTCGCGCCACCTCTGCGGCGACGGCGAGACAGCCGCACGGGTGGCGGTAGGCGACGCTCGCGCGCAGGCCGAGCCACGTGCGGTCGGTGGCGTCGGCGTCCACCTCGGCGAGCGTGGCGAGCGCCCGGCCCCACGGCGCGATCACCGACGAGCCCACCGTCCAGCCGTCCGCCGCGAGCCACGGGGCCGCGAGGTACGGGCGCTCGGCTCGCAGCAGGCGCGCGGTGCTGGCAGCGCGCCCCGCCTCGCGCCCGGCCACGCGGAGCAGCACGTGGGCGGTGGCGTCCGACCCGAGCCGGGTCCGGGCCGAGACGTGAACGTCCCTGCGCGCCGGCTCCGCCGCCGCCACCGCGCTCGCGCCGACCGAGCCGCTGTCGGCGTCGAGCGCGCCGAGGACGAGCGCCTCGACCCGCGCGTCCTCGCGCGCCACGGCCCCACCGTGGAACGCGGCCGCGGCGGCGCCGCCGGCAGGGTATCCGAGCGCGGTCTCGAACCCGCCGAGGAGCGCGCCGGCTCGCGGCGGCGCCTCGGGCGCGCGCTCCGGCTCGGCCCCGTGGAGCGCGCCCGCCAGCACGACCTCCGGCGTCACGCGATGCGCGAGCGCGGAGGGACCGGCGCCGAACCGGCGCTCGAGCGGGGCGCCCACCCCGAGCTCCAGCCGCCCGAGCCCGAGGGGCGTGGCGCCTACGGACGTCGTCGCCACCCCGACGCCCTCGGCGGCGCGCGCGCGCAGGCGGAGCGGCCCGACGAACGCCGCGCCCTGGAGGGCGCCGTGCTGCCACGCGAGGCTCGACGCGGCGTCCCCCTCGGCGACGGTGCTGACCTCGACGCCCAGGTGGCCCGCGGCGCCCCGCCCGAGCCCCCAACCGTGCGCCGCACTGGCCCGCGGCCCCCACCCCATCGCGGCGCCGAGCCCGCCGCCTCGGGCCGCGGTGAGCTCCATGCCCACCCCGCCCGTAGGCCCCGCCCCCCCTGCCGTGTGCAGCGCCGCTTCGCCGCGGTCGTAGCGCCGGGCCGCCGGCTCGAGCCGGGGCTCGCCCACCCGCGCGCGGTCACCGCGCGCCACGTCGACGCGGAGCGCCCCGGCCGCCACCGGGATCGGCGACCAAGCGCCGACGCCGTCGACGACGAGCCGCGTCCCCCCGGCGCGCTCCCACTCGAGCCGGAGCGTGGAGCGCGGCGTGGTCTGGAGCGCGTCGACGCCATAGCCTCCCCGATCGTACGCGCGCGCCCCGACCGCGACGGCGTCCCGCGGCCCGTCCGCTCGCGGCGGGCCGTACGGCAGGTGCACGCCCGCCCCGACGCCGAACCCCTCCTCGCCGCTGTATCGTACGGTAGGGGGGAGTAGGCCAGCTCGGTCGGGGCTGCGCAGCCAGAGCCAGGGCAGCCAGAGCACCGGGATCCCGCCAATCCGCACCGTCGGGTCCTCGACGAGCACGTCGGTCGGTGGCGCGAACGTCACGCTGCTGAACCCGAGCGTGATCGGCGGATCGGGGCACGGGCACGCCGCGAGGCGCCCGCCTCCCTCGACCACGACCCCGAGCGGTCCCCGGCTGAGCCGCAGGCGCTCGCTGGTCAGCCGGTAGCGACCGCTCCGGACGCGCACCGCTCGCTCGAGCACCAGCCACTCGTCGTCCGCGTCCAGCTCGATCCGTTCCGCGCTGAAGTCGACCCGGTGCTCCGTCGACCCGGCGGCGCGCGCCGCGCGCGGCGGGAGCGCGCCCGCGAGGGCGAGCGCGGCGCACACCGTCGACGCGGGCGCGGGCAGCCGCACGCGAGCTCCGGCGCGCGATCAGGGGCGCGGGCCACGCGCGGCGCCCGGCGTCACGAGGGTGCCGCGCGCGCGCTTCGGGCGGCGCGACGGGCCGGCAGCGGGCGCGGCGGCCTCGGGCTCTTCTAGCTCCGCCGTCCAACTCCGGGTGGGCGGCGGCACATCGATGATCAACGTCGACGTCCCGCGCGGGCCCTCCACCAGCCGATGGCGGAGCTCGACCGACTCCCGCAGCTCCAACCACAGCTCGACCCCTTCCTTGCGCGGCGCCATGCGGAAGCGGCTGAGCGGAGTATCGAAGTGCGTGACCACGAGCGCGTTGGTGTCGTTGCGGACCGCGACGTCGGCGCCGGGCACGAAGAACACGACGCGCCCCGCCGCGCGCCGCACCTCGACGCGCACGGGCTTCGTGAACGCCACCCGGAGCTGGCTCGCCTTGCCGACCATCCGGAACGCGGGGAACATCGCCAGCGCGGCGTTGGGATCGCGCTTCTTGCGGGAGGCGCGGCGGGCGGGCCGATCGCGCCACGAGTAGCCCCCGGTGGAGGACGGCGCTTTGGTGGCGGCCCCGGCGTCGGTCGCCCCCGGGGTGGGCTGCGGCTGCGCCGGCCCACCGGCAGGCGGGGCCGGCGCGCCGGTGGCCGCGGGCGCGGGGGGCGCGGCTGCGGGCGGGGGCACCTGCGCCGACGCCGACGAGAGCCCTACGGCGAAGACCGCCACACCCACACCGACGCCGCCACGGGATCGCATGGATGGATCTTCGCATGCGGCACCGGGCGGCGCCAGAACCCGGCGCCTCGAGCCCGGGCGCGCGCCCTCGGCCACGGCTACCGGCGCGCGACGCCGCGCCTGCGCGCGGAAGCCGCCTGGGCGGGGCTGTCGCCCGCGGCCGCCTCGTAGATCTTGTCGAGCTTGCCGGTGAGCGTCACGTAGACGCGCGCGTCGGGGCTGTAGAAGAAGTTGCGGCGCTGGCCATCGAACCCGAGCTGGCCGGTCGCGTTCGCGTAGCCAACGGCGAGGCTCATTTCGTCCAGCACCTCGAAGCCGAGCTCGCTGCTGAACACGGTCGAGACCACGAAGCGCTGCGGATCGCCGACGTTATCCGGGTCGACGCAGCCGGTGCTGGTCGCCACGCACGGCTCCGGCAGCTCGTACTTCCAGGTCGGGCGCCAGCCGAAGCTGGTGGACCATCCGACCCGCGACGCGACCCCCACGTCGACCGACGCGGTGACGGACGTGGAGTGCTTGGCGTACGCGCCGCCGGTGAGCTGGTCGCCCGCGACGGCGACGCCATCCGGCCGCAGGCGGACGCGACCCAGGTCGTCGTTGGTGGGGACGATGGCCTCGGTGAACGTGTGCGTGTAGCCGAGCGAGAGGCCGAGGCCGAGCGTCTGGAGGGCGGCCGCCTCGGAGCCGAGCAGCGGCAGCCCCTGGTTCAGCCCCACCGACGCGCCTACGCCCAGGATCTTGCCGTTGTTCGCGCTCATCTTCGAGGTCGGGAACGTCAGCGTCGGGAGGCGCACGGCGAGGGCGGTGCTCACGTCCGAGCCCTCGGCCCCCTCGTAGAGCGTGTCCGCGTACGCGAGGCCGAGCGAAGCGTCCGTGAGCGACCACTCACCGCGCTCCGTCGTGATGTCGCTGTTCGTCATCTCGCGGGTCAGGCCGATCCCGCCGCGGAGAGAGAGGCTCCGGCCCTCGCCCTCCCAGACGTAGTAGCGAGGCCCGAGCTCGAACGTCATGTCGTACGTCGGGTTCTTGCTGTTCACGTCGTCACCGATGCCGACCGTCTCGGTGGTGGAGGAGTTGTCCCAGCTCAACGTGGTACCGCGCCAGGCGAGCTTCTTCGGTTTGGGCGGTGCGGCCGCCGGCGCCGGGGTGGCCCCGGTGTCCGCTTGCGGGGCGGGCGCGGCGCCCGCGGCGGGAGCCTCGGCAGGAGCCTCGGCGGGCTGGTTCGCGGGAGCGGAGTAGTCCGGCGGCAGGGGCGGCGGCGTCTCCTCGACCGGCGGCGCCGGCTCGGGCGGCGGCGGGGCCGGCTCGGGCGCGGGCTCGGGCGCCGGCTCCGGATCCTGCGCAAGCGCGGGGGAGGCAGCGAACAGGCCCGCCAGGAGCATCGAGGCGCGGAAGACGACGGAGCGAGCGGCCATGGGAAACCTTGGAGAGCGTGAGGACCCGAGGACGGTCCCGCGACGCGACGCAGGCTGCAAGCACGATCCGTTCCCGTTGGATGAAATAGTGCAAACCATCGTAATCATGCGAGATCCCACCAGCGATGCCGGCGGTCGGCGGCGAGCGGTCGGGTGCCCCGTCGCGGAACTGACGGCGCGGGGCAGCGTTTCGCCTCCGTCAGGTCCCCGCTAGAGTGCCGCGCATGCCGGCCGCCGCGACCGAGCTCCACGCCCTCCTGGGCCCTGGCACGCGCTTCGAGGGCAAGCTCGCGTTCGAGGGCCGCGTCCGCATCGATGGCACGTTCCGCGGCGCCATCCAGGGCGGCGAGGCGCTGGTGATCGGCGAGGGCGCGGACGTCGAGGCGGAGATCGACGCGATGAACGTGATTGTCCGCGGCGGGCGCGTGTCCGCGAACGTCCGCGCGACGCACGCGATCGAGCTCTACGTGCCGGCCGTGGTCTCCGGTTCGCTCCGCGCGCCCCAGGTGTTCCTCGACAAGGGCGTCCAGTTCTCGGGGACGTGCGAGATGACCTCGGAGCCCGCGGCGCCGGCCTGGGTCCCACCCGGCCCGGGCGGGCCTCCGTGACCTCGAGGTCACGCCTCCAGCGCCCGACGGCCTCCCGCGTGGGCGCGTACGCCGTGGACGAGCCGCGGGAAGCCGCAGCGCCCCGGCCGCGTAGGAGTAGTTGATCCGGGCACGTTGCGTGCAAGGCCCGGAGTGCCCAGGTAGCCGGTCTCGAGCGTCCCAGCGCCCCGAACCCGAAGGAGCCCCCGATGCACCTCACTCGCCGGTCCCTACTCGCGCTCGGCTCCGTCGCAGGCGCCTCGTTGCTCGGTCGCCGGGCGGAGGCCGCGCCTGCCCCGGTCACCCGCTACGAGGTGGAGACGCCCTACAGCGACACCAAGGCGGGGGCGGCCCGCGTCGTGGTCGAGGCGCCCGCGTCGCTCGTCCGCAAGATCGTCACCGACTTCCGCAAGTACCCCAAGCTGACGCCCCGGTTCCAGAAGGTAAAGATCGTGGGGCGCGACGGCGATCGCACGGACGTATACCTCAGGGTGCCCATCCTGAAGGGCACGACCACCATCTGGGTCGTGCTGCGCTTCGAGCCGCCGCGCGAGGTGGACGGCACGTTCCTCCTCGAGGCCCACATGGTGAAGGGCAACGTGAAGCGCATGGACACGCTGTGGAAGGTCCGCCCGATCGACGACGAGCGGTGCGAGGTCTCGCTGGAGATGCACGTGCTGCCCAAGATCTTCGCGCCGTCATCCGTGATCACGGGCGAGGCGGCGACCGCCTCCGAGCGCGCGGTGCACGGCACGCGCCGCCGCGCCGAGAAGAAGCGCAGGGCGGCGAAGGAAGCGTGAGCCCGCTCCGGCGCGCGGCGAGCGTCGCCCTGCTCACCGCCAGCGCGTGCCGCGAGCGCGCGAGCCCGCCGGGCGCGCAACGCGCCGACCCGAGCGCGGCCGCGTCGGGGACGCCAGCCGCCGCGCCCTCGCCGCAGCGGTCATCGCGACGAGCCTCGTACGATCCGACCATGGAATGCGCGGGTATCCTACCAGAGGGGCCTCCGCGCTCACGGCTCGATGCGCTCGCGGCGAGGTGCGCGCCCGGGACGGCGATCGCGGCGGGCAGCGTCGTCGTCGCCACGCTGGCGGCGGGGCAGCGCGCGTCGGCGCACCTCGTGCTGAGCGATCCCGCGCGCTGCGTGCGGGGCGTCGCGGCGGCCGCGCCGGGCGTCGAGGCGCTGCTGCTGCGCGTCACTCCCGAGCGCGGCCCGAGCGCGAGCGGCGCCGGCGGCCGCGACGCGCTGGTCGGTTCGGCAGGCCCCGTCTGCCCGGGCGCCGGGCGCCACCTGGTCGAGGTCGAGGTGACCGCGGGTGCGGGCGAGGTCGCCGCGGCGTTCGCCGTCGCTGAGTGAGCGCCCGCCGCCCGGCCCGCGCGCGTCAGCGCACGCTGAAGCTCTTGCCCACCGTCACCGCGTCGCCCGAGAACGCCGGCACGCGCGCCGCGCGGAACACCCGCGCCACGCACCCGCCCACCACCGTCCCCGCGAGCTCACCGCTCACCACGGCGTTCGTCGCGCGACCGCTCGGCGCGAACGTGACCGCGACGCGCCCCGAGCCCGTCGGTCCGTCGTCCTTCTTGCAGCTGCCGGCGGAGCCCGCGGCCGCACCGAGCGCCGCCGCGGCCGCCGCCCGATCGAACGGCGGGAGCTCCGAGGGAGGCGCCTCGGCCGGCTTGGCCGGGGTATCTTCCGCCGGCTTGTCCTCCTTGCGGCGCTCCTCCTCCTTGCGGCGCTCCTCCTCCTTGCCGCGCTCGTCGTCCGCGGGCTTCGTCTCCTCGCCGCCGCGCGCCACCGCCGCCTCGCCCGTCGACGCGGCCGGTGAGGCGGACGCCGGCGCGAGCGGCGCCTCGGCGGCGGAAGCGGTCGCGGGTGCCGCCGCGCTCGGCGCGACGGCCGTCGCGAGCTGCGCGGGCTCCGCCACGGGCGCAGCGCTCGCCGCAGGCGCAGGCGCCGACGCGCCGCCGAAGACGCCGAGCTGCCACGCGAGCGCGGCGCCCCCGCCGAGGAGCGCGACGAGCACGCCGGCCACGAGCGCGCCCCTCCCCCTCGGCGCGTCGGCGGGGACGGCCTCCTCGGGGGCGGAGTGCACGCCAGCGACCGGTGGGGCGAGCAGCGCGGGGGCGGGCGCCTCCACTACGGGCGCGGTGAAGTCGGGCGCGGCGAGCCCCGCCCCGAATAGCCCTCCCCCTGTAAGCTGCACGAGCGAGTCCGGCGGTCCCTCGTCGGCGCCGGCGCGTCGCCCCATCCCGAGGACGTCCTCGGCCGCCGCCTTCGCCGGGGCCTTCGGGCGGGTCGCCGCGCCCGTGAGCTGATCGAGCGAGAAGAGCACGGAGCTCTCGTTGCGCGCCCCGGTCGCCTGCGGCTCTCCGCCGGCGGCCGGCGCCGCGGCCGGCACCGGAAGGTCGAAAGCGTCAGCGTCCGGGACGGACGGACGGCGCGGTGGCGGCGCCGCGCGCGCGGGCGGGGGCGACGGGGAAGGCGCGGGCGGGGGCGGCATCGTCCGGGCCGTGTGCACCGCAGGCGCAGGGGGAGAGCCGACGCGGCCGGGCGGCGCGTCCTCGCTCGCCTGGCGGAGGAGCACCTCCGCGAGCGGTGCCTCCATCGAGACCGTCTGATCGTCGAAACGCACCTCGTGCGACGGCGCCGGGGTCGCCCACTTCGCCGGCTCGCGCCACGCCACCGCGACCTCGTCGGGGCGCACAGCGCCGCGCGCCCTCAGCGCGTCCGCGAGCTCGGGGACCTCGAACGGCGTCAGCCAGTCGTCCATGCCGTCACGCCAGACGAACGTCTCGTGATCGATCGTGCCGCCGGCGTAGGCATCCAGGATCTCCGGCAACGTGAGGTCCCGGTGATCGTCGTCGGTGACCGCGACCGTCCACGTCGGCGCCGCGGGCGGCGCCTCGCGCGCGATCTCTGGCGCTGGCGCGGCGGGGCTCGCGGCGCGCGGCGCAGCCGCCGCGGGCCGGAGCGCGCCGGCGGCGGGGCGCGGCGCTGCGGCGGCGGGCGCCTGCAGGCCCCCGAGCATCGTGCGCTTCGCGCCGGCGGCGTCTGCGGGCCGGGGCGGCGCGCTGGACGGGCTGGGCCCGGCGGCGAGCGGGCGCGGCGTGCGAGATCCCGCAGCGCCCGCTCGCGGGGCGGCGCCCGGCGCCTGCAGCCCCCCGAGCGCCGTCCGCTTGCTCGACGCCATCGATCCGGGCGGCTGGGATGCCGGCCCCTCCCCGGCGGCGCCCGGCGGCCGCGAGGCGGGCGCCCCCGCGCCCGCGCCCGGCGGCCGCGAGATGGGAGCCGCGGCCCTCGCCTTGTCGAACGGGCTGGGCGCGGGCGGACGCTCCGCAGCCGGCTGCGGCGCCGGCGACGGCGCGACCGCCGGGAGCGTCGCCTCGGGCGCCGCAGGCGCGGCGGGTGCGCTCGCGGGGGGCGCGGCTGCCTCGGCAGCCGCGAGCGCCGTGCCGTCGACGACGATGGCCGCCTGGCAGCGCTTGCACGTGATCTTCACCTTCCGCCCGCGGACCTTGTCGTCCGGGAGCGCGTACTTCGCGCTGCAGCCGCTGCACTGGACGTTCATGGGAGATGACAGGGCGACGCACGCAGAGCCGCCTGATCTGGAGCAGTAGCACGACCCGCAACGAACGGCCTAGGATGCCGCCGATGTCGATCCCCCTCGTCGCGGCCGCCATCGCGGAGACCGGGCGCATCTCCATCCCGACGCTGGCCGACTCCATCCGCGGCCGGCTCACGATGGAGGCGTCGGATCACCGGCTCGAGTCGTGGTCGTCCCGGCTGCTCCGCCTCGCGCGCGTCGAGCTCGACGTCGAGGGGCTCGAGCACGCGCGCGCGGGACGCGCCTGGGTCATCATGAGCAACCACCAATCGCACTACGACATCCCTGTGCTCTTCCAGGCGCTCCCGGTCCGGATGCGCATGATCACCAAGACGGAGCTGTTCCGCATCCCGATCTTCGGCCGCGCGATGCGCGCGGCCGGCTTCGTCGAGGTCGACCGGTCGAACCGCTCGCAGGCGCTCGACGCCCTCCGCCACGCGCGGACGGCGCTCGAGGGCGGCACGAGCATCTGGATCGCGCCGGAGGGCACGCGTAGCCGCACGGGTGAGCTCGGCGCCTTCAAGAAGGGCGGCTTCCACCTCGCCGTGGACGCCGCAGCGGACATCCTCCCCGTCACCCTGCTCGGCACGCGGGAGATCCTCCCGGCGGGGACCCTCGCGATCCGCCGCGGCGCCCGGGTGCGGGTCGTCGTGGGCGCCCCGCTGGCGGCCGGTGCGTACGGCCGCCCGCGGCTGGAGGAGCTCATGGCGGACGTGCGGCGCGCGATCGCGGGCCCGCTCGCTCGGCCCTGAGCGCCGGGGCGCCGCTCATTCGGCGACGCGGCACCACACCCGGACGACGACGCTCCCCTTCTCCGTCCACGGGGTCACGTCGATCCGGTCGACGGCGTCGAGCGACTCGACGGGGAGCCGCCGCAGGAGCCGCTCTCGGACGAACTCGCGCCGCGCGCTCTGCGACGCGAGCCGACCGAGATCGGCGCCGCGAACGACGAACGTGATCATCTCGAACACGTCGATCGCGCCCGCGGCGGCGCTCGGCGCCGCGCCGCCCTGCACCGCCGGCGACGCGGCGGCCGCCTTCGGCGGGGGCATGCTGTACCCACGCAGGGCTTGTCGCCGAGGATCCGGCACGCGGTCGCCGTAGTCGAGGGTGGTCATCGGCGTCCGCGGCGAGAGCGGCGCCGACTCGCCGGCCAGATCGGCGTCGATCGCCGCGAGCGTCTCGCGGCCGACCTGGCCGAGGCCGAGGGTGACCTCGGGCACGGACACCGCGACGGGCCGGATCCCGGACTCGAGCTCCTGCGCCCCGGCCGTGGTCGCCACGTCGACGAGCAGATCCGCCGTGATGGCGGCCAGCGTCTCCCGCCCGGCTTGCCCCTCGTGCACCTCGATCACCGGGCCGGCGTCGTCGCCTCCCGCGTCACCGAGCAGCGCCTCCGCGATCACGGCGAGCGTCTCGCGGCCGGCGTGCTGGTAGCTGGCGATCACCTCGGGCGCGGTCGCGGGCTGGGCGGCGCGCGGCCGCGAGGCGGGGCGGGGAGCCTTGGTCGGGCGGGGCGGGCGCTGGACCACTACCCGCGCATGATGCCACGGATCCGGCCGCGCCGCGTGTCAGGGCAGCTCGGTCTCCCCCATCAGCCAGCGATCGGCCTCGCGCGCCGCGGAGCGGCCGTCCGCCAGCGCCCAGACGACGAGCGACTGCCCGCGCTGGCAGTCCCCGGCGGCGAAGACGCCCGGGACGCTGGTCATCCGGGTACGCCGGTCGACGCGGGCGTTGCCGCGGGCATCGAGTGCCACGCCGAGCTGCTCGAGCAGGCCGGCGCGCTCCGGGCGCACGAAGCCCATCGCGAGCAGGACCAGCTCCGCGGGGATCACGAGCTCCGTCCCCGGCATCCGCTCCGGGCGGCCGCCCACCAGGCGCACCCGCACCGCGTGGAGGCTGGTTACCGCCCCCCCCTTGCCTTCGAGGCGCTCGGTGAGGATGGAGAACTCCCGCTGGCCGCCCTCCTCGTGGGAGGACGACTCGCGGTACTGGAGCGGCCACGACGGCCACGGCGTCGTCGGCGAGCGCTCGTCCGGCGGTCGCGGCAGGAGCTCGAGGTTCGTCACGCTGCGGGCGCCCTGGCGGTGGGCCGTCCCGATGCAGTCGCTCCCGGTGTCCCCACCCCCGATCACGATCACGTGCTTGCCACCGGCGAGGATCGCGGCACCCTCGGGTACTGCGTCCCCCGCCACGCGGCGGTTCTCCTGTTCGAGGTAGTCCATCGCGAAGTGGACCCCGGCGAGCTCGCGCCCCGGCACCTCCAGGTCGCGCGGGACGCGCGCTCCGATCGCGAGGACCACCGCGTGGAACCGCTCACGCAGCGCGACCGCGTCGAGATCCCGGCCGACCTCCACGCCCGTCTCGAACCGCACGCCCTCGGCCCGCATCAGCTCGACGCGCCTCTGGACGACTCGCTTCTCCAGCTTGAAGTCCGGGATGCCATAGGTGAGCAGCCCTCCCAGGCGATCTGCGCGCTCGAAGACCGTCACCTCGTGGCCGGCGCGGCGGAGCTGCTGCGCGGCGGAGAGGCCGGCCGGCCCCGACCCGACCACCGCGACGCGGCGCCCCGTCGCGCGGCGCGGCGGCCGCGGCACGACGAGCCCCGCCTCCCACGCCCGATCGGCGATCGTGCGCTCGATGAGCTTGATCCCGACGGGCTCGGCCCCGATGCCGAGCACGCACGCCGCCTCGCAGGGCGCCGGACACACGCGCCCCGTCACCTCGGGGAAGCCGTTCGTCGCGTGCAGCAGCGCGCTGGCGTCCGCCTCGCGGCCCTCGTAGCTCGCGTGGTTCCAGTCGGGGATGAGGTTCCCCAGCGGGCACCCGGTGTTGCAGAAGGGGATCCCGCAGTCCATGCACCGCGCCCCCTCCTGGCGCAGCGCCTCGGCGGAGATCGGCAGCTCGAGCTCCCGATGGTCCAAGATCCGCAGCTCGGGCGGACGCTTGGCGGCGTCGGTGCGCTCGTACTCGAGGAAGCCGGTGATCTTGCCCACGCTACGCCTTCGCCTCCGCGGCCACCACGGCCTCGTGGAGCGGATCCTCGAGGCCCCCCGGCGCGAGGCTCGCCCGGACCTGCTGCTCGAGCGCCCGCCGGTACTCCACCGGGACGACCTTCACGAATCGCCCGACCGCGGCCTCCCAGGCGCCGAGCAGCTCACGCGCCTTCGGGCTGCGCGTGCGGCGGACGTGCTCCTCGAGCAGCCGGGCCACCCACGCGGCGTCCTCGCCGTTCAACCCCTCGAGCTCGACCAGCCCCGGGTTCACCCGCTTCTCGAACGCGCCGTCCTCGTCGAGGACGTACGCGTACCCGCCGCTCATGCCGGCGCCGAAGTTCCTGCCCGTCCGCCCGATGACGAGGACGCGACCGCCGGTCATGTACTCGCACCCGTGGTCGCCCACCCCTTCGACGACGGCGACCGCCCCGCTGTTGCGCACGCAGAACCGCTCGCCCGCCATCCCGCTGAAGAACGCCTTGCCGCTCGTCGCGCCGTAGAGCGCGACGTTGCCGATCAACACGCTCTGATCGGCGCGGAACGTCGCGCCACGCGGCGGCCGTACGGCGAGCGTCCCGCCCGAGAGCCCCTTGCCGACGTAGTCGTTCGCGTCGCCCTCGAGCGTCAGCTCCATGCCGGCCACGGCGAAGGCGCCGAAGCTCTGCCCGGCCGACCCGTGGAACGACAGCCGCACCGAGCCCCGCGGCAGCCCGCCCCCGCCGTGGCGCCGCGCGATCTCGCCCGCGAGCATCGCCCCGACCGTGCGCTGCGAGTTGCGGATCGGCAGCTCGAGCTGCACGTCCACCCCATCCCGGATCGCGGGCTCCGCGCTCGCGATGAGCTCGTGGTCCAGCGCGCCGGCGAGCCCGTGCTCCTGCTCGATCGTCTTGCACACCTCGACGCCGGGGCGCGCCTCGGCCGGCGCGAGCAAGTCCGAGAAGTCGAGGCGCGCGAGCTTCCAGTGAGTCGACTCGCGGACGCGCAGGCGGTCCGTCCGGCCCACCATCTCTCGGACGGTGCGGAAGCCGAGCGCCGACATGAGCCGGCGCAGGTGCTCCGCCACGTAGAACATGAAGCGGATCACGTGCTCGGGCTTCCCGGTGAACCGCTGGCGCAGGACGGGATCCTGGGTCGCCACGCCGACCGGGCAGGTGTTGAGGTGGCACTTGCGCATCATCACGCAGCCGCTCGCCACGAGCGGCGCGGTCGCGAAGCCGAACTCCTCCGCGCCGAGCAGCGCCGCGATGGCCACGTCCCGCCCGGTGCGGAGCTGGCCGTCGACCTGCAGGACGACGCGCGATCGCAGGTCGTTCGCGACCAGCACCTGGTGAGCCTCGGCCAGGCCGAGCTCCCACGGGACGCCCGCGTGCTGGATCGAGGTGAGCGGCGACGCGCCCGTCCCCCCGTCGTAACCGGAGACGAGGACCACGTCGGCGTGCGCCTTCGCCACCCCCGCCGCCACCGTGCCGACGCCAGCCTCCGCGACGAGCTTCACGCTGATCCGCGCCGACGGGCTCACGTTCTTCAGATCGAAGATGAGCTGCGACAGGTCCTCGATCGAGTAGATGTCGTGGTGAGGTGGAGGCGAGATGAGGGTCACCCCCGGAGTGGAGTGGCGCGTGCGGGCGATGACCTCGTCCACCTTGTGGCCCGGGAGCTGGCCCCCCTCCCCGGGCTTCGCCCCCTGGGCGACCTTGATCTGGAGCTCCTCGGCGTTCACCAGGTAGTGAGTCGTGACGCCGAAGCGACCGCTGGCGACCTGCTTGATGGCGCTGCGCCGCCAGTCCCCGTTCTCGTCGCGGGCGAACCGCTCCGGCCGCTCCCCGCCCTCACCGGTGTTGCTGCGCCCGCCGATGCGGTTCATCGCGACCGCCAGCGTCTCGTGCGCCTCGGCGCTGATCGAGCCGAAGCTCATCGCGCCCGTGGCGAAACGCTTAACGATCTCGGTCGCCGCCTCGACCTCCTCGAGCGGCACCGGCTCGGCCGCCGGGACGAGCTCCCAGCCGCTCCGGAGGGTGATCGGCGAGTCGCCCTGCTCGTCGATCGCGCGCGCGTACGCCTCGTAGGAGCCGGAGTCCTCCAGGCGGACCGCCCGCTGCAGATCCGCGACCACGGCCGGACTCCACAGGTGCCGCTCGCCCTGCACTCGATAGGCATGGACGCCCCCTACGTCGAGGCGGAGCGGCGACGCGACCCCGCGCGGGTGTGCTCGGGCGTGGCGCCTCCGGATCTCCTCGGCGATCACGTCCAGATCGATCCCGCCGAGCCGCGAGGCGGTGCCGGTGAAGTACCGCTCGACCAGCTCCGCCGACAGGCCGATCGCCTCGAAGATCTGCGCCCCCTGGTAGCTCTGCAGGGTGCTGATCCCCATCTTGCTCATCACCTTGAGCAGGCCCTTGTTCAGCGCCTTGATGTACTTCTGGATGGCCACCGCCGGTTCGGTGACCCCACCGATCGCGCCCTCGGCGACCATCGAACGCAGGCTCTCGAAGGCGAGATACGGGTTCACCGCGCCCGCGCCGTAGCCGGTGAGGAGACACACGTGGTGCACCTCCCGGGCCTCCCCCGTCTCGACGACGATGCCGACCTTCATGCGCGTGCCGTTGCGCATGAGGTGGTGATGTACGGCCGCCGTCGCGAGCAGGCTCGGGAGCGGCGCCATGTGCTCGTTGGTGCCGCGGTCGCTCAGGATGACCAGCGAGTGGCCATTCAGCACCGCGAGCGATGCGAGCCGACAGAGCTCGTCGAGCGCGCTCTTGAGCCCCGCGGCGCCCTCCGCGACCGGGTAGAGCAGGGGCAAGGTCGGCGGCACCCGGAAGTGGACGAGGTGCGCGGTGCGGAGCTTGGCGACGTCCTCGTTCGTGAGGATGGGATGCTCCAGCTCGAGCATCTGCACCTGGTCCGGCAGCTCGTAGAGGAGGTTCCCCTCGCCGCCGATGTAGCTCTTCAGGCTCATCACCAGCTCCTCGCGGATCGGGTCGATGGCCGGGTTGGTGACCTGGGCGAAGTGCTGCTTGAAGTAGTCGAAGAGGAGCGGATCCCGATCGCTCAGCACGGCGAGCGGGACGTCGGTGCCCATCGAGCCGACGGGCTCCTCCCCCTTCGCCCCCATGGGCCCCACGATCACGCGGAGCGTCTCATCCGTCCACCCGAAGGTGCGATGGCGCACCGTGAGGCTCTCCGGTTCCGTCCCGGTCGCGGTGGCGGGAGGCGCGTCGATGTCGGCCAGCGCGAGCTTGTTCTCACGGATCCACCGCGCGTAGGGCTTGCGCCGCGCGAGGGTGTCCTTCAGCTCGTCGTCCTCGACGATCCGGCGCTCGCCCAGATCGACGAGGAACATCCGCCCGGGCTCGAGCCGCCCCTTCCGCTCCACCTGCTCGGGCGGGACGTCGAGGACGCCCGTCTCCGACGCGAGGACGACGAGGCCGTCACGCGTCGTCATCCATCGCGCGGGGCGCAGTCCGTTCCGGTCGAGCAGGGCGCCGATCAGGCGGCCGTCCGTGAACGCCAGCGCAGCCGGGCCGTCCCACGGCTCGATCAGGGCGGAGTGGTACTCGTAGAAGGCGCGCCGCGCCTCGGACATCCGCGGATCGTTCTGCCACGCCTCGGGGACCAGCATCATCATGACGTGCGGCAGCGAGCGCCCCGCCCGCAGGAGCAGCTCGACGACGTTGTCGAGCTGGGCCGAGTCGCTCCCGCCGGGCGCGATCGTCGGCAGCAGGTGCCGGAGATCCTCGGCGAAGACGTTGCCGTCGAAGAGCTGCTCGCGCGCCCGCATCCAGGCGGCGTTGCCGCGCACGGTGTTGATCTCGCCGTTGTGCGCCACGAAGCGGAACGGCTGCGCCAGCTCCCAGGTCGGGAACGTGTTGGTGCTGAAGCGCTGGTGCACGAGCGCGAGCGCGCTCGCGAAGCTCGGTGCGGCGAGATCCGGGTAGAACGCCACCAGCTGCTCGGCGAGGAGCAGCCCCTTGTAGACCACCGTGCGAGAGGACAGGCTCGGGATGTAGAAGCGATCCCGCTCCGTGAGCCCGCTCTCCCGCACCGTGCGCTCCGCCCACTTGCGGATCACGAACAGCTTGCGCTCGAACTTCTCGGCGTCCCGAACGGCGGAGCCGACGAACACCTGCTTGATCACCGGCGCGCTCGCCCGGGCCATCGGCCCGAGCGCGGACTCGTCCACCGGCACCGTGCGCCAGCCGAGCAGCTTCTGGCCGACCCCGAAGATCTTGTCCTCCAGGATCTGCTGGCAGCGCCGCTGCTCCTTGGCGCCGCGAGGCAAGAACACCAAGCCTACGCCGTAGCTGCCGGGCTCCGGGAGGTGGATGCCCTTCTGCGCGCACTCCTCGCGGAGAAAGGCGTCCGGGACCTGCACGAGCAGACCCGCGCCGTCGCCGGTGAGCGGGTCACAGCCGCACGCGCCCCGGTGCACGAGGTTCAGCAGGATGCCGACGCCCTTCTCGACGATGTCGTGCGTGGGCGCGCCGTCGAGGCGCGCGACGAACCCCACGCCACAGGCGTCGTGCTCGTTCGTGGGGTCGTACAGGCCTCGGCGAGGCGGCAGCGGCATGCGGCGGTCCTGCGGCGCCGGCCAGGGGGAGCGCGGGCGCGCCGGGCCGACGCGGCGGCTCATG
This sequence comes from Polyangiaceae bacterium, assembly GCA_020846005.1. Lineage (GTDB taxonomy): Bacteria > Myxococcota_A > Polyangia > Polyangiales > Polyangiaceae > JADLEQ01. Next base: position 30,142 of record JADLEQ010000111.1, read on the forward strand.
AAGCCACGCCTTGACGCGTTGCGCAAGGGGAATCGTGCCCGGGGGCGCGCGCTGGACTCTCGGAAGCGGACTCTGCGAAGATGCGCGCCGATGGCCTCGTCAGCTCCGTCCCCTCCGCTCGGTGTCGCGACCGCGCTCGTCGCGGCGCTGCTCGCCTGCAAGAAAGAAGCGCCGCCGGCGCCGGACCCGCCGCCGCCTCCGCCGGCGGCGTCCGCCGCGACGCGCTGCGGCCCCGGCATCGACGTGGACCCGGGCGCGGGGGAGTTCAAGCCGGCGGTCACCGCCTTCAAGGACAAGGACTACGCCACCACGCGCCGGCTCCTCGCCACGATGGCGGACAAATACCCGAAGAGCGCGAAGGTGCGCGTCTGGGCCGGCGACGCCCACCTCTACGAGAAGTCGACCGACGCCGCGGCTGATGCCTCCCTACCCTATTACAAGAGGGCGCTGGAGCTCCACGCCGAAGGGTGCCCGCTCGACGAGGTGGAGCACTACTATCTGCTGCTCGGCATCGCGAACGCCTACCTGCGAAAGAGAGACGCGGCCAGCGCCGTCCCGCACCTCGAGGACTCCGTCAAGCGCTGGCCCAACAGCGCGCAGGGCTTCTACGTGCTGGCGAGGGCGCAGTGCGGGGCCGGCAACGTCGAGGGCTGCCTCACCTCGTTCGAGAAGGCCCTGACGGTCGCGAAGCGCGCGCAGCGCCCGGCGTTCCTGCGCACACACTACTCTCTCGACGACTGGATCCGCATGAGCGCCCGGCAGTCGGAGTTCGTGAAGTTGCGCCTCAACCCCGGCTACGCGAAGGCGATCCGGGAGGCGAAGAAGGACGACTGACCTTGCGCGATCGACGCCCCCCCGGCCCCGTGGGCCGCCCGCGCGTTGCCGGGGCGCCGGGGGCGCGCTAGCGATCGCCGCCCCGTGTTCGGCATCTCCTTCACCGAGCTGGTGGCGATCGCGGTCATCGCGCTGGTGTTCGTCGGCCCGCAGAAGCTGCCGGGCATGCTGCGGACGCTGGGCGAGTACATGGTGAAGCTCCGCCGCTTGACGAGCGAGGTCCGCCAGCAGACGGGCATCGACGACCTGCTCCGCCAGGAGGGCATCGAGGGAGGGCTCACGGAGCTCCGGGGCATCCTCCGCGGGGAGCTCCCCTACCGACCCTCGGCGCGGGGGCGGGCCGACTCGGATCCGTACGCGGACGAGCCGGTCCTCGATCCGACCCGCGAGTACCCCGTGGAGGGTCCGGACGCCGCCGAGGCGCTGCCCGACGATCTGGTCGACGACGAAGACCTGGCGCCTGCGGCACCGGCTCCCCCCGAGCCCCGGCGAGCCGAGGAACCGTGAGCCGCGCCGACCGAGCCCGCGCCGACCCGCCCGCGCCGGACGAGCCCGGCACGATGACGTTCTGGGAGCACCTCGAGGAGCTGCGGGCGCGCATCGTGAAGATGCTGCTCGCGTTCGCGCTCGGCGCGGGGGTGGCGTGGGTGTTCCGGGAGGAGCTCCTGCTCCTCGTCACTCAGCCCTTCCTGGACGCGTGGGCGAAGAGCGACCTCTCGACCAAAGCCTCCCTTCACTTCCCCGCGCCGACCTCCCTCTTCGTCGCGTACCTCAAGCTCGCCTTCCTGGGCGGCGGGCTGCTCGCGTTCCCGCTCATGCTCTGGCAGGTGTGGGCGTTCGTCGCGCCAGGGCTCTACACCAAGGAGAAGCGCCTGGCGGTGCCGTTCGTCCTGGCATCGTGCGCGCTCTTCGCGGGTGGGGGGCTGTTCGGCTTCAAGTTGGCGTTCCCGCTCGCGTTTCAGTTCCTCCTGGGCATGGGTGGGCCGGTCGCCGGCTCGAGCTTCGAGGTGACGCCGACCGTCATGATCCAGGACTACCTGGATTTCGTCCTGCAGATGCTCCTCGCGTTCGGCATCGCGTTCGAGCTGCCGGTGCTCATCTTCTTCCTGGCCCTCGCGGGGGTTGTCGACCATGTGAAGCTCATCCGCTTCTTCCGGTACTTCGTGGTCGTGGCGTTCGTCGTGTCAGCGATCGCGACGCCACCCGACGTGACGAGCCAGCTCCTGCTCGCGATCCCGCTCTGCGTTCTGTACGCGCTCGGGGTCGGGGTCGCGTGGCTCGTGACCCGGTCCCGCCGCGTCGCGGACAAGCGCGCAGACCGGCTCGGCGAGGACTGAGGCCGCGGCGACCCGCCGCCCGACCCCCAGCGCCGGGCGCGCCGATGAGTCGCCCTGCGCCCCGCGCGCCAGCGCACGCAGGCGCGCCAGTGCCACGCCCCCTCCGTGAGCACGGAGCGCGCGCTGCGCGCGCTCGCCCGGCAGGTCGGCGGGCTCTCCGACAGGCTCGGCGGCGCGCTCGAGGATCTCGCCATCGAGACCGTCCCCGCCCTCCTCGCCGCCGCCTGGGGCCTCTCCGACATCGAGCGCCGCCGCGACCTGCTCCAGGTCGACGGCGTCGTCGGCGAGCTCGACCTCGTCCTGCGCGCCAAGCTCCCCTCCGGCGCGCCGCTCGCCGTCCTCGGCGAGGTCAGCGCGCGCCTCACCCGCAACGAGGTCGACGAGCTCCTCCGCTCCGCTCGCC
>JADLEQ010000112.1 GCA_020846005.1 Polyangiaceae bacterium
AGCGGGACGGCGTGCACGGCGGACACCAACCCGTGCACGCTCGACCAGTGCAACGGCTCCGCCGTCGACTGCCAGCACCCCGCCGGCAACGCCGGCGCCTCGTGCCGCTCGGCGGCGGGTGAGTGCGATGTGGCCGAGACGTGCTCCGGCACGAGCACCAGCTGCCCCGCGGACGCGAAGAAGTCGAGCGGGACGGCGTGCACGGCGGACACCAACGCTTGCACGCTCGATCAGTGCAACGGGAGCTCGAACGACTGCCAGTACCCGGCGGGGAACGCCGGGACGATCTGCCGTGACACCACGGGCGAGTGCGATCTCCCGGAGACGTGCAGCGGCACCGCCACGAGCTGCCCGGCCGACACGAAGAAGCCGAGCGGCACCGTGTGCACGGCCGACACCAACCCCTGCAGCGAGGACGAGTGCGATGGCTCGTCCGCGGCTTGCCAGCACCCGGCCGGCAACGCTGGGACGACGTGCCGCGTCGCCGCAGGGCCCTGCGATGTCGCCGAGACGTGCTCCGGCAGCTCCACGAGCTGCCCGGCCGACTCGCTCGCGGGGTCGACCACCGTCTGCCGCCCGGCCGCGGGCGGCTGTGACGTGGCCGAGACCTGCAGCGGCAGCTCCACGACGTGCCCGACGGATCTGTTCGCGGCGGCCTCGACCTCGTGCCGCTCGGCGAGCTGCGCGCCCGGGACACCTCCGATCGCGACCCAGGGCGCGAACTGCACCGGCAGCGACGCCGACTGCCCGCCGCCCCAGACCATCCAGTGTCCGTCCGCGAACTGCAACGGCAACATTTGCGGCGGCTGCACCCTCGACTCGGAGTGCGTGTCCGGGCTGATCTGCGACACCGGCGTCTGTGTGTCGCCCAAGCCGGACGGCTCGACCTGCAGCGCTGCGACCCAGTGCGCGAGCGGCGTCTGCGTCGACGGCGTCTGCTGCGACGACGCGTGCGGCGGTGGCGCGCCGAACGACTGCCAGGCGTGCAACGTGCCTGGGAGCGTGGGGACGTGCGCCCCGGCGCCGTCCACCGTCGTGTGCCGCGACTCGGCGGGCGAGTGCGACGTGGCCGAGACGTGCACGGGGACCAACACCTCGTGCCCGGCGGACACGAAGCTCCCGAGCGGGACGGCGTGCACCGCCGACGGCAACCCGTGCACCCAGGACGAGTGCAACGGCACCAGCGCGGCCTGCGGCTACACCCCGGGGAACGCGGGCGCTGTCTGCCGGCCGTCCGCCGGGACGTGCGACGTCGAGGAGACGTGCACCGGGACCGCGGCGGCCTGCCCGGCCGACGCTTTCGTGCCGAGCACCACCGTCTGCCGTGAGGCGACGGATGCGTGCGATGCCGAGGAGAAGTGCACGGGCAGCGACGCCAATTGCCCCGTGGACGGCAAGGCCGCCGCGGGCGCCGACTGCCAGGATGACGGCAACGCGTGCACGACCGACCGCTGCGACGGCTCCGGCGGCTGCCAACACGCTGCGGGCAACTCCGGCGCGACCTGCCGGGACGTCGCGGGCCCGTGTGACGTCGCCGAGACGTGCGACGGCGCCACCCTGGCCTGCCCGGCGGACGCCTTCAAGACGGACGGCACGTCCTGCGCCGACGCGAATGTCTGCAACGGCAGCGAGTCGTGCGCGACGGGCGTGTGCAGCGCGACCGTCGCCCTGAACTGCGACGACGGCAACGCCTGCACCGTCGACGCCTGCGACCCGACGACCGGCTGCTCCAGCACGAACCGGCCGGACGGCTTCGCGTGCGATGACGGCAACCCGTGCAACACCGACGACCGCTGCACCGCAGGCGTCTGCGCCGGCAGCGGCGGCCCGAACTGCAACGACAACAACCCCTGCACGAACGACACCTGCGACACCGGTACGCAGGCGTGCATCAACACGCCGGCCACGGACGGCACGCCGTGCAACGACAGCAGCGCCTGCACGCAGGTGGACTCCTGCCAGGCGGGCACGTGCACGGGGTCGTCGGCGCTGAACTGCGACGACGGCAACGCCTGCACCACCGACGTGTGCGACACCGGCATCGGGTGCCTGGCGACGCCCGTGGCGGACGGCGGCTCCTGCACGGACGGCAACCCGTGCAACGGCGCCGAGACGTGCCAGGCGGGCGCGTGCTCGAGCGGCACCCCGCTCGTCTGCAACGACGGCAACCCGTGCACGGCGGACGGCTGCTCGCCGACCGGCGGCTGCATCACCGTCGCCGTGCCCAACGGCATCTCGTGCAGCGATGGCAACCCGTGCAACGGCGCGGAGACGTGTCAGGCGGGCGCGTGCGCGGCCGGCTCGGTGACGGCGTGCGACGACGCGAACCCGTGCACGGCGGACGCCTGCGACTCGGTCACCGGTGCGTGCACGCACGTCCCGCTTGCGGACGGGGTGTCGTGCAGCGACGGGGATCCGTGCAACGGCGCCGAGATCTGCCAGGGCACGGTGTGCGCAGGCGGCGCCACGGTCGACTGCGACGACGGCGATCCCTGCACGGTGGACTCCTGCGGTGGCAGCCAGGGCTGCACGCACGTGGCCGCCGCGGACGGCACCTCCTGTGAGGACGCGAGCGCCTGCACGCAGGGCGACGCGTGCCTGGCGGGCGTGTGCACGGCCGGCGCCACGATCGGCTGCGACGACGACAACCCGTGCACCGTCGACATCTGCGACCCGAGCTTCGGCTGCGCCCACGCGTCGCTCCCCGACGCGACGACCTGCGACGACGGCAACCCCTGCTCCACCGGGGACGCCTGCGCGGGCGGCGCGTGCAGGGGCACCGGCGGGGTCGACTGCGACGACGGTGACCCCTGCACGACGGACTCGTGCGACACGGGCACGCAGACGTGCACCCACGTGGCGCGCGCCGACGGCGCGGCCTGCAGCGACGGGAGCGCGTGCACCTTCGGTGACACCTGCCAGTCCGGTAGCTGCGCGGGGACGGCCATGGCGTGCGGCGACGCGAACGAGTGCACGCTCGACGACTGCGACGCGGCCACCGGCTGCCTCCACAACCCGCAGAGCGGCTCGCCGTGCAATGACGGCAACCCGTGCACCGAGGGCGACCGTTGCGTGGCGTCGACCTGCACGCCCCTGAGCGGGACGGTGTGCGCGCCCGCCGGCGAGTGCCGGGCCTCCGGCGCATGTGATCTCACCACGGGGCTCTGCACCGACCCGCCCGCGCCCGACGGCACGGTCTGCTCGAGCGGCGCGTGCCAGAGCGGCGCGTGCGTGAGCACGGGCGGCGCGGGGGGCGCGAGCGGCGCGGGCGGCGCGGGCGGTCAGGATGGTGGCGCGGGCGCGAGCGGCGCCGCGGGCGTCGACGCTGGCGGCGCGGCCGGCGCGAGCGGCGCGGCCGGGACCGGCGGCGCGGGCGGTGGCGGCGCGACCACCTCCGGTGGTGCCGCCGGCGCGTCTGGCGCGGGCGGCACGGCCGGGTCGTCTGGCGCGAGCGGCGCGGGCGGCGCGGGCGGCGGCGCGGCAGGGACGGGCGGTGGCGGCACGGCCGACGCAGGCCCCGACGCGGCCACGGGCGAGACGTTCGCGTTCGAGCCGGGCGGGTGCTCGTGTCGCACGACCGGGCGCGACCGGCCGCTCCCGGCCACGCTCGCGGTGCTCGGGGTGCTCGGCGCGCTCGCGGCGCGCCGGCGGCGGAGCGCGGCCTGAGGCGTCGATCAGGCCGCGGCGACCGCGCCGCGCTGGTCGGCCTCGAGCGCCGCCAGCACGGCGCGGAGCGGCCCCTCGGTGAGGGGGGACGGATCACCGGGGCGGTGACGATCGGTCTCGGCGGCGAGCCCCGCCGCGGGCACCCAGACCCGCCCGCTCACCGGCGGGAGGAAGGCGCGCCGGTCGACCACGCCGTCGATGCGCGCCTTGAGCGCCGCGCGGGCGAGATCGCGGAGCGCGATCGCGTTCAGCAGCGTCGAGTACACGAGGGCGACGGGCCACGCGGCACCGAACGTCCCCAGCACCCACAGCGTGAGGTACCCGCTGGCGAGCAGGCCTACCGCGGCGCGCCAGCGGAACGGCGACGCGAGGTACCCGAGCCCGATGGGCACGAACGCGCCCGCCGTCAGGACGCCGCCCGCGATCGCGCCCGCGATCCCGAGCGTGACCTGGGTGCGCAGGCTCCCCGCGGCCGGCGCCGGGAGGTAGCGACCGCCCTGGCCTCGCTCCGCGTAGCCCTCGACGCCGCGGCGAGCCGACTCCGAGCTCGGGCGGACCCGCACCAGGTTCGCGGTCGCCGCGCCGCGCTCGAGCGCCGCGACGGCCTCGTCCGCGAACGCGGGGAAGAGCGTGAACGTCAGCCCCTCCACGCCGCCGCTCGCGCTCCGGCGGGAGAGGGTGAGGACACGGTTGGTCGCGGACTCCGCGAGGCCGAGCCGGACGAGCGCGCCCTCCTCGATCGCGAGCACGCGCCGCCGCCACCACACCCGGGTCACGAAGCGCACCCCACCGGGCGCGACGACGAGCGTCCCCGCGCGGAACCGGCCGAGCTCCGGGGCGCGGTGCAGGAAGCACTCGACGCAGCCGGCCGCGCTCGGGTCGAGCCCCGCGTCGCGGAGGGCGCGCGCGACCGCGGGGGACGGCCGGCGCGGGGCGGCCGGGAGCCTCCGGAGCGCGCGCCACGCCTTGCGGAGCAGGCCGGCGCCGATGCGTACGTGGATCCACGCCAGCCTCGCGAGCAGCGGCGACACCACGAGCCCGACGGCCAGGTAGAGCAGCGCCGCCACGAGCACGAGCGGGGACGCGCCGACCGCGAGCGTCGCGACGCTGGCGACGAACGCGAAGGCGTCGTCGACGAACGAGTGGGCGAGGCGGAGCGACGGGATGGGCACGAACGACAGCAGCAGGCGCACGCCCGTCTTGCCGATCGTCGACAGCAGCGCGAAGACGGCGCCGGTCGCGACGGTCAGGGCGATCGCCGTCCCGGTGGCGAGCGTGGCGGAGTCTAGCTTCAGCGCCGCCGTCGCTGCGTCGAGCGCCGGAGCCGGAGCGTTCGCGGTCGACCACGCGATCAGCGCCGACACGGCGACGCCCGCGAACGGACGCCACGCGGTCGAGACCGGGACCAGCCACTGCTCGACGAACGAGATCTTGTCGGCGAGCGACTCCAGGATCGAGACGACGAGGAAGAACGCCCCGAGCCCCCACAGGAGGCTCGGCGGTCCCATCGCGTGCAGCGCGCCGTGGAGCTGCGCGTCGATGAGCGGCGTCGGGGCGCGCTCCGGCGCTGCCAGGAGGAAGACGAGGGCGAGGGGCACCCACGGGTTCTTGCCGGCCGCCGCGGAGCAACCCACGGCGGCGACGACCGAGGTCGGCACGAGGTCCACCCGGTGGATCGTACGCTCCGGCCGTGCCCACGGCACGCGGCGGGCGCTTGGGGGTGCTGCGGGCCGCTTCAGCGCGCGCTGGCGGGCGGCGCGAGCCGCGGCGGCGCCAGGCGCGGTGACCCTGCGCTCGCCGCGCCGCGGAGCGCAGCGCGCAGCGTCGCGAGCTGGGCGGCTTGGTCCGGCTCGAGGCGGCTGCTCGCCGCGCGGTCGAGCAGCCCGCCGATCCGCGCGGCGTCGCCGTGCGCCTCGACGAGCCACGTCGCGGCTGCGAGCAACAGGGACGGATCTGCCTTCTTCCCGCACTCCCACGCGCGCTCGAGGTGGTCGGCCGCGCGCGAGCTCTGGCCGCTCGCGCGCGCGGCCTCTCCGGCCGCGATCCACGACCGACACGAGCCGCCGCCGAGCCGAAGCGCCTGCACGAACAGCGGCTCGGCCTCGCCCGGATACCCTCCGGCGAGGAGCGCGCTCCCCGCGAGCTCCGCGAGCTGGGCATGACCTCGCCGGTCGGCGGGCGGGCGCGCGAGCAGCTTGCGGGCGAGCGCGACCGCCTCCTCCCGGCGCTGCTGTCGGAGCAGCGTGGCGAGGACGTCGATCTGCACGTCGGGTGCGTCGCTGCAGTGGCGCTCCACCTCCCGCGCGGCGTCCACGACCTCGGCGTCGCGCCCGGCGGCGCGGGCCCGCACCACCCGGCGCTGGTAGAAGCGGCACTGGTCTTCCCGGGTCCGGTACTCCGCCGGCACCGCGAAGTAGTAGAGGCGATCCTCGTTGTCGAGCATGGCGCGCTCGTTCGCCAGCTCGGCGCGCGCCGGCAGGGTGCGCCAGGTCACCACGCCCGCCCACCCCGCGGCGCACAGCGCCAGGGCAGCCCGCGCGTGACGTGCGCCGAGCCACTCCGTCACCGGGCGGCTCGCCCAGCGCTCCCAAGCGAACCAGCACGCGAGGGTCGACGGGGTGAGGGCGTGGAAGAGCCAGCGGTCCGCGAACGGGAGCTTCCCCTCGACGGCCGGGACCCAGATCCGCTCCGCCACGAGCACGGGCGCCAGCGCGAGGAGCGCCCAGGCGAGGAGCGCGAGCAGCTCTTGCTCGCGCCGCCGCGCTGCGAGGACGACCAGCCCCGCCAAAGCGGCGAGCGAAGGCACCGTGAGGAGCGCGAAGCCCGCGCTCATGGCCTCGGCGATCGACACGTCGCGCACGGTGGACTCGAGGGAGAGCGGCCACACGTTCCGGGCATAGATCCCGAGCCCCGCGTAGAGCCGCAACGGATCGAGCGTCGCGCCGCCCTCGGCGAGCCCGGTCGCGACACGCTCGAGCAGGTGCCGGCGCAGCGGGAGGTAGAGCGCCGTCAGCCCGAGCACCGGGGCGAGCGTCCACAGCCGCCGGCGCTCGCCGCGACGCCAGTCGCCTCGGAGCAGCGCCCACGCGACGAGCGCGGGCGCGAGCGCCACGGACGCTTCCTTGCTCGCGAGCGCCGCGAGGGTCGCGGCGACGTGGACGGCGAGCCAGCCGCGCGCCTCGGCGCGCGCCCGCCAGGCGAGCCAGCCGAGGACGGCCCACGCGCTGGCGGTCGCCGCCACCACGTCGGAGCGTGCCATGACGAGGCAAACCGGCTCGACCGCTACGGGGTGGAGCGCCACGACGAGCCCGACCACCATCGCCGCGGCGCGGCTCGCGCCGAGCTGCCGCGCGAGCAGCTGCGCGCCCGCGATCCCGAGCGCGTGCCACCCGAGCTGGACGAGATGGTAGCCGAGCGGGCGCGCCGCGAAGAGCTGGTACTCGAGCAGCCACGAGAGCTTGGTGAGGGGGCGCCAGTACGGGATGATGTTGCCGGAGGACGACCAGAAGTAGTCGCTTGTCGCGTGCTCCCACCAGCGGGACGGATCGCGGAGGTAGGCGTTCTCCACGATGAGGAACCGCGCGTCGGCGACGAGCTCCGCGTGCCGGAGGCCGTGGAACGCGACCAGCGCCGCGACTGGGGCCACCAGCCACCACAGCGCGCGCGCGCGCCCCCCGGCGTCGTCCTGCGCCGGAGCGCGCGCCGCTCGCCGTCGCGTCTTGCCTCGCCGGGAGCCTGTCTTCGTCGCCAAGGGATCCGCTCTCGCCCGCTCGCGCGGAGGCCTCCGCCGGGAGGCGGCCCCGACTCTAGCGCCGGGGTCGCCCCGCGGTCGTCCCGGGCTGGGTCGCTCCGACCCGAGACGCGGCGTGGTACGGTCCTGGCGCCATGCTCACCCGGTCGTACGTGCCTCTCGCCGCGCTCCTCGTCCTGGGCTGCTCCAGCGCCGGAGATCCCGAGCCCACGGTGACGCCCGGGGCCGCCCCGTGGAGCACCGGCGCAGGCGCGATCCGCGACGAGGCGGGCCGCGCTGTGGTGCTGCGAGGCGTGAACCTCGCGGGGTCGCACAAGCAGGCTCCCTACGTGGGCGTGCACACGCGGGAGGATTACGTCCGCCTCTCGCGCGACTGGGGCATGAACCACATCCGGTTCCTCGTCCTCTGGGCCGGGCTCGAGCCGGAGAAGGGGCAGTGGGACGACGCCTACCTCGACGAGATCGCCGAGCGCATGGACTGGGCGCACGAGGCGGGCCTGCGCGTCGTGCTCGACATGCACCAGGACGTGTACGGCGAGGGCTTCTACGGGGACGGCGCTCCACGCTGGACGTGCGCGGAGGCGCACTACGCGGCGTTCACCCCGCGGGATCCCTGGTTCACCAACTACCTCGATCCGGAGGTGATCGCGTGCGTGGATGGCTTCTGGGGCTCGGAGGAGCTCCGGGCGCACTACGCCGAGGCCTGGGTCCGCGTCGCGCGGCGCCTCGGATCGCACCCCGCGGTGCTCGGCTTCGATCCGATGAACGAGCCGTTCTGGGGTACCCACCCGACGACGACGTTCGACGCCGAGGTGCTCCAGCCGTACTTCGAGTCGCTCGCGATCGCCATCCGCGAGGAGGCGCCCGACTGGCTCGCCTTCTTCGAGCCGTTCGCGGGGAGGAACCTCGGCTTCCCGACGAGCTTCGGGCCCTTCGGCGTCCCCGGGGTCGTGTACTCGCCCCACGCGTACGACACCGACGCCGAGTCCGGCGCTCCGTTCGACGCCAAGGCGCGGGACGCCCTCCTCGCGCGCATCCAGCGCCTGCGCGCGGACGCGGACCTGCTCGGGGTCCCGCTCTGGATCGGCGAGTACGGCGGCACCTCGGATCTGCCCGGCATCGTGCCGTACGTGGACGCCGCCCGCGACGGCGCCGCGGCGATGGCGGCCGGCTCCGCGTACTGGTCGTACGACCTCGGCGGCGGCTATTCGCTCCTCGAGGCGGACGGCTCCGAGAAGCAGCACGTCGTCGATCGCATCACGCTGCCGTACCCCGAGCGCGTCGCCGGCGACCTCACGTCGTGGGAGTGGGACGAGCCAGCCCGGCGACTGCGCGTCCGCATGACGCCGCGGCTCGAGGGCGACGCGCCGACGATCCTGAGCGTCCCCGACCGGGTCTACCCGGCGGGCTATCAGGTGGTGGCGCCCGGCGGGAGCGTCACCCAGGAGCCGGGCCGGGCGCTGGTGCGCCTCCCGCGCGGCGACCAGGAGGTCGTGCTCGAGGTCACGCCGCGCTGACGTCAGGTCACGCCGCCCGCAGGTGGGCGCCTCGTGCGTGGGCCCCGCCGTGCACCAGCGCGAAGGCGAGGCACCTCGCCGCGACGTCGGTCCACCGCCCTCCGGGGGAGCGGGAGCACCCCGGAGCCGATCCGCTCCGCGGCGTCGTCCGCCAGCCGATCGCCGGGGCCGCCGCGCGGCCCGGTCCCTCATGGCGGCGCGGCGAGCGGCGCGGGGGGGGGGCGTAGCCGCTCGGCCGCAGCGACGAGCGCTGCGAGCAGCAGCACCCCCACGAGCTGGTGCGCCACGCCGAGGACGAGCAGGCGATCCTCGAAGTAGGCGTTGAGCGTCGTCACGACGCCGAGCACGACCTGCGCCATCACCAGCCCGAGGACCAGGTGGCGCTCGAGGCGCAGCCAGCTCCGAGCGCGCCACCACCACCACGCGATCGCGAAGGTCAGCCCATAAGCCAGGGTGCGATGGACGAAGTGGATCGCGAGCGGCTCGTCCCACCACCAGCGGCCGGACGCGAGCTCGGCCGGGAGCCACTCGCCGCGGATCGACGGCCACGTGGGCGCGGCGAGCCCGGCCTTGAGCCCCGCCATGAACGCCCCCCACGCGAATTGGACGAACAGCCCGGCGCCGAGCGCGGCCGTCGCGACCCGCAGCGCGCGGGGCGGCGCCTGCTGGGGCGGTGGTCGCACGATCGCGAGCCCCTCCCACACCAGCGCGGCGAGCAGCGCCGCGGCCAGGAGGAAGTGCGCCGCGAGCCGGAGGTGGCTCACGTAGACCCGCTCCGACAGGCCGCTCGCGACCATGATCCACCCCACCACCCCCTGCAGCCCGCCGAGCGCGAGCAGCGCGAGGAGCCGCCGCTCGAGTCCGCGCGCGAGCCCCCGCCGCCAGAAGACGACCAGCGGCGCCGCGAAGGCGACCCCGAGCAGCCGCGCCCACACGCGATGCAGCCACTCCCAGAAGTAGATCCCCCGGAACTCCTCGAGCGTGAGGTGCCGCTTCAGCAGCTGATACTGGGGGATCTCGCGGTATCGGGCGAACGCCGCCTCCCAGCCGGCGTCGTCCAGCGGGGGGACGACGCCGAGGAGCGGCTGCCACTCGGTGATGGAGAGGCCGGAGTCCGTCAGGCGGGTGATGCCGCCCAGCACGACCTGCACCACGACCGCCCCCGCCACGAGGAGCAGCCAGATCCCGACCGCGCGGCTCGGACCGGACCGCATGCTCCTCGAGGGCTAGCGCTCGCCGAGGAGCGGGACGCCGTGATCGCCTGAGTCCGTGAGGATCTCGAAGGCGGCGCGGTGGGCGGTGGTGAGCGTGCGGGCCGCCCCCCCGCCGACGCGCACGGTGAGATCGCAGCGCGCGATCTTGGAGTTGAGGCACGTCTTCGTGCCGCCGGGGGGGTTCCGGTAGGGGAGCGCCACGAACGACCATGCGGGCGCGGCGATGCTGCCGGAGATCTCGATGCCGGGCCCGCGCGTGGCGAACGACCACTGGAAGAGATCGTAGCGCGCGCGCGCGCGCAGCGTCGTCCCCAGCGCGTTCAGCGCGTGCTCGCGGCCGCCGAGCCGCAGCACGAGCGGCGTCATGCGCGGCGTGAGCACCGGCCCCACACGGACCTGAGCGGTCGAGAGCTCGAGGAAGGCGTCTGGCGCGTCCTCGAACCCCGCCACCTGGCCCCAGGCGTAGCGATCCGTGTGCTGGCTCCCCCAGTTGTGGTTCTGCGAGCCGACCCAGCCCTCCACGGAGTGGCGCTCGCCGTCGATGGTCAGCGCTCCGTCGTAGTGGGCGAGCGGCGAGCCCACGACGGCCTTCGCCTTCGGGAGCGGCGCGTCGTAGAGGGCGTGGGGCAGGAGGAGGAGGGGCGGCTCGCTGGCCTGGTACCGGAGCTCCCAGGCGAGCGCGTGGCCGTGGCTGGCCGCCTCGCCGCGGAGCCCCGCGCCGTCCAGCGTCGCGTCGCCGATCCGGGTGTCCAGCCCGCTCGTCGCGAAATGGCAGCGCTCGAGCGGATGGTCCTGCTTCACCGCCACGACGCGGCGGGCCTCGCCGTCGAACCAGATGGCCCAGAGCTCGCCCTCAGTCGCCTCGGGGCGGCCTCGCGGTGAGAAGATCGTGTACCGGATCCAGAAGGCGAGGGGGCGCGACGGGTGGTTGGCGCGCTGGAACCAGCTCTCGTAGTGCCCCCGCGGGGAGTCGCGGCGGAAGCGCGCGCCGTTCCAGCGCTCGCGCTCGGTGGAGTATGGGGAGAGCGGCATGTGGGCAAGGGGGCGGGGGGGTAGGGAGCGGTGGGTCCGCGCCGCCGGTCACTTGCAGGCGAGCGCGTAGGCGAGGACGTACTGGTGAGGGAGGGTGTCGAGCGCGCCGCACAGGCTGAGCCCCGCCGCCTTCATCTCGGCGGTCACCGCCTCCGGCGCGATCTTGTGGGCGTCTGGGGGGCCGACGGGCAGGTCGCCCTTGCGGAAGTCGACGACCACGATCCGTCCCTTCGGGGCGAGCGTCTTCGCGATCTCGCGGAGGTAGGGCTGGCGGTCCGTCAGGTGGTGGTACGTGTTCACGATCAACACGACGTTCGGGCGCTCCTCGATCGCGGGACGGTCGGCGGGCGTGACGCGCGCCACGATGTTCGTGAGCTGCTCCTTGGCGGCGCGCGCCTCGACGAACTTCACCATGTTCGCCTCGACGTCGAGCGCGACCACCTTGCCCTTGGGCACGGCTCGGGCGAGGCGCACCGTGAAGTACCCCGTCCCCGCGCCTAGATCGACCACCAGGTCCGTGGGCGCCAGGGCGAGCCACCGCACGACCTCGTCCGGCTTCTGCCAGGCGTCGCGCGCCGGATCGTCGAAGACCTTGGCCCACCGCTCGGCGTCGCTGAAGTCGTGGTGCGCCCCTTCGTCGTGCGCGTGGGCGTGGTGCCGCCCCCCGGCTGGGCCGCCCGGGTGAGGCCCCGGGCCGTGGGGGCCGCCACCGGCGTGCGGCCCCGGGCCCTCGGGCGAGCCGTCCCCGTGCGCGCCGTGCTCGCAGCCCTCGTGCCCCGGCCCGTGGTGCCCATGGCCCCCCTCGCCGCGATGCTTGCCGCGGCAATGCGGGCAGTCGCAGGTCGGCGCCGCCGGGGCGCGCGCGGCGGAGGTGCTCGCGGCCGGTGCCGTCACGGGGGGCTGAGCCGGGGAGCCGCAGGCCACGGCCCAGCAGGACGACGCTATCGCACAGGCGGACGCGAGCAGTGGAGAGGCCAGGGACACCGTGGGAGCGGGCATGCGCATGCCGCGAGCCTAGCAGACGAGGGCTCGCGCGCGGCGCGCTCGTGCGGGACCGGGGCTCGCCTCAGCCGCGGCCGATTGCGGCCCGCTCCGCGCGCTCGCGCTCGGCCAACCGGGCGATCGCGTCCAGCACCCTCCGGCCCACCGTGACCTGCGCGCGGAGCCGCGTCGGATCCCCGCCGAAGAGATCACCGAGCTCTACCGGCTCGCCGAACAGCACGAGGATCGGGACGCCGGTGCCGTCGAAGTTCGAGCGGCACTCCGACACGAAGGCGTTCGTCATCCCGTGGACGAACACGGGCACGACGATCGGCTCCGCGCCCAGCACCACGCGCCCGAACCCGGGCTCCGCCGGGAGGAGCTCGTAGGGATCCGGCCCCTTCCCCCGTTTGCCCTCGGGGTGGATACCGACCACCGTCCCGGGGCGGCGGAGCTCCTCGGCGAGGAAATCGAGCCCGACGCGCGTCACGCCCCGCTTCTCCGTCTCCCGGTACACCGGCGGGTACATGCTCATCCCGCTCGCGAGCACGTTGGTCAGGACCCCGAGCGGGTGGTCGTACCAGAACTCGGAACGCACCGGGAAGTACGTCCGCTCGCACCAGCTCACCTCGCGGTGGAGGTGGGTGAGCGTCACGTACAGGTCGAAGAACGTCCGGTGGTTCGCGGCCAACACCACGCCGCGGTTCGGCGCGAGCGCCCGCATCGCCTCCAGCCCGAAGACCCGCATGCGCCGGCTCGTCACGAACGACATCCACCGGCCGGTGAAGGCCTCGTTGAAGGCCCTCGCCGCGCGCTTCACCTGGGCGCGCTCGTTCACGATCGCGCCCAGGCGGAGCGCCGCGCGCTCGACCGGCGTGAGCACCGACAGGTCGGTGTCCACCACGCTCCCCATCACGCGCCCTCGCCGCGGCGCGCGCGCGGGGGGCCCGGGGTCGAGCGTCGCGCCGCCATCTGCTCCCGCTTCGTCACTTGCCGCGCAGCGAGCGCGGCGGCGGCGCGATCGTCGGCCCGAGATCCCGCAGGACGGCCGCCCAGGTCGTCCCGTTGTCCAGCCCGAACGCCTCCGCCAGCTCGGCCAGCGCGGCCTCCTCCTCCGGCGTCACCGCCTTCGGGTCGTCGACGGCGCCTGCCGTCGCGCGAGCGATCCACTCGGCGTACTCGAGGAGCTCCTGGAGCTCGGAGCGATCGATGACCGGCTCGGGGTCGTCCTCCGCGAGCAAGCGGAGCCGCGCGATCCCCTCGCGGACGAACTCGGCGTCGAGCGGCCGATCGAGCCAGCTCCTGAGGAGCCGGAGGGCCGCAGGGCCGAGGAACAGCCGCTCGGTCGCGATGTGCTCGATGCGCTCCCGCTCGACGTCTTCCATCTTGCCGTCCGCCCACGCGACGTAGACCAGAGGCAGGAGCTGGAGCGCGCGGTGGCTCACCGCGTCCACGCCGAGCGGGCTCAGGTAATCCAGGGCGTCGTTCGCATCCATGGCGGGCTCCGTAGATCGCCGGCCCGCCGTTGTCGACGGCCCGCGGCCGCGCGCGGTGGGCTCGACCGCTACCGGGCGCGGGCGCGCTCTGGCCGCCCGACGATCCGGAAGCTCCGGAGCCACGATCCCAGGTCGCGGAGCTCGAACCGCAGCAGCCCCGTGCCGGCCAGCTCGCCCTCGCAGCGGAGCTCCGTCCGCAGCTGGGTCATGCCCGTCGGGGCGAGGAGCGGCGCGTGCTTCTCGCCGTGCAGGGTGTAGTCGCGGGCGTCGGACCCGGTGAACGCCAGATCGTACACGACGTTGGCGCGCCCCTGGAGCGGACGCATCCGCAGGCTGCCCTGGCACGGGACGCGCTCCGCCAGCCCCGCGATCGTGACGGTGCCCTCGAGCGCGAACGTCCGCCCCTTCTCCAGGACGCCGCTCGCCAGGTCGAGGTCGACCTCGGCGTCCACCGTGAACTCGGCGTGCGTGGCTCGGCCGCGCAACGAGAGCGTCCCGCTCATCGTCTCGGCGAACGCCAACCGGCGGACCGCCGCCGCAGACCGCTCGCCCGCCGCGCGCTCGAGCCGCCGCTCGACGAACGCCGCCGCACGCTCGGAGAGCGCGAGGAGGGTCACCTGCGGGTTGACACCGAGCGGGCCGGGCACGGCCGATCCATCTACCACGAAGAGCCCCGCCACGTCGTGCGCCTCGTGCGAGGCGCCGACGACGAAGCGCGCCGGATCCGCCCCCATCTGGCAGGTCCCGAGCGGGTGGAAGGCGCTCAGATCGTAGTGGAACGGCCGCAGCACCGCCGGCGCCTCGCGCTCGAAGCGCTCGACGTCCTCGCCCGATCGGAGCGCTCCCCAGCGCCGCAGGCCGGGGTAGACCGCCTCCGCGCCGGCGGCGAGGTAGATACGCGCGAGCGCCGCCTGCCCGAGCACGAGCGAGCGCTGATCCGTCTCGTTCAGGCTGTAGCGGACGAGCGGCTCGCCCACGCCGGGCAGCACGCGCCCGCGCGAGGTCTCCCGCAGCATGAAGCCGAAGGACGCGATGCGGTCGAAGCTCTCGACCAGCTCCGTCCACAGCGGCCCCACGCTCCCGTGTGTCGCGCCGGCGAGCGCCAGCGGGATGAACCCGCCCTCGAAGCGCAGCCCCTGGTGGACGAAGCTCTCGACGGCGTAGCCCTGCGGCACCTCCTCCCAGCCGCGGATGCTCTCGGCGAAGCGCGCCCACGCGTACGACGCCGGGTGGATCGTGAGCCGGCGCCCGACCTGGCCGCTCGAGTTCGCCAGGCCGTTGCGCAGCAGGAGCACCGGCGTGTGGAGCGCGCCGCACGCGAGCACGACCGCGCGCGCCCGCACCACGAGCCGCCGCCTCCGGCCGTTCGCCGGGACGACCGTCGCCTCGACGCCGACGGCGCGCCCGCGCTCGAGGAGCACGTGGTCGACCCGCGCGTGGTGGAAGAGCTGAGCCCCGCGCTCGAGCGCCATCGGCACGTAGCTGACGTTGGTGGAGCGCTTCGCGTCCGTCGGGCAGCCGAAGCAGCAGACCGCCTGCGCGTCGCAGCCCGGCGCGTTGCGGCGGAGCGGCCCGTGCGCGTAGCCCAGCGCGTCGCACCCACGCGCGATCACGCGGGCCACCCCGCCCAGGATCTCGGGGGGGGACTCCGCGATCTGGAGCACCTGCTCCACCCGATCGAAGTGCTCGTCGAGGCTGCCCGGGCCGAGCTCCTGCAGGCCGTTCTCGAGCTGCCAGCGGCGCAGCACGTCCTCGGGCGTGCGGTAGCAGGTGCCGGAGTTGATGGTGGTCGTGCCGCCCACCGTCCGCCCGACGGGGACGGCGATGAGCGCGTTGCCCGTCGCCATCGTGAGCCCCTGGTCCCGGTAGAGCTTGCGCTGCATCGAGAGGGGGCGGCCGTCGAAATCCTGCCGCGAGAAGTAGCCGCCCTCCTCGAGCAGCACCACCGCGTGCCCCCGCGCCGCCAGGCGCGCTGCCAGCGGCGCGCCCCCCGCCCCGGTGCCGACGACCACCACGTCGGCCGTGAGCTCGGTGTCACCGCCGAGCGTGCGCGCGTCCGTCATCTGCTCCTTCCAGCGCGCGGGCTCGCCCGCGCCCGTGGCCGCCGCGAGCGGCCGGAGGCCGTGGCGCTTGCGGAGCTCGGCCGAGTCCGAGCGGACGAGCTTGATCGGCGTCGTGACGACGCGGACGAGCAGGTGCGTGGCGTCGCGCTCGTTGAGCTCAGCGAGCGCTTGGATCCGCGCCTCCAGCGGGAGCCGGCTCAGGCGGGCGCCGGCTACGGTGAGGGCCGCGGCGTCGAGCGCCTGGAGGAGGGCAGGGTATCCGGCCCCCGCGGTCGGCAGGTGGCGTACCAGCTCCTCGACGGCGCTCACCGTGCGCTCGTCGGGGGGGCCGAGCACGGTCCCTCCCGGCGTGGCGGCCTCGGCGACCCTCAGCAGGACCTGCCGCAGGTGGGGGGAGAGGGCGCCGGCGCTCGACATATCGTGACCTCTCGGTCAGCATTCCAGGGAGCCCCGCGGGTGTCAAGGCGACGGCGCGGGCCCGCGCCCTCCATGCGGGCGGCGGGGCCTGGGCGGGGCGGCTCACGCCGAGGGCCGCGGCAGGCTGGCGCGGAGGCTCACCTGACGGACCAGCCGCTGCGGTGCTCGCCCGACCCGCGCGACCATGCCGCGCGCCTCCAGGTCCAGCTTCACGGTGGTCACGTACCAGGGCACCGAGGCTCGCGCCCAGAGCGCGCGCGGGAGGGTCGGCCGGACGCGCGCCGCCAGCTCCGCGAAGGGGACGCCGGGGCCGACGCGCGGCAACGCGCGCAGGATGGCGCGGGCCATGGACACGTACTTCGCGTAGTCGACCCGCGTTCCACCGGCGCCGCCGGGGTAATTTGCGTTCAGGGTCGTGATCCGGGGGCTCTCCTTCGTGGCAGACATGTCGCGACCTCGGTGGCGTGGGTGGGGCCGTCGGCGGGGCCCGGCCCACCGCGCGTCCGAGCCAACCTAGGGCCGCGAGAGCCGGTCACCAGCGCCGGGAGCCCCACGCTCGCTCGATCGGCCCCGCTTGCGGCCAGGGGCTCGTCACCCCACGTAGCGGAGCATGCGGGCGCATTCGCCGAGGATCTCATGACCTCGCTGCTCTCCGCCGCCGAGCGTGCCGCGTGGCTGCCTGAGCTCGGGGACTCCGGCTGGCGCGCCGTGGCGGGGCGGGACGCGCTCCGCAAGGTCTGGCGCTTTCGGAGCTTCTCCGAGGCGTGGGGGTTCATGAGCCGCGTGGCGCTGGAGGCCGCGCGCGCCGATCACCACCCCGAGTGGAGCAACGCCTACGACATCGTCGACGTGACGCTCACGACCCACCACGCCGGCGGGCTCACGCGCCTGGACGTGGAGCTCGCGCGGCGAATCGACCGCGTCGCCGGAGCCGCCGAGGTGGAGCGGGATCTCACGCGGCGCATCCAGTGCGCGTGCTCGCCGTCCTCGGCCGAGGATCGGCAGACGCGCTGACCGGAGGCGGCCTCGCGGTGCCCCGGGTGCCCTCGCTGGCGCGCGCGCGGCGCGCGGTGAGCCCCCTCGCCTCCCGCGCGGCTCGCGAGTAGCGTCACGCGTAGATGTCCCGCCCTCTCGCGATCGCGCTGGCGGCGATCGTCGCCTTGGTCGCGATCGCGCGCGGCGCGGGCGCGCAGTCGATCGGGCCGGGCCATGAGGCCGCGGTGCTCGCGCTCTTCGCGCCTCACACGCTCGGCGCGCAGGTGGAGGGGGGCTTCGCGCTGTGGGGCGTCAACATCGAGCCGAAGCGCGTCCGGGTCGTCGTCCGGAGCGCGGACGGCACCGAGGCGCGCATGCTCCTCGTGCACCCGGACACCGCCCCCGCGGCGCCGCGGTCGGCCTCGTTCGCGTTGACCTTCGACCCGGCCGCCCCGGCGGCCGCCCGCCCCGCGCTCGATCGCCTGGCGGCGGCGGTGCGCACCAACGACGCCGGAGGGTTCTGGGCGCGGGCGTCCGTCCCTGCCGGCGACCCCGGGGTCGCCGGGAGCGCGGGCGGGCCGGAGGGCGTCCGCCGGCCCTCGCTCTGGGACGATCGCGACTGGATCCCGGTGGACGGGTCGCTGGTGCTGTTGCTCGTCGTCGCGCTGGCGAGCCTGCTGGCCGCGCGATTGCTGCGGGGCGAGCCGCGGTGGGTGGCGGCGGCGCTCGTCGCGGCGGTGATCGCGGGGATCGCCGTCCGCCTCTGGATGGCGCCGCCCACCTTCCTCGGCGCGTGGCCGTGGACGCGCCTGTATCCGCACGCGCGCGCGGTCGCGCAGGGCGCATGGCTCGAGTCGGTCGTCTCGTTCACCGGCACCCGACGCTTCGTGACCGACGTCACGCTCTGGACCAACTTCGCTTACGCCGCGGCGATGCCGCTCGTGCTGTTCTCGCACGCCACGTACCTGCTCCGCGACGCGCGGGCCGGCGTCGCGGCCTCGGCGGCGATCGCGCTCCTACCCCAGCACATCCGCTTCTCGCGCTGCGAGGACGGCTTCGTCGCCTCGCTGGTGCTCACGTCGCTCGCGTTCGCGATGCTCCACGGCTGGCTGCGCGACCCCTCCCCGCGCGTCCGCCTCGCGCTCCTGGCCACCCTGCCGGTCGTCCTCTACCCCGGGCTCCTGCTCCGCCCGCTGAACCTCGTGTTCGCCGGGCTCTACGTCGTCGCGCTCGCCGCGCTGCACGGCGAGACGGCCACCCGGTCCAGGCGGCTGGTCGGGCTCGTGGTGGTGCTCAGCGTGGCGGCGCTCGCGTCGTCGCAGTTCTGGGTTCGAAACTCGGGGCAGGCGTCCAGCGCGGTGAGCGCGCGGCTCCTCGGCGACACCCTCGACGTGCTGCGCTCGCCCTCGCTCCTGGTGATGTCCGACCCGACGCGCACCCCGCCCGCGCTCCAGGGGCTGGCGCTGCTCGGCGCGGTGTTCGGGTGGCGAGCCGGGGCGCGCCGCCTCGTGCTGTTCCTCGTCGGCTGGTTCCTCCTCTTCGTCGTCCTCCACGCGGTCGTGATCCAGGAGTCGATGCAGCCGCGCTATCACCTGCACCTCGTCGTCCCGTTCCTGCTGCTGGGCGCGGCGGCCGTGGCGTACGCTCCCGCGGCCTGGCGCGCGCACCGGGCCGCGTGGGGCGTCGCCGCCCTCGCGGCCGCGTCGCTCCTCGCCGCGCCGGTCGCCCACGCCGCCTTCATCCGAGACGACGGCTACACCGAGCAGCGCGAGTACGCCTTCGTCCGCTCGCTGCGTGACGAGGTCCCCGAGGGCTGCACGGTGGTGGAGTACGTCGGCGGGCACCGCGGCGAGGAGGGCGGTGGCTCGCGGTTCCAACGCATCGGCTGGTACGCCACGCCGGGGCGGGAGTGGAGGTACTCCGTCGTGCAGGTGCACCGGGGCGGCCAGACGACCCCGGGCACGCCCACCCTCGACGACCTCGCCGAGCGGCCGCCCGCGTGCCTGTACGTGTACGAGGGGCTCGCCTGCGCTACCGAGTCCGATCCGGCGGAGCGGCACGTCTGCGCGGCGCTGCGCGAGCGGCTCCGGGTCGAGGTGCTCCACGAGCTCACGGTGCCGGTGCGCCTCTACGACGCCGCCGTCGACCCAGACCGAGTCGCCAGGGGCGCCACCGAGGTCAGCTTCCGCCTGAGTCGCGCGCGCGCACCGGCGCGCTGACGCTGCCGAGGCGCGGCCCGCGCGGCCGGGTGCGCGCCGCGGTCCGGCGCCGCGCGCGCGTCGACGCCGATTGCCTCGCTCCGGTCGTCGATGGCAGAGTGAGGGCATGACTCGCGCGTTGGGCTGGGCGGTCGGGGCTTGCGTCGCGCTCTCGGTCTCGGCGTGCGGCTCCGCGGGCGAGGACGATCGACGCGGGGCGACGGGGGGGAGCGGCGGGCTCGCCGGCGCCGGCGGAGGCGGCGGCGGCGGCGCTGGCGGGGCCGCCGGCGGCGGAGCTGGCGGGGCCGGCGGCGGCGCGAGCTCCGGGGGGGGCGGCGGCGCGGGCGGGGGCGCGGCGGGCGCCGGCGGCGGCGCGTGCAACGGCGACCCTTCGTACTGCGACCGCCCCTACGATCAGGTCGCGGTCGTGTGCACCCACAACGCGATGTCGAGCGTCGAGGATCCGGGCTTCGACGTCCCCACCCCGAACCAGCAGTACTCGTTCGAGCGCCAGCTCGACGACGGCGTCCGCTGCATGATGCTCGACACCTACCTCGATCAGGGCGCGGTGAACCTGTGCCACGCGGCGTGCTTTCTCGGCGCTACGCCGTGGGTGCCCATGCTCCAGCGCCTCCGCGCCTGGATGGACGCCCACCCGCGCGAGGTCGTGACCTTCATCCTGGAGGCGAACATCGACACGGCGCAGACGCGGCAGTCGCTCGTGGACGGCGGTGTGTGGGAGCTCGTGTACCACCACGATCGACCCCCGGGCTCTGCCTGGCCCACGCTCCGCTCCCTGATCGCCTCGGGCACCCGCCTCGTGATGCTCACCGACGACGACGCGGGCGGGGATGACTGGTACCTCGACTGGCGCCGCTACGGCTGGGAGACGCCGTACAACGACGCGACCTTCACCTGCGACCCGGGGCGGGGCGACCCGACACGGTACGACCATCAGCTCTTCATCCTGAACCACTACACGCTCTGCCCTGCCGGGGGCTGCGCGTCGAACGGCGAGGTGAACAACGAGTTCGACTTCCTGTGGGAGCACGCGGCGCGTTGCTGGCAGGCGGACTCGCAACGAAACCCCTGGGGCCACATCCCGACCTTCGTGAACCTCGATCACTACGAAGTCCCGATCGCCGGAGGCGGCACCCAGCGTGCGGACGCATTCGACGTCGCCGACGCCCTCAACGCGGCCTGGCCCGAGCCACCGTGAAGCGGTCGCTGGCGGTTCCCTCGCGGCGTCCGGCGCCCCAGCCGCGCTCCGCCCGGGCGTCCCGCTTCCACGTCGCGCGCTCGGCCCGCGCCGGGTCGGCGGCCTCGTGGCCGCGCCCGGCGCCGGCCCTACCCCGCGCCCGCCGCCTCGGCCAGCGCCGCGCCGGCGCGACCGATCCCGAGCGCCGCCGCCACGAACGGACCGTCGTGCGAGAGGCTGACCGCGAGCGGGGCGCGCTCGCCGTCGAGGAGGAGCTCGGGCGGGCCGTGGCCGTCCCACGCTCCGGCCAGCTCCGCCCGCCGGATCTCGAGCCGCTCCCAGGGGACGCGCAGCACCGCAGCGGCGAGCGCGCGCCCGAGCGCGCGGACCTCGCCGCTCGGATCGTGCCCCGCCCCTGGCTCCAGCACCCTCGCGACCACGGGCGCGCCGGCGGTGACGACCGCGTGCACCCAGCGGGGCCGGACCTCCGCGCGCAGCTCGAACCGGTGATCGCGCCACGTCACCGCGTCCAATGACTCGGAGACCTCGATCTCCCGGTGGCCGAAGCCGGGCAGCTCGCCGAGCTGTACGAGCAGCTTGTACGCGGCCTCCTTGGCGGCGAACTGGCTCCAGAAGCAAGCCTCCGGCCGCGGCGCGCGCGCCAGCACGCGGCGCTCGCGTGGCGAGAGCACGCGCTCGACGTAGCCGGGCCGGGCGAAGGAGGCGCGGTTCTCCGCCGCGTGGATCGCGACCACGTCGTTGCCGACCACTTCACGCACGCGGGCAGCGGCGGCAGATCCCGGAGGCTCCAGCGTCAGCCCTTCGCCGCGAGGATGAGCGTGACGGCGTCGCCGATGGTCTTCACCTTGTCGGCGTCCTCGTCCTTCACCTCGATCCCGAACGCGTCCTCGATCTCGAGCACGACATCGACCAGGCGGGCGGAGTTCACCTTGAGATCCTTCAAGATGGAGGTCTCCATCCCCGCGCTCGCCAGCGCCTCGGGCGCCTTCGCGAACGGCTTGATGATGGCCAGCACCTTCTCGAAAACCTCGTCCTTCGACATCTCGCTGCTCCTGTCCTGGGGCCCGAAGGCGGCGAACCCTACTCCTGGTAGCGCGCGAAGACCACGCAGCCGTTCACGTCGCCGAACCCGAAGCTCGCCTTCGCCGCGAGGCGGAGCCCGGGGGCCTCTCGGGTCTCGTGGACCACGCTGCCCGCGAAGGGCTCGAGCGCCGGGTGCAGGTCCTCGCAGTTCGCCGAGCCGTGGACGAAACCCCGCGCGAGCTGGAGCACCGTCGCCACGCACTCGATCCCGCCAGCGGCGCCCAGCGCGTGGCCGATCAGCGACTTGGTCGACTGGATGGGGGGCAGCTCCCCGGGGGCGACGCCGAGCGCGGCGCGCCAGCTCTCGACCTCGTGCGGGTCCGCGAAGGTCGCCGTCAGGTGGCCGTTGATGAGGCCGATCTCGCGCCCGTCGACGCCGGCCAGGTCGAGCGCCGCGCGGACGCAGCGACGGACGGCCGTCGGATTGGGCGCCGTCATGCTGCCGCCCTGGCGGTGGCCGCCGCAGTTCACGTGGCCGCCGAGGACCTCCGCCCAGATGCGCGCCCCGCGCGCGCGAGCAGACTCCAGGCTCTCGAGCAGGAGCACGCCCGCGCCGGAGCCCGGGATGAAGCCCGCCGCGCTCGCGGACATCGGCCGCGACGCGCGCTCGGGCTCCTCGTTCCTCGTCCGGTTCAGCACCTTCATGGCGTCGAACCCGGCCCAGATGTAGTGGGAGTGCCCCTCGGACCCTCCGGCGAGCATGCGCTCCGCGCGGCCCTCGCGGACGCGGAAGAAGGCGTCGACCACCGCCTCCGTGCCGGTGTTGCACGCGCTCGAATTGGTGGTCACCTGGTTGCCGAGCCCGAGCAGGCCCGCCACGCGCGCGCTGTTCCCGCTCGACATGATCTGCTCGACCATCGTGCTCCCCAGGCGGGACACCTTCCCGGCGTCCGTTCGGGGCGCGAGCTTCTCGGCGATGGTGTCGATCCCGCCGATGCCGGTGCCGAGCACGGCGCCGGTCGCGGCGTCCGGGTCGGCGTCGGCCGGGATGCGGGCGAGCCCTGCGTCCGTCCACGCGTCGATCGCCGCGATGGCGGCGTAGATCATGTTCGGGTTCATCGCGAGGAGCTCCTCCTGCGAGAGGTAGGCGCGCTGGATCGCCTCCACGTCCGCGGGGATCCCGCCCACCCGGCAGCCGAACCCGAGCTCGGCCAGGCGCGGGACGAAGCGCAGGCCGCTGGTGCCGCGCCGCAGCGCCTCCTCGAACGCCGCGAGCCCGTGACCGTTCGGCGCGAGCACGCCGAGCCCCGTCACCACCACGCGGCGCTCAGCCACGGGGCACCCCCATCCCGGAGACCGTCCCCTTGGCGACCGTCTCGCCGCTCGCGAGCGACAGCGTCACCTCCGACTTCAGCTTGCGCCGCCGCCAGAAGAGCCGCTTCGCCTCCACGCGCACCGTGTCGAGGGGGCGGACGATGCGCTCGAACTCCACCTGGCAGTCGGTGAAGAGCGTGACCGTCCTCGCGACCTCCTCCCGCGGGACCTCCAGCCCGAGCAGGTGGATGCCGAGCGCGACGAGGCCCGTCTGGCACATCGTCTCGATCAGGATGACGCCCGGCGTGACCGGATCGCCGGGGAAGTGTCCAGCGTAGAAGGTCTCGTCCTCGCGGAACGTGTACTCGCCGATGGCGCCCTCGGCGTGCAGCGCGAGCAGGCGATCCACGAAGCGGAACGGGCGCTGCTGCGGGATCAGCGCGAGGACGTCGTCGGGGGAGAGGGGCTCGTGCATGGCGGTCCTCCGCGGGCGGCTCAGCCGCTCCGATCCAGGATGCCGCCGACGCTGTTGGCCGATCGGCGGGGGTAGTCGGGGTAGGCGATGCCGAGGAACATGCCGACCTTGGCGTCTCGGATGGTGTAGATGAGCTCTTCGTCGACCAGCACCCGCGCGCTGCCGATCGCCACGGCGGAGCCGGACGCCTCGAGCCGGGAGAAGCGGCGGATCTCGATCTCGTAGCGCACCACACGGTTGAACGGCCGGATCTGCCCCGCGAACTCGACCTCCTTGCAGCCCAGCGCCCGCCCGGAGCCCGGAGCGCCGTTCGCCGCGATGTAGAGGCCGACGAGCTGCCACACGGCGTCCACGCCGAGGCAGCCGGGCTGCACCGGATCGCCGCGGAAGTGGCAGTGGAAGAACCAGTCGTCCATCCGCACGTCCTTCTCGCCGACGATGCGCCCCCGCGGGCCGTTCCGCGTGAGCTCGGTCACGCGGTCGAGCATGAGCATGGGGGGCGCGGGCAGACGGATGAACTCGGCGGGGGGATCCTCGACCAGCAGCCCCTGGGAGAGCGCGAGCAGCTCCTCCTGCGAGAAGCGCTCGCGGGCGACGAACTCGGAGTATCGGATCACGGGCGGGGCTCCTCGGAGGGGGGGGAAAGAGAGATGGGGAGCGGGGAGCGGGGCCTCACGGCGCGCCCTCCACGTCGATGCGCAGGCTCGACCAGGTGAGCCCCGAGCCGACGACCGCCACCAGCGCGGTGTCGCCCGAGGTGAGCTCGTCCCAGTGTTGGGAGAGCACCGAGGGCGCGCCCGCCGCCCCGGTGTTCCCGAACCGGGCGACGTTGTGCCAGTGCTCGCCCTCCGCGAGCCCGGCCCGCCGGGCGACCGCCTCCAGCACGAGCAGGTTCGCCTGGTGACCGACGAAGTGCAGCCGGCCGCCCGTCTCCCGCAGGCGCGCACGCGCCCCGGGCAGCAGCGCCTCGAGGCAGCTCTGCGTCGTCTTGATCGCGAAACGCTGGACGGCGCTGCCCTCCTGGCGGAAGTGGCCGAGCCGGGGGATGACCACCGCGTCCGCCCCCGCCGGCGAGGACGCGAGCGTCGTCGTCACGATGCGGGCGCGCGCAGGGACCTCCGTCGACACCACGGCGGCGCTCGTGGCGTCGCCCCACAGGACGGCCGTCGAGCGGTCCGAGTAGTCGACCACCCGGGTCGTGTTCTCGGGGTTCACCACCAGCACGAAGCGCGGGAGCCCGCTCATCGACGCGAGCACGTGCAGGTCCACGCCGAAGCTGGAGCACGCCGAATTGAGGTCGAAGGCGGGCACCTCGAGGTCGAGCGCCTGCGCGATCCGGCACGCCTCGGCTGGGATCTCCGCGCTCGGGCAGCACCCGCCCGCGACTACCATCCCGACGTTGCTCGGCGACAACCCGGCGCGCTCGAGCGCGTGGAGCGCCGCGCGCCGCCCCGTCTCCACGTTCGAGTAGAGCGCGGCCTCGTCGCCGGCGCGTGGATCCGCGTTCCGCGTCGCGCGCACGTAGTCGAGGGGCAGCACGGTGCGACGCTCGTGGATCCCGACGCGCTCGAGGATCCACTCCTCCGAGGTCCCGATGTCCAGCTCCTCGAGGAAGCGGTTGTCGAGGACGTTCTCGGGGTGGAAGTGGCCGAGCCCGTGGAGGAACAAGGTCGCCACGTCTCAACCCGCGATGTGTTCGCCGCCGTCCACCCGCACGAGCGCGCCGTTCACCCAGCGCGCCTCATCGGTGCAGAGGAGCGCGATCAGGTCCGCCACGTCCGCCGGGGTCGTCAGGCGGCCGAACGGGTTGCGCAGCCGCGCGGCCGCCTTCATTCGGTCGCTGCCCGGGATGAGGCGCAGGGCGGGGGTATCCGTGACGCCCGCCTGCACCACGTTCGTGCGGACGCCGAACGGCGCCAGCTCGAGCGCCAGGGAGCGCGCGACCGCCTCGAGCGCCGTCTTGGCAGCGGAGACGGCGGCGTAGCCGCGCCACGCGACCTCGTTGCCCTCGCTCGTCATGCCGAGGACCCGCGCGTCGGCCGCGAAGAGACCCCGCGCGAGCACGTCCTGCGCCCACGTGGCGAGGCTCGTGCCCATCGAGTGGACCGTGCGCGTGAAGTCCTCCTCCTCCAGCCGCGCGTCGGCGTCGTAGGCCGGGGGCGGCGCCAGCGCCGCGAGCGGATCGCCCGCGCTCGTGCCGAGCACCTCGAGGACGGCCCCCGTCACCCGCTCCTCCGAGGTGCCGAGACGCTCGGCCAACGCGCGACGCGCCGCCGCCGCCCGGCCGCCCCACGCCGCCTCGAGCGGAGCGAGCAGCTTCAGGTTACCAAACGCGATCGAGTGCAGGAGGAGCCGCACCCGCCCTGCGTCGCCGAGGTGCGCGCGGAGGTCATCGAGGACCGTGCGCCTCCCCTCGTCCGAGAGCGCATCGAGGTTGTACGCTGCGAAGCCCACGCCCGTCGCCCGGATCTTCTCGAACTCGGGCTCGATCGCCGCCATCGCGCCGCGGCGATCGCGGTGCACGATCGCGACGTTCATCCCGTGGCGCGAGAGCTTGTGCGCGGTCGCGAGCCCGAAGCCGCTCGACCCGCCGAGGACGAGCGCCCAGTGATCCCGATCGAACGCGAGCGTCACGCGCCGAGCTCCCGCAGAGCCCCCTTCACGTTCATCATCGAGCGGATCTCGACGCCGAGCGTGGAGAAGAAGCGCTTGAGCGGGCGGTTCGGCCCGAGCTCGTAGACGCTCTCGGCCGCGGCGGCGAGGGCGCGCATGTTCTCGACCCAGCGCACCGTGCCCGAGATCTGGCCCGTCAGCGCGCCGATCAGGGCCTCGCGATCCCCGGTGTGGAAAGTCCCGGTGAGGTTCGCGGTGACGTGCCGCGCCCGCTCCGCTTGGAACCGCTCGGCGGCGCCCTCGAGCTCGCCTCGGAATTCGGCCTCGATCCCGCGCATCATCCTCGAGTGGAAGGGCGCGCTCACGTTGAGTCGCACGATGTCGTGCTTCGTCCCGGCGAGGTGCTCGGCGATCCGCTTCTCGGCCGCCTCGACCCCGGCGGTCGGCCCGGAGATGACGACCTGATCGAGAGAGTTCAGGTTGGCGACGTCCACGCCCAGCTCCGCCACGATCGGCGCGAGCCCCGCGTCGTGCACGCCCGGCGAAACGATGGCGCTCATCGCGCCTTCGCCCACCGGCACGGCCTGCTGCATCAACGCGCCGCGCCTGCGCACGAGGCGGACGGTGTCCGCGAGCGGGACGGCCCCGGCGGCGCACAGCGCCGTGTACTCCCCCAAGCTGTGACCGCCGAACCGGGTCGGCGCGAAGCCGTGCTCCGTGGCGAGCGATCGGAGCATCGCCACCTCCGCCGTCACGATGGCAGGCTGCGTGTACTCCGTGAGGTCCAGGCGCGGATCCTCCGCGAAGCAGAGCTCGGCGAGGTCGAGCGACAGCGCCTCGCTCGCCTCGGCGAACACCTCGCGGGCCGCCGCGAACTGCTCGTGGAAGTCCTTCGCCATGCCCGCGCGCTGCGAGCCTTGCCCGGGAAAAACGACGGCGATCTCACCCATGCGCCCGGGCGCCCTAGCACGGGTCGCGTCATCCGGGCGTCACGATTTCGCCAGCCGGGCGGCTCGCCCAGCTAGCGAAAGACGGCGCCCGCGTAGTCCTCTCGCCGGAACGGGAGATCGAGCCACGGCGCGCGCTCGTGCCGGGCCACGTAGAGGCGCGGGAGCGGCCGGCGGAACCGCGTCGGGAAGTACGCAGCGTGGAACAGCGCCGTCATCGCCCGCTCGCCGGGCGTCGGCGCCGCTCGGATGAGGCGCGCCACCTCCGGGTCCCGACTCGCCTCGGCGTGGGCCTCGACGGCTCCCGCGTCCCAGTCCGTCTCCGCGAGCTCCGCGTCGCGGCCCTTTCCGTCGTCCGGGAGCGGCAGCTCGCCTCCGCGCCACAGCGACACCTCGTCTGGCGCGGCGAACGGGTCGGTGTACTCGCCGTCGAGCCACACGTTGAAGTGCACGTGGGGAGGGACCCACGGGAAGAAGGTGAGCCCGTCCACTCCGCTCGCTCCGGAGAGCGCGAGCGTCTCCCCGCGCGCGAGCACGGCGCCTGGGCGGACCAACGCGCGCGACAGGTGGTTGTACGAGGTCACGAGGCCGCGGCCGTGGTCGACGAACACCTTCACGCCGCCTCGGTGGAACTCGCTGGAGACGCGCAGCACCCGGCCCGGCGCAGCGGCGACCACCCGCGTGCCCACGGGGACCACGAAATCCGTGCCGTTGTGCGAGTCGTACGTGAGCTTCCCGCCCCGGTAGTCGCGCACCTGCGTCACGCGCACCGACCAGCCCTCCTCGAGGGGCGTCGGTGTGCGGTTGAAGAGGTTGTAGAGGACGGTGCGGCGGTCCGCCCGCCCGCGGCCGAGCCAGGTGGGGATCGAGAGGGCCGGATCGAGCAGCCTGCGGCTGCTCGGGCCGAACCGCGTGGGCGGAGTGAGCGGGTCGCCCCGCACCGCGAACGCGGCTTGCCGGAGCGCCTGGCCGAGCGGGCGGAGGCCGAAGGCCTCGAGCGGACCGATCATGCGCGACCCCTAGCACGAATTCCTCTTGCCGAATATCATTCAGTGAATATGCTTCGGCGAACATGACGACCCGCCGCGCGCGACCGGGCCTCGGCGCCCCGCACCTCCAGGAGGCGAAGGTCGCCACGCGGCAGGAGGCGAAGGTCGCCACGCGGCAGGAGGCGAAGGCCGCGACGCGGCAGGAGGCGAAGGCCGCCACGCGGCAGGCGCTCCTCGCGGCGGCGGCGGCCGAGCTCGAGGGTCGCGGGTTCGCGGCGGTGTCGGTGGCGGACATCGCGGCGCGGGCGGGGGTCGCCACCGGGACGTTCTACGTCCACTTCCCGACGAAGGAGGCGGTGGCCGACGAGCTGCTCGCGGGCTTCTCCGAGCGGCTCGCGGAGCGGCTCGCCGGGCTGCTCCTCGCGCCCGGCGACCTCGAGCCGAAGGTGCGCCGCGCGGCGACGGCGTTCCTCGCCGAGTGTGAGGGGGAGCGAGCCATGCTGGGCGCGTACCTCGAGCGCGCGCGCGGGGGGCTCGACGAGCGCGCGCTCCGCGACGGCGTGAACCCCCCGGCGCAGCGCCTCTTCGCGGCGGCGCTCCAGGGGCTCGGCGTGCCGGCCGAGGAGCTCGAGCTCGCCGTCCACGCGCTGCTCGCGCTCTGGATGCGGGTCGCGCTGCGCCACGTCTGGGGGGAGGGCTCCTCCCGCGCCCGGGCGGCGTCCGTGCTCACGAAGCTGACGCTCGGCGCCGCGCGCGCCCTCGTCACGGAGCCGCGCCGGCCGGCCCGCGCTCGCCCGGCTCAGGAGAAGGAACCATGACGCTGACGACCGTCTCGCTCCCGCAGGCGCCCGCTGGGGCGCGCCCTCCCGCTGCGCGCCCGCGCCGCACGCCCACCGAGCCGCTGCCGCTCTGCAGGTACCGCCCGCGCGCCGGCCACCCCGATCTCGCGCGGCTCCACGCGGAGGCGCTCGCGATCGCAGACGAGGTGCGCCCGCGGCTCGTCCCGCCTCCGGGCGGGCTCATCGAGGCGAGGCGCCGCGCCCGCTCGTACGCCACGTTCGCGGCCAACTACGTCGAGAACCGTCGCCGCGCTCGGCAAGGCCGCGAGGACTTCCTCCCGCTGTACTTCATCTGGACACTCCTCCGCGCGTGCAACTTCACCTGCACCTACTGCGACGACCACCGCGGGCGGAAGTACCCCGAGCTGCCGGACGAAGGCCGGCTCGACACCGCGCAGGGGCTCGAGCTGCTCCGCGTGATGAGGACGGGCTCGCCGTCCGTCTACTTCGCCGGCGGCGAGCCGACGATGCGGCGGGACCTCCCCGAGCTCACGCACGCCGCCTTCGAGCGGGGGTACTTTCCGATCATCCTCAACACCAACGGCAGCGCCATCGATCGGCTCCTCCGGCTGGAGTCCCACCGCGCGTGGCTGGGGGAGACGGACGTCATCGTCGTGAGCCTCGACGCCCTCGACCTGGCCCACCTGGCGAAGCTCTACGCGTACCGCCGGCCCGAGGACGTGATCCGTAACCTCCTCGTCCTGCGCGAGCTCGCCGAGGACCACCGCGTCAAGCTCATGGTGAACACGGTGATCCAGCCCGGCCGGATCGGGGACGCGCGCGACGTGCTCGATCTCGTGAACGATCTCGGGATCTGGTTCTGCCCCGTGCCCATGAACGCGGGCCCCCGGATCGCGCGCGGTCTCGGCGACGACCCGGAGTTCCGCGCGTTCGCCCGGCTCGTCCTCGAGCGCAAGCGGCAAGGGTGTCGCATCACCGGCTCCGCGCGCCTGAACGGCCGGCTGCTCGCCAGCGCGCCGCTCGACTGCCGCAACACCCTGAAGCCCCACGTCGATCACGACGGGCACCTCTTCTGGCCGTGCAAGGCGAGCGTGAACGTGGAGCCGGAGCGCATCCGGGTGCTCGACTACCCCGACGTGCGCTCGCTCTGGGCAGCGGCTTCGGCGCGGGTCGACCCCACGCGCTTCCATGGCCCGGCGCGCAACCAGTGCGGCGCCGACTGCAACTGGGCGCAGAACTACACGACCGACGCCTACGCGCACGGCCTCGCGCGCCCGCTCTCGCTCGTCTCGGAGGTGCTCGAGCTCGTGCAGGCGCGCGCGTGACGCCGCCCGCCGCCGCGCCGGGTCCCGCTGGCGGGCGCCCGGCGCCGCTCTCCTCCGACCGCCTCGTGGCGCTCGACGCGGCGCTGGTCGCCGGGGTCACCGTCGCGATCCTGTTCGCCGCGCGCGATTGGGTGGTGATGAGCGGGGTCGTCGCCGCGGCGTTCGTCGTGCGGCTCGCCTGCCTCGCGCTGGTGCCGCGCGCGGAGCGGGGGCTCTCGCTCGGGGCGGAGGCGACGCTTCACGTGGGCCTCGCCGTGCTCGGCGGGTTCAACGACTGGAACTCCGTGTGCCACCACCGCATCTACGAGTACACGGTGCCCGTCGACCTCCCGGCGTGGTCGACCATCCCCACGTGGATGCTGTTCTACTGGGGACAAATCCTCAGGCTCATCGCGACCGTCGCGCGGTGGCCGCGGCTGGGCCCGCCAGCGGCCGCGTCGGACACCGTGTGGCTCGGTCGCCACGCGGTGCGCTCGGCCGGGCTCAAGATCGCGCTAGAGCTCGGGCTGCTCTTCGGCACGCGCCAGTGTATCTATCGGCTCTGGGCTCACCCCGTCGCGTCGTGGCTGCCGTTCGCGATCGCGCTCGTCGCCGGGGCGGTGCTCTTTCGCCCCCGCGCGTACGAGCTCAGGCTGATCGCGCTCGTGATGGTGGCTGGTCCGCTCGCGGAGATCGCCTACATCGCCGCCGGCCTCCACCGGTACGCGCTCGGCTGGTTCGGCGGTGTGCCGCTCTGGATTGTGCTCTGGTGGGGACTCGCGGTCCTGTTGTTCTCGGATCTCGCGACCCGCGCGCTGGCCTGGCTCGCACAGCGCCCGGCGCGCGCCGAGCCCGGCGCTCCGGGCTCGGCGGTGCCGGCGGCGTAGCCCTCGAGGCGCCTGGACGCGCCCGCGGCGCGCGGCCCCGGGAGGCTCACTCGGGCACGACGCCGCAGTTCACGAAGCTCGCGATCGTCGTGTCGATGCGGAAGTGCGACTCCGACGTGTGCCGCTCGGCGAAGAAGAAGTCGAGCGTGTACGTCTCGCCCGGCGTGAGGCCGAGCTCGCTCGCGCGGGCGTCGAGATCGATGGAGTCCGACTGCTGGCCGTGGACCCCGCCGAGATCGATCGCGAGGCGGCCATTGATGTAGGTGAAGAGGTCGTCGTCCCCGGTGAAGGTGAAGACCTCGCCGCCGGTGTAGACGAACGCCGTCCGGAGCTCAAATGTGAAGTGGTAGTTGTGCGGGTTGCCCTCGTCGCCGAAGAGCTCGCCGTCGATGGGGAAGAAGGTGTCGTCCTCGTACGTGTAGTCGTTGCCGCCCGTGTTCACGAGCTGCAGCGTCAGCGGCTTCGCCCAGTTGACGCCCGGCACGTCCCGGAACCACTGATCGAAGCTGGCTTGCCCGGTGGTGGTGGGAGTATCCCCCGCGTAGATGGGCTTGCCGTCCGTTCCCAGCGTCGAGGTGACGATGCCGTGATCGGTGCCGAGGAAGTCCTCGAAGTCGGGGTGGTCTTGGCGGAAGTCCCGCACGACCCCGGTGAGCGCGCTGCCGCAGAAGTCGGAGCCGCCTCCCCCGCCGCTGGCGCCGCCCCCGGCGTCGAGGACCAGCCCGCCGCCACCCCCGCCCGAGCCGCCTCCCGCCGCCGCGCCGCCCGAGCCGGAACCGCCTGAGCCGGAGCCGGCCCCCACCCCGCCCGTCGCGCCGCCGGCGAACACGGCGTCGCCCGAGACCTCCCCGCTCCCGCAGGCGGACGCGAGCGCGCCCACCACGAGCACCCACACAGCTCCAGCTCTCATGATCGACCTCGGTTGACAGGCTAGCACGAGGAGCGACCGGCGGCATCGCGGCTCGCCATGCGAAGGCGACCCGCTCCACGCTCGCGATCCCCGCCTCAGCGGGCCCACCCAGCGCGTGCTACACGCCGCGCGCCATGAGCGTCGACGTCCCCTTCCGCACCGTGATCGAGCCCTTTCGCATCAAGGCCGTCGAGCCCATCGCGATGACGACGCGCGCCGAGCGTGACGCGCTCCTCGCCGAGAGCGGGTACAACCTCTTCCGGCTCCGGGCCGAGCACGTCACCATCGACCTGCTCACGGACAGCGGCACCGGCGCGATGAGCGACCGGCAGTGGGCCGCGCTCCTCGCCGGGGACGAATCGTACGCGGGGAGCCGGAGCTTCGAGCGCTTCGAGTCCGCGGTCCACCGGCTGACGGGATACCCCCACGTCTTCCCCGTCCACCAGGGGCGCGCGGCGGAGCGGATCCTGTTCGAGGCCGTCGTGCGCCCGGGCGACGTGGTGCCGAACAACACCCACTTCGACACCACGCGCGCCAACCTCGAGCACCTGGGGGGCGTGGCCTGCGATCTCCCCGCCGGCGCGGATCCGGACTTCGGCGGGAACATGGACCTCGTCGCGCTCGAGCGCGTGCTCGCGGGAGAGCGGCGGGTGCCGCTCGTGATGATGACGCTCACGAACAACGCCGTCGGTGGGCAGCCGGTGTCGATGGCGAACCTCCGCGCCGTGCGCGCGCTCTGCGATCGCTTCGGCGTCCCGCTGTTCGTCGACGCGGCGCGCTTCGCGGAGAACGCCTGGCTCGTCAAGCAACGCGAGCCCGGGTTCGCGTCCGAGTCACCCGAGAGCATCGCGAGGGCGATGTTCGAGCTGGCCGACGGCTGCACCGTGAGCGCCAAGAAGGACGGCATCGTGAACATCGGCGGTATCCTCGCCACCCGCCGTGCGGACTGGGCCAAGCAGTTCCAGGTGCTCCTGATCCTCACCGAGGGGTTCCCGACGTACGGCGGGCTCGCGGGGCGTGATCTGGAGGCGATGGCGGTCGGCCTGATCGAGGCGCTGGAGCCCGAGTACCTCCGCTACCGTCAGGCGACCGTGCAGTACCTGGCGCGCGGGCTCGTGAAGGCCGGGCTGCCGATCGTGGAGCCGCCCGGAGGTCACGCGGTCTTCCTCGACGCGGCGCGCGCGCTTCCCCAGGTCCCGTCGGCGGAGCTGCCCGCCCAGGCGCTCGCGCTCGAGCTGTTCCGCGAGGGGGGCGTGCGGACGGTGGAGGTCGGGACGCTCATGTTCGGCCCGGCGGCGCGCCACGAGCTGGTCCGGGTGGCGCTGCCGCGGCGGGTGTACACGGCGTCGCACGTGGACTGGGTGATCGAGACCGCCGAGCGCGTCGCGGCGCGGCTGGGCGAGATCCGCGGCTATCGCATCGTCGACGAGCCGCCGCTGCTCCGGCACTTCACGGCTCGGCTGGCGCCGATCGGGTGACCGCGGGGCGGCGGCCCGGCGGCGTAGAGATCGCGGCCGCTCCTGGCGTCTCGGCGCTGGCACCCCCGCCTCGGGTCGCGGTACGATGGCGGGCGTGAGCGCCGATCCGGTTCGCTTCGTCCTCGGGACCTCCCCCGCCGGCTACGGCGGCGCGGAGGAGGTCAGCGACGAGCAGGCGCTCGCGTATGCGGAGGTCCTCCGCGGGGAGGCGGCCGCCGCGTTCGCGGGCGCACGGATCGAGCTGGGGGAGCCGCTCTCGGTGGCGGCGATGTCACCCGAACAGCTCCGCATCTACTCGTGGCTCCAGCGCAACTGGCGGCGCGTCCGCGCCGAGGTGAACGCCGCGCGCGGGTGGCCCGAGCAAGAGGGCGGGCAGCTCCTCGACGCGCAGCGCTGCCTCTGAGCCGCGCGGCGCGTCGCGCCGCGCGCGGCTCACTCCGCGGGAGCGGCGGCGACGGGGTCGACGAGCGGGAGGCGGCGGACTGCCGCCGTCTGCTCGCGCGGCCCCGAGTGCACGGACGACGGCATGCCGGTGGCGGAGGTCGTCACTTTGCGGAGCGTCGGATCGCCGACGGCGCGCAGCACGCGAGCCGGGTCCAGCGCGTGCGCGAGCTTCTCGCCCAGATCCTCGGCCAGGTTGCGCAAGAGCCCCGACGCGAGGCCGCCCTGCAGCCGCAGGACCTCGCGCGTGGTCGGCGCTGGCGCGCCGGTGCGCGACTCGGTACGGAGCAGCCCGGGCTGCTGCAGGACACGGAGCTTCCGCGCCGCCTGCGACACCAGGTAGAGCGCGGGGGACGCCGCTTCCATCGCGCGCTCGGCCGGCGTCGGCGCTCCGGTGAGGCGGATGATCTCGCGCCGCACGCGGAGCGCGCGTTCGCGCGCCTCGCGGCTCGGCGCGAACGCGATGAGCGCGCCCATGGCCGGCAGGAGGCCGTGCGCGTCCCGTGCGAGCCGCTCCGCGCGGGCGGCGAGGAGCGGGTTCGGGTCGCCGCGGAGCGTCTCGACGCCGCGGAGCGCGACCTCGGTGAAGCGCGCGATGCTCGGCCCGAGGCGGCGGTAGTCCTCCGCGTAGACCCAGCGCTGCAGGCGCTCGATCTCGGACGGGTCGTCGAACTTCGGGTGATCGAAGTGCATGGCGAAGCCGTCCCACCGGCGCAGATCGGGCTGCGCCTGGAACGACTCGCGGTAGCGCCCCTCGGAGATCACCTGCTCGTGGAAGGGAGTCCCCGGGAAGGCGAAGTAGATGAGGCACTGGGTGAGCGCGGGCTCGAGCGCCATGAGCTGCTCGAACTCACCGCGGATGGCCGCCTCGTCCTGGTACGGGAAGCCGATGATCATCGACGTGAGCTGCGCGGTGCCCACGCTCTTCAGCTCGCGGTAGAGCTGGTCGATCGGCTTGCCCTGTTGCTTGCGGTACCCGGCGCCCACGCCCTCGAAGGCGTTCCATACGAGGTCGAAGCCCATCTCGGCGACCTCGCGCGCCTCGAACTGCGAGAGCCCGCGGACGCTGCCGAAGCCCATCATGCTGAGCGGGTCGTTGGCCTCGCGGACGCAGTCGAGGAACTCCAGCGCGCGGCGGCGGTGGAGGAAGAAGTCCTCGTCGATGACGATGAAGCTGCTCATGTCCTGGCCCTCGGCCTTCGCGCGGGCGCGCGTCGCGCAGAGGGCGTCGTAGATGTCGCGGCCGGTCCCGGAGAACGGCACGTACTTTCGGTCGAAGAAGTGGGACGTGCAGCAGAAGTCGCAGGCGTTCGAGCACCCGAGCCCCGCGGTGACGTGGCCGACGACGCTCTCTCGCTGGAACGCCAGCACCTGCGCCACCGGGATCGGCGCGTGCGGGTGGCGGATCGGCGCGTCCTCTCGCTCCCCGAGCTCACGGCGGAGGAACCGGACGCCCTCCTCGCGGCAGATCGCGTCCCCCCACGGGCGGAGCACCTCGTCGGGCAGCACCGTCCCGTAGCCGCCGAGGATGATGCGGGCGTCCGGCGCATACCGGCGAATGAGCGGCACCATCTCCCGGACCTTGTGGAACGTCGCCACCACGAAGTTCAGGCCGATGTGCGTGTAGCCGCCCTTCTTCAGCTCGGCGACCAGCTCGCGCTTCGATGGGTAGTGCAGCGTGATGGTCGGCGCCTCGACGTTCTCCGCGAGGTAGTCGATCGCCCACACGCGGATCACCTGTCGGAGGCTGAACGGCCCCTGCGCGCGGGTGACCTGCGCGTGGAACAGCTCGGCGCCCACGGAGTCGCCCTCGCCGGGGCCTCCGAATGGGCGGCAGACGCTGGTGAGCAGGACCTTCGCGGGGCGGGCAGGAGTCTGGGCCATCGTGGCGCGGACGCTACCGGGAAGGGGGTCCGCCCACCGTCCAGCGTCGGTCATCCTGCGTCACGGCTTGGTCAGCAACCCCGCGGAAGTTGACGGAAATCAAGAGTTCGGTGCGGTGAGCGGCGGGGCGTGGCACCGTCTGCCGATGCGCGCGCTCCTCCGCTCGGCCCTCCTCGTGTCCGTCCTCGGCGTCCCGGTCCTCGCGGCGTGCGGCGGATCCAGTGACGACGCGGACGGCGGCCCCGGTGCTGCGGGTGGCGCGGGCGGTGCGGCGGGGGGCGGGGCCAACGCGACCGGCGGCGTGGCGGGCGGCGGAGCCGCAGGCGCTGCGGGCGGCGGTGGCGCCGGGGCAGAGGACGCGGGCTCGGCCGGCGCGGGCTCGGCCGGCGCGGGCTCGGCCGGCGCGGGCGGGGCGCTCCCGGCCCCCTCCGCCGCGCCCGCCTGTCCGCCAGGCGTGACGAAGGTCACCGAGCTCGGGCAGTTGACGGACGTGGATCGCGACAACGGCGCGGTGGTCCCCGAGCTCGGGGTGGTCCCCGACGGTGGCTCGCTCCCCGCTGACCCGCTCGCGAACGGGCCGTTCGCCATCGATGAGCAGCCTGTGGACTGGCCTCGACCGCCGGGGGAGGGCGGCACGCTCCCCGGCACGATCTACGCGCCCAAGCTCGACGGTACGGCCGCGTCCGGCGGCCCGTTCCCGCTCGTGCTGGTGATGCCGGGGTTCGGGGCGACCTACCCGGACTACGCGAAGTACAGCCGCCAGATCGCGAGCCATGGGTTCGTGGTCCTCGGGCTGAACACGGCCGAGGGCGCGATCACCGCGGGCGCCGCCGACCACGAGCAGGAGGCGCGGCGTGCGATCGCCGCGATGGGCTGGATGCTCTCGCAGGGCCCCCTCGCGAGCCGGATCGACGCGACCAAGATCGCGATGGCGGGCCACTCGAAGGGCGGCAAGGTCGCGTTCTGGGCGGCGGCGCTCGACGTGCGCGTCGACCTCGTGATCGGCTGGGATCCGTCCAACGCCGGCGGCCCGCCGTGCTTCATCGATCCGGCGGGCTGCAACGCGAACCCGGTCGCTCCCAACTGCAACACGCCCGGCTCGGGCGTGTTGCACCTGATGCACGCGGAGACGTTCATCGTCGGCGTGCGCCCCGACACGATGAACCCCGAGGCCGCGCACAACGCGCTGAACTTCTACCGGGGGGCGCCCGGGCCGGCGACCTACCTCCAGGCGAAGGGCTCCCACGCCGGGTTCGCGGCGGGCGGCCTCGCGGGCGCGCTCGGCGACGAGAAGCTCCAAGCGCTCGCGCTCCGCGCCACGACGGGGCACCTCCTCCGTCGCTTCCGGGGCGTCGCCGTGGCGGCGGGGTACCTGCCCGGGGGGCAGAGCTTCGACCCGGACGCGCTCCTCCTCGAAGCGCCGCGCACGAAGTAGGGCGCCCGCCGGCTCGCGTCGCGCCGAGCGGCTTCGCGACCGCGACCGGCCGCGCTACCAAGCACCGGCCCGCGTCGCGGGTTCCCCATGGCGCCCACGCCTCACGATCCAGAGCGCCGCTCCGCACTAGCGTGGACGGCCGTCACCGGCGCGGCCGCTGCGGCCGCGGTCGCCTACGCGGCGCTGCTCGTGGTCGTCGTGCCCGAGGCGACGCGCGCCAACTCGCTCGCCCTCCGCGCGCGGGGGGCGGTCGGTGTCAGCGTGGCGCTCGCGGCGCTCGCGGGCGCCGTGGGCGGCTGGGCGTGGGCGCGCCGGCGCAGCGCGTGGCGCGCGTCGCAAGCGCGGCGCGCGCTGGTGCCGCTGCTCTGTCTGCCGCTCGTCGCGTCGCTGGTCGATCGCGAGCTCTGGCGAGGAACGGACGCCGAGCTGCTGCTCGTGCTCGGCGGGTTCGGCCTCGTGATCGAGCGGGCGCTCGCGGTCGCGGCGCAGAGCCGCCTCTGGCGGCGGTGGCTGCTCCCGCTGCGGAGGCTGCCCGTGGCCGTCCCCCTCCTGGCCCTCGTCGCGCTGTGCGCGCTCTGGGGCGCGACCGTCGCGTGGGGGACGACGCTCCAGCTCGAGCGGTTCGCGACCGCGACCTCCGACCTGGGGGAGTTCGACAACCTCTTCTTCAACGCGCTCTCCGGGCGGCCGTTCCGCGCGCCCGCGATCGACGGCGATGTCCGGGCCTGGAGCGCGCTCAAGGTCCAC
Organism: Polyangiaceae bacterium; assembly: GCA_020846005.1. Classification (GTDB taxonomy): domain Bacteria; phylum Myxococcota_A; class Polyangia; order Polyangiales; family Polyangiaceae; genus JADLEQ01. The sequence continues at coordinate 37,777 of JADLEQ010000112.1, forward strand.
TTCGAGCTCGTCCTCTACGCGCTCCTGCCCTTCTACGCGATCGCCCCCGGCCCGAAGGCGCTCCTCGTCCTGCAGGCGGTGCTGATCGCCCTCACCCCGCTCCCGCTCTACCTCGCGTTCCACCGGAGCCTCGGGCGGTGGGTGGCGCTCGCGGTCGCCGCGAGCTTCTGCCTCCTGCCGGCCGTCCAGCGCGCGAGCTTCTACGATTTCCACTTCCCGCCCGTCGGAGCGTTCTTCGTCGCGTGCGCCGTCTGGGCGCTCGGCGTGCCCGGGCGTCGCGGCGCGGTGGCGTCCGTCGTGGCGGTGGCGTTCGCGCTCGCGTCCCGCGAGGAGATCTCGTTCGGCCTGGCCGTCTACGGCGCGGTCATGGTCACCCGGGTGACCGAGCGGCGGCGCTACGCCGCGCTCGCGGTCGCGGGGATCGCGTGGTTCCTCCTAGTGAAGTTCGCGATCATGCCCGCGATCGGTCGCACCTGGTTCGTCGGCATGTACCAGGACCTGCTCCCGCCGGGCGCCAAGGGGCTCGGCGGCGTGGTGCTGTCGGCGGTCACCAACCCGACCTTCGTGCTGCGCAAGCTGCTGTCCTTCGAGAAGCTGGTCTACGTGCTCCACTTCGCGGCGCCGCTCGCGTTCGTGTGGGTGCGCGGCTGGCGGAGCTGGGTGCTGGCGGCTTCCGCGGTCCCGTTCACGCTGCTCGCGACGAACCGCCCGTTCCTCTACCAGTCGAGCTTCCAGTACGTGTACTTCTGGGCGCCGTGGGTGGTGGTCGGGGCGGCGCTCGTGCTGCGCGAGCTCCCCGCGGCGAGGCGAGCCGCCGCCGCGGGCGCGATGCTCGTCACGAGCGCGCTCGCGACGCGACAGCTCGGCATCGTGCTCGGCGGGGACGAGATCGTCGGCGGCTTCGGGCCGAAGCGCGTGAGCGTCGCCGCCGACGAGGCGGCGCACGTGACGGCGGCGCGCGCCCTCGCCGGGCGGATCCCGCCGGGCGCCTCGGTGGCCGCGACGGAGCGCGAGGGCCCGTACGTGTCGACGCGGGCGGACTTCTTCAGCCTGAAGGTCACGGCCGGGTCGGCGGAGTACCTGCTCTTCGGGCCGATCGTGCTCGACTCGGAGAAGGCCCGGCTGCGCGAGGCGCTCCGCCTCGGCTACGGCGTGGAGGCGATCGAGGGGCCTCTCGTCCTCCTGCGGCGGGGCGCCGCCCCCGAGCGGAACGCCGAGGCGCTGCGCCGCCTGCGGTGACCGCGGCGCAGCGGGCGCCGGTGGGGTTCACCACTCGCCGCGGTTGGGCAGCGAGGCCCACGGCTCGGCGGGCGCGAGCGCTTCGCCGCGCTGCAGCAATTCGACCGATGCGCCGTCGGGTGACCGCACGAACGCCATCCTGCCGTCGCGTGGTGGGCGCAGGATCTCCACGCCGGCGCGCTGGAGCTTCGCGCAGGTGGCGTAGAGGTCCTCGACCTCGAACGCCAGGTGACCGAACGATCGCCCGATCGAGTAGGGCTCGGCTTGGTCCCAGTTGTGCGTCAGCTCGACCTCGGCCCGGTCGCCCTCCGCGCCCGTCGAGAGGAAGAGGAGCGTGAAACGCCCCGCCGGGACCTCCCTGCGACGCACCTCGCGCAGGCCCAGGTGATCGCAGAAGAACTCGAGCGCCGCGGCGAGATCTCGGACCCGGAGCATGGTGTGAAGGAAACGCACAATCAGGAGCCTAGCGCGGCGCGTCGACGCGTACGACCGGCGAGGGCCCGGGTCGCCCGGGGGCGCCGCGCCCCGGCCGGAGCCCCGCCCGCGGCCGTCACGCGGTGCACCCTGGCCGGCCAGCGCGGCCCAGGCACGGCTCGTGCGGACGGGCCCCTGGGAGGCACCGTCCGCAAGGGCGCATTACTGTGGCTGAGGCCGGACGCCGGCGTATGCTCGTCCCGAAGGTGACCACCTCCGATCGCCACCAACTCGGGCCGCCCGAGCCCTTCGCCGCGAGCGTCTACGCCGCCGCGCTCGCCTGCGCCCGGGTCGGGGTCTGGCGGCACGACCTCACGACGGGTGAGCTGCGCTGGTCTGCCGAGTGCGGAGCCATCGCTGGTCAGCCGGCGGTCGCGCGCTCGGCGCCGTTCGACGAGTGCCTGCGCTTCGTGCACCCCGAGGACGCCGCGCTCATCGGCGCACAGCTGCAGGCGGTCGTGGGCGGGCCCGCGTCCGGCGCGGGCGGCTGCGCGGACTACGAGCTGGAGCACCGACTGCTCCGCGACGACGGCACCGTCGTGTGGGTCGAGGTGCGCGGCCGCGTCGAGCGCGGCGCAGCGGGCGAGCCGCTCGCGATCACCGGGACGATGACGGACGTGACGGAGCGCCGCCTCGCAGTCGAGCAGCTCCGCCGCCGCGAGGAGGAGCAGCGCCTCGCCGCCGAGCTCGCGACCGACTACGTGTACGCCGCCGACCTCACCGAGACGGGCGTACGCACGCGCGTGGTCGCCGGGTCGTTCGAGCGGACCACCGGGTACACGGTGGCGGAGCTCGACGCGCGCGGCGGCTGGCCGTCCGTGTTCCACCCGGACGACCGCCCCCGCCTGATGCAGCTCCTCGACCAACTGCTCCGCGGACACGCGCAGGTCAACGAATATCGGATCGTGCGCGCCGACGGCGAGGCGCGGTGGCTGCGCGATGTCGTGCGTCCGATCCTGGACGACGCCGGGCGCGTGGTGCGCTTCGTCGGCGGGGCGACGGACATCACCGAGCGGCGGCGGCTCGAGGAGGAGCTCCTCCAGGCGCGGAAGCTCGAGGCGATCGGGCGCATCTCGGGCGCGGTCGCGCACGACTTCAACAACCTCCTGGGGGTCGTGCTCTCGGGGGTGGACGTGCTCGCCTCGCGCCACCCGGGCGTGGCAGGCGACCCGGATCTGGACGCGATCCGCGGCGCGGCGGTGCGCGGGGGAGAGCTCGCGCGGGCGCTCCTCACCGCCGGGCGGCGGCAGCCGGGTACACCTCAGACGTTCGACTGCGAGGAGCTGCTGCGGGCCGCCGTCCCCATGATCGAGCACGCGATCGGTGAGCGCATCTCCGTCGTGGTGCGCGTGTCGGCGTCCGCTGCGGTCCGCATCGATCCCACCCAGGCTCACCTCCTCCTCCTGAACCTCGCGATCAACGCCCGAGACGCGATGCCGTCGGGTGGGGTGTTCACGCTCGCGTGCGCGGTGGTCGAGCCGGGCGCCGCTCCCGGCCGTGGCCCGGCCGGCCTCGGCCCCGGGCCGTTCGTCGTGATCGAGGCGTCCGATGACGGGCTCGGGATCCCGGAGGAGGTGCTGCCGCACGTCTTCGAGCCCTTCTTCACCACGAAGGCCGAGGGCGCTGGCGCCGGTCTCGGGCTCGCTACGTGCTACGGCGTCGCCGCCAGCGCAGGCGGGACGATGACCGCCGAGAGCCGCCCCGGCGCCGGCGCGACCTTCCGCGTCTACCTCCCCGTCGCGGTGGCCGCGGAGGAGCAGCCGCCCGCCACCGCGGTGGTCAGCGTACCGGCGGGCACCGAGCGCGTGCTGGTGGTGGAGGACGGCGCGCAGCTCCGCCGGCTCGCGCAGCGGATCCTCGCGGGGCGCGGCTACGACGTGAAGGTCGCGGGCACGGCCTCGGAGGCGGTCGCCGAGGCGGAGCGTATGGATCGGCTCGACGTCGTCGTCGCCGACGTGGGGCTCCCCGATGGCCTCGGCACCGAGCTGGCGGCGCGGATCACCAGGCGCCGGCCGACCGTGCGCGTGCTCCTCATGTCCGGCAACCCCTCGGACGAGGCGACGCGTCGGGCGATCGACGGCGGCGTGCCCTTCCTGCAGAAGCCGTTCGGCGCCAGCGACCTGGCGGGCCGCGTGCGCGAGGTGCTCGACGCCGCGCCCTCCGCGCACGAGTGCGCCTTGCGCGCGTTGGACCTCGCGGTCGGCGCCTGAGCGCGCCCGCGCCGCGCTCAGAAGCGGGCCTCGACCCCGAGGCTGGGGATGGTCACCGGCCCGATCCACTCCGTCTCGCAGCGGTCCGTCTCGCACGACACGTCGATGGCCTCCTCCTGGAGCGTCGAGTTCAGGACCTCGACGACGAACGCCCAGTAACCGCGTTCGCCGAGCCGCCACCGCTTCTCCAGTCGCACGTCCACGCGATGGAACGACGGCACCCGCCGAGGGCTCGGGGAGCGCGCGCCCCCCGGGGAGGCGCCCTGGGCCGGGAAGCCCGTGTAGAAGACGAGGCGCCCGCCGAGCCGCCAGCGCCGGCCCAGATCGTAGCCGGCCGCGAGGTTGAGCACGTGGGTGCGGTCGAACGCGGACGGGAACCGCTCGCGGCCGACCGAGCGCGTCGAGCGCGACAGGGTGTACGACAGGAAGCCGCCCAGGCGGCGGCTCAGCGGCCGGCGCACCATCAGCTCGAGACCGTAGGAGTGCCCGAGGCTGCGACGCAGCAGCGGGCTGTCCGCCCGCGAGGCGCCGGTGTCCTCGTCCTCGCCGGAGTCGCCCGCGGCGGTGCCGAGCGCGTCCGTCATCTCGAAGAACGCGTTCTGGAACAGCGTGAACGAGCTCGTGAAGTCGGAGGGGAGATCGAGCTCGACGCCCGCGCTCGACTGCACGCTGCGCTGCAGGCCGTCCTCCAGCGCGCCGAGGTCGAAGCCGGGGACGGGGATGACGAAGCTCGGCGGCTGGTGGGCCAGGCCGACCGCGTACACCGTGCGGAGCGATGGTCGCAGCGCGTAGCGGGCGGCGATCCGTGGCTCGATCGCGAGCGACGCCGCGCGTCCCCCCGAGGAGTACAGATCCACGCGGAGCCCCGGCGTCACCGTCACACGTGGATCCACCCGGGACTCGAGCTCACCCCACGCGCCCGTGACCACGTCGGTGCGGCTCGGGAGCAGGTCCTCGACGTCCTCGTCGTCCGCAGCCGTCGCGTCGCCTCGGGCGTCCACGAGCTCGACCGAGTACTCGTCCGTCGCGACGTCCGCACCGGCGCGCAGCGTCGTCCGCGCGCTCGTGCGTCTCTCGTAGGACGCACGGGCGCCGAGCATCCGATCGATCACGGCGAAGGAGTCGCTGTCGCCGCCTCGGGTGCGATCCCACCCGCCCGTCACGGCCACGCGGAGGCGGCCGCCGCGGAGCGTCTCGTGCGACCAGCGCAGATCGAGGCGGTGGAACTCCGTGCCGAGACCCACCTTGACGCGTCCCTCGTCCCGCTCACCGATGAGATCGAACGCGCCGAAGCCAAACGCCGAGAGCTCGTCGCGAGGGCCGAGCTGCCAGCTCACCCTCGTCTGCCAGTCCCAGTACTCGAGCACCGCCTCCGGGGCGAGCAGCGAGATCAGGGCCGCCGTGTACGAGTAGCGCCCCGCCACCTGGGCGCTGCCGCGCCCGTCACCGAACGGCGCCTCCACCATGGCGCCCGAGTCGACCAGCCGGACACTCGCCTCGCCGCCGAACTCGTAGGCTGGCGCGGCCGTCTCGCCGGAGACGATCCCGCCGGCGAACCGACCGTGCCGGGCCGGATAGCCGCCCGGGTAGAGATCCACGCGCTCGACCAGCGCCGGGTGGACGACGCCCGGCCCGAGCCCCACGTGGAACAACAGCGGCACGCGGATCCCGTCCAGGAAGTAGCCGACGTTGCCCGGCGGCGCGCCGCGGACGAAGAAGTAGGGCACCCCCGAGAGGATCGGCGTGACGCCGGGCAGCGCCTCGACCGCGCGGAACGGATCCCCGAACGCCCCGGGGAGCTCCCGGATCTCCGCGCGGCCGAACGAGCTGACGCCCGCCGGGAGCTGATCCCCGAGCACGTCGATCTCGGTGGGCGGCGCCGCGAGCGGCGGCGGCGGCGCGCGGTTCGAAGGGGGAGGGGGAACCGCCGGGGCGCCCGCCACCGCGGGCGCGGCGGGCGCTGGCTCCGGCGGGGGCGCCGGCGGGACGAAGCGCACCTCGAAGCGGATACGCGCGGCGACGGCCACGTCCCCGCGGCGGGCCGGCTCGAAGCGCCACCCGCCGGCCGCCTCCACCGCGCGGGACGCGAACGGCTCGTCCCCGCTCACGACCCTCGCCTCGGCGACGCCGCCCTCGACGGACACGACGAGCTCGAGCACCACCACCGCGGCGCCCTCGGCGCCCTCCGGGTACGCGACCTCGGCGGCGGCCGCCAGCCGCGGCGGCACCACAGCGGGTGGCGCGTCGGGCGCGGGGGCGGGCGCGCCGGCCCCCGCGGCGCCCTCGGCGCGCGCGCCGGTCGCCGCGAGGGCGAGGCCCGCCGCCCAGCTCAGCGCGGCTCGACGCAGCACCGCAGCCCGATCTCGTAGAAGCGGAACGCGTCGCCGTGCGACGTGACCGCGCTCTGGCACGTGCGCGAATCCGCCCAGTAGCGGCCCCGGAGCGAGCCGTGGAAGCTCGGACCGCCGCCGTCGCGCCGTCGCGTCCACTCCTCCACGTTGCCTGAGAGATCGTGGACGCCGGCCTCGCTCACGCAGCCGGCGTTCGCGCCCGAGGGCTCCGCCTGGTAGAGCGCCTGCACGTGGTCCGCCGCGAGGGTGGCGGCCGGGCCGGCGGAGCGCGCGAGCTCGAGCAGCGCCTCGAGGGAGGCGACCGTGGCCGTCGGGAGTGACCACGGCCAGCCGTCGAGGAGGGCTTGGTCGTAGGCGAGCCAGCGCTCGTCGTCGTTGCACACCCCGGGTTGGTGGGCGTCCCCATAGGGGTAAGCATGACCGGCGCTCCCCGCGCAGGCATCGCCCCACTCGTCGTCGAAGCAGAGCCGCTTGCCGCGGGCCGCGCACCACGCCTCGGACTCCGAGAAGGTGAGCATCACCAGCGGGAGCGCTCCGGCGAAATTCGGCGCCTCGTAGCGGTCCATGCACGTCTGGCCGGTGTCCACCGTATCCGCGGGGCAGCGCGCGCCGCCACCCTCCGCGGCGTCCGGGCGTGCGCCGCCCGCGCCGGTGGCGTCGCCCCGGTCGCCCTCGGCGTCCGCGGGGTGCGCCTCGGGCGTCGCGTCCCCCGGCGGGCTCGCGTCCGGCGGGGCGTCTGGGGGCCGCGCCAGCGCGTCGCTGGCGGCGTCGACCCGCGGCGCGCCGGCGTCCGCCGTGGGTCCGGCGTCTCGATCGGATCCCGCCCGGCCGGAGTCCCCGCTCGAGCAGCGCAGCAGCGCGGCTGCGGCGCTCGCGACCAGCGCGAGGCGGCCCCCCCGGCGGGCGACGGCGCGCTGCCGCTCAGCCTGCACCCGCGCGACCCGAGACGCTGGCGCTCGCCTGGACGCTCACGTCGATCCGCGCGCTCGCCTTCACGGTGGCGTTCGCCGCGGCGCCGATGCACGCGAGCCCCTGGAGGCCGGCGTCGGCGACCACCCTTGGGAGCTGGCCCCCCACCTGGACCAAGACGCGCGCGCTCGCCGTGAGGCGCTTGCCGAGCGCGAGCTGCGCGTAGAGGAGGTTGGGGAGGTTGGCCTGGAGGCTCGCGACGAGCCGCGCCGCGAGCTCCGTCTGATGCGACGCCTGGACGCTGACCTGGGCCGGGGTGCACTGGGCGTTGAACTCGGCGCTGGCGTCGCAGCTCGCGTTGCACTCGGCGTCGGCGCTCGGCGGGCGGACCGCGCCCTCGCACTGGGGGGCCTGCCACTGCCCCTCGCAGCGCGCGTGGCAGGTCGCGCTGCAGCCGCCGTCGCAGGTCCCGTTGCACTGGCCCACGCAGCGGCCCGTGGCGTCCGCCTGCGAGCACTGGCCCTGGCACGCGCCGTTACACTGCCCGTCGCAGCGCCCGATGCAGCGCCCGCTGCAGGTCCCGCTCAGCTTCGCCGGCTCGCACGACGCCACGATCTGCCCCGGGTCGACGCTCACGTCGCACGCGCCCTCGCAGCGCGCGCGCGCCTGGAGGTTCGCCTGGCACTGGGGCGGCGTGACCTGCGCCCGGAACGAGATCCCCTGGCTCAGTACCCAATCCATGCGCGCCGACGCCGCCGCGCAAGCCGCGCGCGCCCGCTCGCCCGGCGCGTCCCGTCGCGGCGCGAGCTCGGGCGGTCCCGCCCCCAGGTCCATCGCGATGCGGGCGCACGCGTCCGCGGTGATCGCCTCCATCTGGAGCGACACCTGGCTCAGCTCCTTGGCGGCCAGCACGAACGCCCGGATCTTCCCGTTGGCCCGCGCGTTCGCGGAGAACGACATCGAGAGAGGATCGGCGTTCGCTTGGAGCTGCGGGCACGTGGCGCCGAGGCCGCCGAAGGCACCCGGCTGGCAGCCGGGCCCGGGGAGCGCCGCGAGCGCGGCGCCCGCGAGCAGGGCGAGAGAAGCAGGACGACGAAGCATGGAGCCCTCCGCCGGAGTGGCGACCCGGCGACCATAGCGCGAAGCCCGGGCGGGAGCCGGCGCGCGGTCCGGCCGCGGGGCGGGCCCAGGCGTTCGCCGTGGGCCTCCCCGGCGGAGGCCCGGTCCCGAGCGGCCCTGGGCTCGCGGGGGAGCCGGGCTCGCGTATGCTCCCCCGCCGATGCGCCGAGCGCACGCGTTCCTCCGCTCCGACGGCCCCATCGCGTTCGCGCACCGCGGCGGCGCGGCGCTGGCCCCGGAGAACACCCTCGCCGCCTTCGATGGCGCCGTCGCGCTCGGGGTTCGCTGGATCGAGACCGACGTCCACCTGAGCCGGGATGGGGTCGTCGTCGTCCACCACGACGCCACGCTCGATCGGACGACCGACGGCGCGGGGCCGCTGCGCGCGCGGTCGCTGGACGAGCTGCGCCGGCTGGACGCCGGGTATCGGTTCAGCGTGGACGACGGCCGCACCTTCCCCGAGCGCGGACGCGGTCACGGCATCCCGACGTTCGCGGAGGTGCTCGAGCGCCACCCGACCATCCGCTTCAACGTCGAGCTGAAGCAACGCGAGCCGGCGATGGTCGAGGCGTTCTGGCGCCTGGTCCAGCAGCACGACGCGCAGGAGCGAGTGCTCATCGCAGCAGAGGACGAGCGCATCGGGGCGGAGGTGCGGGCGGTCACGCGGGGGCGCGTGCCGACGTCGCCGGGCGTCCGCGGCGTGCTCGGCTTCTGGGCGGCCGCGCGGGCGGGCGCGGCGCGGTGGGTCCCGTTCCCGTGGGACGCGCTCCAGGTCCCCCACCGGCACGGTCCGCTGACCGTCGTGGACCGCCGCTTCGTGGCCGCAGCGCACGAGCGCGGCGTCCACGTCCACGTGTGGACGATCGACGACATCTCGGAGATGCACGAGCTCCTCGATCTCGGCGTCGACGGCGTGATGACCGACCGCCCCGATCGGCTGCTCGCCGTCCTCGCCGCGCGCGCGCGCCCCGGGCCGTGAGTGGCCGTGCGCCGCACCCCTTTTCGAAGCTGGTCGTCGGGCTTGCAAGAGTGAAGGACGCGTGCGAGCCGGCGCCCGATCTCGGGCGCATTCTTGCGCGCGTTCTCCAGCGCCCGGGGTTGGCACGGCGAATGCTTGCGCGGGGCCAGCCGGCCTGCGCCGGGTGGCGCCCTGGTGGTCGGGGCGGCCGGGAGCCTCGACAGGGCACAGGGACCTCGAGTGAGCACGGCGATCGCGACGCGAGAGGACGAGTGGGAGCTCGAGGCGCTCGTGGCGTCGTTCGCCTCGGGAGAGGAGCCGCCGCCCGACGCGACGCACTGGGCTCCCGACGTCGGGCCCTGCGTGACCGTCGTGCTCTTCGCGAGCTACGCGAGCCCGTTCGCGGCCGCCGCGGAGCGCGCCGTGACGGGCGCGCTCGGCGGGATCGCGAGGGCGCGGCTGGTCCGCCGTCACTTCGTCGACCCGCGGCGCCGCGTGGCCGCGCTGCTCGGGGCCGAGCTGGCGGAGGCGGCGCGAGCGCAGGGCCGGTTCCTGGCAGCGCACGAGGCGCTGCTGGCCCGAGGGGGCGCCCTCGAGGGCCTCTCCGTCGAGCGATTCGCCAGCGACGTAGGGCTCTGCGCCGCCGAGGTCGTGCGCGAGCTGGCGAGCCACCGGCCGCGCCTGCGCGTGGCGCGCGACCAGTGGCACGCGCGACGGCTCGGCGTGCTGTTCGCGCCGACGTGCCTGCTCGACGGCCGGGAGTACGAGGGCGACTGGCGGGAGGTCGAGGTCGAGGGGCGCGTGCGCGATCGGCTCGCGGAGCTGGACGCGACGCACGACTTCCGCCGGCACCCGACGCTCCCCTGCGCGCCCACGAGCATGCGGGTGCCGCGCCCATGACCGATCTGCGCGCCTTGCGCCCCTCCTCGCAGCGTCCGCCGCGGCCGCGGGGCGCCGTGCAGCACCTGCTGCCCGTGGCGGTCGCGACCGATCACCTGGCCGCCGAGCGCCGCGCCGAGCTGCTCGCGCTGGCGCTCGGGTTCGCGCCGCACCGCGCCCGGGAGGTGGGGCTGCTCGCGTACGAGCTCTCCGCGTCCGCGCTCGGTCCGGCGGGGGGCACGCTCACGCTGCGCAGCGTCGAGCTGCCCGCCGTGGGGGTCGCGGTCGTCGCCGAGGACGCCGCCGCGCCGGCGGGCGGCGCGGCGACCGAGGACGACCCGCCGTCGTCGCGCCGAGGCCGCCCGCGCCTCCGCCTGGGGACACTCTTCGAACTCGCGAGCGACGTGCGAGTCAGCTCCCTCCCGGACGGCCGGCGGCGGATCGTCGCGATCCGTTGGCGCTGAGCGCGCGGCGGGCGCGGGCGCTGGACGCCCGAGCGGCCGCTCGTGTATGAGCGGCGGCCGCATGCGCCGCATCCACAAGCTCCTCATCGCGAACCGGGGCGAGATCGCTTGCCGCATCCAGCGCAGCGCTCGCTCGCTCGGGCTCGGCACCGTCGCCGTCTTCAGCGACGCGGACTCGAGCGCGCCCCACGTGCGGCTCGCCGACGAGGCCGTGCGGATCGGCCCCGCGCCGAGCGCCGAGTCGTACCTGCGGATCGAGGCGCTCGTCGAGGCGGCGCGGCGCACGGGCGCCGACGCCGTGCACCCCGGCTTCGGCTTCCTCGCGGAGAACGCCCGCTTCGCGCAGGCCTGCCTCGACGCCGGGCTCGTGTTCGTCGGGCCACGGCCGGCCGCGATCGCGGCGCTCGGCTCCAAGCGCGAGGCGAAGCGGCTGGCGGCGGCGGCCGGCGTCCCCGTCGTGCCCGGGTACGCGGGCGACGACCAGTCCGTCGCGGCGCTCACCGCGGCGGCGCGGGACGTGGGCTTCCCGCTGCTCCTCAAGGCGAGCGCGGGGGGCGGCGGCAAGGGGATGCAGATCGTCCGCGCCGCGGCCGAGCTGGGGCCGGCGCTCGAGAGCGCGAAGCGCGTCGCCGCGGCCGCGTTCGGCGACGACACGCTCCTGCTCGAGCGATACGTCGAGCGGCCGCGGCACGTCGAGATCCAGATCCTCGGGGACGAGCACGGACACCTGGTCCACCTCTTCGAGCGCGAGTGCTCGATCCAGCGCCGCCACCAGAAGATCGTGGAGGAGAGCCCGTCCCCCGCGCTCGACGCCGAGCTGCGCGAGCGGATGGGGGAGGCCGCGGTCGCGGCCGGCCGCGCCGTGAGCTACTCGAGCGCCGGGACGGTGGAGTTCATCCTGGGGGAGGACCAGCGCTTCTACTTCCTCGAGGTGAACACGCGCCTCCAGGTCGAGCACCCCGTCACCGAGTGCGTCACCGGCGTCGACATCGTCGCGGAGCAGCTCCGGATCGCGCGCGGGGAGCGGCTCCGGCTCCGGCAGGCCGAGCTCGGCCCGCGCGGCCACGCCATCGAGGTGCGGCTCTACGCGGAGAGCCCCGAGGACGGCTTCCTCCCGCAGACGGGCCGCCTCCTCGAGTTCGAGATCCCGGCGCTCGACGGCCTGCGCGTCGACTCGGGCGTGGAGACGGGCTCCGAGATCGGCATCCACTACGACCCGATGCTCGCCAAGGTGATCGCGCACGCGCCGACGCGCGACGAGGCGATCCAGCGTCTGATCCGCGCGCTCTCCGGCGCGAGCGTCCTCGGCGTCGTGACCAACCGCGGCTACCTGGCCCGCGTGCTCGACCACGAGGCGTTCCGCGCCGGCGCGACGCACACGCACTTCGTCGAGGAGCACGCCGCGGCGCTCGCCGAGCCGCCCGCGTCGGACGCCGAGCTCCGGTTCGCGGCCACCGTCGTGGCGGTCGCCGCGCACGAACGCCGGCGCGCCGAGCGCACCCTCCTCCCCGCGCTAGAGCCGGGGTTTCGCGTCTCCCGGTTCGCGCCCGAGCGGGTCGAGCTCCGGGTCGGCGAGCGCGAGGTGACCCTCACGTACGAGAACCTCGGCGGCGGGGCGCTCCGCGTGACGGCGCTCGGCGAGACGGCGGAGGTGCGCGTCGTCGAGGCGGGGCCGCGCGAGCTCGTGCTCGAGATCGGCGGGCACCGCCGGCGGGCGCGCCACGCGACGGACGGCGCGCGCTGGCACGTCCACAGCGGGGGGCGGACGCTCGCGGTCGACGAGCTCCCCCGGTTCCCGGAGAAGCTGGTCGAGCTCGCGGCCGGCGCCTGCGTCGCGCCGATGCCCGGCAAGATCGTCCGCGTCGCGTGTCAGGTGGGCTCGCCGGTCGAGGCGGGGCAGGTCCTCGTGATCCTTGAGGCGATGAAGATGGAGCACTCGGTGCGCGCGCCGGTCGCCGGGACGGTGCGGGAGCTCGCGGTCGCGGAGGGCGCGCAGGTGGACGCCGGCGCCGTCCTCGTGCTCGTCGAGTGAGCGCCCGCGGCGCGGGGCCCCAGGGCCGCCGGCGCCGCGGGGGCCTCGCCCATCACCGCTTCTGCAGGACCAGGCCGGAGCCGCCCATGATCCACGCGCTGGTCGCGCTGGTGCCCCAGAGCGCCGTCAGGTCGACGCCCGAGGGCGGGTCCGCGGCCACGATCGCGGAGCCGTTCCACCGGTAGAGGTAGCCGTCGTTGGCCGTGAACCACACGTTGTTCGCCGCCGGCCCCCACACGTCGTAGAAGCGCTCCACCGGGGTCGCCGCCGTGTACACGGTGTAGTTCGACCCGCCGGTGTAGTGAACGATGAGCGCCAGGTACTCGTACGTCGACGAGCTGTAGGTGCGGCCGACCATCCACACGTCGTTGGGCCCGAGGCCCCACACGCGCTCGAGCTCCGTGCTGGAGTTGTCCGTCACCCCGGTGATCGTGGGCTGCGACCACGCCGTGCCGTCGTAGCGGAGCACGGCCCTGCTCCCGACGACCCAGACGTTGCTCGGCCCCGTCCCCCAGATGCCCTTCACGTTCCCCGAGGGGCTCCCCGTGACGGCGATGCGGCGGTCCACCCACTGCAGGCCGTTGTACTGGGCGAGCTGGGCGAAGTAGTCGTAGGTGCTCGTCCCCGAGTTGTACTCGTAGGTGAAGTTCGCGCCTGCCCACACGTTCGAGGCGCCGGAGCCCCAGACGGAGTAGTACGTCGGGTAGCTGCCGGGGAGGCTGAACTGCGTCCAGCGAGAGTCCTGCCGCCGCCAGGCGCCGTCGTACCCGACGACCCACACGTCGTTGGCGCCGGATCCCCAGACCCCGTACCCGCCCCCGACATTGCTGGGCGCCGCAGGCGACCACTGGGTGCCGTCGTAGTGGAGCACCCTGTTCGAGGCGACCGCCCACGCGTCGGTCGCGCTCGAGCCCCAGATGTCGGTGACGCCCTCGGTCCAGGCGTAGAGCGGGAGCGAGCGCCACGAGGCGCCGTCCCAGCGCGCGACGAGCCCATTCTCGCCGACGCCGAGCGCGTCTCCGCCAGCGAGGGGCCAGGTGGCGTTGAGCGGGCCGGGGAGGAAGCTCGGGATGGTCACCCAGCTCGCAGCGCTCGAGTCCCAGCGCTGCAGCCGGTACTCGTTCGAGCCTGACTCGACCCTGGCGAAGACCTGCGTGCCGTCCGAGAACAGGCGCACCTGGTCGCAGGGCGCGGGGGCGTCGACCTGCGACCACGCCGTGCCGTCGAACCGATAGACGTAGCACCCGCTCGAATACACCTCGCCGCCCACCCAGACGTCCGTCGGCCCCGTGCCCGCGAGCGCGGTGTAGTCGAGCGCCGCGCCCGCCTCGACGGGACCCTCGGGCTGGAGCTGCGTCACCGTGGTGCCGTCGAAGTGGAAGACCCCATACCCGCCAGCGAGGAAGTACACGTCGTCGGGCGCGGCGCCCCAGACGTCCGTCGCGGAGCCGAGGTAGTACGAGCCCCCCGCGAAGTTCGTCCACGCGGCGCCGTCCCAGTGGTGCGAGCCGACCCACACGTCCTGCGGGGACGATCCCCAGATGGGGAGCGTCGAGCTGGTGTCGGTGCTCGCCTGGTTGTACGTCCACGCGCTGCCGTCCCAGTGCATGACCCCCCCCGACGACGGCGTCGTGTGCGTGCCCGAGATCCACACGTCGTCCGGCCCGAAGCCGAAGACCCGCCTGGCGCTGAACCCCGCGGGCAGCCGCACGGCCTCCCAGGCGACGCCGTTGAAGTGCCCGACCGTCCCGTTGTTGTAGTAGTAGTCGTCGACGACCCAGATGTCGTTGGGGCTGCTTCCCCAGACGGAGTCGAAGTCGGTGGTGAGGGCGAAGTCGGCGTTGGAGCTCCAGCGCTCGCCGCGCTGGCTCACCGTGATGCCCATATCTCCGACGCTCCAGAGCTCGCCCGTCGGGAGCGTCGCCACGCCGTTCAGGCCGACGGACACCGGCAGGGTGCTCCCCCACGTGGTGCCGTCGAACGTCCACACGGAGCCGCTGCACCCGTAGGTCGACGCCGGGTCGCAGCCGATCACGGCCGTGACGCTGGTCGCGCTCGTGCCCGTGATCGACCTGAACCGCCCGTACGTGCCCGACTGCAGGCTCCAGGAGCCCGCGCCCGTCTTGCGGTAGATGCCCGACGCCGACGCCGCGTAGATCGTCGTCCCGGTCGTCCACACATCGTGGAAGTCGTTGGTGGTGCCGGTCGTCTCCGGGGCGAAGGAGCTGCCGTTCCAGCGGGCGACGCTGCCGCCCGGGCCGGCGAAGTAGATGTTGTTCGCCGCCGTGCCGTGGACTCCGTGGTAGTTCACCGAGTCGATCTGCTCGCTCCACGCCGTGCCGTTCCAGCGTGAGATCGTCCCGTTGCCGACGACCCACACGTCGTTGGCGGCGGAGCCCCAGACGTCGTAGAGGTCGTCCGTCGTGTTGCTGGTCATCGGCGCCCACGCGGTGCCGTTCCAGCGCAGGATCGTGCCGCCGTCTCCGACCGCGATCAGGTTGTTCGCCGCGGAGCCCCAGACGCCGCGGAGGTGCTCCGTCGTGCCGCTGGCGACGGGCACCCACACCCCCGAGGCGCCGGCTCGCAAGATCACGCCGTAGTCGCCGACGGCCCAGGCGTCGCTCGCCGAGACGACGTGGACGGCGTTCAGCGGGAAGCCGTGCGGGTTCGGGTGCACGATGCACCAGTCCTCGGCGCTGCAGTCGCCCACGCCGCACACGTTGGCGATCCCGGCGCCGCCGCACGTCGCGCCGCCGCTGCACGTGCCGCAGGTGAGCGTCCCGCCGCAACCGTCGTCGACGGAGCCGCAGTTCGCGCCCACCTGGGTGCACGTGAGCGGCGTGCAGCCGCACGTGTTGGCCGCGGAGCCGCCCCCGCAGGTGTCCGTCCCCGTGCAGGCGCCGCAGTCCTGCACCTGCAGGCAGTCGTCCGTGAAGCCTCCGCAGGTCGTCCCGCTCGTGGTGCACGTCGTCGCCGGGACGCACGTGCACGAGTCGACGCACTGCCGCGCCATGCAGTACTCCTCGTACCCGGAGCCGTAATTGCACTGCTGGTCGAGGGCCGCTGCGCCGAGCGTCTGGATGCAGCGCGCGCACGCCACGTCCGGCGCGGTGGGGGTGCTGGCGCACAGGGTCGCCGAGCACGCGTCCTGACACGCGCCGTACGAGCAGACCGTGCCCGAGATGACGTTCCCATACCCCCCGCTGTACGTGACGCCGTCCTCGCAGCACTGGATGCAGGCGGTGAAGCCGAGGGGGCCGCAGTTCGGGACGCCGCCGGCCCCGCCGGAGCCGCTCGCGCCGCTGGAGCCGCTGGTGCCGCCGGTGCCACTGGTGCCGCCGTAGCCGCTGGTGCCGCCGTAGCCGCTGGTGCCGCCGTAGCCGCTGGTGCCGCCGTAGCCGCTGGTGCCGCCGTAGCCGCTGGTGCCGCCGGTGCCACTGGTGCCGCCGCCGGAGCCGCTCATCCCCCCGGCGCCGCTCATGCCGCCGCCGCCGGACCCGCTCGTGCCACCGCCGGAGCCGCTGGCGCCGCCGGAGCCGCTGGCGCCGCCGGAGCCGCCGGAGCCGCCGGACGAGCCGCCCTCGGCGGCGTCGTCCCCGCCGTCGACGAAGCCGGTCCCCTTGCTCCCGCCGTCTTCACAACCCCAAGAGAAAGCCGCCGCCAGCGCGAGACCGAGTCCAAGCCCTGAAGTCCTCATGATGAACGCTCCCGGTGCCCGCGCGGCACCCGATGCCGCCAGGGATGGTCTTCGGAGTAGACGATCACTCGGCGCCCGCGTCAAGGCGGCCCGCGCGGCTCCGCCCTCGCTGGGCGCTCGGCGGCCGTCGCGCGACGGCCGCCGACGGCGCCTCGCCTCGACAACCCCCGCGGCGGCGTGCGACACTCCGGACGATGACGCAGGCGACCCACGCGCCGGCCACCGCGGCGGGCTCGATGAACGTCGAGCCGGGTGTGGTGCTCGCCGGCAAGTACCGCGTGGAGCGCGTGCTCGGTCAGGGCGGCATGGGCTATGTGGTCGCCGCCCGCGACCTCCAGCTCGATCGCCGCGTGGCCGTGAAGTTCCTCCTCCCGGAGGTGCTCGGCGTGCCCGACGCCGCGGCGCGCTTCCTGCGCGAGGCGCGGGCGTCGGTCCGCATCCAGAACGAGCACGTGGTGCGCGTGATCGACGTGGGCACGCTGGAGACGGGCGCGCCCTACATGGTGATGGAGTACCTGGAGGGCTCCGATCTCGGCGCGCTCGTCCAGCAGCGCGGGGTGCTGCCCGTGTCGGAGGCGGCGGACTACGTCATCCAGGCGTGCGCGGCGCTCGCCGAGGCGCACGCGAGCGGGATCGTGCACCGGGACATCAAGCCGGCGAACCTCTTCCTGGCGAAGCGCGCGGGCGGCTCGTCGATGATCAAGGTGCTGGATTTCGGGATCTCGAAGGTGACCCAGGCGGGCGACGCGGGCCTCACGAAGACGAGCTCGATGATGGGCTCGCCGCTCTACATGTCGCCCGAGCAGATGAAGAACGCCAAGGACGTGGACGCGCGCGCCGACCAGTGGGCGCTCGGCTGCATCCTCTACGAGCTGACGACCGGCACGACGCCGTTCCTCGGCGAGTCGATCCCGCAGATCTGCGCCGCGATCCTCGCCCAGGAGCCGCCGCCGCCGTCGTCGCACCGCCCCGAGCTGCCGGCGGAGTTCGAGGGCGTGGTCATGCGGTGCCTGCGCAAGACGCCTGAGGAGCGCTTCGCGGACGTGGCTGACCTCACCGCGGCGCTGGTGCCGTTCGCGTCCACGGACGTGCGCGCGTCGGCGGCGCAGATGTCGCACGTCCTGCAGGCGGCCGGCATGCGCGCCAGCCAGGTCGAGCTGCCGGCGGCGTACGCGAACGCCCCGTTCGGCGCCACTGCCGGCGCCGCCACGGCGCCGTTCGGGGGCCGGACGGCGGCGGACTACACCGCGGCCCCGGCGACCATCCAGTCTGCGCCCGCCGCGCTCACGAGCGCCGCCTCGCGCACCGGCGCCGGCACCGCGGGCGCGTGGAGCGAGACGGGAGAGGTCCCGGTGAAGCGGGGCGCGCCGATCGGTCTCCTGGTGGGGGGGGCGGTCGCGCTGGTCGCGGCGGGCGCCGCAGCGGCGCTGCTCGTCGGTCGAGCCGACGCGCCGGCGGCCGCCGCCAGCGAGGCGCCGCCGCCCGCGGTCGCGTCGACCGCGAAGCCCGTAGTCGAGCCGGAGGTCACCGCCACGCCGACCGTCGCGGCCTCGGTCGCGGCGGCCTCCGCCCAGCCGGCGGACACTGCGGCCAAGCCAGCGCGGCCAGCGACGAACGTCGCGGGCAGGCCGCCCGCCGTGGCGCCGCCGCCGCCGGAGAAGCCGGTGGAGAAGAAGAATCCGCTGAGCATCGGGATCAAGTGAAGCCGCAAGCGCGGCGGGGAAGGTAGCGGTTGCACATGGCTCGAATCGAAACTCGTCTGGCGAGCGCGCTCGGTGCGCTCGCCGCGGTCGCGTGGCTGTCGGCCGCGGCTCCTGTCGCCGCGCAGGCAGATCCCGGGAAGCCCCCCCCCGCCGCGGCGGAGCCCGCGCCGCCGGCAGCGGACGCCCCCGCGCCGAAGGAGGACGCACCGAAGGCGGACGCGCCCCCGGCCGAGCAGGACCCAGCGGCCGCGAAGAAGGCGGCGGCGGCCGCGAAGAAGCAGGCCGCAGCGGAGCGCAAGAAGGCCGAGGCCGAGCGCAAGAAGGCCGAGGCCGAGCGCAAGAAGGCCGAGGCGGCGAAGAAGAAGGCGAAGAAGAAGGGCGAGGCGGAGGCGCCGGAGGCGCCGCCCGCGCCGGCGCCGCTCTCGGACACGCTCACCGGCACGGCGAAGGCGGAGTACGAGGCGGGCAAGCTGCTCTTCCAGGACGGTGACGCGGCCGGCGCGCTGGTGAAGTTCAAGGTGGCGTACGACGAGAGCAAGGACGCGCGCCTGCTGTGGAACATGGCGGCGTGCGAGAAGGCGCTGCGTCACTACGCGAAGGTGGAGGGTCTGGTCGCGCGCTACCTCGCGGAGGGTGGGGCGCTGCTGACGGAGCAGGATCAGGCGGACGCGAAGGCGCTGCTCGAGGCGATCCAGCCGTTCGTTGGGCAGCTCGAGATCGCGGTGAGCGAGGCGGACGCGGAGGTGTTCGTCGACGACGAGAGCCTGGGGAGGAGCCCGCTCGCGGCGCCGGTGAAGGTGGACATCGGCAAGCGGCGGGTGCGGGTGGCGAAGGACGGCTTCAAGCCGTTCCAGGCAGATCAGGACGTGACGGGCGGCGCGCCGGTGAAGGTGGAGGCGAAGCTCGCGCTCATCGTGCACGAGGGCAAGCTGAAGGTGACGGCGCGGCCTGGGCAGACGATCCGGGTGGATGGGAAGGTGGTGGGCAAGGGCTCGTGGGAGGCGACGCTCGCGAGCGGCTCGCACACGGTGCGGGTGACGGCGCCGGGGATGCAGCCGTACGACACCAGTGTGGTCGTCGAGGACGAGAAGACGGCGACGGTGGCGGCGACGCTGGAGCGGGTGCCGCCGCCGCAGAAACAGCCGCCGCGGGAGGAGAGCGGCTCCGGGCTGGGCTACTGGATCGCGGGCGGCGTCGCGGTGGTGGCGCTGGGTGTGGCCGGGTTCTTCGTGCTCCAACCGGAGGACGAGGGCCCGCCGCCGCCGGTGGGCGGCACGATCGGGACGGTCGAGCTGGGGTTGTGGAGGTGATGACCATGCGAAGCTTCAAGACACGCACGCTGAAGACCGCGCTCGCGCTGCTGGGCGCCGTCGGGTTGGCCTGGGGGTGCTCGGGGGACAAGGCCGCCGCGCGGGGCCAGATCATGGTGGCGTTCGACACCGACATGACCGTCCCCCGGGATGTGTCGAAGGTGAACATCCAGATCAAGGTGAACGGGCGCATCGAGTTCTCGAACGAGTACGAGGTGGGCCCGGGTGGGAAGGTTCGGCTGCCCGCGACGCTGGCGATCGTGGCGCCGGAGGGCGGGACGTCGGCGCCGGTCACGATCAAGGTGGTGGGGCTGAAGGGGACGACGGCGCGGACGCTGCGGCAGGTGGTGACGAAGGTGCCGTCGGATCGCATCGCGCTGCTGCCGATGAAGGTGCAGTGGCTGTGCGACGGCTCCGCGGTGACCGCGGGCCCGGAGGAGTACGCGTCGACGTGCCCGACCGAGGGGCAGAGCTGCGAGGCGGGGTCGTGCGTGCCGGACGAAATCCCGGTCGAGGCGCTGCCGTCGTACGAGGCGAAGAGCGTGTTCGGGGGCGCGTCGGACCCGAACCAGGGGACGTGCTTCGACACCGTGGCGTGCTTCGCGCAGGGCTTCGGCGTGACGCCGCGGTCGAGCGACTGCACGATCGATCCGATCGGCGGGGCGGACGGCGCGGTGTCCGACCCGGGGCTGAGCTTCGCGATGGTGCGGCCGCCGGACACCGAGGGGATCTGCGGCCCCGAGGCGTGCCTGGTGCCGCTGGACGCGGAGAGCACGGCGGGGTGGCGGAAGGACGAGGCGAGCGGGCGCATCGTCTTCCCGCAGGCGGTGTGCACGCGGCTGGCGGAGGGGAAGATCCTGGGCGTGGCGGCGACGAAGACGTGCCCGACGAAGACCTCGAGCCTGCCGGTGTGCGGGGACTGGTCGTCGGTGCCGACGAACCCGGGGACGTTCGACGCCGGGGCGCCGCCGCTGGAGGCGGGGCACGACGACGGCGGTGACGGCGCCGCCGCGGACTGCCCGGCGCTCCAGGCGGCGGCGGAGGCCGCGCTGGAGGCCGCGACGTCGTGCGACACCTCGAGCGGGTGCATCGGGTCGCCGCTGACGTTCGCGTGCCAGAGCTTCTACATCGGCGCGCTCTCCGAGGGATCGGGGGCGCTCGCGACCGCCAACGACGCGATCTCCGCGTACCAAGCCGCGGGCTGCGCGGGCACGTGCCTGCCGGACGCGGGGCAGCAGGGCGGAGCGCCGGCGTGCGTGGACGTGAGCGGGCAGCTCAAGTGCCGCGTCGGCGGCTCGGGGGGGGCTGCCCCTTCCTGCTACAACGGCACGAAGGACTCGAACGAGAAGGACGTGGACTGCGGCGGCCCGTGCGGCCCGTGCTCGCTCGGGAGGACATGCTCGGCGCCGGCGGACTGCGCCAGCGGCTGGTGCGACTCGGGCACCAGCACGTGCGACTGCCCGCTCGACATGGTGCGGCGCGCCTCGGCGGGTGGGGTCGACTACTGCATCGACCGCTACGAGGTGACGAAGGCGGTGTACGACGCCTACCTCGTCGTCCCGCCGAACCCGGCGGAGCAGCCGCCCGAGTGCCAGTCGGTCAACGTGGACCCGGCGGACTGGACGCCGCAGTTCGGGTGGCCCGTCTCTGGCGACGGCGCGCTCCCCGTGGTGGGCGTGGACTGGTGCGACGCGTACATGTTCTGCCTGAACATCGGCAAGCGCCTGTGCGGCAGGCCCGGCGGCGGGTCGACTGCGTACGCGCGCTTCGACGACGCCACCGAGTCGTGCTGGTACGGCGCCTGCTCCGAGGCGGGGAGCGTCGGTGCGCTCGCAGGGGACAATCCCTCGGCGTGCAACACGCAGGCGGACGGCCTCGGCACCGCGGTGGACGGCATGACGCTCACCGGGTGCGAGACGCCGGCCGGCGTCTTCAACCTGAGCGGCAACGTGGGGGAGTGGGAGGACGCCTGCAACGGCAAGACGGGCGGCTCCGACTCGTGCCAGGTCCGCGGCGGCAACTACAACAGCCCGGACTTCGACGTGATGTGCGCCGCGCAGGCGCCCTCCACCCGCGCGACGGTCGACCAGTACATCGGCTTCCGCTGCTGCGGCGGCGACGCCCGCGGCGGGACGTGCGATCCCGCGACGTGCCCGGCGGGGCCGGGGCAGGTGGCGTGCTGCGCCGCTCCGAACGGCCCGTGCGGCGTGCGGCAGGCGCAAGGGTCGTGCACGTCCGACGCGGACTGCGACGGGACGTGCGCCGAGGGCCATTGCGTGGACCTGTCGTCGCCGTGCTTCATGCCGTGAGGCGCCGCTCGTCACCGCCGCGTGCCCCGCGTGGGCAGGCGGCGGTGTGGTGAGCTCGCGCTACCAGCGATCCGGTCCGGCGCTCGAACTCGCGCTCGCCCGCGGGCGGGGGGGCGGCAGCGCGCTGACGAGGGCGGGGGCGACCGGCGGGAGCGGCCTCGCGCTGAGCGGCCCGCTCGGCGCGCCGAGGGTTGGCTCGGCGGGCGCCTCTCTGGAGACGCACGCGGCCACGAGCGCGAGCGGGAGCGCGCCCGCGCCGGCGGCCCGGAGGAGCGCCGCGCGGCGGCTCACCCCATGTGCGCGATGATGGCCTGGCCGAACTCCGAGCACTTGACCTCCTTCGCGCCCTCCATCAGCCGGGCGAAGTCGTAGGTGACCGTCTTGGCGCCGATGGCGCCGTCCATCCCGCGGATCACCAGGTCCGCCGCCTCGGCCCAGCCGAGGTGCCGGAGCATCATCTCGCCGCTCAGGATGACGCTGCCCGGGTTCACCTTGTCGAGGTTCGCGTACTTCGGCGCCGTGCCGTGCGTCGCCTCGAAGATGGCGTGCCCCGTCACGTAGTTCACGTTGCCGCCCGGCGCGATGCCGATGCCGCCCACCTGCGCGGCGAGCGCGTCCGAGAGGTAGTCGCCGTTCAGGTTGAGGGTGGCGATCACGTCGAACTCCTTGGCGCGCGTCAGGACCTGCTGGAGCGTGATGTCCGCGATCGAGTCCTTCACCAGGAGCTTCTGCTTCCACTGGCCGTTGCCGTGCGTGGGGATGAGCTGCAGCGCCGCCTCGATCTCGGCCACGAGTTCCGCGCGCGCCTCGGGCGGCGCCATGTCGTACCCGGGCTCGACGAGCCGCGCGTTCTCCTCGGCGGTGAGCCCGGGCTTCTCGGCGTTGCCGAGGATCCAGCTCTCGCGCTCCGTCACGATCTGGGCTCGGAAGTCGCGCTTCGCCGTGGCGTAGCCCCAGTCCCGGAAGGCGCCCTCCGTGAACTTCATGATGTTGCCCTTGTGGACGAACGTGAGGCTCCGGCGCCTCTCCCGGAGCGCGTACTCGAGCGCGGCGCGGACCAGCCGCTCGGTGCCCTCCCGGGACACCGGCTTGATGCCGATACCGCTCGTGGCGGGGAAGCGGATCTTCTGGACGCCCATCTCCTGCTGGAGGAACTGCACGATCTTGCGCGCCTCGGCCGACTCCGCCTCCCACTCGATGCCGGCGTAGATGTCCTCGGTGTTCTCGCGGAAGATCACCATGTCCACGTCCCCGGGCTTGCGGACGGGGCTCGGGACGCCGGTGAACCAGCGCACCGGGCGCAGGCAGACGTACAGATCGAGGAGCTGGCGGAGCGCGACGTTGAGCGAGCGGATCCCCTTGCCGACGGGCGTGGTGAGCGGGCCCTTGATGCCGACGAGGTACCGCCGGTACGCCTCGACCGTCGCCTCGGGCAGCCAGTTGTCGAAGAGCTTCTTCGCCTTCTCGCCCGCGTAGACCTCGTACCACTCGAGCCTCCGGCGGCCGCCGTACGCCTTGGCGACCGCGGCGTCGAGCACCGCGGACGACGCGCGCCAGATGTCCGGCCCGGTGCCGTCGCCCTCGATGAAGGGGACGATCGGGTGGTCGGGGACGCTGAGCACGCCGGAGGCGCTCATCACGATGGGTTCGCCGGACTTCGGGGGCTCGAAGGACGCCATGCTCGCTCCTGGGTCGGGCGCGGCCCACAGGCGGCTCGCGCGGGGGCGGGCTAGTTAGCCTCGCGGGGGCGGGCGATCAACCTGCGGGGGCGCGAGGGGGCGTGGAGGCGAGGGCTGGCGGGGGCGGAGCGGGCGGGTAGGCTCGGCGCGTGGCTTCTGTGGCGCGACGTGCGGGCGGGGGCGGGGGCGAGGGCTTGAGCGGGGGCGAGCGCGAGGGCGAGCGCGAGGGCGTGGGCGGGGGCGGGGGCGAGCGCGAGGGCGGGGGCGGGGGCGGGGGCGAGCGCGAGGGCGGGGGCGGGGGCGTGGGCGGGGGCGAGCGCGAGGGCGAGCGCGGGGGCGAGCGCGAGGGCGAGCGCGAGGGCGAG
>JADLEQ010000113.1 GCA_020846005.1 Polyangiaceae bacterium
GCCGATGCCGCCGATGCCGCCGATGCCGCCGATGCCGCCGATGCCGCCGATGCCGCCGATGCCACCGATGCCGCCGATGCCGCCGATGCCACCGATCCCACCGATCCCACCGTTGCCTCCCGACCCCGACGAGCCGCCGGTCCCCGCGATGCCGCCGATGCCACCGATGCCGCCGATGCCGCCGATGCCGCCGATACCGCCGATACCGCCGATACCACCGATACCACCGATACCGCCGATACCGCCGATACCGCCGATGCCGCCGAAGCCGCCGAAACCACCCGCCGCGGGAGCGTTCCCGGACGTCGGGAGGGCGTCGAGATCGATCGAGTCAGCGCCCGCGCACGCCAGCGCCGCGCCGGCGTAGCGAACCGCGAGCGCCGTCTCGGCGCCTCCCACGAACTGGACGACCGTCGGATCCAGCGGCAGCCAGCCGGCGTCCAGCGCGCCGCCGCGGCACGCGGCCGAGCCCGCCGCGCACGCACGCACCGTGCACGCGCCGTCGGCGCAGACGGAGATCCGCCCGCTGCCCGTGACGGCGACCTGCGACACGTCGATCGAGACGAGCTCCGAGCAGGGCGAGTCGCCCGCGCCGACGCGGATCTCCGTCAGCCCGCAGCTCCCGAGCGTGCGCGCCTCAGCACCGCCCAGCTCCACGCCGAGCTCCAGGGAGCCGCCCTCCCCTCGCCGCAGGCCGGTGAGGCTCACCGTGCACGTCGCGTCGCCCGTAATCCAGAGCGGCCCCGCCACCGATGACGGCTGCTCCGTCGGCGCCGGAGACTCTGCGGAGCAGGCCCACGCGGCGAGCGGGACGCCAGCGGCCCAGAGGAGCGTCGAGCGGAACGGGAGGCGGGGACGAAGCATGTGGATCTCCTTGAGGACGAGCGGACACGCGCCTACGCAGGCGCCCGCGCTGGGTCAAGTGGCTGACCCGCGCCGCTTGACGGGAGCCCGAGGTCTGGGAGACTACCGACCGTGGACGTGCGGCGGATCGTGGCGGCGGGGTTCTTGGCGGCGGCCTCTGCCTGGGGGGCACCCGCTCGCGCCGACGCAGGCCCTCTGGCCGACGCGGCGCTCTCCGAGGCGGGGCTCGATGCGGACGCCGACGCGCAGCTCGACGCCGACGCGCAGCTCGACGCGCCTACGTCCGGCGATGCAACGGAGGCGGACGCGGTGGGCGACACGTCGGCGCCCGAGCAGGACGCCGCGGACGCCGCGCCAGACGCCGGCGTCGACGACGCGCTGCCCGGCGAGGGCGGCGCCGACGCCCCTGCGACCGACGCCCCGGACGACGCTGCAGGCGACTCCGACGCCCCCCCTCCCGACGACGGTGCGACGGAAGGCGGCGGCGGCGGAGGCGCGACCGGCGGCTTCGGCGGTGTCGGGGCGGTCGGCGGATACGCTGGATCCGGCGGGTACGGTGGGGGCACGGGCGGGTCAGGCGCCGTAGGCGGGTATGGAGCGTCCGGTGGCTACGTCCCGACGGGCGGCAGCGCGGGCGCGCCGGGCACGGGCGGAGGCGGCCAGACGATCGTTCCCGGCCCCTCGGCACCGGTGCAGGACAGCGGGTGCGCGTGCGGGGTCCCCTCGCCCGCTCCGCGTACGCCGATGCTCGCCGCCGTCTCCGCGGCCCTCGGCGTCGCCGCGCTGCGGCGCCGCCGGCGCTAGCGCCACGCGCGGACGGCCCGCCGCCGCGCGCGCGCCGCGAGCACGCCCCCGACGGCCCCGGCCAGGGCGAGCCAGACGCGCGTCGTTTCATCTCGTCCGGCGGCGCGGCAGGCGCACCCGGGCGCGGCTGCCGGCGGCGCTGGCGCGGCGCTGTGCGCGCCGGCGCCCCCCGCCCACGGCGGCCGGCCGCCCCCCTCGCCCGAGGTGGTGCCGCCCGCTCCGCCCGAGCTGGTGCCACCCGCCCCGCCCGGGGTCGTGCCACCCGCCCCGCCCGGGGTCGCGCCGCCCGCCCCGCCCGAGGTCGTGCCGCCCGCCCCGCCCGCGCCGCCAGCCGGCGCCGCAGCGTAGTTCTCGGCCCCGGGGGTCAGCTCGGCGCCGAGTGGGAGGTCGTCGGAGGCGCGGGTGCTCGAGTACCCTCGGGTCGACGCGCTCGCCCCGTCGAGCTCGCCCGACCACCAGGCGCCGGCGGAGCGGGGCGTGTCGTCACCGCGGAACCGCGACGCGGCGTGGACGCTCGCGGAGAGGGGCGTCACGTCGACCCCCGCGTAGGCGAGATCCGGCGCCGTCCCGTCTCTCCACGCGACGGCGTCGACGACGACCATCCCGGCCGGCAGCTCCAGCACGCCGTCGTCGTCCGCGTCGAGATCCGTGCCCGCCACCACGCTCGCGCCGCCGGATACCACGAGGAACGTCGCGCTGCCGTTCTCCAACCCGCCCGCGGTGGCGTCGAGCGCCGGCGACACCACCCTGGCCGTCTCGGGGGGGAGGACGTGGCCCGCGCTCGAGCCGATCACCAGCAGGCCATTCCCGCCGAACGAGCACACCCCACCGCACGCGCTCCCGATGTCGAAGACCAGATCGACGCGGCCAAGCTGCGTGGGCTGGGTCCCGCCGCCGTCGCCCTCGAGCACCAGCACTTGGTGGCCGCCCAGCGTCCCGCCCGGGGTGCCGCGCAGCTCCAGGTACTCATACCCCGAGTCCGCCCCCGGTGGGTTCGCGCTGATCTCATTCAGCAGCACGAGCGAGGCCGCCCCGCTCGCGCCGGCCGCCCCGCTCGCGCCGGCCGCCCCCCCGTCGGGATCACACGGCGCGGGAGGCGCCGCGCTGCCGAGCGGCTGCGGCGGCGCCCCGGCGAAGTCCGTCGCGTTGTCGTCCGTGTCGACGCAGCCCGCGCCGGCGCGCGCGAGCGCCTCTACAGCGCTGCCGCCGAGCACCGGACCGCTCCCCTCGAACTGCTGCGCGCTCCCGTACCCGACGAGATCCTCGCCCGCGCCGAGCGCGCACGGCGCCGCGGTCGTGCCGCAGCCGGCCAGGGGCGTGCGGACGAGCGCGAGCTTCCCAGAGGTCGAGCTGAGCGACAGCGTCGCGGCGCCCGTCGTCACCAGATCCGGGGCCGGCAGCGCGACGCCGGCACCCGTAGACCCCGCGGCGAGCTGCACCAGGTACCGACCGCCCGCCGGCAGCGTCGCCTCCGGCAGCGCGACGCTCACCGAGGGCGCGAACAGCCCCGCGGCGCTCGCATACTGTAGGTGCCACCCGCCCGTCTCGATCGGAGCGCTCCCCCGGTTGAACAGCACCACGTAGTCGTGCGCGTAGCGCGCGCCGGAGTTTCCTCCGCGTCCGTAGATCTCCCGGAGGACCAGCGCCGCGCCGAGCGCGTGCCGCGAGCGCTGGACGCGCTCGGCGCGACCGTCGTCGCCCGAGCACGCGGCGAGCGCAAGCGCGGCCAGCACCCTCCACGAGCCGGAACGGCGCGTCATCGCCCGCTCCCGCACGCGATCGAGCGGACTCGCGCTTCGCCGCCGCTCCCCCGACGCTGGGCGAGCCCCCCTGCCACCGAGCCGCTCGCCCCGCTGCAGCACGGCGCGGTCGGTCCGGGCGCGTGACCGTCGACCGACCCAGCGCCGGCGGCGCGCGGGCGGTCGATCTCAGTCCTCGATGAGCTCGGCGTCGTCGGCGACGATCTCCTCTTCGTCGTCGCCCGAGAGGTCACCCGAACTGTCCACAGCGAACGCGGGGCGGGTGATCTGGGTGTGATCGCTGCGGGACACCGCTGCGTCGTCGCCCTCCACCATCGAGCGATCGGCCGCTTCCTGCAGCTCTTGGACGCTGGCCGCCACCGTCTGCTCGCCTTCGTAGCCGAGGTCGGCCGGCGGCGGCGGCTGCCGCAGCCCCTCGAGCGCGCCGCCGTCGAGGTCGGCATCGCCAGCGGCGGGGGGGACGGTAGGTTGGTCATCGTCTCCCGAGTCGGACGCTGCGGGCTCGGGTTGCGCGGGCGCCTCGCTCGGCGCGCTGGCGACGGGGGGCTCAGTGGGCGGCCGGGCAGGCCGCTCGCTGGGCGGAGCGGCCTCGGGTGGCGCGGGTGCGGGCGCCGGCGGCGCTGGCGGCGGGCGGGAGCCCTTCTTCAGCATGTTGCTCTTCGCGCGGTCCAGGCCCTCGGTGGCCTCGGGATCGCCTGCCTTCATGCGCAGCACGCGGCGCCACGCGTCCGCGGCCTCGCGCGCGTCGGCGAGTCGCTCCTCCCAGAGCCGCGCCACCTTCCGGGCGATCTCGACGCGGATCGCTGGGTCCTTCCCGCGTAGGATCTGGTCCTCATAGAGCTGCACGATCCCGCGGCAGTCGTCGAGCTCCGTGAGCAGGCCGAGGAGCTGGTCCATCACGGCCTGATCGGCAGGCGCGAGATCGTGGAGCCGCTTGAGGTCCGCACATGCGGCCACCCGATCGCCCAGCTCGTCGCGTCGCACCGCCGCGCGACGCGCCAGGAGCTTGCGGACGAGCGGGCCGTCGAAGACCTCCTCGAGCGCGCGGCTGAGCACCGCGTCCGCGCGCGCCGGCTCGCCGAGCTCGAGCGCGAGTTCCATCAGCGAGTCGAGCGAGGCGTCATCGACGTGAGCGATGACGGCGTCGCCCAACCAGCGGAACGCCAGGTCGTCGTCGCGCAGCTCGGCGTGCGCGATCCGCGACGCGCGACGCAGGAGTGCGCTCCGGGTCCGGCCGCCGTCGCGAGCGCCCTGCCCCCCCGCGGCGAACGCCTCCGCCACGAGCCGCCGCATTCGCGGCGTCTCCGCCCCTTCGTCGGCCTCGCGCGCCATCTGCTCGAGCGCATCGAGGGCGTCCTCCTGCGCGGCGCCGCCCAGCGCGAGGTCGAGGAAGCCGCGGGCGCGGTCGCCCAGGTCGGCCGCAACCGCCACCTGCGCGGCCCGCCCGAGCGCGTGCAGCTTGTCTGCCGGGTTCTTGCAGCGGGTGATCTGGCGCTCGTACACCTCCACCGCCGCGGCCGGATCCGCGCCCAGCGCCGCGAGGCGCGCCAGGAGCGGCTCGGCGTCGCCCGGCGCCACGCTGGTGAGCGCCTGCTCGCCGTGCAGCACCGCCTCGGCTCGATCGACGCCCGCCCGAGCGAGCACCTCCGCCTGGCGGACCATCTCCTCCGCGCGCGCCGGCCCCGACAGCGGCTGCACCAGGAGGTCGTGGGCCATCGAGAGCGTCTCGAGGTCGGTGAGGCGGAGCGCGACCTCCTCCATCCGCTGCGCGAGCTCGGCGTCGGCGCCCCGCGTCCGCGCGAGCTCCTGAGCCACCCGCGCGGCGTCGGCGTCCCGCCCCACCTCGAGGAACCGATCGAACGACCCGCGGAGCTTCTCGTTGCGTGAGGCGCCCGCGGGCGCGTCCGCGTACCACTCCACGAGCTTCGCCGCGACGACGCCCTTCCAGCCGAGGCGATCGCCGAGAGCGACGTAGTCCTCGCGGCATGCCTCGTCGCCGCGGTCGGCGCCCTCGCCGAGCGCCGCGAGCGCCTCGTCGCCCTTGCCCACCTTGTCGGCGAGGATTTCGGCGAGGCGGCGCGTCATCGCGCTCGCCTCGTCCTCGTCGCCCTCGACCTCGATGCCGAGCGCGAGGTAGCGGGCGACCTCGGGCCAGTCCTCGACCTTCTCACTGAGCTGGCAGAGGCGGCTCACCGCGTCGTAGTCCTCCGGGTCGGCGCTGCGCACCAACCCCAGCGCGCGGATCGCCGCTCGCGGATCGTCGAGCGGACCCTCGTAGAGATCGGAGAGCCGCCGAGCGAGATCGAGGCGCGACTCCGCAGCGTCGGTGTCCGTGGGCTCGGGCGCAGGTTCGCCGAGCAGCGCGAGGTGCCGCTCGAGCGCGTGGGCGACGCCGCGTGGATCGTCCACCTTCTCGTGCAGCGCGGCGAGCGCGGTCAACGCCTCCACGGACCGTGCGTCGAGGTCCCTCAGGATCGTCTCGTAGCGCTCGATGGCCCCCGCCGAGTCGTCGAGGCCGTCGGAGACGAGGCGCGCCTCCCTCAGCGCGATCTCGAGCCGCTGCGCCGGCTCCTCCGTGATCTTGGCGAGGCGGTGCAGGTACTCGGCCGCCTCCCCCGGCTCGGCGCGCTCCTCGGCGTCCGCCGCGAGCGCAGCCAGCGTCTCGGCGTCGTCGCCGTCGTTGAGGACGAGCAGGAGGCTCTCACGCGCGGCGTCCGGCGACGCGAGTTGCTCGCGCTGCAGCGTCGCCGCGCGCTTGCGGAGCCCCACGCGCGCCGCCCGATCCTGGAGCGCCTCGGCGCGGCGCAGCACGAACGCCGCGATCTCCTCCCAGCGATCGGCCTCGGCGTAGGCGTCCTCGAGCCGCTTCGCGAGCTCGTCGTCGGTCGGGTCGAGCCCGCAGGCCTGCTCGAGGCGCGCGACGGCGCTCTCGGCGTCGCCGGCGCGTCGGAGGTGCTCGGCCTCCCGTGCGTGGTGCTGGGCCTGGTCGCGCGGGCGCCCGGCGAGCTTGCCGAGCTCGCCGGCAGCGGTGGCCGCCTGATCCCACGCCTCGCCGCGGACGAAGCAGCGCTCGGCCGCCTCCCAGTGCGCTGGCTTCTGCGTGATCTGCGCGGCCTCGGCGAACGCCTCGCCCGCGGCGACCGAGTCGCCCGCGGCCTCGCGGAGCCCGCCGAGCTTCTCCAGCGAGTTCGCGCGCGCGGAGTCGTCGCTCAGGCTCCCGACGTTGTCGGCCAGCACCTGGGCCGCCAGGTCGAGCCGCTCACCCTTCTCGAAGAATTTCACCGCCGTCCCGAGCGCGCTCTCGTCCTCGGGAGACAGGTTCGCGATGCGAGCCCACGCCTCTCCCGCCGCGACCGGGTCCTTGCGCTTCTGTTCGTGGATCTTCGCCAGCGCCTTCTCCAGCGAGATCCGCGCCTCGACGTCAGTCTCCTGCTCGGCCTCCTGCTCGAGGACGGTCGCCAGATCGTCCCAGCGCCCCCCGCGCTCCAGGAGCCGGCGCAGCTGCCCGCGGACGGCCTCGTCGCTGCGATCCAGCGCGACGAGTTGCTTCAGCGCCTGGATCGCGGTGTCCAGGTCGCGGAGCTGCGTCTCGCAGAGACCGGCGATCTCGCGCAGCCACCCCTTCCGGCGATCGGCCTCCACGCCGTGAGCTCGGGTCGCGGTGAGGAGCACGTCCCGGAGCTCCGCGTACTTGCGCGTCTGTCTGAGGAAGCCCTCGAGGAAGGTGAGCGCCTCCTCGTTGGTCGCCTCGAGCCCGAGGACCTCGCGGTACTTCTCGGCGGCCTCGGTCTTCCGCGCCTTGCGGACCAGGCCCTCCGCCGCGTCCAGCAGGGCGCGGATCTTCTCAGGGCTGGCCGCGACCGGGGGCGCCACGGGCGAGTCGTCCTCCGGCTCGACCTCGTCGGCCTCCTCCGCGACGCTCGCTGCTGCGCGGAGGCGCGCGGAGGAGGACTGCTGCGCCGGAGGCGGCGGCGCGGGAGGCGTGCTGCCAGCGAAGCGGCGGGCCTCTGCCGCGAGCGCGCCTTGCGGGTTGGCCTGGAGGTAGCGCGCGGCCGGCGACGCGAGCTCCGTGGTGCGCCCGAGCTGCTCGCCGAAATAGAGCGCGAGCTGGAGCGCGCGGTCGTGGCTCGGGTCGACCTCGGCGCCACAGAGCGCGTACGCGAGGCCGTGTTCGCCCTGGTAGGTCTCCGAGAGCTCGGCGAAGAGCCCCGCCGCCTCGGCGCGGTCCGACGGGTGCACGGCCTCGCCCGCCTGCACCCGCTCGAGGACATAGGTCGCCAACTGCTGCTTGAGCGCCGGATCGGCGCCGCCCTCGACCGACCGGGCGTGGCGCGCCGCCTGGGTCGCGCCCGCGAGATCGCCGGCGTTCCGTCGGACCTCGGCCTCGTCCGTATACAGCGCCAACTGCCGCTCCGGATCTGTGACGAGCGCGAGCTCGGCGGCGAACAGCGGGGCGGCATCGGCCCACTGACCGAGCGCCTTGTAGAGCTCCCGGAGCGCGTAGATCGCGTACTGGCTGGAAGGATCGTACTCGATCGCGCGCCGGTAGTTCTCCACCGCGCGCGCCGGCTGCGCGAGCGGTGCTTCGGCCCACAAGCGGCCCAGCTCCTCGTGGAGCCCCGCGACGTGGGCGCGCATGTCGGAGTCCTGGCCGGCGTGCGGGGCGAGCGCCTTCGCGCGGCGCTCCAGCAGCGCCACCAGAGCCTTCACGTCGCCCTTCTCGCGGTAGAGCTCGGCCAGGCGGTCCGCAGGGTTCGGCTGCGTCGGATCGCGGTCGATGGCGATCATGAGCGCGCGCGCGGCGCGGTGCGCGTCGCCGAGCGTGGTCGACCAGACGTTGGCCGCCTCCGTCAGCCAGTGGCTGGCGAACGCCGGATCCTGCGTCGCCGTGCCGACCTTCTCGAGCAGCATCGCGTACGATCGCGGGTCGCTCTGCCCGGCTTGGTGCGCCCAGCCGAGCGCTTCTTGGTCGTGCGGGTTCTGCACCAGACGCGCGACGAGCGCGTCCATCTCCCTGGGATCCATGGCGGGCGGCACGCTACCACGCTGCGAAGCGCGGCCGCAACGCGGGAATCCATGGAAGATTCCGCGCCGAACGCGCTCGGGGCGGGCCAGGCGTAAGCCGCGCGGTGCGCCTCCGTTCTCGTGCCATGAGCCCCTCCCGCGCCGCCCGCCGGTTCGCCGCCCATGGCCTCCTCGCCGCCCTCACCTTCGCCGGGTGGCCGGCGGCCGCGAACCCGTTCGCCGATCCGCCGGGCTCGGGCCCCGACGACCCCCCACCCGACGAGCCCCCACCCTTCCCGCACCCGGCCCCGCCGCTCGACGGTCGCCCCTCGACGGTCCGCGTGCACGTAGGTCCGGCGCTGCGGCTCGACGAGCGCGCGACGGCCGGCGGGCTCTTCGCCGGCATCGACCTCGGACGGCGCGCGACCGGCCTGCGGCTGTCCGGCACCTGGGCGGCAGACGGCCGGCGGGACGCCGCGCAGCAGTACGCCGCAGAGCTGTGGGTCGACTTCGCGGCCGAGGAGCGCCTCCGCCCGATCCTCGGCGCCGGCGCGGGGGTCCTCCGCCTCCAGCGCACGACCGACGACGGCGTCCGCGACGGCGCGACCGAGGGCGTCGCGGTCCTCCGCCTCGCGCTCGAGTACCTGATCCCGCTCGAGGACGCCGACGCCCGCGCCGCGCTGACGGCGATCGGCACGCTGCCGGCGATCCAGGGCCGCTCGGAGCTCGGCAGCGGGCCGACGGCGACGCTGGTGGCGTCGGTCGGCGTCGGGTTCTGAACCTTCGACATCGCCCGCCGGACGCGGCACGATCCCCAGGCATGCCGGACCTCCCGCCCCCGCCCACGGCCCGGCTCGGCCGCTGGGCGCTCGCCGCGTCCGGGCTCGGGCTCACGTGCCTGCCCGTACTCGGCAGCGGCATCGGGCTGGCGCTCGGTGTCATCGCGCTCCGCCGCCGCGCCAGGGGCCAGCCCGAGGGCGCGCTCACCGCGTCGATCGCCATCACGCTCGGGATCGCGGGGCTGTTGCTCGTCGCGGCCACCGCGCGGCTGCTCCTCGAGCGCCGCCCGTACCTGGTAGCCGCGCCGCCGCCGAGCGAGCCCGGGTGGATGCCCTCCCCGCCCCCGCCCGTGGGCGAGGCGCGCCGCGCGGGCCCCGCCGGCAGCGCGACCCGGGCGTCGCGCGACGCGGCCCGGATCGAGACCACCATCGGGCCCGTCCGGCTCGTCGACCTCCCGGATCGCGGTGTGCTGCGCGAGCTGCTGGGCGCGGAGGCGGACGAGGCGAAGCGGGCGGGCGAGGCGCTCGTGCTCTACGCCGCCGCCGAGGACTGCAAGCCCTGCAACGGGTTCGCGGTGGCGCTGGCCGACGCGAGGCTCCAGCGCGCGCTCGGCGCCTCGCGCTTCGTCCGGGTCGACGTCGCGGCGCGCACGGTCGAGCTGCAGCGGCTCGGCGTCCCGGTAGAGAAGGTGCCCGGCTTCGCGCTCCTCGGCGCCGACTCCCTCGTGCGCGACTACGTGAACGGCGGCGAGTGGGGCGCCGACGTCGCAGAGAACATCGCCCCGGTGCTGGGGCCCTTCCTCGCGGGGAAGCTGGCCCAACGGAAGTTTCCGTTCCGATCCCCGACGCCGCGCGACCTGACCACACTGTAGGAGGATGGGCGCCTTCCGTGGCTGCGGACCGTGATGGTGCGCGGGGACGGTTCTGGTAGCATCCGCGCCCGACCGATGACCAGCGCACTCGCCGGCACTCCCCTCCCCGTAGGCTCCGCAGCCCCGGGGACCCTCCGATCTCTCATCGAGGAGCGGCGCGCCCGCGGAGGGCCGCTCCCGCTGGGGGAGGCCGTCCACCTCCTCGTGCCCGTGTGCGTCGACCTGGCGGCTCGCCATGGGCGCGCAGAGAAGCTCTTCGTCCACCCGTCCAGCGTGGTGGCGTCCGACGGCGGCTCGTTCGCCATCGATCCGGCGCGCGCCGCCGAGGCGCCGACCCTCCCACGGGACAAGACCTGCCTCGCCCCCGAGGAGCGCGGAGCAGGCCCGGGGGACGCGCGGGCCAGCGTCTACGCCGTCGGCGCCATGCTGTACGAGATGCTGACAGGTCAGTGCGTGGGCCCCGGGATGCGGCGCCCCACAGAGATCGTCCCGACCTTGCCTCCCGAACTCGAGGGCGTACTGGGCATGGCGCTCATCGCGGACGCCGCGCAGCGCCCCGAGGACCTGAGCGCGCTCGCGCAAGCGATCCACGGCCTCGCCCCGAGCGGGACGGTGCCCCCACCACGGGCGACGGAGCTCAGCTCCTTCGAGGTCGACATCTCGATGTCGATGCTCCCGCCGGCCCCCCCGCCGTCGCTCGGCGGCACGCCCTATGACGTGCTCGTCCAGGACCGGACGAGCCCCGTCAAGGTCGACGCGACGAACGAGCTCGCGCAGCTCAAGGCGCGGCTCGAGAGCGACCCGCGCCCGCGCTACGTCGTCGTCAAGGAGGGCATGGACCACGGGCCGTTCTCCGCGGTGGAGCTGCTCCAGCAGATCGCGAGCAACGCCTTCGTCGAGGGCGACGTGCTCCGAGACGCCTTCAGCAAGGACGAGCGGGCCATCCGGGACTGGGATGAGTTCGCGCCGTTCGCCGAGCAGGCGCGGCTCGGGCGCGACATCAAGGCGGAGAAGGCCGCCATCGAGAAGGTGGTCGTCGAGGAGCGGAAGAGCACGCGGGGCAAGGCGCTGGTCGGCGTCGCGATCGTGGGCGCGCTCGTAGCGGCTGCCGCGGCGTGGATGCTGGTGCGTCGAGGCGAGCGAGACGACTCGATCGCCGTGCAGGGGGACACGGTGACGAACGTGGAGACGGACGGCGGGCTCAAGGTCCCGGCCGGCGGTCAGCGCCGGGCCGGCGGAGGCGGTCGCGGCGTCGTCGGCAACCAGGGCGGCATCCCGATCCTGGCAGGCGGCATGTCGTGCGAGGGCGCGCAGGCTGCCTACGTGGAGGAGATGAACATCGGCGGCGCCAAGGGCCCCGCCGATCTCACGGCGGGCCAGTACGGAGCGATCCTCAACAAGGGCACCTACTTCGCCCACTGCGGCGCACCGGACGACATGAAGATCAACATCTGCGCCGCAGTCCAGAACGGCCGCGCGGTCGGGGTGACGGTCACGACCGATCCGCGCAACCCGGGCGTGGCCGGCTGCATCGCCGGGGGCGTGCGCGGGCTGAGCTTTCCCAGCCACCCGAAGCTCGACGTGACCCGCACCTCGTTCTGATCGGAGATGGCGCGCTGGATCGGGGTACGCGGTAGGGGGACGGCGGGGGCGCTCGCCGCCGTCGCCCTCGTGTCGGCCTGCACGGCGCCGGTCGCGCGCTCGCTCGAGGAGTCGGAGGCGAACACGATCGTGCTCGCGCTGGAAGAGCAGGGCCTGGGCGCGGAGAAGGAGGCCGACCCGACGAGCGAGGGGCGCTTCCAGGTGCTGGTGGCGCGGGACGAGACCTCGGCGGCGGTGGCGGTCCTGGCGCAGCAGGGGCTCCCCCCGGCCCAGTCGCCCGGCGTGCTCGAGGCGCTCGGTCCCGGCGGCGTCGTCCCGAGCCGCGCGGCGGAGCACGCGAAGCTGGTGGCGGGAAAGGCCGGCGAGCTCGAGCGCTCGCTCCGCTCCGTGGACGGCGTAGTGAGCGTCCGGGTGCACCTCGCCGTGCCCGCCCCGGGGAACGGCTTCCCCGGGCAGGCGACGCAGAAGCCGAGCGCCAGCGTACTGCTGCGCCATCGCGGGGCGAACCCGCCCGTCGCCCCCCGGGACGTGCAGGTGCTCGTCGCGGGCGCGGTCGAGGGGCTGGAGGCGGACGCCGTCGCCGTCGTGGCGACCCCGGCGCCGACGCCCCCCCCGCTCGTCGATCGCGGCCTGGCCCGCCTCGGGCCGGTCACCGTCAGCCGCGGCTCCCTAGGGCCGCTCCGCCTCGCGCTCGGCGCCGCGACGCTGCTCGTCCTCGGGCTCCTCGGTGGGGTGCTGGCGCTGTGGGCGCGAGCGCGCCGCGTCGAGGGCGAGCTACTGGAGGCGCGGGGCGGCGCCACGGACGCGGGTCCGCAGTGAGTCGCCGTCCCAGCGCGGGCTCGCCCGGGTCGAAGTGATCCGCGTCGAGGCGGTCGAGAAGGCGTTCGATCGTCCCGTGCTCCGGGGCGTCGAACTCCACGTCCCGCCGGGGTGCATCTACGGCCTGATCGGCCCCGGCGCGGCGGGCAAGAGCCTGCTCCTCAAGATCCTGGTCGGGCTCGTCCGGCCCGACGCGGGGCGCGTGACGATCGACGGGCGCGACGTGCTGTCGCTGCCCGATCTCGAGCTCCAGGAGTTCCGCAAGCGCATCGGCATGCTGTTCCAGAACAACGCGCTCTTCGATTTCATGACCGTGGCCGAGAACATCGCGTTCCCGCTACGCCGACTGTTCGACCTCCCCGCCGAGGAGATCGCGGATCGGGTCGCCGATCGCCTGCGCGTGGTGTCGCTCCCGGGCTTCGAGGATCGCATGCCCGCAGGGCTGTCCGGTGGTCAGAAGAAGCGCATCGGCTTCGCGCGGGCGACGGTCGCGCGCGCGCCGATCGTGCTCCTCGACGAGCCGGCCGCGGGCCTCGATCCGGTGACCAGCCAGAAGATCTTCGACCTGATCCGGGCGGAACAGCGCGCGTCGGGCGCCACCGCCATCGTGGTCTCGAGCGACCTCGATCGCCTGCTCACCATCACCGATCGCGTCGGGATGATGCACCGTGGCCAGATCCTCTTCGAGGGCACCACCGAGGAGGCGCGCGCGAGCGAGGAGCCGCACGTCCGCCAGTTCGTCCACGGCCTCCCCGACGGACCGCTCTGAGGCGGGCTCAGCGGCTCCGGTCGTCCTTCGGCGCGATCGGCACGGGGGCGCCGACGCTGCACCACTCGTAGCAGCACTCGCGGAAGCCGTAGCGGCGCCGGCCCGCCGTCGCGTTGGGCGAAAACGGCACGACGGGCGGCGCGGAGAACGCCACGCCGCGAGGCGGCTCGAGCGCCGCGGGGCAGCCCGGGTACGCGCCATCCGCCGGCGACGAGGCGCCCCCCTCGAGCTCGTCGAAGCAGAACGACTCGCGGATCGCGAGCGGGTGGCGGCACCCGAGGTCGTCCGGCGGGTCGCGAGGCTCGCGGACGGCCAGCGGCGAGCACCACGAGTAGCAGCAGGTGTGCCCCGGCGGCGTCCGCCTCCGCATGTACGCGGTGTAGTCGGAGTCGAAGCCGGCCATGGCCGGGAGCGGCTCCACCCTGCCCGCGCGGGGCTCGACGGTCGCCGGGCACGAGCCGTAGGGCTCGGGCGCCGCCAGCGACGACGCGAGCGGCAGCAGCTCGTCGCAGTAGTACTCACGGATCTCGTCCTCCGCGCACCGCTCGGGGCTCCGCGCCCCGAACGCCGCGGGCGGACGCGGCGCCGGCGCCCCCGCCCCACACGCGGGCGCGAGCGTCGCGCCGGCGCCCACGGCGATCAGCGTCGCCAGCCAGCGGCCCGCGTGCGTCACCCTACGCTCCGGGGTGGGCCGGCGCGGCGCGCGCCCGGCGACCGCGGCGCGCTCGCTCGCCACCGAGCGCTGGCGTACGATGGCCGGCGTTGATCTCGTTCCGCGGTGTGGAGAAGGCCTTCGGGCCCAAACGCGTGCTCCGCGGGGTGAGCTTCGACGTTCAGGCGGGCGAGGTCTTCTTCATCATTGGGGCGTCGGGGGTGGGCAAGTCGGTGCTCATCAAACACCTGATTGGGCTGCTCCGCCCCGACGGCGGCGAGATCTGGCTGGACGGCGAGGAGGTCAGCCGGTTCGACGAGCGCCGGATGTACGCGGTGAGAAAGAAATGCGCGATGGTCTTCCAGCACTCCACGCTCTTCGACTCGATGACGTGCGCCGAGAACGTCGCGCTCCCCCTCCGCAAGCACCGCGGCCTGCGGCCGCGCGAGGCGCTCGCCGAGGCGCGGCGCCGGCTCCAGCAGGTGCAGATGGCAGAGTTCGGCGACCGGTTCCCGAGCGAGCTCGGCGATGGCATGCGGAAGCGCGTCGCGATCGCGCGGGCGCTCACGCTGGAGCCCCGCTACGTGCTCTTCGACGAGCCGACTACGAGCCTCGACCCGGTGAGCGCCCGGCGCGTCGATGCCCTGATCCGCCGGCTGTCCGACGAGCTCGGGGTGACGAGCATCGTCGTCTCGCATGACCTGGTCTCCATCTTCACGGTCGCGGATCGCATCGTGATGCTGTACAACGGGGATGTCCGCCTCCTCGGCACGCCGGCGGACTTCCGGGCAGCCGACGACGGCGTCATCCAGCAGTTCATCCACGGCAGGGCCGAGGGCCCGATGGAAGCCTGAGCCCCCCGGGGCTCGCGGAGGAGTCGAGCCATGAGCCAGCGATCGATCGAGGTCAGAGTCGGGATCCTCATCCTGGTGGCC
Organism: Polyangiaceae bacterium; assembly: GCA_020846005.1. GTDB lineage: Bacteria > Myxococcota_A > Polyangia > Polyangiales > Polyangiaceae > JADLEQ01. The sequence goes on from JADLEQ010000113.1 coordinate 14,861, forward strand.
CTGGCGCTGCTGGCCGGGTTCCTCGTCGTGATGGGCGGCCTGAGCTTCGAGCCGACGTACACGGTGAAGGTCGACTTCGACAATCCGGGGGGCCTCCAGTCGGGGGCTCCGGTCCGCATCGCGGGCGTGAAGGTGGGGCGCGTCGCCGAGATCCAGTTCCGCGGGGGCGTCGTCGATCCAGCGACGCAGCAGCCCGCGCCGACGATCCGCGTCATCGCCAAGATCGAAAAGCGCTACCAGTCCTCGATCACGGAGAATTCGCGGTGGTTCGTGACCAGCCAAGGGGTGCTGGGCGAGCTCTTCCTCGCCGTCGAGCCTGGGTCGCACGACCGCCCCGCGCTGGCCGACGGCGCCGAGGTGCGCGGCATCAGCCCGCCTCGCCTCGACTTGCTGCTCAGCGAGAGCTACGAGCTCCTGCACCGGACGTACGCCGGGCTCACGAAGAACGAGAAAGAGATCGGCGAGATGTTCGAGGGGCTCCACCGGACACTCAAAGGCACCGGGGACTTCTTCGCCAACAACGGCGACAAGCTCGATCGCATCGTGACGAACGTCGAGACGCTCACCGTCGAGGCGAACGGCGCGGTGAAGGCGGGCCGGGAGCGCTACATCGACAGCCCGCAGGTCACGCGCATCATGAACAACGTCGAGGGCGTCACCGCGTCCGTCAACCGCGACGTGCCGCCCCTGCTCACCGACGGTCGAGCGCTCGTCGGCGACGCCCGCAAGCTGACGGGGGCGCTCGCCAGCGACGCGCAGCTCGCGCGCTACGAGAAGATCACCCGCGACGTGGTCGACACGACGGGTCACGCGAAGGTCGCGGTCGCCGACGCCCAGGCGCTGGTCGCCCACGTCAAGGGCGGCCGCGGCACCGTCGGAGCGCTGCTCATGGAAGAGGCGCTCTACGACGACATCCAGGAGATGGTCCGCGATCTGAAGCACAATCCGTGGAAGTTCTTCTGGCGCGAGTGAGCCGGAGGCGACTCGCCTCGGCGTCAGTCCGCCCCGGCGTCCTGCGGTGAGCCACCTGCGCCACCCGTCGCGCCCGCTCCACCGGCGCCACCGCCGCCGCCTGAGGCTTGCCCTCCCGTAGCGCCAGCGCCCGCCGTCCCGCCGGTGCTCGTCCCGCCGGTGCTCGTCCCGCCGGTGCTCGTCCCGCCGGTGCTCGTCCCGCCGGTACCCCCGGAGGGTGTGCCGCCCGAGCCCGCGGCCCCGCCCGAGCCCGCGGCCCCGCCCGAGCCCGCGGCCCCGCCCGAGCCCGCGGCCCCGCCCGAGCCCGCAGCCCCGCCGGCCCCTCCGGGCGGTGCTCCTCCTCCCCCCGCGGCCCCGGCCGCGCCCGCCGACGCGTCGCCGGCGTCGTCCCCTGCGTCCTCTTCCGGCGGCGCCTCCGAGGGGCCGTCCACCGTGCCCGTCACCTGGCTCAGATCTGACGTGCAGGCCCCGAGCACACACACGAGGCCGTCGCGGCAATCGTTCGCGCGGAAGCACTCGTCTCCGGGCCCGCCGAGCGTCCGCGGCCCCTCGCACGCCGGCTGCGCGAGTCCGAGCCCCGCGACCACCCAGCACCAGAGCGGAAGAGATCGCATCGCGCGCGGTGGAAGCGTCGCGCGCCTGGGCGGCTCGGTCAAGCCGCGCCGCGACCCGAGTCGCTCACTCGAGGGTGAGCAGCAGGTCGCCCTCGTCGACGGCCTGGCCCTCCGAGGCCGAAATCGACGCGACCTTCCCCCCCTCCGGGGCCTCGACGGGCATCTCCATCTTCATCGACTCCAGGATCGCGACCGTCTGCTCCTCGGCGACGTCGTCGCCGACCGCGACCAGGATCTTCCACACGGTGCCCGTGATGTGCGCGCGCACTTCGACTGCCATCCCGGCAGGCTAGCCCGCGCGAGGGCTCCCTCGCAACGCGGAGCGCGGCGCCAGGCGCCAGGCAGGGATCGCGGCGCGCGGCGCGCGGGGGCCAAGCCGGGCGGTGCGGCACGTGTCGGACCTCTGGCGCCCGGCCCCGCGGGTGCTGGTCGGTTCCGCTGGCGTGTACGCCGGCAGCCGGTCTAGGATGCACGTTGACCGCTCCCGCCGGGGAGAGTAATCGCCACGAGCCCAGCGGCCGCACAGCCCCCAGCGAACCGCGAAGCGCCCTGCCGAGGAATCAGATGGCCGAACAGAAGGAAAGCTCGGTTCTCTTCTCGCTCAAGGAGTTGATGAACCTCGAGGAGGACCGCATCAAGACGGAGGAGCGCGACCGCGACGAGCGCGCTCGCCAGGAGCTCGAGGCGCGCGCCGCCGCGGAGCGGGCGGCCCGCGAGGCGGAGGAGCGGCGTCTCCGGGACGAGGAGGAGGCCCGCCGGCTGGACGAGCAGCGCCGCCGGGAGGACGCCGCACGGCAGGAGGGCATTCGCCAGGCCGAGATCGAGAAAGCCCGAGCGGAGGCCGAGCACCGCGCCAAGATGGAGGCCCTCGCCGCCCAGCAGGCCCACGAGGCCCAGCTCGCGGCGCTCAAGCAAGACAAAGGCAAGAAGCGCCTGCAGATCCTGATCGGCGTGGTGACGGCCGTGCTCGTGATCGGCGGAGCCACGACGGTCGTCCTCGTGCAGAAGTCGCAAAGGGAGGCCGCGGAGCGCCAGCGGTTCGTGGAGGAGGAGGCCCGCGCGGCCAAGGATCGGGCCGACCAGATCCAGCGCCAGGTCGACTCTCTGCAGAAGAAGGAGGCGGAGCTCATCCGCCAGCGCGACAGCGCGAAGGACGACGCGGAGCGCGCCAAGATCGAGGCCGAGCTCGCGAAGACCAAGAAGGAGCGCGAGTCGGCCGGCCGGGCCGGGCCGGGCGGTGGTGGCGGCGGCGACAAGCCCGCCGGCGGCTCCAAGCCGTGCAACTGCCCGCCGGGCGATCCGCTCTGCTCGTGCCTCTGAGGTCGAGCGCCCTCGCTCCCCGCCCGCGCGCGAGCCACCCGTCGTGACGCAGCGCGTGCTCGGCACTCACGGCGCCGCGCGTGAGCGCTTGTGCTTCGCGCTCGACTACGCGTCGCTCGACGACGCGCTGATCGGCGCCCGCGCGGTCGCGCCCTACGTCGGGAAGCTCAAGGTCGGCCTCGAGCTCTTCTCCGCCGCAGGCCCGGAGGCCGTCCGCCAGGCGGCGGCGCTCGGGTGCGAGCTCTTCCTCGACCTCAAGCTCCACGACATCCCGGAGACGGTCGAGCGCGCGGTGGCCGCGACGCGGGCCTCGGGCGCCGCATACCTCACCGTCCACGCGAGCGGCGGGCCCGCCATGCTCGCCGCCGCGGCGCGCCGCGCGGAGCGCGAGGGTGGCCCCACGCTCCTCGCCGTGACCGTCCTCACCTCGCTCGACGCGGCGGATCTCGCCGCCACCGGCGTCCCCGCGACGCCGGCGGATCAGGTGCGTCGCCTCGCGCGCGTCGCCCGCGAGGCCGGGATCCCTGGCCTGGTGTGCTCCGCCGCCGAGGTCGCAGGGCTCCGCGCGCTGCTCGGTCCGGAGGTGCAGCTGGTGACGCCGGGGATCCGCCCGGCGGCGGCCCCCACCGCCGACCAGAAACGCGTCGCGACGCCGTCCGAGGCGCTGCGCGCCGGGGCCTCGTGGCTGGTCGTCGGGCGGCCGCTCCGCGACGCACCGGACCCGGCCGCGGCCGCCCAGGCGCTGCTCGCGGAGGTGGCGGGTGTCGCGGCGGCCGGCTGACGCGGAGCGGCCCGAGGGCGCGCCGCCCCGGCTGGTCGTCGGCGTTCAGCCAGTGCGCGAGGCGCTGCGAGCCCACGGCGCCGCCGTCCAGGTGTGGCTCGCCTCGTCGACCTCGCCTCGACTCGCGGCGCTGGAGCGCTGGGCGCGCGACCTCGGCGCGACCGCCCGGCGCGCCGACGCCCGCGAGCTCGATCGGGTCGCGCGCGGCACCGAGCACCAGGGTGTCGTCGCCTGGGCGCCGGACCTCCGGCTAGCGACGCTCGACGCGGTGCTCGACGCCCCCGCCGCGCTCGCCCTTGCGCTCGACGGCGTGCAAGATCCGCAGAACTTCGGGGCTGCGGTGCGCTGCGCCGTGGGGATCGCTGGCGCTGCGATCGTGTGGCCGGAGAGCTCGTCCGCCCCGCTCGGGCCCGCGACCTTTCGCGCCTCCGCCGGCGCGATCGAGCACGCCGCGCTGTGCCGGGTGCGCTCACTCGCGCACGCGGCGCGCGAGGCGGCCGATCGGGGCCACACGGTCGTGGCGTTGGTCCCCTCCGCCCCGCGGCTCCTCCTCGAGGTGGACCTCACCGGCCCCGCGCTCCTGCTCCTCGGCGGCGAGCACGAGGGCCTGCACCCCGCTGTCCGTCGCGCCGCGACCGTCGAGGCGAGCCTCGTCGCGACGCAGGGCGTCCAGTCGCTCAACGTCTCCGTCGCCGCCGCGCTCGCGCTGTACGAGGCGATCCGCCAGCGGCGAAGCGCGCCCGCTCCGGCGCCGCCCGCAGGGTGAGCCTTCGGCGGGTGGGCCGCGCCTCGCGGGCCGGGCGCGGCCCGCGTTCCACTCAATGGATCGCAGTGGAGGCCGTCGCCGCCGCCCAATTCACATCCTGTTACGAGCACTTGGACCTCTATCCCGAGAATCGCTCGCGCCCCACCCCGCCGCCCGCGAGCCGGCTCGAAGGTTGTTCGATCTCACCGCGTAAGGACGCGGAAGAACACGGCAATCGCGCGCTCGATCTCGGCCGCGGTCGTCAGCTCGCCCAGGCTCACCCGGATCGCCCCGAGCGCCCGCTCCTCGCCCTGCATGGCGCTGATCACGGCCGATGGACGGGAGCTCCCCGCGGCGCAGGCCGGACCACCGGAGATCCGAACGCCCTCTAGATCCAGCGCGGCCACGAGGGCGTCGGAGCGCCAGCCGCGGAAGGACAGGCTGCTCACGTGCGGGAGCCGGGGCGCTCCGCGCCCGTTCACGTCGGCGGCCTCTGCGAGGCGGGCCTCGAGCGCGTCGCGCAGAGGCGCCAGCTCGGCGTAGCGGCGCGGGCTCGCCTCGACGCGCTCGGCCCATGCGCCGACGCCCGCCGCGATCACCGGATCGACCGTGCCCGGCCGGAGCCCGCGCTCCTGTCCACCGCCGACGAGGATCGGCTCCGGCGTCCAGTCCTTCCGCCACGCGAGGATCCCGCTCGCCTTCGGCCCACGGAGCTTATGCGGCGCCAGCGTGAGGCTGTCGGCGAGCGTGAGCCCCGCCACCGGCGCCTTGCCGAGCGCCTGCGCGGCGTCGACGTGGAGCCACGCCCCGTGCGCGTGCGCGATCTCGGCCGCCTCCGCGAGCGGCTGGATCACGCCCGTCTCGTGGTTCGCGGCCATCAGGGCGACGCGCGTGCCGCGCGGCAGGCGCGCGATCCGATCGCCCAGCTCGTCGAGCACCACGCGCCCGTCGGCGCCGATGGGGAGCCACTCCACGGGGACGCCGCGCCGCGCGAGCGCGTCGGCCACCTGGGTGACGGAGGCGTGCTCGAGACGACTGGTGACGAGCCCGGGCGCGCGCGCGAGCGCGAGGTTGTTCGCCTCGGTCGCGCTCCCGGTGAAGAGCACCTCGCGCGCGCCGACGCCGAGCACCGCGGCGACGCGCTCACGGGCGTCCTCGACCACCGCGCGGGCGCGGCGCCCCGCGGCGTGCACGCTCGCCGGGTTCGCCCACGCCTCGCGCCCGGCGCGCAGCATCGCCTCGAGCACCTCGGGCGCGAGCGGCGTCGTCGCGTTCCAGTCGAGGTAGATCTCTCCCCCTCCACTCACTCGTACACCTCGCCGGCCGGCGGCTCCCGCGCCAGCGAGAGCCGGAACACGGCGCCCTGGCGGCGCCGGCCCGCGATCCGCTCTTCGCTGTCGAGCTCCAAAGTGACGTCGCCGCCGTGCCCCTGCGCGATCCCGCGCACCACCGCGAGGCCGATCCCCGTGCCCCCGTGCGCGCGCGTCACCGAGCCGTCTCCCTGCACGAACGGCTCGAAGATGCGCTCGCGGCGCTCCGGCGTGACCCCGGGGCCGTCGTCCGCGACCCACACCTCCGCCCCGCCATCCGCTCGCCGGCGCACCTCGACCCCGACCGCGCCTGGGGCGGGCGTGAACTTCAGCGCGTTGTCGATCAGGTGCTCTACGGCGCGCGTGACCCGCGCCGGATCCGCCACCGCGGGCACGGGCTCCGTGGGCGCGGCCAGCAGGAGCCGCTCGCCCACGCCGGCGGCGTGGCGCTTGCGCTCGACCACCGCGGCGACGAGCGCCGCGAGATCGCATGGTCGAGGCGCCAGGCGCAGCCGACCCGTCTCGAGCCCCGTCACGTCGAGCAGGTTGTCGATCAGCCCGCGCAGCCGATCGACGCAGTCCCCCATGGCGCGGAGGGCCTTCGCCTGCGCGGGGGTCGTCGGCCCGAGCTCGCCGTCCGCCAGCAGCCGCACGTAGCCTACGATCGGCGTCATCGGCGTCGCCAGCTCGTGGGACACGTTCCGGTAGAACTCGCGGCGCGCCTGATCGAGCTCGGTCAGGCGCGCGTGGGCCCGCTCGAGCTCCGCGAGCTTGCCCTCGAGGTGCGAGACCATCCGCTGGCCTTGGCGCCGCAGGTGCTCCCCCTCCTCCTCGGGCGCGACGTTCTCCCGGCGGCCGTCCAGATACCCACCGACCGTCCGGGCGAAGGAGCGCGCGTCGATCGGCTTGCGCAGGTAACCGTCGCAGCCGACGGCGAGGCTGGTGTCGCGGTGGCCCTCGGCCGTGATCGCGACGATCGGGACGCCCTGGAGGCTCGGCTCGGCGCGGAGCCGGAGCGTCACCTCATAACCGTCCAGGCCCGGGATCGCGATGTCGACCAGGACGAGGTCCGGGCGCGCGGAGAGCGCCTTGCGGATGCCCTCGAGCCCATCGGCCGCCTCGACGACCTCGAAGCCGGCGTTGGCGAGCAGCTTGCGGACGAGCAGGCGATTGGCCGGGTCGTCCTCGATGTGCAGCACCTTCGCCACGCCGGGCACACTATCATCCGGGGCGCCTCCGCGGCGGGCCCCCACCATGAATCCTCCGCCGCTCCGCCCGCCCGCCGCGGCCGCGCTCGCGGCGGCCTCCGGGCTCCTGCTCCTCGCTGCGCTCCCCCGCGCCGACGCGTGGCCGCTCGCGTTCGTCGCGCTTACGCCGCTCGTCGTCGCGACGCACAGGCAGCCGCCGTTGCGCGCCGCCGCGCTCGGCTGGATCGCGGGCCTCGCGACCGCGCTGCCGGGGATCGCGTGGCTGCACGGGACGCTGGTCGCGTTCAGCGGGCTGGCCGCGGGCGCCGCGGCCGCGGTCGTCGTCGCGGTCGCGGCGCTCCAGGCGGCCCGGCTCGCGCTCGCGACGGCCGTCGCGGCCTGCGCTGCGCGGCGAGGGTGGCCGCGCGCGCCCCTGCTCGTCGCCGCGTTGGTGGGCGTGGAGGTGGCGATCCCGCTGCCGTTCCCGTGGACGATGGCTGCCACGCTCCACAGCATCCCGGAGCTACTGCAGGGCGCCGAGCTGGGCGGTCCGTACCTCGTCGTCCTGCTCCTCGCGGGCGTGGGGGGCGCCTTGGCGGAGCCTTGGGTCGCGCGGCTCGACCAGCGCCCGCCTCGATGGGCCATAGTGGCACTAGGTGTCTCGGCGCCGGTCGTCGCGTTCGCCGCCGGATGCGCTCGGATCCGCGCTCTGGAGTCGGCGCTGGCGTCGGCGCCGCTCGGCAGCGTGGGGATCGTCCAGGCGAACCTCGGGTTGCTGGCGAAGTCGCGCGACCGTGAGGAGGGCGTGCGGACGCACCTCGCGCTCACGCGAGGGCTCGAGGCTGGCGCGGGGCCGCTCGACGTCGTCGTGTGGAGCGAGACGAGCGTGATGCTGCCGATCGCGGAGCGCGAGGCCGCGACCGAACTCGCGCTGCGTGTCGGTCCGTTCGTCCAGAGCCCCGTCGTCACTGGCGCGGTGCTCGTCCGCGAGGCGGCGCCGGGCGAGCGCGCGCGGCTGCTGAACGCCGCCGTGCTGGTCGGCCGGGACCCGACCCAGGTCGGCACGTACGCCAAGCGCCGGCTGCTCCCGCTGGGTGAGTACGTGCCGCTCGAGCGGTGGGTGCCCTGGGTGAGGCGCTGGCTGCCGCGCACCGGGCGCTTCGTCCCCGGCGAGGCGACGAGCCCGCTGCGCCTCGGCGAGCGAGGCCTGGCAGCGTCAATCTGCTACGAGGACGTGTCGCCGGAGGTCGTCCGGGACGGCGTCCGGCAGGGACGCGTCGATCTCCTGGTGAACCTGACCAACGACGCCTGGTTCGGCGACACCGCGGAGCCGTGGCTCCACCTCGCGCTCGCCAAGCTCCGCGCCATCGAGCACCGCCGGTACTTGATCCGCGCCACCAACAGCGGGGTGAGCGCGGTGGTCGACCCGGCCGGCCGCGTGGTCGCGTCGGCGCCGTCGTTCCGCCCGGCAACGCTGGTGGCCGAGATCCGCTGGCTCTCCGAGGGCACGGTGTGGGGCGCGGTCGGCCCCGGCCCGTGGTGGGGGCTCGCGGTGGCCGCGGCGGCCGCGGCGGCGCTGCGTCGCCCCGGATCGCGGCGGGATCCGGCCCGGTCCACCCCGGGCGACCGAGACCTCCCACGGGAATGAATCGCTCCGGTGCGGCGTCCGTCCATCTCGCGCCGGCCCCGGGCCGAGCGGAATTTGCCCGCTCGTCCGGCGTAGGTAGGCTAGACTGAAGGAAACCGCGGGCCCGGGACGGCCCTTCGCGTGAGCGGCCCGGGCACGGGCCGGGACGCACAGGAGAAGAACCAAATGAAGACGCTGGCTTGGACTCGGTTGTTCGCAGTGGGAACGCTCGTCGGTGCCGTGGCCTACGCAGGCTGCACCGTCGAGGAGGGCACCGGTGACACGGATGGCGGCCTGTCCGGTGGCGGCGGTGGCGGGTCCGGCGGCACCAGCGGCTCCGGCGGCACCAGCGGCTCCGGCGGCAGCACCGGCGGGGCGTCCGGCGCGAGCGGCGCGTCCGGCAGCGCCGGCGCGGCGGGTTCGGGCGGCGGCGCCACGTGCAACCCGACGACGGCGCCGAACGCGTGCGAGGCGTGTCTCCAGGGCGCCTGCTGCACCCAGTGGCTCGCCTGCACCGGCGACTGCAACACCGAGGTGGTCTGCACGCAGGAGTGCATCCTCGGCATCCAGGCGGACGCGGGCTTCGTCTCGCCGACGGACAAGGCCGCGTGCGCCGGCGGGTGCGCCGTGAGCGGCGTCATCACGAACGAGGCGAACGACCTCATCGCCTGCATCGACACCGGCACCGGCGCCGCGGACGGCGGCACGGGCTGCGCCGTCGAGTGCTTCGGCGGCTGAGCCCAGCTCCCGTCGGGCCGCGTCGAGCCCGCCTCCCCCCTCGGATCCCCGAGGGGGAGCGGGCTCGCGCTCTTTCGAGCCCTCGCCTGGCCGCGACCCCACCTCGCCGCCTAGCGCGCGCCCTCTGCGCGGCCTCGGCCGGCTAGCTGAGGAGCCGCCGGAACCGCCCGGCGTCGGTGAACATGTCGACGTTGGCGAAGACGTACCGCGCCTGCTGCTCGGTGTTGGCGTTGGCGATCTCGGCGAGCCGCTCGATCGCAGGATCCTCGTAGCGGGACTTGCGCCCGGCCGGACCCGGCAGGCGGTAGTAGGAGACCGGCCGGGCCGAGACGCCGGCCACCAGCGGATCCCGCGCCGCGAGGGCGCCGGCCTCCTCCGCGAGCTGGTCGGCCTCGTCCGGCGCCCAGCCCGGGCCGGCGTCGAACACCACCGTCGCGAAGCGTTCTCGAGCCAGCCCGAGGAAGTCGCGGAGGGCGGCGCGGTTCGGCTTCGACGCCGGGAACTCCGGCGGCGCGAGGAAGACCGCCGTCGTCGCGGCGAGCTCGACGGCGACCTCCTGCAGACGCCCCAGGGCGTCCGTCACCACCCGGCCGGACCGAAATGCCTCCTGGGCGATCTCCTTGGGCGCGAGGAGCGCGAACTCGAAGCCCTCGGGCGCCTCGCGCTTCCAGCGGCGGAGCGTGCCCTGCCCGGGCGTGCCGAGGGCCGTCTCCTGGATCTCGACGAACGCGTACTCCTTGAAGTACCGCGTGGCGGGGACCGCGAAACCCGCGCAGCCGATGGTGATCATCGTGGCGCGACGGTAACACACGCCGCGCCCCGCCGCTGGCCCCGCGGCGCGCCGGTCACTCGGCGCGCGCGGGCTCCGCGTCACCGAGGACGCGCCGCGCCAGCGCCCGGCCGAGCTGCCGCCCCGCCTCGCGCGCCGCCGCGTCGTGGAGCCGCGTGTCGGAGGTCGCGTCCGGGCCGGCCGCCTGCAGCGCGGCGCGGCTCATGTCCCCGGTGTCCCACCGCGGTGGGCCGCCGTGCGACTCGAGCACCCACGCGCGCCCCGTCACCGTCACCCTCGATCCCCGCGCCAGCGGCCGGCCGGCCGCGACCCGAATCCCCTCGGAGAGCTCGTCGACCCGGAGCAGCTCGACGACCATCCGTGGATACGGGGCGCTCGACAGCGCGCCCTGCGCCGCGAGCTCGTCCCGGCTCCCCGCCAGCGCGGCCTCGACGACCCCGGGCCTCGCGACGCGCGGCGCCGCCCCAGCCACGCTGAGACCTCCGTCCGGCGGCGCTATCGGACGATACCCGCACCCCGCGAGCGCCCACGCCCCGAGCCCGACGGCCCACCGCTGCCCGCGTCGTCGCATCCCGTCACACGATCAGGTTCAGGATGCGACCCGCCCGGTAGACCACCTTCCGCGGCGCCGCGGCCCCCAGGGCGCGCCGCACCGCCTCCTCGGCGAGCGCCGCCTCGAGCGCGGCCGCCTCGGTCGCGTCGACCGCGAGCGTCACGCGCCCCCGCACCTTCCCGTTCACCTGCACGGGTAGCTCCACCACGTCGTCGACGCACAGCGCCGGATCGAAGCTCGGCCACGGCACGTCGGCGATCGTCGGCGGGTGACCGAGGTGCGCCCACAGCTCCTCCGCGAGGTGCGGCGCGAACGGCGCCAGGCACAGCACGAGCTTCTCGGCCGCGGCCCGTGGCACCACCTCGAGGCCCGCCAGGTGGTTCACGAGGATCATCATCGCGCTCACGGCGGTGTTGAAGCGCAGGTGCTCGATGTCCTCGCCCACCTTCTTCACCGTGCGATCGACGAGGCGCTCCGTGTCGGCGTCCGAGGGAGCGTCCCCCACGCGCTCGGTGATCGTTCGGTGGAGCCGATCCAAGAAGCGCCGCACGCCCTGGATCCCGCTCGCCTGCCAGGGCTTCACCTGCTCGAGCGGCCCCATGAACATCTCGTAGACCCGCAGGCTGTCGGCGCCGAACTCGCGCACCACGTGATCCGGGTTCACCACGTTCCCGCGCGACTTGCTCATCTTGAAGGCGACCGACTGCACGCGGACGCTCGGGTCGGCGACGAGCGTCGCCAGGCCCGCGCGGCGCGACACGTCCGCCTCGGTGAGCTTCACCTCCTCCAGCGGTTCGCGCGTCTCGGCGTCCACGCGGCCCTCGTCCGGTCCCTCCGCGGTGCGCTCGAGGCTCACCCAACCCCGCGGCCCACGGTACCCGATCACCTGGGCCTCCCCGAGGATCATCCCCTGGTGCACGAGCTTCTGGAAGGGCTCGGGGTGCTGGACGATCCCGGCGTCGAAGAGCACCTTGTGCCAGAACCTCGCGTAGAGCAGGTGGAGCACGGCGTGCTCACTCCCGCCCACATACAGATCGACGGGCATCCAGTCGGCGTACGCTTGCTCCGAGAAGATCCGCTCGTCGTTCCTCGGATCGAGGAAGCGCAGGTAGTACCAGCAGCTCCCCGCCCACTGGGGCATGGTGTTCGTCTCACGCGCGAACCACTGGCCGTCTCGCTGGAAGAACCGCCACTCGAGCGCGCGCACGAGCGGCCCCTCGGGATCCCCGGGCCGGTAGTCCTCCAGCGCCGGGAGCAGCAGGGGCAGTTCGCCGTCGTCGACCGCGATCGGGCGGGACCAGTCGATGGTGCACGGGTCCCCCCGCCGCGGATCGCCGGCCGTCTCGACCGGGAAGTAGATCGGGATCGGCTCACCCCAGTACCGCTGGCGGCTGAAGACCCAGTCGCGCAGCTTGTACTGGACCTTGCGGCGACCGAACCCCTCGCGCTCGAGGTGGTCGATCATCCTCGCCTTCGCCTGCGCCGTCGGCAGGCCGTCGATCACCGGCGAGCCCACGGCGACGCCGTCCTCGGTGAAGGCGGCATCCCACCCCGCGGCCTCGGCCGGATCGGCGAGGGGCGCCCGACCCGCCGGACACACGACCTCGACGATCGGGAGCGAGAACGCCTTCGCGAACTCGAAGTCCCGCTCGTCGTGCGCCGGGACGGCCATGATCGCGCCCGTGCCGTAAGCGCCGAGCACGTAGTCGGCGGTGAAGATCGGGATCGGCCGCCCCGTCAGCGGGTGCAGCGCCGAGGCTCCGGTGGCGACGCCCGTCTTCTCCTTCGAGAGCGCCGTGCGCTCCAGATCGCTCTTGCGCGCGGCGGCGTCGGCGTACGCGCGCACGCGGTCACGGGCCTCGTCGCTCGCGATGAGGAGCGTCAGGGGGTGATCTGGGGCGATCACGACGTAGGTCGCGCCGTAGAGCGTGTCCGGGCGGGTCGTGTAGACGGTGAGGCGCTCGTCCCGCCCGGCGATCCGGAAGTCGACCTCGGCGCCCTCGCTCCGACCGATCCAGTCCCGCTGCTTCGCCTTCGTCTCCGGCCAGTCGAGCCCTTCGAGCTCCTCGGCGAGCCGATCGGCGTAAGCGGTGATGCGGAGCTGCCACTGCCGGAGCGGCCGCCGGACGACGGGGAAGCCGCCGCGCTCGCTCCGGCCGTCGATGACCTCCTCGTTGGCGAGCACCGTGCCGAGCTCGGGGCACCAGTTCACCGGGATCTCGGCCTGGAAGGCGAGCCCGCGGCGGAAGAGCTGGAGGAAGATCCACTGTGTCCAGCGCACGTACCCGGGATCGGTGGTGTCCACCTCGCGCGACCAGTCGTACGCGAACCCGAGGCTCTGCAGCTGCCGGCGGAACGTCGCGATGTTCGCTGCGGTGTTCAGCCTCGGGTGCTCACCCGTCTGGATCGCGTGCTGCTCGGCGGGTAGCCCGAAGGCATCCCACCCCATGGGGTGGAGCACATCCACACCGCGCATCCGAGCGTGCCGGGCGACGATGTCGGTCGCGGTGTAGCCCTCGGGGTGACCCACATGGAGGCCGCTCCCGGAGGGGTACGGGAACATGTCGAGGACGTACAGCTTCGGGTGACCGGGGCGGCGCACGGCGCGGAACGTCTGGTGCTCGGCCCAGTAGCGCTGCCAGCGGCCCTCGATCTGGTCGGGTTCGTAAGCCATTTCGCGCGGGACGTACTACCACGGCCGCCCCCCTGTGAACGGCCAGCCGACCCCGAGCGGCGCCGCTCGGTCACGCTCCCGCCGCCCGGCGCCCCGGAGCCCCGGATTCACGTCGGCGGGCGCGGGCGACCGGCGGCACGGATCCTGCTATCTTCGCCGGTGTGCGGGCGAACGGGCTCGCCGCTTCCGGGAGAACCACATGCTTCGTCGACTGCTGTTCGTCTCGTCCGTGGCCACGTCACTGGCGTTCGTCGCCTGCGGCGGTGAGAGCAACTCCGGCGGGGGAGGCGGCGGGAGCGGGGGGACCGCAGGCGGCGACGGCGGCGCGTCGATCCCGTTCTCCGAGGTGCAGGCCATGTACGTCGCGGCGTCGTGCGAGTCCGCGCGCAACTGCTTCGGCGATGCGTTCGATCTCTTCCTCGCCGGGCGCGACTGCGCGGAGATGGTCACCAAGCAGGTGGAGGCCGGCGAGTTCCCGTTGATCGAGGCCGCGATCGACGACGGCCGCGTCACCTACGATGGCACGAAGGTCCAGGCGTGCCTCGACGCGGTGGAGGCCCGCGGCTGCGACGGCTTCCTCCAGCGCGAGCCGGCCGAGTGCCAGGCGGCGATCGACGGTACGGTCGAGCTCGGGGGAGACTGCACCCTCGACGCCGAGTGCAAGGGCCAGGCGTTCTGCAAGGCGACCGGCGCCTGCCCGGGCAAGTGCAGCGCCCTGCAGCCCGCTGGCGCCGCGTGCGGCGGCGACGACGACTGCATGCCGGGCCTCGAGTGCCCGAGCGACACCCGGCTCTGCGGCGCGCCCGCTGCCGCGGGCGAGGACTGCGAGGGCAACGTCGCCCCCGACTGCGGGCCCGGTCTCATCTGCCTGGGCGCGGACGACGAGCAGAGCACGCCGGGCAAATGCAGCACCCAGGCGGCCGCCTTCGTCGGAGACGTGGGCGATCCGTGCGCGTTCGGAGTCGACACCGTGTGCAAGACGCAGCTGAGCTGCGCGATCTCGTTCGACGCTGGCTCCATCGGCGGAACGTGCGTGGCGAAGTATGCGTCGGGCGCCGCGTGCAAGCCGGCGTTCCCTGAGGCGTGCCCGCAGGGCGAGTTCTGTGAGCTGCCGACGCCCGGCGCTGGGCCGCCCGTGCTCGACGGCGTCTGCAAGCCGCTCCCCAAGGCGGGCGAGTCGTGCGGCAGCCTCCTCGGACCCGGCGCCTGCGAGCCGGACCACGTGTGCGTCTACGCCCAGCCCGAAGACCCATCCGGCATCTGCCGCGCCATCGCCAACAACGGCGCGCCCTGCTCCGTCGATGAGCAGTGCTGGAGCGAGCGCTGCGTGAACGGCGCCTGCGCCGGCGATTTCGCCTGCCAGTGAGGCGCGGGGCGGCCCCAGCGCCCGGTCGAGGCGGCGCGCCTCGGCCGGGCGGGGGTCGTCACCGGATCGCGACGACGCGCTGGCCGGCGAGCACCAACTCGGCGCGCACCAACTCTCCTCGCGTCACGGGGACGAGCACCCAGCTCCCCGGCAGGTGGTCCCAGTCGAGCCGCTGCCCGACCAGCGTGCTGACCTCACCGTCTTCCCCGACCGTCTGTACCTCGACCGGCGCGCCCAGCGCCGGCTCACCGAAGCTCACGCGCGGACCGATCTCGGCCTGCCCTGCGCCATCCACCCCGACGATCTGGTACTCGAACCGCCCGGTCGCTGCGGGCATGTTCACCCGCTGCATCCGCTCGTAGAGCGCGCGATAGGTGAAATCGCTGACGAACTGCTTGTTGCAGTACCCCATGATGTCCGTCCACTGGTCCGGCGCGTACAGGTACTGCGCCACCAGATCGAAGCCCCACTCCCCGATCTGCGCGCCCGGGTGCGGGTACGCGGGATCGACGTCCTGGATCTGGTTGCCGGGAGCGCACGGCGAGTGCCGCCGGCCGTGGGCGTGACCGAGCTCGTGGGCGGCGGTGTCGGCCGCGGTGTTGGTGTCGATCCCGAGCTTGAGCGCCCCCGTGCTCCCCGGGAGCTGGTCGGTGAACCCGACGCCGAGCGCCAGGCGCAGCGAGACGCTCCCCACGTCGGGTGGGTTGTTGTTGAGGAGCGTGACCCCCAGGAGGCAGCCGCCCGCCCCGCAGAACGAGAAGAGCGACGGGGCCGGGTTGAAGAAGCCGTAGAGGTACACGTCGTCCGGGATCCCCTCCGACGAGCGCAGGTTCGCCAGCGCGAAGCCGACGCTCTGCCAGCCGTTGCCGTTCGCCGACAAGGTCACCGTCGTCGGCACCGGCTCGTGAACCGTCACCTCGACGTCGCTCACCGGGTAGAGCGAGAAGAAGCGGTTCTTGTACCTCGCGATCTGCTCGGGGCCCACGTCCGGCACGCGCCCGGAGCCGTCCGTGTCGTATCGGAACGGGACCATCATCACTCGGAACTTGTTGGGCTTCCCCTCGATCGGCGTCGCCTCGAAGCCCTGCGCCGGGTAGCGCGCGGCCGGGTTCTCCGCGCCGTGATCTTGGAGGATCTCGACGCGCCACGGCAGCGCTGCGCCCACCTGATCCCCCGGGATCTGGTAGTTGAGCGTCGTCTCGTACTGGGCCTCGTTCGACTCTGCGTTCTGCGGTAGCGCGAACGCGAGCTCCTGGGCGGGAGCGCCCTCGACGCTCAGGCGCGCGACCACGGGCTGGCCGTCGTACGAGGCCTCCGTGCGGAAGAAGACTCGCATCATCGCCGCCCGGCCCTGCACGAGCGGGAGCGTGAGCGGCTGCGGCGCGCCGTCGCGCATGAGCGTCTGCCGGAGGCCCTGGTAGAGGTCGACGCGCGTGACGGTCACGCCAGCGGCGCCGATCGTCACCGCCGGGTTGCCGCCACCGGCACCCGCCCCCCCGCTCGCTCCGGCGGCGCCCCCGCCGCCGCTCGCCGTCGACTCGTCGTCCGCTCCGCAGGCGACATGGAGGACCAACACGGACGTGAGGACGGCGAGGTGGCGAAGCTTCATGGAGCACGCCGTAGCACGCGATCCGAGGGCCTTCGCGAAGTACCGTCCTCGGCGAAAGTTTCGAAAATCATTGAGGCTTCGGCCGCTCGTCCGGTACTCGCGCGCGAGCGCGCGGGCGCTCTCCGCGCGCGGACGTCCGGTGCGCCGCGCACCCGTGGTAGCCTCGCCCCATGGCACTCAAGCTCCCTCGGGAAGCGTTCCTCGCGATCGCTGCGGTCGGCTGGTCCGATGGCTGGATGCGGAAGAAGGAAGCCGCCGGGCTCCTCCGCGCGGCGCGCGTCTGCGGACTCGATGGCGCGGATCTCGCCGAGGTCGAGGCCGCGGCCGCCAAGGCACCGTCACTCGAGACTCTCGATCTCTCGGGCGTCGGCGCGTGGGAGGCCGCCGTCACGTACGCCATCGCCGTGTGGCTCGCCAAGCTCGACGGCGTGGTGAACGCCGAGGAGCTCGCCAACCTCCGCACGCTCCGGGATCGCTTCGGTGTCCCGCAGCCGAAGCTCGACGCCGCCGCGAGCGCCGCGTTCGACGTGACGTGTCTCCCGGGCGGCGCGAGCGTCGACTCGTTCGACTTCGAGGCCCTCGAGGCCCGGCTGCGCGAGAAGCTGCCGGCGCTGAGCGTCCCGCCCGCGGCGGGCTGACGCCCCCGCTGCGCCTGCCGCTCGCTCCGCGGCCCGGCCCGGCCGCGCACGGCGCGTGTCGACGAATCGACACGGCTGACGTTGCCTCGACACTCCGCTACTCTCGCGCGCCATGGACGAGCTGTCCCGCCGCCTGGCGGAGAACCTCCGCCGCCTGCGCGAGGAGCGCGCGCTCACACAGCAGGACGCCGCCCGCGCGGCGGACCTCCCCCGCGCGACCTGGGCGACGCTGGAGACGGGCGCCGCCAACCCGACGCTCGCGGTGCTGGTGAAGTGCGCGCGCGCGCTCGGCGTCTCGCTCGAGACGCTGGTCGCCGAGCCCGCTGCCCCGTGCCGGCTGCGCGGGCCGGAGGAGCTGCCCCGCCGCACCGGCCGCGGCGCGGAGGCGCGAGGGCTGCTCGCCGAGCGGGTGGAGGGGCTCCGCATCGAGCGGATCGAGCTCCGCCCCCGGGGGCGACTCCAGGCGCTCGCTCGCGCGCGCGGCGCGCGCGAGTTCGTCACCTGCGAGTCCGGCCGGCTCGAGGTGGCGCTGCAGGACGCCAGGTGGACGCTCGAGGCGGGCCAGGTGCTCGCGGTGACGGGGGGCGAGCGGATGTCGTACCGCAACGCCGGGCGAGCGCCTTGTGTCGCCTACAGCGTCATCGCCGGCTGAGCCTGCCAGGTGCTGCCGCTCACTGCCCCGAGGTCACCCGCCAGGCGACGATCCCGGCGATGATGACGACGGCCGCCCCGAGCACGAGGAGGCGCTGGCGCGACACGGGCTCGTTGGGCGACGGCGGCGGCGGCGGATCGGAGCGGCGCTCGGCCGCGGCCGAGGGGGCTGTGCGCTGGGCCGCGGCGGTCTTGGCGCCCGGCTCCACCCGCGGCGCCTTGCGACGCGCCGCGGGCGCCGCCTCCGCGACGTCGCGATGGGGCGCGGGCGCGGCTCGGCCGCCCGCCGCGGTGGGCTCTGCGGCGACCGCCGGCCGCTTCGCTTTCGGGGTGCGCGGCTTGGGCTGCGTGCGCTTCGCCAACACCTCCTCGCGGCGCCGCTCGCGCGCGCGCGCCTTCTTCTCCTTGCGCTTCGTGCGCCGCGCGTCGCGCTCGGCGGCGGGCTTGTGAGGGGTACGAGGGGCCGGAGCGTGGGGAGGGGGGGATGGGGAGGAGGGCGGCTTCGCCGCGGGGGCGGGCGCGGGCGCGGGGGGCGGCTTCGCCGCGGGGGCGGGCGCGGGCGCGGGGGGCGGCTTCGCCGCGGGGGCGGGCGCGGGCGCGGGGGGCGGCTTCGCCGCGGGGGCGGGCGCGGGCGCGGGGGGCGGCTTCGCC
>JADLEQ010000114.1 GCA_020846005.1 Polyangiaceae bacterium
ATCGCGGCGACCCGAATGCCTCGCGGAGGCGCGCAACGGCGAGCGGCAACCCTTGACGCTGTAGAGTGTCGAGAAGATCCGCGACGGTCTTCGGCGGGTTCTTCAGCGTGGCTGCCTGCTCGTTGAGCGAGGAGGTGGACGCCGTCGCGCTCGACGTGCGCGCGGGCTACCGCGTCTGGACCCCGGTGGCCGTGGAGGTGATGATGGGCGCCGGCAAGCACGACGTGGGCGACGCCTGCATCGGCGCCAAGTGCTCCGCGCGGCAGGCGTACCGGCTCTCCGCCGTGCGCGTGGGCGGCAACCTGCGGCTCATGTCGTCCGGCGAGTCGTTGCGCCTCGTGTCGGCCGTCGGCGTAGGCGGCGTCCGACACGAGCTGGTGATCGAGGAGTCCGCGGCCGACGGCGCCGAGCCAGCGGGCCGCGCGACGGGCATCGACCCGTTCCTCCTGGTCGAGCTCGGCGCGCAGATGAACTTCGGCCGCTGGCTGGGGGAGGCGGGGTTCGCGCTCTTCTGGGACTCGGCGACGAGCCTGCGCCGGGAGGCCTACGCGCCGTACGACGACGGCTCCGGGCTGCTGAAGGCGGGGATCTTCCTGCGCGGCGGCTGGGGGGAGTGGCAGCCGAGATCCAGAAAGGCAAGGTAGGGCCCCCGGCGGGGTGCCGGCGCCAACTACGTGAATCGCAACATGTTTCCCTCCTAGGGCAGGCTAGCCGCCGGTTCCCGGGGGGCGCCCAGCCGGCCCCGGGAACGAATTCGCCGACGGGTCTTGACAATGGACGGCGCCGGAGTATCCTCGTCCTCGTCCTCGTCCTCGTCCTCGTCCTCGTCCTCGTCCGAGGCGAGATTGGGGAGCGGCGACAAGGAAAGGACAGGGACATGAAGGCGGAGCGAGGGCAACGAGGCGGAGACCGCCAGAATGGGTGCGGGGCAGTCCGAGGGAGCGCGAGCGTCGGCGAAAGCGCTGGGCGGGGCCCCGGCATGGGGCTTCGGGAAAGCCGAAGGCGAGTGAACGGGCGCTGCAACCCGACTCGGGCTCTGTCTCGCGGCTGGCGATGGGCTGCAATGATACTCACGTCCTCCGGACTCGCCCATGCTGGCAGTGGTGTCGTCGCAGAGAGCGCAAGCGACTATACTTACTGGTATCCGGATGGGTCAGCCAACACCATCTGTAATACGGAAGCGGACGGGTTCTATCAAACCCTGACTGCCTCGCCACTGTTCGACCCGCTCCTCCAATTGAAAGACGCACTGGCCACCGACCGATCGCTCAGCGACCCGCAGAGCAGCGGAGTGCCAGCCGACAATGACCACAACGCGATTGACAAGCAGAGCGCAGCAGTTTCGTTCATGTGCTTCCATGGCACCTGTGGGCAACTCACCGCACAGAACTGCACGACGAGTTCCCAGTGCGGCGCCAGTGGCCGCTGCCCCAACACACCGCCAACCAGTTACTCCTCTCGTTGTGTGACGAACGCAGGTCGCCAATTCGTGACATCCTCCGGAATCAAGAGTCACGGGAATCTAGTTACGTACCCAGGGAACCTAGTGCGCTGGGGTGAGAGCACCTCATCGGGTGGCTGGCGCGGGGCAGGGACGAATGGGGGAAGCAACTTCTTCGTGTTCATCAATAGCTGCGGTCTTACTGCACCATTCTGGAGCCAGGCGCATGACATGCTGGCAGGAGGCCACGCCGTTGCCGGGATCATGCCTCACGGCAACAATACCCAGTTCTTCGCTGACACCGCGAACTGGGGACCCCGTGGCACGACGCTAGCGAATCTGGCGCTCGCGAACCCGTACGCTCCCCTGATGGAGGCGTGGATCGGTACATTGAACAGCGCTCCACAGGCGGGTTACGCTGCGTGTCCGAGTGGCGGTTCTAACTACCAGCATGGGGGGGGCCAGGGTATACACGGTTGCGGCTCCCATTTCATCGCGGCGGTCGGACACACGCAGGCTCGGGCTGACTGGCACACTAGCGGGGAAGGGTGGATCGGGATCAAGTTCGACTCGAACGATGCACTTGGGAATGGCTACACTAGTATGGTGCATCATTGTAACTATGATTGCATTACCTACGGATTCACGAAATGAGGGCAACCAAGATGATGCGCACTACATGGGTCGGATTCTCCGTTCTGATCGCTGCGGCTGGGTGCTCGTCTGCTCCTGACGAGCCGGAGTCGGCGGGAGCGAACTTCACTGGCCCAGTGCCGGCCGTGCCGTCGGCGAGCGGCTACGTGCACGGGCAGAGTCGCTCGCGCTTCGAAACCGGACCTGAGAGCGCCATGGCCACCGAGGAAGGGCGCGACGTGATGCGCGGAAGTTGGGGGCGGCTAACGATGTGGAGGAGCGGTCGTATGGCGGCCCTCCTCGACTCGGACGCGCCCGTGCGGGCCGCGCCCATGCTTCTCGATGCGGAGGCGCACAACCAGGCGGCCCGAGCTTACTTCGTGGCTGCTGGCCTCCCGGAGGACCAGATCGACGCCGTCGTGATTCATGGCACCGTTGCATTCTCGGGCCCGAGCGGCTCGCCCGAAGCAGAGGTTCCCCGGCCCGTCGACTACACAACACTGATTTCCCGGCAAGTGCGTGGGATCCCGGTCGCAGAGTCCCACGCATGGGTTACGTTCACAGCGGATGGGCGAGTCGTGCGCGAGGCGGTGTTCTGGCCTGCGATTCCTGCTGCGGTGATGGCGGCGGCCGAAAGGGTGGACGGCGCTCTGCGCGCCGGCAGTCTGCGCAGGGCGGGCGCTGACGCCGAACGCGGCGCGAGAGCAGCGATCCATCACTCGAGCGGTTTCGGCGAGGAGGCTCGTTTCGTCGCGTGTGCAGACGTGGTGAGGAGCGGGTTGGGCGCGCGCGAGTGTGTGGGTGAAGACGGAGTCACGATGAATCTGGATGGCCTCCTGGAATGACACCCTTTCTCGGCAAGTGCCTCCCCGGGTTGGCGGTGGTCGCGTGGGTAGCGGCCTGCGGAACCTCCGACCCGGGGACGTCGCCGGCCTCCGCGTCGGACGCCGGGGCAGACTCCGCCCCCGTGAGCTGCGCCGACGGCGACCCGCTCCTCCCGAGCGGCGCGTGTGGGACCGGGAGCACCTGCCAGCCCCGCCTGAGTCAGCCCTGCGACGGAGGCGGCGCGGTGCATCGCGAGCACTCGTGCGCGTGCGAAGGCGGCGCCTGGTCCTGCGAGCCGGTCCCGGGGCTCGGCGGCATCTGTCCGTCGCCTGGGTGACGAGCGCGCGCGCGTCGCGGAGCCGGAGTCCGGGCCGAGCGCGGAGGCGCGCGCCTCCCTGGCGGCGGTCGTGGTAGGTGGTCGCCATGACCGGGGAACGGATCGGCACCTTCATCCAGGAGAACCGCACCTTCGAGCCGAGCGAGGCGTTCCGCGCCCGCGCTCGGCTCCGCTCGCGCGAGGAGTACGAGCGCCTCTACCGCGAGAGCCTCGAGCAGCCCGAGGCGTTCTGGGCTCGCGAGACGGCGGACCTCGTGTTCGACCGGCGCTGGACGGAGCTCCTCGAGTGGAACGCGCCGCACGCTCGGTGGTTCGTCGGTGCGCGGCTCAACGCGAGCGTGAGCTGCCTCGATCGCCACCTCACCACCTCGAGGCGCGACGCGCCGGCGCTCGTCTGGGAGAGCGAGCCCGGCGAGACGCGGACGCTCACATACGCCGAGCTCCACGCGGAGGTCGTGAGGTTCGCCGCCGTCCTCCGCTCCCTCGGAGTGGTGAGCGGCGACCGCGTCACGATCTACATGGGGATGGTGCCGGAGGTGGTCGTCGCGATGCTCGCGTGCGCGCGGATCGGCGCGCCGCACTCGGTCGTCTTCGGCGGGTTCGCCGCCGAGGCGCTGCGCGATCGCATCGAGGACTGCGGCGCGCGCGTCGTGGTGACGCAGGACGGCGCCTGGCGGCGCGGGCGGGTCGTGCCGCTCAAGGCGACGGTCGATCGAGCCGTCGCCGAGACGCCCTGCGTCGAGAAGGTCGTGGTGCTGCGGCACCTCGGCGAGGCGCACGCGCCAGCGGAGCGTCACGCGCGCGACGTCGACTGGCACGAGGCGATGGCGGCCGCCGATCCGGGGCGGGGCGCCCCCGAGAGCGTCGACGCGGAGCACCCGCTCTACGTGCTCTACACCTCGGGCTCCACCGGCCGGCCGAAGGGCGTGCTCCACACGACCGCCGGCTACCTCGCCGGGGCGCACGTGAGCACCCGCTACGTCTTCGATCTGCGAGACGACGACGTCTTCTGGTGCACGGCGGACGTGGGCTGGGTCACCGGCCACAGCTACGTCGTGTACGGGCCGCTCTCCAACGGCGCGACGGTCGTGCTGTACGAGGGCGCCCCGAACCAGCCCGACTGGGGCCGGTTCTGGCGCATCGTGGATCGCCACCGCGTCAGCATCCTCTACACCGCGCCGACGGCGATCCGCGCGTTCATCCGCCAGGGGACGAGCTTCCTCGAGCAGGCGGATCTGTCGAGCCTGCGGCTGCTCGGCAGCGTCGGCGAGCCGATCAACCCCGAGGCGTGGATCTGGTACCACGAGCACGTCGGGCGCCGCCGCTGCCCGATCGTCGACACCTGGTGGCAGACGGAGACGGGCACCATCTTGCTCACCACGTTGCCGGGCGCCACGCCCGCGAAGCCGGGCTCGACGGGCCTGCCGTTCTTCGGGGCCGCGCCCGCCGTGGTCCGGCGGGACGGCTCGCCCGTCGGCGCGGGCGAGGCTGGATTGCTCGTGCTCACGCGCCCGTGGCCGAGCATGCTCCGCACCGTCTGGGGCGACGACGAGCGCTACCGCAAGCAGTACTGGAGCGAGATCGAGGGCGTCTACTTCACGGGGGACGGCGCGCACCGCGACGCCGAGGGCTACTTCCGCGTGGTCGGCCGCATCGACGACGTGCTGAACGTCGCCGGTCACCGCATCGGCACCGCCGAGATCGAGAGCGCCCTCGTCGCGCACCCGGCCGTCGCGGAGGCGGCCGCGGTCGGCCGCCCCGACGAGCTGAAGGGCCAGGCGCTCGTCGTCTTCGTGACGCTGAAGCCCGGGCACGAGCCGAGCGAGGCGATGCGCGGTACGCTCGCCGAGCACGTCGGCAGCGAGATCGGCAAGTTCGCTCGGCCCGACACCGTGCGCTTCGCCGATGGCCTGCCCAAGACGAGAAGCGGCAAGATCATGCGCCGCCTGCTGAAGGACGTGGCGGCGGGCCGCGAGTCGACAGGCGACGTGTCGACGCTGGAGGACTTCACGGTGCTCGCGAAGCTGCGCGAGGAAGAGTGAAGCTGGTGTAGGGTTCGCCCCGATGCGCGCCATCGTGATTGGAGCCGGCCGCGGCGCGCGGCTCGGTAGCCAGACGGAAGATCGCCCGAAGGGGCTCGTCGAGGTCATGGGGCGCCCCATGCTCGAGTGGATCCTCGAGGCGCTCGCCGGGGCTGGCATCCGCCGGGAGGAGGTAGTGTTCGTCTCCGGCTGGGCGGAGGACTCCGTCCGCGCCCGGTATCCCGAGCTCACCTATGTCCGCAACGAGCGCTGGGCGCAGAACAACGTGCTGGCCTCGCTGCTCTGCGCCCGCGAGCATCTGCTCGAGGGCTGCGTCACGACGTACGCCGACATCATCTACGACGCCGCCATCGTGCGGCGGCTCGTGGGCGCGCCGGAGGACATCGTCCTCGGCTGCGACACGCGCTGGCGCCGTCGCTACGTCGTGAGGAGCCAGCACCCGGAGAGCGACGCGGAGAAGCTCCGCGCCGAGGGCCGCCGGGTCGTCGAGGTGAGCCGCCGCATCCCGTCCGAGGCCGCCGACGGTGAGTTCATCGGGGTGACGAAGCTCTCGGCGGAGGGCGCGCGGCGGCTCGTGGCCGGCTACGACGAGGCGCGCGCGCGCTTCGGCGAGGCGCCCGAGTTTCGCGAGGGGCGCACGTTCGAGCGCGCGTACCTCATCGATCTCCTCGCCTTCCTCCTGGAGCGGGGCGAGGCGGTGCACCGCGAGGACACCCCGGGCGCCTACATGGAGATCGACACGGAGCAGGATCTCGAGCACGCGGAGGAGTGGTGGGGAACCCGGGGGGAGTGAGCGTCGAGCGCCTCGACGAGGCCGGGCTCGTCGGGCGCCTCGAGGCGCTGGCGCAGCCCGGCGACGTGCTCGCGTTCGACGGCGACGGCACCCTGTGGGCGGGCGACGTCGCCGAGGACGCGCTCGGAGCCGCGCTCACCGAGGGCCTCCTGCGCGAGGCCGCCGCGCCCGCGCTCGCGGCCGAGTGCGAGGCGCACTGGCTACCGTCGGTCGGTCGGGCGGGGGAGCTGATGGCGCGGCTCTGCGCAGCGCACATCACCGGAGCGGTGGCGGAGCGTCGCGTCTACGAGATCATGGCCTGGTGCTGGGCCGGGTGGGCGCCGGAGGAGCTGGTAGGGGAGTCGACGCGCATCCTGGCGGCGCGCAGGCTCGACGCGCGCTACCACGCCGGCCTCCGCCGGGTGCTCGCCTGGGCGCGAGGCGCCGGGCTGCGGTGCCTCGTCGTCTCCGCGTCTCCCTCGCTGGTGGTGCAAGCGGCCGCGGCGGGGCTCGGGTTCGCCCCCGCGGACATCGTCGCGGCGGAGGTCGGCGGCTAAGGAAAGCCAACTGCGCTTTGCCGGCGCTCGAGCTCCGCCCCGGCCGCCGGCTCGCCTTCACGACGCGCGCCCCGAAGCCTCTGGAGCTCGGGGTCTCGCCGCTCGCGAGGTGGA
>JADLEQ010000115.1 GCA_020846005.1 Polyangiaceae bacterium
CTCCCACTCTCGCCCGCACTCTCGCCCGCACTCTCGCCCGCACTCTCGCCCGCACTCTCGCCCGCACTCTCGCCCCGCTCTCGCTCTCGCCCGCGCTCTCGCCCGCGCTCTCGCTCTCGCTCGCGCTCTCGCTCGCACTCTCGCTCGCACTCTCGCCCGCACTCTCGCCCGCACTCTCGCCCCGCTCTCGCCCCCGCTCTCGCCCCCGCTCTCGCCCGCGCTCTCGCCCCCGCTCTCGCTCTCGCGCTCGCCCGCGCAGTCCCCCGCGCTCTCGCTCTCGCCCGCGCTCTCGCGCTCGCCCCCGCTCGCGCCCTCGCCCGCGCTCTCGCGCTCGCCCCCTCGCCCTCGCCCCCGCGCTCGCCCCCGCGCTCGCCCTCCCGCTCGCCCCCGCCCCCACGGGCGCCCCGTCCGCTCCCGCTCCCCTCCCGCCTTCTCGCGCGCGCCCGCCGCCGCTCCGCCGCGCGCCCGGCCCGCCCATTTCCATCGCCCCCCTGCGCTGCTAGCGTCGCCTCGTGCCCCGTCCCCCGGTCGACCTCCGCGTCGGCGGCCAGAGCTACCGCGTCGTCACCTCGCTCGACGAGCGCGACGTGCTCCGCCTCGCCGACAGCGTCGACCGCCGCGTCCGCGAGCTGACCCAGCCAGGCCGCGCGATCTCGCCCCAGGCCCTCCTCCTCGCGGCGCTCACCCTCGCGCACGATCTCGAACAGGAGCGCGCCGCGCGCACGGCGCTCGAGCGCCGCTCCCGGGAGGTGCTCACCAGCGCGCTGGCGCGGATCGACGCAGCCCTGGACGCCGCCGCACCCCCGGAACCCCCGGACGACTCCGCGGACGAGCTCGAGGCCGAGCTCTAGCGATCCCGGGCGCCCGAGCCGCGGCGCCCCCCGCCCGCCCCCTCACTCCGTGGGCGGGGGCCCCTTCACCGCCTCGTAGAGGAGCAGCCCGGGCAGCGCCAGCCCGACCAGATCGAGGTGCGCGGCCACCGTGACGATCCGCTCCTCGGCCCCGATCACGCTCCGCTCCACTCCGAGGGCGACCCCCCACACCATCGCGTAGGCCGAGTGGAAGTTGTGGCTGTGCGCGCCGATGAAGAGGCTCCCGGAGACGCCAGCGCCCGGTCGCGCCCGCCCGAAGCTCGCGTACCCGCCGCCCGAGAGCACCACCGGCACGTACTCGTTCAGCGGCACCAGCCACGATCCCCCCGCGCCCGGCCTCACGTCCTCCCACCCCACCGTCCCGACGGAGACGTACGGCCCAGCGCCCATCTCGACGTTCCGCCCCCGCCCGAACAACACCTCTCCGCGCAGCCCGGCGTACGTCGTCGTCCGCCTCCACCAGCCGCCGTCGTCGCCCACGCCCGTCGCCCCCCCGAGGAGCGCTCCGTTCCACTGCGGCTCGGCCCGGGCCCCGCGCGCGCCCAGGAGCGCGACCGCGAAGACGGCCGCAACGATCGGCGCGCCTCGGGTCCCGCTCACCGCCGGCGCTCGCCCACGGTCAGTCGCAGACCGAGTTGCCCCGACACAGGCGGCAGTCGATCGTCGTATCCTGCCCGATGATACAGGCGTCGCTGTCCTCGGGCGGCTGCGTGCTGTTGCACTCGTAGCTCGTCGAGAGCGTCTGGTCCCACGCGTCGACCGGGAACGTCACCAGGCAGCCGAAGCACACGCTGATCGGGTACACGAACTCACCCGACTCGACGACCTGGCCGCCGAGCGTCCTGCCGAACACCCGCACGATCGCGCGATACGTCGCCCCGGCCGTGATGTCGCCTCCCCCCGGGATGAGCGGAACCGTGGCGACGCCGTAGCCGGCCTCGTTCCCCTTGGTCGCCGGGACGTACCCGCTCACGTCCACCGTGTAGGCATCGAGCTGCGTGCCGGCGAGGTCCGTGACGGTCACCTCGGCGCCCTCGAGCGAGATGTGCGACGACTCCGTCCGGAGCTTCTCCTCGTCCCCCCGCTGCACGAGCTGGTTCCCGACGATGAGCGCAGCGCTGTAGACGGGCGGATTGCGCAACGCCAGATCGAGCACCCCCGCCCCCCGGAACGGCTTGGAGAGGTCGGGCTTCGCGAGGCAATCGCCCTCGACCGCTTGGACCCCCACCACGAAGAGCATGGTCTCGTTGTCGGCGCACCCGCCCGCCGCGCCGGCCGACGCCATCGCCAACACGAGCCCGCCGACGACCTTGGGAACGAATCGCGCCATGTTGCCTCATCGGGCCTCGCTGGCCCTTGCCCGAGAAGTCTAACGGCCGCCTCCCCGCCGCGCCAACAAAGCCGCTGGCGCGCCGGGGTGGCTCACGCTGCCCCGCCCGCCCGCATCCACCCGCGAAGCTCCTCGAGCGGCACCCGCTCCACGCTCACCTCCCCGACGCCTCGCACGAACACCATGCGTACGTCGGCGCCCGCCCGCTTCTTGTCGGCGCCGACCTGGTCCGCCGCCGCCCGCACCGCGCCCCCTTCCACCGTGACGGGCAGGCCGAGCGCCGCCAGCGCCGCGACGACCCGATCCGCGACCACGACCGGCGTGAGCCCTCGCGCCACGCCGAAGCGCACCGCGGCCACGAGCCCGAGCGCCACCGCCTCCCCGTGCGTCCACCGCTCGAAGCCGCCGGCGGCCTCGAGCGCGTGCCCCATCGTGTGACCCAGGTTCAGGACGGCCCGCAGGCCCCCCTCCCGCTCGTCCCGACCGACCACGCTCGCCTTCACCGCCACCGACCGTCGCACGCACTCCTCCACCAGCCCGGGATCCCGGCCGAGCACCTTCCCCGGCTCCCGCTCCAGCAGCTCGAACAGCTCCGCGTCCCCCACGAGCCCCGCCTTGGCGACCTCGGCGAGCGCGGACACGTGCCCCCGCTGCGGCTCCGTCGCCGCCAGCGCCAGATCACAGGCGACCGCTCTCGGCTGGTGGAACGCTCCCGCCGCGTTCTTCGCCCGGCCCACGTCGACGCCGGTCTTCCCGCCGACCGCCGCGTCCACCATCGCCAGCAGCGTCGTCGGGACCGCCACCCACTCCACCCCGCGGAAGAAGCACGCCGCCGCGAAGCCACACACGTCCGTCACGACGCCACCCCCGACGCCGACGAACACCGACGCGCGATCGCACTCTGCGCCGAGCGCCGCCTCGAGCACCCTCCTCACCGAGCCGAGGTCCTTGTGCACCTCGCCGGCTGGCAGCGTCACCAGGCCGGTCGGTGCCACGGCGGCGAGCGCCCGCTCCATCTCCCGCGCGTGCAGCGGCCCCACGCGATCGTCCGTCACGACGAGCACCCGGCTCGGGCGCCCGACGAGCTCCGCCACGCGCCCCCCCGCGATCCCGCTCCCGATCTCGACGGCGTAGCTCCTCGCGCCCGCCGCCACGGCGATCGGCGCGCGACGCCAGACGCCCTCCACTTCGCGCGCGATCTCCTCCGCGTCGAGCCCGTCCGTGTCGACGCTCGCGTGACACTCCGCGTACGCCTCCGCCCGCGCCCCGAGCAGCGACCGCACGCGCTGCACGAGCGCGGGCCCGCCGAGGCCCTCGAGCAGCGGGCGCCCCCCTTGCGCCAGCGCCCGCCGTGCCAGCTCCTCCGGACGCGCCCGAAGCGTGACGACGATCGCGCGCTCTAGCACCGCCAGCCGCCGCTCCCGGTC
The DNA here is from genome assembly GCA_020846005.1 of Polyangiaceae bacterium. Lineage (GTDB taxonomy): Bacteria > Myxococcota_A > Polyangia > Polyangiales > Polyangiaceae > JADLEQ01. The sequence goes on from JADLEQ010000115.1 coordinate 3,630, forward strand.
GAGTAGCGCCCCGCCCCCCACGGCGATCACCCCGGCGCGCCCCCGCGAGAGCTCCGCGTCGAGCGCCTCCGCCTCGAGCCGCCGGAACCCGGCCTCGCCCACCTCGGCGAACAGCCCGCTCACCGACGCCCCGGCGCGCGCCTCGATCACCGCGTCCAGATCGACGCACTCCACGCCCGCGCGCCCCGCCACGAGCCGCCCCACCGTCGACTTGCCCGCAGCCATGAACCCGCTCAACACCAGGGGACGCATCGACACCCGCCTTAGCATCCCGCCCCCCGAGCCGCGCGCCCCGCCCCCCACGGCCACGCGTACCCGCGCGCCTCGCGACCCCCGGCCCCGCGCCTGCACGCGCCCTCCGCGGGCGCGCGCCCACGGGACCGCCACCGGCGCCCCTCCCTTACCCCGCGCCGCGGGCTGCCGTAGGCTCGCCCCGTGCCGCCGGCTCCCCGCGACCGCGCTCGCCCGAGAGAGACCCCCGCCGAGAGCGCCACCTTGTCCGTCCGCGTCCGGCCGCGCGCCTCGCATCCCGGCGTCCGGGTCGCCGCCGATCAGAGCGTCGAGGTCGCCGTCTCGGCGCCGCCGGTGGACGGCGCGGCCAACGCAGAGATCACCCGCTTGATCGCGCACTGGCTGGGGGTCGCGCCGACCCGCGTCGACGTCTGGCGCGGCCAGCACTCTCGCACGAAAGTGCTCCGAATCGCGGCGCTCGCCCCCGCCGAGCTCGCGCGCCGCCTCGCGCGGGAAGCCCCTTAGCCCCCGCACCCCGCGCCCATGCTCCGCTTCTCCAAGTACGAAGGCCTCGGCAACGACTTCATCGTAGTCGACGCGACCCACGCGACGCTGACGCGGGACACCGCCCGGCGCCTCTGCGATCGTCACCGCGGCGTCGGGGCCGACGGTGTCCTCCTGATCCTCCCGCCGAGCGACACCTCGGCCCTCGCGCGCATGCTGGTCCTCAACGCGGACGGCTCCCGCCCGGAGATGTGCGGCAACGGGCTGCGCTGCGTGGCCCGCCACCTCGTGCGCACGGGGCGCGCGACCGGGCCCTTCGTCGTGGAGACGGACGCCGGCCCGAGGCGCTGCGAGCCGCTGCCTCCGGACGAGATCTGCTTCGACGCAGGCCACGGCGCGCACCTCGGCCACCGCACCGTCGCCCACGCCGGACACGACCTCGGCTTCGCGCTGGTTTCCATGGGCAATCCGCACGCCGTCACCTTCGACGCCGCCCTCGACGAGCGCCTGCTGGACGAGCTCGCGCCACCGTTCTCCCGCACCTTCCCCGAGGGCACCAACGTCGAGCTGGCGGCGCAGCCGCGCCCCGACACGTTCGAGGTCCTCGTGTGGGAGCGAGGGGTCGGGCGGACGCTCGCCTGCGGCACGGGCGCCGCCGCCGTCGCCGTCGCGGCGATCGCAGCCGGGCGCGCCGAGCCAGGGCGCGAGCTGGTGGTGCGCCTCCCCGGCGGGCCGCTGCGCGTCGTGGTGGGGCCGGACCAGCGCGTCACCGCGACCGGGCCGGCCGTCCATGTCTTCGACGGGGAGACCTCGCTCGCGTGACGCCGGAACCCCAAGGCCTGCACCTCCTCGCGCTGGTGGCCGATGCGCCGGCGGCGGCGCTGCTGCGGGGCGTCACCGCGGCCGCCGGCGACCACCTGGACGTCGTCAGCGAGCTCCCCGCGGGGCTGGCGCAGGCCGCGGCCGAGGCGCCCGACGCCGTCTTCGTCGAGGTCTCCCTCGCGGCCGGAGCCGGCCTCGCCGCGGTCCACCACCTGCGAGCGCTCCTGCCGAGCGTGAGCGTCATCGCGCTCGCCCCGCCCGCGGCCCTGGAGCTCGCGACGCAGGCCGTCGCGCTCGGCGGCGTCGCGCTCCTCCTCCTCCCGCTCTCGGGCGACGAGGTGCTGAGCGCGCTCGCCCTGGTGCGTGAGCGCGCCGCGAACCGCGACGCCCGGCGCGCCCTCGAGCTCTCCGCGAACCGCACGGCGGGCGGCCTCGCGCTGGTCGCGCGGCTCGCGACCGCCTCGGCGGCGCCGACCCGGCGCGCGGCGGCCGAGCAGGCGCTCGCCGCCGTGCTCCACCACGGGCCGGCGCACGCCGCGGCCATCTACGCCCCCGCCGGCGAGGCGTCGTCGCAGCTCGTCCGGCTGGCGCACGCGGGGCTCGCGCCCGAGCCGCCCGCTCACTGTGACGAGCTCGCCGTCCTCGAGCACGCGGCGACGCACGACCTCGCCGTGCTTCGCCCCCCCGGGCTGTCCGCGGGCGCGCTCCTCGTCCTCGCCCCGGCCGACCCCGAGGATCCGCTCCCGCTCGCCGACGCCGTCACCTCGCAGCTCGCGCTCCTCCTCGCCCTGACCGACGCCCGCGAGCAATCGAGTCGCGGGGCGATGAAGGATCCGAGCTCGAGCGCCTACACCTTCGCATACTTCGTCGACGTGGCCGGGCGCGAGATCGACAAGGCGCGGCGCCACGCCCGCCGCTTCGCGCTAGCGACGATCGCGCTCCCCGCACTCCCTCCCCCCCCACCCGCCAGCCAGGCGCCGACGGTCGCGCCCGAGCGAGCGCGAAGCGCGCCCGGGCTGCCTCGACCCGCGCCGCCCCCTGCCAGCGCTCCGACCTCTTCGCAGTCGTTCCACCCGAGCGTCGCCATCGCCGACCAGATCCTCGGCGCGGTGCGCGACACGGACGTCCTCGCGCGCGTCGACGACGACGAATTCTACCTGCTCATGCCGGAGACCGGCGGCCTCGGGGCCAACACCTGCCGGCGCCGCATCGCCCGGCGGCTCACCGGGCTCGCCCCGGACGCGGGCGGGGCCGCGTCGATCGGCGTGGCGACGTTCCCGCACGACGGCACCGACCTCTCGCTCCTCCTGCGCGTGGCCAAGAGCCGGGCCGAGGCGACGCGGCGCTCGATCGTCACCACTCGGGCGCTCGATCGCCTCCCGCTCGCCGAGCTGGTCGACGCCCTCCTCGAGCACGCGGAGGACGCCCCGCCGGCCGGCGCCGCCGACCCCGGCGCGCCACGCGGCATCGAGCTGCCCGCGATCGATCTGGTGGGCCTCGCGCTCGGCGCCGTGGCGGAGGCGCTACGCGGCGGCGCCGCGCGCGTCGTCGCGACCCAGCGCCACGGCATCAGCGTGGGCTCCGCGGTCCGCGCGCTGGTCGGGCGCGAAGACACCACGAGCCAGTGGGAGTGCGTGGATCTCGGGCAGTCCCACGGCCTGGTCGACGTGGAGGCGCTCGTCATCGTGGCGGAGCACGGGGGTTACGTGCTCGTGGGCCGCGCCACCGGCGGCGGCGTCCGCGCCGTACACGCGGCCGATCCCGTCCTCGCGGACCTGGTGATCGAGCGGCTCAGCGAGGCGTCGGGGCGGAGGCTGGCCGACTGATGCGATCCATCGTGCTCTTGGAGCCTGACCTCGACTCGCTGGCGGCGCTCGCCTCCGAGCTGCGCCAGCGCGGGCTCACGGTGGTGCTGGCGGACGACGCGGAGGGCGCCGTCGAGCGAGTGCGCCGCTCGGCGCCCGACGCCGTCGTCGTCTCCGAGGCGCTCCTCGGCCCGCTCCTCGACGCCGATCTGGACGGCGCGCTCGCCGAGCTCCCGCGCTTCGTGCTGGCGGACCGCCCACGCCCCGACGCGCCCTCCGAGCAGCTCCCTCGCGCCGACGCCGACGCCATCGCTCGCCGGCTGCTCTCGATCCCGCCCCGGACTGCGCCCGCGGCGATCGCTCGCGGGGATTTCCGCGGCGACGTGTCGCAGATCGCCCTCCCCGATCTGCTCCAGCTCCTGTCGATGAACCGCCGCACCGGCACCCTCGCGCTCACCCTCGGGTCGGGCGCCGGCGAGATCCGCCTGGTCGAGGGCGAGCTGACCGACGCCGTGTACCGCAGGCTCGAGGGCGAGAAGGCGCTGTTCCGCCTCCTCGGCGAGAACGAGGGCGCGTTCTCGTTCGTCTCCACCGCGCCGGCCCCCCTCCGGCGCATCGTCACGCCCGCGTCGCACCTGCTCATGGAGGGGATGCGCCAGCTCGACGAGCTCCGGCGCCTGCGCGGGCACCTCGGCGACGCGAGCGACGCGCTGCTCGCCATCGGCGGTCCGCGCGACGGGGACACCGAGGTCGTGCGGCGCGTGCTGGAGCTGACCGCCGCGCCGCGCACGCTCGACGAGCTGCTCGACGAGCTCCCCGAGCCGGATCTCGCGATCGTCGAGGCGATGCTCGCGCTCCTCGAGCGCGGCGAGCTCCGGAGCGTCCCGCGCGGCGCGGTCGCCGTCGAGCTCGCCGAGCCGGACCGCCTGAACGTGCTCGCGGCGGTGGTGCGCCGCCGCACACGCGCCGGGTTCGGGGGTGCGCCTCGGCTGGTGTTGGCCGCGACGCCGCGGCGGCTGACGACCGTCGGGCACGCCCTGCGGCGGATCGCAGACGCGGTAGGCCCGAGCGAGCCGGCGCCGGCCGCGCCGATCCCCCACGCGCTGGCGACGCTGCGCCTGGCCGAGGGGGTCGCGCTCGAGGTGCTCGGGCTCCCGGCGCTCGACGCGTACGCGCCGCTCTGGCCGATGACGCTCGCAGGAGCGGTCGCCGTCGTCCGCATCGACGCGCCGTCAGGTGCACTCGACGCCGCGTGCGCGGTGACCGACGTGCTCGTGCTCGACGCCGCGTCCCTCGTCGGCGCCGTCGACGACGCCGATCCCGCGCACGTCGCGCTGCTCGTCCGGAGCGCGCTCGAGGCCACCGCCTGAGCGCGCCGCCGCCCGCCCCGAGCGCCCCGTGATCCCGGCGCCCGGAGGTGTGCCAGCTCGCGCGGCGCCGATCGCGGGCGGGGCGCCGGCCGCCGCCTGCGCGCCGCGCGGACGCGCGGCACGCCGCGTGCTAGCGCTCGGGACGAGGTGATGTTCCCCATGAGCGACCGCGCGATCTCTCTCTGGCTCGGCCTCGTGCTCTGCACGGCGGCGTGCGGGGGCACCACGTTCGAGGGCCCGGCGCTGGACGGCGGCGGCGCCTCCGCGGGGCAGGACGGCGGGGCCGGGACGGGCGGATCCGCCGCCGGAGGCTCGGGGGGTTCGGGAGCCTCGGGCGGCGCGGCCGGCGGAGGCGGCTCGGGAGCCTCGGGCGGCGGAGGTGCCTCGGGCAGCTCCGGCACGGGCGGCTCCGGCGGCGGCACCTGCCCCGCGAGCCCCCCGGCGACCGGCGCCGCCTGCGATCCGGAGGGGCTGCGATGCACGTACCCGGCCGACTGTTGGTCACAGAACTTCGTGTGCCAGGCCGGGACGTGGTGGCAGGAGCCCGCCCCGGGACCACCCCAACCCACCTGCGAGGCGTTCGCGGGAAACCCACCCGCCGACGGAGAGAGCTGCAAGTGCCTCGGGTGGCTCGACTGCACCTACGACCTCTGCGACACCGCGCGCGGCCGCGTGCACGCGATCTGCGCTGGATCGACCTGGGAGGTCGATGAGGCGCCGTGCCCGGAGCTCGCGTGCGGAGTCGACGCGGGCGGCGTCGCCGTCACCTGCGCCCCGGGCGAGATCTGCGTGCGCACGTTCGCCGGCCCGGGGATCCACGAGACCTGCGCCCCCAACCCTTGCGCGCCGTCCGGGCTCGACTGCTGGTGCGCGGCGTCCGCGTGCGGCGGCTCGCCCTATGTCTGCTCGAGCGCCGCGGACGGCTACGTGACCTGCGACTGCCCGGTCTGCGCTTGACGCCCAGCCGTTTGTGGCGGCAGATCGGCACATGAAGAAGATCGCCGTCCTCGGTGGCGACGGAATCGGCCCGGAGGTCGTGCGCGAGGCGACCCTCCTCTTGGAGGAGCTCCGCGACCGAGGCCTCCCCATCGCCCTCTGGCCGCTCGACCTCGGCGCGGAGCGTTACCTCCGCGACGGCACGACCTTCCCCGCGGAGGTCCGGGCGACGCTCGCCAGCGAGTACTCCGCGGTGCTCCTCGGCGCGCTCGGCGATCCGAGAGTCCCGGGCCTCGAGCACGCGCGCGACATCCTCTTCGGGCTTCGGTTCGGCTTCGACCTCTACGCGAACGTGCGGCCCGTCAAGGCGCTCGCCGATCGGCTGGTCCCCCTGACCGGGCGCACGGCGCGCGACGTGGATCTCCTCGTCTTCCGCGAGAACACCGAGGGCATCTACGTCGGCATCGGCGGACAGATGCGGCGCGGCACGCCGGACGAGATCGCGATCAACGAGGACGTGAACACCCGCAAGGGCGTCGAGCGCATCCAGCGGGCCGCGTTCGAACACGCCCGCACGCGCCCGCGCAAGCGACTCCACATGGCGGACAAGTCGAACGCGATGCGCCACGCCCACGAGCTCTGGCTCCGGGTCTTCGACGAGCTGCGGCGCGAGTACCCCGACGTGGAGGCGTCGCACGTCTACGTGGACGCGCTCTGCATGTACGTCATCCAGGACCCGAGCCAGTTCGATGTCATCGTCACCAACAACCTCTTCGGCGACATCGTGACGGATCTCGGGGCGGCGCTCCAGGGCGGACTCGGCATGGCGGGGAGCGCCAACGTCCACTGGTCCGACCCGAGCCGCCTCGCGCTCTTCGAGCCCGTGCACGGCTCTGCACCGCCACTCGCCGGCAAGGCCGTCGCCAACCCGTTCGCGGCGTTGCTCACCGTCGGGATGATGCTCGCGCACCTCGGCTGGCCCGAGCTTGAGCGCCGCATCGAGCGGGCCGTCATCGAGGCGCTCGACGCTGGCCGCTGCACGCGCGACGTGGGCGGCACGCTCTCCACCCCCGAGGCCGCAGCGTGGGTCCGCGAGCGGCTCCGCGCGACCTGAGCGCCTCCCGCCGACATGACGAACGCGCGCGACGCCCGGATCGCCCCGACCGCCTACTACACGTCCTACGTCTGGCACTGGCTCGGCCTGCCGTACGCAGACCTCTTCGCCACGGCACGCGGGCGCCGCCTCTTCTGGAGCCTCCGACTGGCGGGGGAGGGGATGCTCGCCCTGTCCCCGGGCCTCCCCTCGATGGCGCAGTACCTCGCGCTCCGCCACCGCACCATCGACTGGGCGCTCCGCCGCCTCGAGCCCGATCGCGTGATCGAGCTCGGCGCCGGCCTCTCCCGGCGCGGGGTCACCTTCGCCGCCGACCACGGCGTCCGCTACCTGGAGGTCGACCTCCCCCACATGATCGCCGAGAAGCGCCGCCTGCTCGAGTCCCGAGCGTCCAGCCGCCTCCTCGAGCAGCTCGCGGGCCAGCTCACCCACCACGCGATCGACGTGACCGCGCCCGACGCGGCCGACCAGCTCGCGGCGCTCCTCGCCGGAGCGCGCCGTCCCGTCGTCGTGGGCGAGGGCCTCTTCGGCTACTTCCCGCCCGCCGAGCGCCTCCAGATCTTCCGCGCCATCGCCCAGGCCCTCGCCACGTCCGGCGGCGGCACCCTGCTCGCAGAGCTCCGCTCGAGCGAGGGCGGCCTCCCGATCGCGACGGCCGCGCGCGCGCTACGCGGCGCCATCTGGCTCGTCACCCGCGGCCGCGGAGCCGCCGCCGACTTCCCCTCTCCCGCCGGCGTCCGCCACGCCCTGCTCACCGCCGGGTTCTCCACCGCCGACCCCATCCCCCCGGAGCAGGCCGTCCCCGACCTCGCCCACCTCCGCGTCCCGACCCGAGTGTGGCAGGCCTCCCCCCCATAGCCCTACCCCCGCCCGCCCTCGGGTCCCCGCTCTCGTCCCCGCCCCCTGCCTACCCCTCTTCCCCGTCGGTCACCACCCCGATCTCCGGCAGGTTCCGGTACCTCTGCGCCCAGTCGAGGCCGTACCCGACGACGAACCGATCCTCGATCGTGAACCCGAGGTAATCGATCCGCACGTGCTTCCGCTCGCGCGCCGGCTTGTGCAGGAGCGCGCACACCTTCAGGCTGGCTGGCCCCCGCGCGCCGAGCACCTCGAGCAGGTAGCTCAGCGTGAGGCCCGTATCGACGATGTCCTCGACGACCAGGACATCCTCGCCCTCCACGGGGCGCGTGAGGTCCTGCGTGATCTGCACGACCCCGCTCGACTCCGAGTCGTCCCCGTAGCTCGCGACGCCGAGGAATTCGACGCGGAGCGGCAGCTCGATCGCGCGCGCGAGATCTGCGGCGAAGACGAAGCTCCCCTTGAGCACGCACAACAGCACCAGCGACTTGCCGGTGTAGTCGCGCGTGATCTCGGCTCCGAGCGCCGCCACCCGCTCCGCGAGCTGCGCCGCGGAGTAGAGCGTCTGGATCCGCCCTCGATAGCCGCTCAGGGGGGTCGCCATCTGGGCTCCGCGCCGCAGGCCGACGCTACCACCCCGACCCCGAGCGGTGAAGCGCCCGCGCGCGCCGGCGCCGTCTCCCGCGACCGCCCGCCGCGAGAGGCTGCCCGGGCCACGCCGCTCAGCGGCCCGACGAGAACGTCACGACCTCGACGCCCACGCCGTCGGTGACGAAGCGCGCGCCCCCGAAGCGGTCGACGCGGATCGCGCCGATCCCCCGCGCCGCGAGCGCCGCGAGCGTCGTCGGGTGCGGGTGGCCGAACCGATTTCGGATCCCGCACGACAGCGTCGCGACCGCCGGGCGGACGCGGTCGAGCAGCGCCGGACTCGACGACGTGCGGCTCCCGTGGTGCCCGATCTTCAGCAGATCCGCGCGCAGGGAGTCGCCGTGCGCGGCGAGCAGCTCGCGCTCCTGCTCGACCTCGGCGTCGCCGGTGAGCAGCACCGCGCGCGCGCCGTACGCGACGTGGAGCACCACGGAGTTGTCGTTGCCGTCCCGCCCCGGCACGAACGCCGGGCAGGGCCCGAGCACGCGGAGGTTCGCGCCTCCGTACGAGCGCGGTCGCCCGCACAGCTCCCCGGGTCGACGCACGGGCACGCCGCGCCGCCGGAGATCGGCCAAGAGCGCCCGGTAGGTCGGGCCGGCCCCCTCGGCCTCGCCCTGGCCGGAGTCCCAGAGCTCCCCCACCTCCAGGCGACCGAGCGCGCTCGCCAGCCCGTTCAGGTGATCGGGGTGAGGGTGGGTGAGCACCGCGACGTCGACGCGATCCCGGCGCCGCGCGCGCAGCACGGGCAGAATGACGCTCTGCCCCGGATCCACCGGGCTCCCGACGAAGCCACCGCCGTCGATGAGGAAGAGCGAGCCGTCCGGGAGATCGACCAGCGCCGAGTCGCCCTGCCCCACGTCCAGCACCGTGACGCGCAGCTCGCCCATCGGGCGCCCGGCGTGCCGGGCGCCGAGCTCGAGCCCGGCCCACGCGAGGGCCAGCGCCCCGAGGCACGCCCAGCGCCACCTCCCCCGAGCGCCCACCGCGGCGAGCGCGCATACGCTCGCTACGGCCAGCTGCCAGGCCGTCGGCGGCGGGAGCGCCACCTGCGCCCACCGCGCCGCCGCGCTCGCCAGCGCGATCTCCCGGACCACCAGCAGCGCGCCGCTCGCGACCAGCGCCAGGCCCCGCTCCACGACCGGCACCGGGCTCGCGACCGCGTGGAGCAGACACAGGGGGAGGGCGGCCGTCTCGCCGAACGGCGCCGCCAGCACGTTCGCGACGATCCCGGCGAGGCTCAGCTCCGGAGACAGCAGGAGCAGCAGCGGCGCACAGGCGGTCATCGACGCGAGCGTCGCCGCGGTGCTGGCGGCCGCCCAGCGTAGCGGCGCGACCGGCACGCGCTCCGCCAGCCGCGCGAGGGGCGCCCCGAGCACCACGAGCCCGCCGGTCGCCGCGGCGGAGAGCAGGAACGACACGTCGAACGCCGCGAGCGGGTCGACCACCACGCCGATGAGCACGCTCACCGCGACGGACCGCGCGACCCTCGGGCGCCGCCCGAGCGCTCGCACGAGGAACGCCGCCGCGAGCATCCACGCGGCCCTCCAAGCCGAGCCGCTCCCGCCGGCGAAGTCCGCGTAGGCGAGCGCGAGGGGCACGCCGGCCGCGGCCGCCCACCGCGACGGGTCGCGCGCCCACGCGAAGCGCTCGATCCGGGCGAGGAGGGCGGCGATCCCGCGGACGACCGACACCACCGCGAAGACCAGGTGCGTCCCGCTGACGGCGAGCATGTGCGAGAGCCCGCTGCGGCGGAACGCCTCATCCTCCGCCGGCTCGAGATCGCTCTCCCCGAGCACGAGCGCCCGAGCCATGGGCTGCGCCGCGGGCACGAACGTCTCCAGGATCCTGCGCCGCGCGTGGGCCCGGCCGCGATCGATCCAGGCGAGCAGCCCCCCGCCGCGCCCGACGACCGAGGCCCCCAGCACGGCGCCGCTCCCGACGATGCCCCGGCGCGCGGCGCGCGGCGTCGGATCGGGGAGATCGAGGTTACGGAACAGCTGCACCGGCGCCAGCTGCGCGACGACCTCCAGGCGATCGCCGCGGCCCACGTCCGCGGGGCCGCCGTGCAGCCGGACGCGGAAGCGGCCGGGCAGGCGCCGCTCCTCGCACTCGAGCTCCGACAGCTCGACGACCAGCGTCAGCGCCCCGTGCGCCCACACCGGAGACTCAAGCACCTCCGCGATCCCGCCGCACCGCGCCGCCGGTCCGAGCGCGTCTCGCGCCTCGATCCGCGCCGCCTCGTAGCGCCCGACGGTCAGCGCGGCGCGCCCCGCGCCTGCCGCGCACGCCACGCACAGGACCAGCGCCACCGCCCAACCCTGGGCCCGCCCGACGAGCGCCGCCGCGCCGACCAGGGCCGTCGCGAGGACCGCGGGGCGAACGACCCCCACGCCTCCGGCGAGGGCGGCGAGCGCCACGGCGAGCACCGGATCGACGCGCACGGCCTCGATCGCCTGCACCCGCCCTGCCGGGTGGAACTCGGGCGCTCCGCCCGCGGCGCGCCCGGCGGCCGCCCGGCGCGCGGCTGGCGGGACACCACCCCGCCGGCGCCCGCCGCCGCGACGGACCCCGCCACCCGAGTGCTACGCTCGCGCCATGGAGCGGCACCGTCGGTGGGGTCCGTGGGTCGTGGCGGCGGTGACCGTGACGGCGGCGTCACCGCCGGCTCGCGCCGAGGGCACCACGCCCCGGGTCGACGTCGCCACCGCGGCGGAGCTGACCGCCGCGGTGGCCGCCGCCCAGCCCGGCGACGTGATCGTGCTGGCACCGGGCACGTACGCGCTCGGCAAGCTGAGCTGCGCGGCGAGCGGGACGCCCACCGCGCCGATCGTCGTGCGCGCCGCCACGCCGCGCGGCGCGCGCCTCGAGTTCTCGTCGGTCGAGGGCTTCGCGGTGACCGGCGCCCACTGGCGCTTCGAGGGGCTCGACGTCCGCGGGACGTGCGCCCAGGACGACGACTGCGAGCACGCGTTCCACGTGAGCGGCGCGGCGGACGGCTTCGTCCTGCGGGACAGCCGGATCGTCGACTTCAACGCGCAGCTCAAGGTGAACGCCGCGCAGGTGGGGGGCGTCTGGCGCACGCCCAACGCCGGCCTCGTCGAGCACAACGAGCTCGCCGACACCCGCGCCCGGAACACCGCCAACCCCACCACCAAGCTCAACATCGACACCGGCGACGACTGGGTCGTGCGCGGCAACTTCCTGCACGACTTCCACAAGGGAGGCGGGAACCAGGTGAGCTACGGCGTCTTCCTGAAGAGCGGCGGCGCCCGCGGCGTCGTGGAGCGGAACCTGGTCGTCTGCTCGCTCGACGTGACGTCCGCCGGCGCCACCATCGGCCTCTCGCTGGGCGGGGGGGGTACCGCCCCGCAGTTCTGCGCGCCGGCCTTCGACGCCGCCACGCCCTGCGCCGTCGAGCACCGGGACGGGGTGCTCCGCAACAATGTCGTCGCGAACTGCTCGGACGTGGGCATCTACCTGAATCGCGCGGCCAACACGCGCGTGCTCTACAACACGCTCATCGCGACCTCGGGCGTCGACTTCCGCTTCGACACGACCACCGGGGTCGCCATCGGGAACTTCCTCGGCGGCAGCCTCCGCGAGCGAGACGGTGGCACCTTCACCGGGACGGCGAACCTCGCCGGCGTCGCGCTGAGCACGTTCACCGCGCTCTACGCGGCGCCGCTCGTCGGCGATCTCTCGCTCGTCGGCGACCCAGCGGCCGTCCTCGGCGCGGGCCCCGCCGAGACGGACGTGGTCGACGACTACTGCGGCAGGCTTCGCAGCACCACCGTGCACGACCTGGGGGCCCTCGAGCACGGCCTGGGCGACTGCGGGACGTTACCCCTCCCTGGCTCCGGAGGTACCGGGGGCGGCTCGGGGGGTTCCGCCGGCACCTCGGGGAGCGGCGGCTCCGCCGGGAACGGCGGCGGCACGACCGGGGCGGGCGGCACGGCCGGAGCGGGCCCGGCGGGAGGCGGCGGGAGCGCGAGCGGCGGCGGCGGCAGCGGGAACGGCGGCGTACCCTCGAGCGGCGCGACGGGCGGGGCCGCAGGCGCCGACGCAGGCGCGGGCGCGACGCCGGGGGGCGGCGACGAGGGTGGGTGCGCTTGCCGCGCCGCGCCAGGCGCAGCCGGCGCGATCGGCGCCTGGCGCGCGCTCGCGGGAGGCGCCGCGCTGGTGGTCGCCCGCCGCCGCCGGCGCCGCGCGGCGCCCTGAAGCTACGGGCGGCGCGCTGCGGCGCCGCCCCCGTCGCTCGACCGCGCGTGCCGGTGGGGTGCCGGCACGCGCCGCGCGCGGCTCAGCCGCCGCAGATGGAACCGCACGCGGTGTAGTCGTTGCCCGTCGCGCACAGGCAGGCGTCGCAGGCGTCCGTGCAGCCGCCGCAGTCGCCGGCGCTGCAGCCGCCGCCTCCGCCGCACAGGCTGGCGCACTCCGAGCTGGAGCCACCCGTCGCGCAGAGGCAGCCCTCGCAGGCGTCCGCGCAGCCGGTGCAGTCCGTGCCGTCGCAGCCACCCCCGCCGCCGCCGCACTCGTTCTCGCACTGGGTGGCGTCGCCCAGCTCGCAGACGCACTCGGCGCAGGCGTCCGCGCAGCCGGAGCAGTCGTCGCCGCCGCAGCCACCGCCGCCGCCCTGGTTGGCGCAGCCCGACGCCTGACAGAGCTGCGCGCTTCCGGTCATGCACTCGCAGAGCGCGCAGTCGTCGGCGCAGTCGCTGCACCCGGTGTCCACGGTGCAGCCGTTGCACACGTTCGCGCACTCCTCGCCGGTGCCCTGCCCGCCCGCGGCCGCGCACTCGCACGCGAAGCACGAGCCGATGCAGCCCGAGCAGTCGTCGCCGTTGCACGACGAGATGCTGCAGAGGAGCTCGCACTCCCGCGCGCCGGCGCCGTACGCGCACTCGCAGAACTCGCAGAAGCAGTCGTAGTCGCCGCCCTCGGCCGCGGACTCACACGCGTCGGGAGAGCCGCACGCCGGATCGTACGGCGGGAGCCCCGAGCCCCAGGGCGGCTCGTCGTAGCTCGACTGCGGCGCGTCCCCCGACGCGGGCGCTTCTCCGTAGCTGTTCGGCGGCGGGTCCTCGCCGAGCCCGAAGGGCTTGCTCGACCCGACACCTGTGCTGCACGCCCAAGCGCACAGCAGCGCGCCACTCAGCTGGAGAAGTCGCCTCGCGCCCATGGTGGATCTCCTCGGTCCCGTGGAAGGGGGAAAGTGCCGTTCAGCGCTCAGAAGTAGTACAGCGCCGAGACGTTGCTGGTGAAAATGTTCCAGGGGTTCGAGCCGACGGTCGTCGTGATGTCCGTCGTGCTCGCGTTCAGGTTCGTCTCCGGCGTGTTCGGCTGAGACACGGTGACCGAGGCGCTGCGGCTGGCGAAGAACACGCCGACGCTGCCCTGGAGCGAGAGCTCCGGGATCCCCATGAAGCCGAAGTGGACCTCCGCGCCGGCCCGCGCGCCGAGGTCGATACCGAAGCCACCGTACTCGCGCTTCTGGCCGGTGCCCTGCGGGGGAGCCGGATCCTCCTCCGTCCGGGACGAGAACCCGACGTTGAGCTCGGGCACGACCTGGAAGCTGAAGTGCCTGGACGAGGCGAGGGACAGCGGGACGCCGCCGTGGAGCAGGAAGGCCGTGGTGCTCGCGAGATCGACCGTCGTCGTCACGGAGCCGGACTCCGTCTCCACGCTGCCGCCGCCGACCGACGCGAAGCCGAGGCCTACGTCGAGCCCGAGCATGGGATCGAGCCAGTAGCGGATGCCGACGACGGGCGCGCTCACCTCGCCGATGAGGGTGGTCCCGGTGCCCACGTTGGCCGGGTTCAGCGGGCCGGCCCAGATCGGGACGCCCGCGCGGCCGAGGTAACCGACGGCGAACCGCCCCACCATGGCCTCGTGATCGGAGCCGCCCTGCGCGCCCTGCGCGCCGCCCGGCGGCAGAGCCATTCCGGCCTGCTCCTCTTCTTGCGCCAGCGCGCCGCCGGCGAATGCGAGCGTTGCCGTGAGCGCCGTGAGCGCGAGTCCGAGATGCTTGGTCGTCTTCATCCGAGTCCTCCGATGGCCTTTCGTCCAGGTGACCCCGCTCCGAGCCGTGGGCACCGCGACCGTCATGCTGCACGGTGGCGAGCCAATGGTCAATTTCTCATGAGGGTCGACGCGACCCGGCGCGCTCGGTTCAGGGTGGTCCTCCTACGCCGCGGCGGGGTGGTTCCTTCCCCGCGTCAGCTCGCTCCGCAGGCCACGACGCGGGGAGCCATTCCAGTAACGCCGGAAGGCGTGTGCGCCTGCACCTCGCCGGCTGCGCGTTCGGCGCTCCCTTCCGAGCTAGAACCCGACGCCGTCATGGCGGCCCCGCGCGTGCGTCGAGAGCGACTCGACACGCTGCTCGTCGAGCGCGGGCTGGTCGAGACGCGGGCGCGCGCCCAGGCGCTCGTGCTCGCCGGGCAAGTCCGCTCCGGCGACCGAGTGCTCGACAAGCCGGGGACGCGCTTGCCGGCCGAGATCCCCCTCGCCGTCGAGCGAGGCCCGCGGTTCGTCTCCCGCGGTGGCGACAAGCTCGACGGCGCGCTCGACGACCTCGGCGTCGACGTCCGCGGCGTGATCGCCGCCGACCTCGGCGCGTCGACGGGAGGGTTCACCGACTGCCTGCTGCAGCGGGGCGCGGCGCGCGTGTACGCCGTCGACGTGGGGCAGGGGCTCCTCGCCGAGCGGGTCCGCGTCCACCCTGCGGTCGTGGTGCTCGACCGCACCAACGCCCGCGACCTCGACCCCGAGCGCTTCGCCGAGCCGCTCGACCTCGTGACGGTCGACGCGTCGTTCATCGGGCTGGAGAAGCTCGCGCCCGCGCTCGCCAGGTTGCTCCCGCCGGGCGGGCGCCTCCTCGCGCTGGTCAAGCCGCAATTCGAGGTGGGCCGTGAGGCCGCGCGCCGCACGCGCGGCGTGGTGCGGGATCCGGAGCTGCGCGAGGCCGCGATCGCGAGCGCCGTCGGGGCCCTCGAGCGCGCGGGCTTCCGCGTGCTGGGCGGCGTCGACTCGCGCGTGGCAGGTCCCCGCGGCAACGTCGAGCGCTTCGTCCTCGCGGAGCGCCACGCGCCCGCTCAGAGCACGAGCACCCAGACATCGTAGAGCGCGTGGGTCCACACGGCGGGCGCGAAGCCGCGCGCCGCGTAGATGAGCGTGAACACCACGCCGCACACCCAGCGGAACACGAACGACCGCACCTCGAACGGATCGCCGAGCGCGCCGACGTAATGCCAGCCGCTGAAGACCGCCGCGGCCACCATCGCCCACCCGACGCGCACGAGCCAGCGCCGAGGCGCCGTCGGCTCCTTCACGAGCAGGAGCACGAGGAGCCTCGCGCCGAGCCCGTACAGGACGACGCGGAACGCCACCTCCTCATAGAAGCCCGCGCCGAGCGACATCACGAGCCCAGTGAACGCCCCGCCGCCGAACGCTCCCAGCGAGAGCTTGCCCACGACCCACCCGGCGACGAGCCGCATCGCGATCGCGTAGGCGATCCCCTCGACGGCCACCAGCGCGAAGCGGCTCCAGTCGAGGGCGGTCCGCCGCCCCGCGACCAGCAGCCCTGCGACGTACGCGCCCCCGAGCCCCAGGGTGAGCAGCGAGTAGCCGAGCACGCTGTGGTCCGCCAGCGCGACCAGCTCCCGCGTGACGAAATCGGCGGCGTTCCGCACCGGCAAGAACACGACGCCGAGGTGGTACGCGACGAAGATCGGGAGCGTGAGCGCGAGATCGACGAACGGCCCGCCCGCGCTCGACACCACCGCCGAGGTCGTCCCGGCGCCGCCGATCGCCGCGGCCTCGACGCTCGCCATCACGCGGCCTGGCGCGGCGCGCTGCGACGGCTCATCGCATCGGCCTGAGCTGGTAGACGACGAACAGCACGAGCGCGACCCACAGCAAGACGATCGCGACGAAGGGTCCGTCGCGCAGCATCTCCTGGGTCGGGCTCTCGGCCTTGGGCCGGCTGCGAACGAGCTGGAGGAACCGCCCCACGCCCGCCAGCACGAACAACGTGCTCGGCCACAGATGGTCGCTGCGGAAGAGCTCCCGCGTGTGCGGATCCAGCGTGTACGCGACGTAGGTCACGGTGGTCGCGAGCGCCGTCACCCCGAGCGCGACATCGAGGCCACCCTGCGAGTACGCCTCGAGCGCCGCGCGCTGTCGACCCGCGTTGGCGGCCGCCGCCGCGAGCTCGTGGCGGCGCTTGCCGAACCCGAGGAAGAGCGCGAGCAGCCCGGTGCAGACGAGCAGGTACGACGACACCTCGACGGCGGTCGCGAAGCCGCCCGCCCAGACCCGGAGGACGAACCCCGCCGCGATGCACAGCACGTCGACGTAGGCCACGTGCTTCAGGCGCAGCGAGTAGGCGAGGTTGATGCCGAAGTACGTCGCGGCCACCGCCGCGAGCTGCCACGGACCGATCAGCACCGCCGCGCCGAGGGAGACGACGACGAGCGCGGCCGCGAGCACCCGCGCCGCCCCGACGGGCACGCGCCCGGACGCGATCGGGCGGTGACGCTTCACGGGGTGGGCGCGATCGGCGTCCACGTCCGCCACGTCGTTCATCGCGTACACGGCGCCCGCGAGCAGGCAGAACACCCCGAACGCCCCCGCCGCGCGGGAGAGCAGGGCGGGCTCGAACAGCTCTTTGGCGAAGACCACTGGCGCGAGGACGAAGACGTTCTTCACCCACTGGTGGGGCCGCACCGTGAGCACCACCCCTCCGACGCGCCAGAGCGCGCCTCCCCGCGATACGGGCGGCGCGTCCAGCTCCACCTCGGCGCGAGGAGGGCGGACGTCGCCGGACGCGGGCTCGGGGCGCTCGACGTCTCCGGGCTCACCGGACGGCGGGGGAGGGGAGTCGAGCGCCATCGCGGCGGGCGGACCATACCTCAGCGCGGGCCGGGCGCGACCCGCGTGCAGCCGCCCTATGCTCGGCCGGCCATGTCCCCCACCGCGACCGACCCCGCCCGGCGGCACGCCGCGCTGGTCGCCGAGATCCGCGCCCACGATCACCGCTACTACGTGCTCGACGACCCGAGCGTCTCCGACGCCGAGTACGACGCGCTCCTCCGAGAGCTGAAGGGGCTCGAGGCGGCGCAGCCCGAGCTCGCGACGCCGGACTCCCCGACGCGCCGGGTCGCGGGCGCGCCGCGGAGCGATCTGCGGACGGTGCCGCACGTCGCGCCGATGATGTCGCTCGACAACGCCTACGCGGAGGCGGATCTCGCCGACTTCGTGCGTCGGGTGACCGAGGGCCTCCCCGCGGGGGCGCGCCCGCGCTTCATCGTGGAGCCCAAGCTGGACGGCGGGAGCGTGGAGCTCGTCTACCGCGAGGGGCGCCTCGTCGAGGGGTCCACGCGCGGCGACGGCGCGAGCGGCGAGGAGATCACCCACAACCTGCGCACCATCCGTGCGCTGCCGGTCACCCTCCCGTATCACGACCCCCTCACGTTGCGCGGCGAGGTCGTGCTCTACCGCCGCGACCTCGCGCGCCTGAACGCGGCACGTGAAGCCGCCGGCGAGCCTCCGTTCGCCAACCCGCGGAACGCGGCCACCGGAAGCGTCCGCCTGCTCGATCCGCGCGAGGTCGCGCGGCGCCCGCTCCGCGTGCTCATCTGGCAGGTCGTGGAGGGTCCGGCGTTCGCGCCGTCGCATTCGGCCGCGCTCGACCGCCTGGCGGCGCTCGGGCTGCCGACGCACCGGGCGCACGTGGTATGCGACGACCTCGCCGCCGTGACCGCGGCCATCCGCGACATCGACGCGCGGCGGCCGGACTACCCGTACGAGACGGACGGCGCCGTCGTGAAGGTCGATGACTTCCGACACCAGGAGGTGCTCGGCGCGACCTCGAAGTTCCCGCGCTGGGCGATCGCCTACAAGTTCCAGGCGGAGCGCGCCGCGACCCGCCTGCTCGCCATCACCGTCCAGGTGGGTCGCACCGGGGCGCTGACGCCGGTCGCCGAGCTCGAGCCGGTGCGCCTGGCCGGCACGCTCGTGTCGCGCGCGTCACTGCACAACGAGGACGTGATCGCCGGCCTCGACGTGCGGATCGGGGATCTCGTCGAGGTGGAGAAGGCCGGCGAGATCATCCCGCAGGTGGTCGGCGTGCGCGCCGATCAGCGCACGGGTGACGAGCGCGCGTTCGCGATGCCCGAGCGCTGCCCCGCCTGCGAGACGCCCGTCGAGCGGCGCGAGGGGGAGGCCGCGCTCCGCTGCCCGAACCGCCGGTGCCCCGCCGTGGTGAAGGGCGCGATCGAGCACTACTGCCGGCGCTTCGCCATGGACATCGACAGCGTGGGCGAGGCGCTGGTCGATCAGCTCGTCGCGCGCGGGCTGGTCGCCGACGTGGCCGATCTCTACGATCTGCAGGCGGCGGCGGTGGCCGCGCTGGACCGTATGGGCGCGAAGAGCGCCGAGAACGTGATCGGCGCGATCCGGGCCTCACGCGAGCGCCCGCTCGAGCGGCTGCTCACTGGCGTCGGCATCGAGCACGTGGGGCAGGTCGCCGCGCGCCAGCTCGCCGAGGCGGCCGGCACGCTCGCTCAGCTCCTCACCTGGAGCCCGGAGGAGGCGCGAGAGCGCGCCGCCGCGATCGCGGGCTTCGGGCCGAAGATGGCGGAGAGCGTCGCGCGATTCCTCCACGACCCGGAGTCGCGCGCGCTCCTCGAGCGGCTGCTCGCCCGCGAGGTGTCGCGGCCGCAGCCCGCGGCCGTCGTCGCGGCGGGCGGGCCGCTCGCGGGCGCGTCCTTCTGCGTGACCGGCGTCCTCTCCCGCAAGCGCGAGGACGTGCACGCCGCGATCCGGGCCGCCGGCGGCGAGGTGCACGACAAGGTACGCAAGGGCACGACGTACCTCGTGACCGGAGAGAAGGTCGGCAAGAGCAAGACGGACGCTGCGCGAAAGCACGGCGCCGAGATCCTCACGGAGGCCGAGCTCGACGCGAAGCTCGCGCCGCCGGACGCCTGAGCCGGCGGCGGGCCGCCCGGCCCCGCCCGGGCGCGCGGCTTGCACGCGAGCGAGGCTGGAATACCCTTGGGCCATGGCGCGCTCTCTGTGGTTCGGGGTGGTCTCGCTCGCGGTCGCGTGCGGGGGCGCGGAGTTCACCGGGGGCCCGTCGACGGACGGCGGCACCGACAGCAGCTCCAGCGGCTCGGGGGGCAGCGGCGGGACGGGCGGCGCCGCGGGCTCCGGCGGCGCGGCGGCGACGGGCGGCGCGTCCGGCGCGGGCGGCACCTCCGGCGCCGCGGGCTCGGGCGCGACCTCCGGCACCGGCGCGGCCGCCGGGAGTTCCGGCGCGGGCGGTGGGGGCGCGGCGGGAGGCGCCGCGGGCTCCGGCGGTGACTCCGGCTCCGGCGGCACGTCCGGCTCGAGCGGCGCCGGTGGCGCCGGGGGGGCGTCCGGGGGCGCAGGCTCCGGCGGAGGCGCGGGATCCGGCGGCAGCGGCGCGACGGGCGGAGGCGCGGGATCCGGCGGCAGCGGCGCGACGGGGGGAACCTCCGGCTCCGGCGGGAATGGCGCGACCGGGGGCTCGTCGGGCTCCGGCGGCTCCTCCGGATCGGGCGGCTCCTCCGGCTCCGGCGGGAATGGCGCGACGGGCGGCACCTCCGGATCGGGCGGCACCTCCGGATCGGGCGGCACCTCCGGATCGGGCGGCACCTCCGGATCGGGCGGCACCTCCGGATCGGGCGGCACCTCCGGATCGGGCGGCA
>JADLEQ010000116.1 GCA_020846005.1 Polyangiaceae bacterium
CGAGAGTGCGGGCGAGAGTGCGGGCGAGAGTGCGGGCGAGAGTGCGGGCGAGAGTGCGGGCGAGAGTGCGGGCGAGAGTGGGAGGGCGAGGGCGAGGGCGCGAGCGGGGGCGAGCGCGAGAGCGGGGGCGAGCGCGAGAGCGGGGGCGAGTGCGGGGGCGAGTGCGGGGGCGAGTGCGGGGGCGAGTGCGGGGGAAAGGGGACGGGGGCAGACTATAGCGGGGTGAGGAGGGTGGTTGCGGCTTCGGCGAGGCGGGTGGGGAGGTCGGAGGGGGGGAGGAGCAGGTCGGGGGGGACGGCGAGGAGGGTTTGGGACAGGGCCTCGACCAGCGCGGGGGCGGGGGTGTCCCCGGGGTGGGTGGGGGGGGCGACGCAGTGGCTGAGCGCGGCGGTGAGGGTCTCGGAGAGGGGGCTCGGGTTGCCGGCGGGGTGGGACGGGAGGCGCGCGGCGGCGAGGAGGGCCGGGACGGCTCGGTGGGCTGCGGCGAGCGCCAGCGGGACGGCGCGCAGGCGGTCCGGCAGGGAGCTTGCCGATGGGAGCAGGACCGCGAGGGCGCGCTCGACGGCGGCTGCTGCGGCGCGGCCGACATCGGCTCGGGCGGCGGAGAGGTCGGCGTAGTGGGTGTAGAAGGTCGCGCGGCTCAGGCCGGAGCGACTGAGGATCTCGCGGACGGAGGGGCGCGGGCACTCGAGGAGCGTGCGGGCGGTCGCGTCGCGGAGGGCGTTACGCTGCGCGAGGAGGCGCTCGGCAGGCGTGACGCGTCGATCGTAGCGTCCGGGGCCGACGGGGCGCGGTGTCACGGCTGCGGTTCCCGGAGGGAGAGGCAGCAGACGTGGATGTCTGGTTGAGGGAGGCAGCGCAGGGAGTGTGGCATCGGGGGTTGGGTGGGCGCAAACGGCGGCCGGTCGAGCGTTCGGGGCGGCTTGCGGTGGGAGAGGGGTGTGGAAGAAGACGGAGGTGTATGCATCGGGCCGAGGGCGGCGGGCCGGGTGTTTCACGTGAAACGGCTGGGCGGTGGCGGAGGGGGGGAGTGCGGGGGCGAGCGCGAGGGCGAGCGCGAGGGCGGGGGCGAGCGCGCGGGGGCGGGGTGGGAGTGCGAGCGCGGGTGGGAGCGCGGGGGCGAGGGCGCGCGAGGGGGCGGGGACGAGTGCGAGGGCGAGTGCGAGTGCGAGTGCGTGGGCGAGGGCGAGGGCGAGTGCGAGGGCGAGGGCGAGGGCGAGGGCGAGGGCGAGGGCGAGGGCGAGTGCGAGGGCGAGTGCGAGGGCGAGTGCGAGGGCGAGTGCGAGGGCGAGTGCGAGGGCGAGGGCGAGGGCGTGGGCGTGGGCGTGGGCGTGGGTGTGGGCGAGTGCGAGTGGGAGTGCGAGGGCGAGTGCGAGGGCGAGTGCGAGGGCGAGTGCGAGGGCGTGGGCGTGGGCGTGGGCGTGGGCGTGGGCGAGCGCTGGGGCGGGGGGCGGGTGGGAGTGCGGCTGCGAGCGTGGCTGGGGGTGGGAGCGCGGGGGCGAGTGGGAGTCCGGAGGTGGGCGTCGGGGCGGGGGGCGAGAGAGAGCGCTCGGGCCACCGCGGGGGCCGGCGGGAGTGCGGGGGAGGGGGCGAGCGAGAGCGCAGGCGGAGCGCGATGCCGGCGGGCGAGAGTGGTCGTTCGGGCCAGGGCGGGGGCGGCCGAAGTCGCGGGGGAGGGTGAGCGTGCGGGGTGAGGGACGCGGAGGGGCAGCAGTGATCAGGGCTGGATGAATCGGGGCCGGGCGAGTCGGGGCTGGGCGAGTCGGGGCTGGGCGAGTCGGGGCTGGGCGAGTCGGGGCCGGGCGAGTCGGGGCTGGGCGAGTCGGGGCTGGGCGAGTCGGGGGCTGTGGCGGGTGGGCCTCGGAGGGGGCGTGGGGGTGAGAGCTCGGAGGACCGCGGATCGGGCCGCGCGGGGCCGGGCCGGTGTCGGTCGCGGTCGCGCGCCGGTCTGAGATGGGCCGTGGGCCGGGGCTCCGTGCGAGCGCGGCGGAGGGGCCGCGCGGGCTGGCCGGGTTTCGCGCGTGAAGCGGGCGCGCGCGCGAGGCGCGGCGTGGGGGCCGGGGGGGGGAGGTCGGGGCGGGCGGAGGCGGGCGGAGGCGGGCTGTGGCACCGCGTGCGTCGAGGCGCGGGTGGCTCGGCGGGCGGCGGCCGGGCCAGGGGCGGGCGTGGGCCGCCGCGGCGCCGCGGGGGCGATGAGCGGGGCGGGCGGCTGGGGCTGGCCGGAGTGCGTCGTTCCGGCGCGGGCGCATCGCCGGCGGCGCCGAAGGCGCCGGCGCGACAGGGGCGCCGCGGAGGCGGCCGCCGCCGGGCGCCGGCTCGCAGGCGGGGTCCGACCAAGCGGTACGCACGACGCCCGGCTGGGGCGGCGGCGGTGTGGGCGGGGAGCGGCCCGCGTGGTAGGCGGCGCCCGTGGAGCGCTCTCCCGTGCTCGGTGCTTGGCTCGATCGGCGGCTGGATGCGCTGCGCCGGGAGGGGCTGCTGCGCGAGCCACGGTCGGACGGCACGGACGGCGCGGGGGCGGCGGCGGATCTGTCGACCAACGACTACCTGGGGCTCGCGCGCCGTCCCGTTTCACGTGAAACGCCCCGCGGCGGCGCGGGAGCGTCGAGGCTGCTCGGCGGCGATCGTCGGGAGCACGCGGCCCTGGAGGGCGCCTCTGCCGCCTGGGTAGGGCTTCCGGCCGCGCTCGCCTTCAGCTCAGGCTTCGCGGCGAACGTCGGGCTGCTGGGCGCGCTGGCCGGCCCGGACGTGCTCGTCGTCTCCGACGCGGCGAACCACGCCTCGCTCATCGACGGCTGCCGCCTCGGGCGCTCACGCGTGCGCGTCGTCCCGCACCTCGACGCCGCCGCAGTCGCCGAAGCCCTGCGAGAGCCGGCGGCGCTGAAGCTCGTGGCCGTCGAGTCGTACTACTCGATGGACGCCGACACCCCCGACCTCGGACGGATCCGCGAGGCGTGCGACCGCGTCGGGGCGGCGCTCATCGTGGACGAGGCGCACGCGCTCGGCGTGTACGGGCCTCGCGGAGCCGGCGTGCTCCGCGAGCGAGGCGTCGACGCGGACGTGGTCGTCGGAACGTACTCCAAGGCCGTGGGCGCCCAAGGCGCCTTCGTCGCGGGGCAGGCGACCCTGCGCGCCTACCTGTGGAACCGCGCGCGCACGTTCGTCTTCTCCACCGGGCTGTCGCCCGCGCTGGCGGCCCACGCGGCAGCGAACGTCCGCCTGGCCCAGGCAGCAGAGGGGCCGAGGAGCCTGCTGGTGGCGGGCGCGGCTCGCGTCCGCGCTGCGCTCACGGAAGCCGGCCTCGACGTGCGCGGGTACGGGCCGATCATCCCGGTGGTCCTCGGCGAGAGCGCACGCACGCTGGCCGCTGCCGCGCGCCTCCGAGAGCGCGGAATCGTGGTGTCGGCCGTGCGCCCGCCCACCGTGCCGCCCGGGTCGTCGAGGCTCCGCCTGGGGCTGCACGCGGGCCTCACCGACCAGAACCTGGACAACACCATCGCCGAGGTGATCGCCGCATGCCGCGCGTCGTGATCACCGGCGTCGGCACCGGCGTCGGCAAGACGCACGTCGCATGCGCGCTCGCCCGCGCGCTAGCGCCCCACGGGCGAACGGTCGCGCTCAAGCCGATCGAGACCGGCTACACCAAGCACGAGGGCTCCGACGCTGACGCCCTGGAGCGCGCGGCGCTCCACGCCAAGCACCCGCACCCCGCCGTGACCGCCGCCGCGCCGACCTCTCTCGCAGCGGCGGCCGGAGCGCCAAGCGCTCCACTCGAGCTCAGCGCGATCGCGGCGTGGGTCGACGAACAAGAACACTACACTACCTCACACTACACTATCATCGAGACCCCCGGCGGGCTCCTCTCTCCCCTCGACGCCCGGACGACGAACCTCGAGCTGGCCGCACACCTGCGGCCGGCCGTCACCCTCCTCATCGCGCCCAACCGACTGGGCTGCCTGCACGCGGTCGCCGCCGCCCTCGCAGCATTCCGCGACGCCGGCGCGACCACGCCCTGGATCGTGCTGACCTCGCCCGGAGCGCCCGACGCTTCGACCGTCACCAACCCGGACCTCCTGCGCGCCCGGCATCCCCTGACCCCCGTCTACGTGCTCGGCCCCCGCGACGCCGGTCCCGACGCAGCCGCCGACCTGGCGGCCGCGCTGCGGTCCCGCCTCGACGGGGCGCGCGCCGGAGCGTCGCCGCCGCCCCCGCCCGCTCGCTACTGATGAGGGGTACCCGTATTAGGCGGCTCGCCAGCGCTCGCCGCCGCGGGCGGGCTCGCCGCGACGACCCGCCCGCGGACGAGGCGGAGCCGCCGCGCTCCGAGGCGCCCAGCCCGCCACGCGTCGTGCGTGACGACGACCACGGCGGCGCCGCGTGCCGCCTCGGCGCAGACCACCGCGTCGAGCAGCGCGCCACTCTCCTCGTCTAGGCCGGTCCACGGCTCATCGAGGAGCAACACCCGGGGGGAGAGCACCAGCGCCCGGGCGACGGCGACCCGCTGCCGCTGCCCGCGCGACAGCGCGCCCACCCGCCGCTCCGCGAGGGAGGCCGCCCCGACGCGCTCGCTCGCGGCCTCCCACGCCGGCCCGACCGGAGCGCCCGCGATCCTCGCGGCGAGCTCGACGTTCTCACGCGCGGTGAGGTCACGGTAGAGCATCGACTCGTGGCCGACCCACCCGAGCCACCCGAGCTCACGCGCGCGTGTCGGGCTCTCGCCGCCGACGAGCGCGCGGCCACGCGTGGGGCGCACGACGCCCCCGAGCACCCCGAGGAGCGTGCTCTTCCCTGCCCCGTTCGGGCCCTCCAGCACCGTCACCGTGCCGGACGGGAACTCGGCGGACACCGCCACCAGCGCCGGAGTCGCGCCGTACAGCTTGGAGACCGACTCCACCACCGCGCCGGTCGCCACGCTCCTCCCCTACCACGTCCGCCCGGCCTCACCCCCGACGATCCGTCCGACCAGTGCTAGGCTCGGCTCGATGCTCTCCCCGGCGGTCAACCCCGACGACGAGCGGCTGCACCGCCTCGCCGCGCTGGAGCGGGCCGTGGAGCAGGCGCTCGAGGGCAAGCCGCAGCCGATCCAGCTCGCCCTCACCGCGCTCCTCGCGCGCGGCCACGTCCTCATCGAGGACGTGCCGGGCGTCGGGAAGACGACGCTCGCCCGCGCGCTCGCCAAGGCGGTCGGGGGCGAGATGCGGCGGGTGCAGTTCACGAGCGATCTGCTCCCGAGCGACGTCCTCGGCGTCGCCGTCTTCGACCAGAAGCGAACCGACTTCGTGCTCCGCCAGGGCCCCATCTTCACGAATGTCCTCCTCGCGGACGAGATCAACCGCGCGAGCCCGCGGACGCAGTCCGCGCTGCTCGAGGCGATGAACGACGGCCAGGTCTCCCTCGACGGGCAGACGCACCCGCTGCCCGAGCCCTTCTTCGTCATCGCGACGCAGAACCCGCAGGACTTCTCCGGGACGTTCCCGCTCCCCGAGTCCCAGCTCGACCGCTTCATGATCCGCCTGCGGATCGGCTATCCGCCGCCCCAGGTCGAGACGCGCCTCATGGTGAACCCCCAGGGTGACCGCGTGGAGGACGTGCCGGTCGTGCTCGACCCGCAGACGTTGGTCGAGCTCCAGCGCGAGGTGGACCGCGTGTCGATGGACTCGGCGGTCGCCAACTACCTGCAGGCGATCGTCACCGCGACGCGCGTCGCGCCGACGCTGGCGCTCGGCGCGTCGACGCGCGCGGGGATGAACCTGAGCCGGGCAGCGCGCGCGCGCGCCCTCCTCCACGGCCGGCGATACTGCATCGCGGATGACGTGCAGGAGCTCGCAGTGCCGCTGCTCGCGCACCGGGTCCGGCTCGCCTCGCAGGCCGAGGGCTATGTCCCGTCGCGGGACGAGTCCGAGTCAGCCGTGCGCGATCTGGTGCTGCGAGTCCCCGTGCCCCTCTGACGCGCGTCATGGCAGCGCGCACGTCCATCCACCCGCGCGAGCAGCCCCCGCTGAGCCCCGCCGCGGCGGACGGCGGCGGCGCTTCACGCCTCCGGCGTTGGTTCCGGCTGCCCCGCAAGCTCCGCATGACCCGCGAGGGCAAGTTCTTCCTGTTGATCACGCTCGGGGTCGGCCTGGCCGCCGTGCACAGCGGCAACAACCTCCTCTATCTGCTGCTCGGGATGCTGCTCTCTCTCATCATCGTCTCGGGCGTGTTGAGCGAGCTCAGCCTGCGGCACCTCACCGTCGTCCGCCGCCTCCCGCGCCGCGCCCAGGTCGGCCGGCCCCATCTCGTCGAGATCGAGGTCTACAACCACAAGCGACGCATTCCCTCCTACGCGATCGAGATCGAGGATCTTCGAGCGGGCCAGCCGGCGGACAAGCGGTGCTTCTTTCTCAAGATCAGCCCCCGGTCGGCGCAGGTCGCCGCGTACCGGCGCACCCCCGCGCGCCGCGGCCGTGACCGCCACGTCGGGTTCCGAGTCGCGACGAGGTTCCCGTTCGGGCTGTTCGAGAAGTCACGGACGCTGGCGGCGGACGGCGAGCTCGTCATCTACCCGGCGGTCGACCCGGTCCGGCTGCCCGAACGCCACGACGGCGGCGCGCCGGGAACGGACGGCGCGCTCGGCCGCGGCCGTGGCGACGACATCGTGGGGGTTCGCCCGATGCGCGAGGGTGACGACCCCCGCGACATCTACTGGCGCAAGAGCACGCTCCCCATGCAACAGGTCCTCCGCGAGCGCGCGCGGGAGACGCGCCGCGACGTGACGCTGGAGCTCGAGGTGCGGCAACCCGACGCCGCCGGCGAGGACGGCGCCCTCCGGTTCGAGCGTCGCGTCCGCGACGTGGCGTCGCGCGCCGTGGCCCACCTACGGCGCGGCGACGGCGTCCGGATCGCGACCACCCGCGGGGAGCGGGTCCGCGCCGATGCCCGGAGCGGCGCGGACCCGCTGCTGCGCTTCCTGGCGCTCGTCGAGGCGGCGCCGAGCGCGCGAGCGGGGCGCGTCGGATGAGCGCCGCGGACCGTCGCCCCAGGTGGCCGCCGCTCGACATCGCGGCGTCGCCCGCGCGGAGCCCCCGGTGCGCTTCGGGCTGACCCATCGCGTCATGACCGACGCCCTCGCGGCGCTCGGCCTCCTGTCGCTCGTGACGAGCGGCGCGCTCGACCTCGCGATGAACGTGGCCATCGTGCTCGGGCTGCTCGGCGCGCTCTTCCTCCCCGAGCGGTGGCAGACGGTCGCGCTCGAGCGCAGGGTCGGCGTCGTCGCCAGCCTCGGGCTGCTGGGCGTGCAGGTGCTGCGCCTGGCGCTCGGCGCTGAGCTGCTCCCGGTCGCCGTGGAGTTCGCCGCGGGGCTGCAGGTCGTGCGGCTCGCCACCCGCCGGGGCGCGGCTCACGACCAGCAGGTGGTCCTGCTCGCGCTCCTGCACCTCGTGGCCGGCACGGTGCTCGGCGGCGGCCTCGCGTACGGGCTCTGCTTCCTCGGGTTTCTGGTCGTCGCGCCCGGCGCGCTCGTCCTCAGTCACCTGCGCCGGGAGGTCGAGGGCAACTACCGGCAGGGTGCGCGGGACCGCACCGGGCTCCCCGTCGACGTGCCGCGGATCCTCCGCAGCCGCCGCGTGATCGGGAGGAGCTTCCTCGCGTTCACGTGCCTGCTGGCGCTCCCGATCTTCATCTTCACCGCGGCGCTGTTCGTGATGTTCCCGCGGGTCAGCGTGTCGCTGTTCCTGCTCTCCCACGGCCGCGCCGGGCGGATGACGGGCTTCAGCGATCGGGTCGACCTCGGCCACGTCGGGGCGCTCCACTCCGACCCGACGCTGGTGATGCGCGTCGAGGCGCCGACCACCGAGGAGCCGCCCGGTCGCCTCGCGCTCTACCTGCGAGGCACGGCGCTCGATTACTACGACGGGCGCGCCTGGCTGCGCACCGTGCGCGTCCGCGAGCCGGCGTCGCGCGCCGGGGGGCTCGTGCGGCTGCGGCGAAGCCCCGACCCAGCGAACGACGTCGTCTACACGATCGATCTCGAGCCGATCGATCCGCCAGTGGTCTTCCTGCGGCACGACACCGTCGCGATCGAGTTGGTCCCGCTCGGCGCGACGCTGCTCGGACAAGCGCCCGCGCTCTGGCACGGCGGCGAGGACGAGCTCCGTTACACGAGCGCCGACGATCGCGGCCTCCGCTACCGCATCTACGCGCCGGCCCAGGCGGTCCCCGTCGCGGCGCCGCTCACGGCCGCCGACCGCGCGCGCTATCTCGCGCTCCCGCCGGGCCTCCCCGAGCGGATCGGTGAGCTCGCCCGGACGTGGGCCGGGGGCGAGACGGATCCGGCCCGCGTCGCCCGGCGCATCGAGCAGCGGCTGCGCGACGACTTCACCTACTCCGTGGACGGGCCCTCCGGCGCGGCACCCAACCCGCTCGAGCACTTCCTGTTCGAGTCGCGTCGAGGGCACTGCGAGTTCTTCTCGACGGCGATGGCGGTGATGCTGCGCACGCTCGAGGTCCCCACGCGCAACGTCACCGGGTTCGGGGGCGGGACGTACAACCGCTTCGGGCGCTACTACGCCGTCCGCCAGGGGGACGCGCACTCCTGGGTCGAGGTGTGGATCGCCGGGGTCGGCTGGCAGCGGTTCGACCCGACCCCGGCCGCCGAGCGCCGGGCGGACGGCGAGCGCGCGCGGTTCGGGACGGTGCTGCGCGACCTCGTCGAGGCGATGGCGCAGCGGTGGGACCAGAACGTCGTCGGGTACGATCTCGAGAAGCAGCTCCGCGTGTGGAGCTTCCTGCGCCGGGGGACGAGCGGTGAGTCACCGTGGCTCGGACGGGTCACGCTCTCGCCGCGTCGCGTGGGGGCGACGCTCGTCGGGGCCGCGCTCCTGGTCGGCGCCGCGGTGTGGCTCTGGCGCCGGCGCCGCCGCGCGGCGGCGGGAGCCGAGGAGCGACCCGCCGAGACCCCGGAGGCGGAGTCCGCGATCCAGCTCTATCGCCTCCTCGAGCGCTCGATGGCGACCGCGGGTGTCGCGCGCCCGGCCGCGACGCCGCCGCTCGCGCACGCACGCGCGGTCGGGGAGCTGGCGCACCCGTTCGCCGCCGAGATCCTGGTCCTCACGCGCGTCTACCTCGAGGCGCGCTTCGGCGGGCGAGTGCTCACGCCGTCCGAGCGGCGCGAGTTCGCGAGCCGCGCGCGCGGCGTGGGCCAGCGCCCTGAGCGCGCGGCGTCGTGACGGCGCGTTGACGCCCGCGCGTCAGCCGGCGCTGCACGTCCCCGTCGCTGATCCTCGCGCCGCGCTCAGGCGCGGCGCAGCACGATCTGCGCGCCGCCCGCCCGCGCGGCGGACCGCCCGACCCACGCGCCGTCGCCGGGCACTGCGGACAGGCCGTCGAGCGTCAGATCTGCGCGGCCCGGCTCCACCCACGCAACGACCGTCCCCGCAGCCTCCTCCGCTCCCAGCTGAAGCAGATCGACGGCCACCCCGCGCGCGAGCTCCTCCCTCGTGACCTCCCGCTGCACCGACGCGACGGGTCGGCCCGCCGCGCCACGAAGATCCTGCGCAAACGACTGCACGACCAGACGGAGCGGTGCGTCGTCCCCGGCCGCGATGCGCGCCTGCACCTCCGCGCGGACCCGCGCGGCCGCTGCGATGCCCATCGTCGTCGAGGCGACCAGCGCGAGCCACGACCCACCGGCGACGACCGAGCGGGTGCGTGAGCGGGGCTTGCTCGCCATCACTCGTCCTGGACGTCCGGGAGCGGCCATCGGTTTCACCTGGCCTGAGCCAAGCAATGAACGTGCCAACACTCACCGCTGTCGGACCGAGGCCTTCGCCCACACGAGCGCCTCGGCGCAGCTGCCGCCCCCGGACACCTGGTGCGCCGCGCGGACGTAGGGGCCGGACACCAGCACCACGCCGAGCCCCGCTCGCGCGACCGCCATCGGGCCCGTCTCGTGGAGCTCGCAGGCGCTCCCGCCCTGCGTCCGCCGCTCGGCCTCGCCCAGGTCGACGTCCTGGGCGCTGGCGCGCTGCCGCAGCACCCCGCGGGCGAGCCCGACGAGGAGCTCCTGGGCGTCGCGCGGCGTCTCCATCCGGATCCGCCACGCCACCGCGACACGCGCGCCCTGGGTGAACGTCACGGTCGTGTCGCCGGCCCACCCCTCGGCTGCGTCGCTCGCGGCGCGCGCGGGCATCCATTCGTCGAGCACGAGCCGCAGCGACAGCTCGCCCATCACGTCCGCGGCCCCGAGGGCGACCATCCCCGCGGGGGGCGGCGGCGCCGGGACCGGGACCGGCGCGTCCTTCGCGAGGTACCGCGCGGGGTGCAGGAGCTGCTCGGTGCTCTCCGGGGGCCGCGACCACGCGGCGTCGACGGCCGCCCACCCGCCGGTCCGCCGCGCCCAGTGGACGAAGATCGTCCCCTCGATGTACGGGGCGAGCAGCGACCGCCGGAGGATCCGCGGCACGCGCTCGCTCGCGCCGCCGAGCTCGAGCGCGCCGCCCACCTGGAGGCGCAGCGTCTCGTCGGGCAGCTCCGTCGCCGGGCGCCCGAGCGAGTCGTCGATCATCGCGCTCGTCGCGTCGCCCTCGGCGAGCGCGTGCACGGCGGCGATCCGATCCCCCTCGCCGGCACGGTACCGGACCCGATCGCCCAGGCCGAAGTGCTGGTCCTGCAGCGCGTGGACGAGCTCGTGCGAGAGCGTGGCGTGCGCGTCCCGCTCCGACAGGTCGTCGGCGAGGTACATCGTGCGCTCCTTCGGCTCGTAGAGCCCGGCGAGCTCGGACCCGAGCAGCTCGAGGAGTGCCCGCACGAGGTCGAAGTCGCTCGGGACGACGCCGAGCGCGACCAGCAGCTCCTGTTGCGCGCGCACCACGTCCGCGGGGACGTCCTCGCGCACCGCGCGCTGCACGATGGCGAGGAGCTCGGCGCGCGTCACCGCGCGGACGCGCACCGGCTCGCGCGCGGCGAGCCCTCGCAGCCCCGCGAGCCGGCCGAGCGCCGCCTCGACCGCGGCCGACGCGCGGTCGGCCGGGGAGCGCTCCGGGGCGGGCGTCGCGGCGCTCGCGTCCGCGCGCGGCGCGGTGGCCGGCGGCGCCGCCGGCGCGCGCTCCGAAGAACGGTGCGCGACCTCGCCGCCGCAGCCCGCCACCAGGAGCCCGGCCGCGCCCCACCTCCACGCGCGCCCGGGCGGGCCCGAGGCGCGCGCGCGGGACCTGACCGCCCGCACGGCGCTCACCCCGTCGCAGCGCTCGCGGCCGCCCGGAGCGCCGCGAGCGCTGCGCCCCGATCGGGCCTCCCGAAGACGCTCGAGCCCGCGACGAGCACGTCGGCCCCCGCGGCGACGACCTGCGGGGTCGTGGAAGGATCCACGCCGCCGTCGACCTCGAGATCGACCGGCAGCCGATCTCGATCGATCCAGTCGCGGAGCCGCTCCAGCTTGGGGAGCACCGCGGGCAGGAACCGCTGCCCGCCGAAGCCGGGGTTCACGCTCATCACCAGGACGAGATCGACGTCTCCTAGCACGTAGCGGATCGACTCCTCCGGGGTGTGCGGGTTCAGCACCACCCCGGCGCGCTTGCCGAGGCGTCGGATCTCCGCGAGCGTGCGCTGCAGGTGGGGGCACGCCTCGACGTGCACGCTCAGGGTATCGGCGCCCGCCTCCGCGAACGGCTCGATCCAGCGCTCCGGCTCGACCAGCATGAGGTGGACGTCGAGCGGCAGCGCCGTCGCCGCGCGCGCCGCCCGCGCGACCACGGGGCCCAGCGTGAGGTTCGGTACGAACCGCCCGTCCATCACGTCCACATGGACCCAGTCTGCCCCCGCCGCCTCGACCTCGCGGATCTCCTCGGCCAGGCGCCCGAGATCGGCGCTCAGGATCGAGGGCGCGAGCCGGATCGGCCGGAGGGAAGGCACGAACCGCCGACTAGCGGACGCACGGCCCGACGGCCACCCCTTTCGAGCGCCGGCGCGCCCCGGCGAGCGACGACTCCTCGCGCGGGTGGTGATACGCTCGCTCCTGCGTCGCGTCCCCAGGCCCCATGATCACCCGACCGCTCGGCAAGCAAGACTACGATCACATCGTCCAGGTCATCGACCGGTGGTGGGGCGGCCCCACGAGCGCGCTCGCGCACCCCATCTTCTTCTACGAGCTCGGCGAGCTCGCTCGCGTCGTCGAGCACGACGGCATCCTCGTCGGGTTCCTCCTCGGGTTCGTCGCGCCCGGGCCGCCGCGTACGGGCTACGTACATCTGGTCGGCATCCACCCGGACTACCGCCGCCGCGGGGTCGGCAAGGTGCTGTACCAGAGCTTCGAAGAGGACAGCCAGGCGCGCGGCTGTGTCCGCCTGAAGGCGATCACCACGACGGCGAACGAGGGCTCCATCGCGTTCCACCGTGCGACCGGCTGGACGGTGACGCAGGTGGAGGACTACGCGGGCCCGGCGCGGCCGCGGGTCGTGTTCCAGAAGACGCTCGCGTGACGCCGGCCGCGGGAGATCCCAGCACGGAGTCCGTGCGTCGGGCTGCCGGCGGCGGGCGCAGGCTGTTGAGCGATGCGCTCGGCGAGCTGCAGGCGGCGCGCCTGGCCGGCGTCGATCGAGCCGTGGCGCAGCTCGCCGCGGCCGCCGAGGCGCTCTTCCTCGCCGAGCGCAACCCGCACGCGGAGGAGGCGCTCCACGAGGTGCGCCGCGCGGCCGAGCACCTCGGGCTCGCGCTGGTCGCCCTCCACGAGGTGCCGCAGGCAGGGGAGGTGGCCGCGGCCACCGAGACGGTCGCCCGCGCGCTGGCGCTCCTCTACCCGGTGGCGCGCGCGCCGGAGCGGCGGCGGCGCGCCGTGCTCGCGCCCGAGCGCGGCACCTCGTCGCTGCCGCCGCCGCCGGTCGCGCCCGCGCGGAGCTCCCAGCGGCCCCCTCCGGCGGGCGGCGCCGACCTCAGGGGGGGCGGCTCGCGGGTGGTCGTCGAGGTCGACGTGGGCCTCGCGACAGAATCGAACTTCTACGCCGGCCTCTCGCTCGATCTGTCAGCGGGCGGGCTGTTCGTCGCCACGTGGTCACCGCAGCCGCCAGGGACGGTCGTGGCGCTGTCGTTCGTGCTCCCGGACGGCACGATGGTCGAGGCCGAGGGAGTCGTCCGCTGGGTCCGCGAGGCAAGCGCCGCCGCGCCGCCCGGCATGGGCGTGCAATTCCAGCGGCTGGGCGTGGACGAGCTGCTCGCGATCCAGCGCTTCTGCCAGGAGCGTCCCCCGCTGTACGTGGACGACGACGCCGGCTGAGCCACCTCGAGCCCCGCGGCCCTCGACAACCCGGCTCCGGCCGCTCATGCTCGCGCGCGTCGTCCCATGCAAGCTCCTCCCCCTCCGAGCCTCCCCGAGCTGCGGGCGATCGGGCTCTTCGGCGCCCTCTCCGACGAGACGCTGACCGAGCTCGTGCGCATGCTCACGCTGGTCAGCCCCGGCGCCGGCGAGGTCGTGTTCCGCGAGGGGGACGACGCGCGGGAGATGTTCGTCGTCGTGGCCGGCGAGATGGAGGTGCTCAAGCGGAGCAAGCGAGGGGTCGAGGCGCGGGTCGCGCTTCTCGGGCCCGGCGATTGGTTCGGCGAGATGAGCATCCTCGACGTCCAACCTCGCTCCGCGACGGTGCGCGCGCTCGCGCCCTCGCGGCTGCTGCGCATCACCGCCGCCGATCTCGACGCCCTCTACCGCCTGGACGTGAAGTCCTACGCGCTCATCACGCTGAACCTCGCGCGCGAGCTCAGCCGCCGCCTGCGCGTGGCCGACGGCATCCTCGCCGACTTCATCGCGAACGTGCTCGACAGTTACCTCGCCCGCCCCCCGGCGGACGCCGGCCCCGCAGCGTCCTGACGCCCCGCGCGGTTAGTCCGCCGCCGCGTCCGCCACGCCGCCCGAGCCCGCCGAGCCGCCCGCCCCCGCGCTCCCGCTCGCCCCCGCGCTCCCGCTCGCCCCCGCGCTCCCGCTCGAGCCCGCCGAGCCGCCCGCCCCCGCGCTCCCGCTCGCCCCCGCGCTCCCGCTCGCCCCCGCGCTCCCGCTCGCCCCCGCGCTCCCGCCCGCCCCCGCGCTCCCGCTCGCCCCCGCGCTCCCGCTCGCCCCCGCGCTCCCGCTCGCCCCCGCGCTCCCGCTCGCCCCCGCGCTCCCGCTCGCGCCCCCGCTCCCGC
>JADLEQ010000117.1 GCA_020846005.1 Polyangiaceae bacterium
GCGGGAGCGAGAGCGAGAGCGAGGGGCGGGAGCGAGAGGGCGCTCGAGGGGGCGGTGGCGAGTGGGAGGGCGAGCGCGAGGGGCGGGAGCGAGCGCGAGGGGCGGGAGCGAGAGCGAGGGGCGGGAGCGAGAGCGAGGGGCGGGAGCGAGAGCGAGGGGCGGGAGCGAGAGCGAGGGGCGGGAGCGAGAGCGAGGGGCGGGAGCGAGAGGGCGGGCGGGGGCGCGGGGGAGCACGGGGGCGGGAGCGTGGGGTAGGCGGGGGCGCATTGCGGGGTGGTTCGGCCGGTCACCGCGGGTGGCGTCGTCGGCTGGCCGGGGGCCTCCGGGCGAGCCGACCGCGCGGACCTCGGCCCGACACGCAGCGCGCGTCTCCGCGACGTGCAACGCGCGCCGGTCTCGATGGCGGGCCCCGCGGCGGGGCGCCACGATCGGGACGGTCGCCGCGAGGCGGGCGCGACCTCGACCGCCGGGACGTGCGGGACCCGGGGGGCCTCGCGTGGCGGCGCGCCATCGGGATGAGGGCGCTCGGCCACCTCGCCCGCGCCGGGGCCCTCGGCGGGCTGACAAGGCAGGTCGTCTTCGAGAGGGTCCCGCACGGGTGGGCGATGGCGCCGGTGACCTTCGCAGCGCGCTGCCACCACACGGCCATGGCATCTTGGGCTTCGCGGGGCTGCCCGAGGCACGCCGCGGGCGACGACCTCCCACGGCCGAGCTCGCCATGCGCGGGTGGGCGCGCCCGCCAGAGGTGAGCGTGGCTCGGCTCTCCGCGATGGGGACCCAGCGCGCTCTCCGCAGCACGCGACTGCTCCCAGGCGAGCCGTTCGGAGCCCGGCTCCCGCGCTCGCGCGGGGCCACTGACCCCGCGACGCGCGCGTCGCGCGGGTGCCCCGTTCACTTGGCGTTGCGCGCGCGGAGCAGGTCGCGGATCTCGCCGAGGAGCTCCTGGTCGCGGGTCGGGGGGGGCGGCTCGGGCGGCGGCGCCGGCGGCTTCGGCGGATCACGGCGGAGGCGGTTGACGAGCTTGACCATCATGAAGATCGCCCACCCGACCAGCAGGAAGTCGAACACCGTCTGCAGGAACACCCCGTACTTCAGGACCACCGCCGCTTTGCCCTCCCCGGCCTCGCGGAGGACCACGGTGAGCCCGGTGAAGTCGACGCCGCCGACCAACAGCCCGAGCGGTGGTGTCACGACATCGGCGACGAACGACGACACGATCTTCCCGAACGCCGCGCCGATGATGACGCCCACGGCCATGTCCACCACGTTCCCCTTGACGGCGAACTCCTTGAACTCCTGGACGAGCTTCATGGCCGCGGAGGATAGCGCGCGCCCCGCTCGTCGCGCGCGCTGCGCCCGCCTCGAGGCCGGCCCGGCGCGATGGGCGGGTCAGGGCGCCGTGCGCGCGGCGCGTCGGCGCTCCTTGCGCGGCGGTCGGCGCGCGTGGCACGTTCGAACCATGAGGCGCCGCTCGAGGTCGTGGTGTGGGCCCGGGCTCGGGCTCGCGCTGGTGGTGGGGGCGGCCCCGGCGTTGGCCGAGGAGCCCGCCGCCGGCCTCGTCACCGGGTCGTCCGCGACCAGCGGGTCGACCGACGTGGCGACGAGCGGGTTCGAGGCCGCCGCCAAGGAGCCGGAGATCGAGGACAAGAACGCGACCGAGCTCAAGCTCTCCGCGGGTGGCCTCCTCGCGCGGGGCAACTCGCGCTCGCTGTCGCTCACCGGCGCCGGCAAGCTGCGGCTGCGACGAGAGGACAACCAGCTCTCTGCGGCGACGGCGGGCAACTACGGCCAGTCCGCCGCCACTCCGGACGGCCGCGAGCGGGCGACCGTCGAGAACCTCCAAGGGAAGCTGCGCTACGATCGCTTCGTCGCGGCGGGGTTCGCCGTCTTCCTCGCCACGTCCGCGCTCCGCGATCGCTTCCAGGGCCTCGATCTGCGCCTGAACCTCGACCCCGGGTTCGCCTACTATGTGATCGACGCCGAGAAGCATCAGCTCTGGGCCGAGCTCGGCTACGACCTGCAGTACGACGTGCGTCGTAGTGAGGCGCTGGTCGCCGCCGCCGCTGCGGGCGAGCCGCAGGCGGAGACGGAGACGCGCCACAGCGTCCGCGGCTTCCTCGGCTACGAGAACTCGCTGAACGACGCCGTCGTCTTCGCGACGGGGGCGGAGGCGCTCGTCGCACCCGCCGACACCAGCCAGTGGCGTCTCGTCTGGGACACCAGCCTCACCTCGCAGCTCGCCGGCAACTTCTCCCTCGCGACCTCCCTGACGGTCCGCTACGACCACGCGCCGTTGCCGGAGGTGAAGCGCACCGACGTGGTGAGCGCGGTGAGCCTCGTCTACCAGCTCCTCTGAGCCGCAGCGCGGCGGGCTCGGGCGGCGCGGCGGGCGCGCCGCGCAGTCGTGCCGCACTGCGTCGTTTTGTCCTTGATCCCTCGCCGCTCGTCGGGGAAGCTCCCGGCGCGCCGGCCGGGCGCAGGTTCGTCACCCCGAGGCCACGATGACCACCCCCGAAGCCCACACC
The DNA here is from genome assembly GCA_020846005.1 of Polyangiaceae bacterium. Classification (GTDB taxonomy): domain Bacteria; phylum Myxococcota_A; class Polyangia; order Polyangiales; family Polyangiaceae; genus JADLEQ01. Next base: position 2,526 of record JADLEQ010000117.1, read on the forward strand.
GCCCAGCGCGCGCGTAGCCTCCTCGAGGCGCGCCCGATCCGGCACGTCGTCGTGCTCGGGGCCAATGGCACGATGGGCTACGGCAGCGGTGCGCTCTTCACCACCGCCGTCCCCCGCGTGACGTTTCTGGCGCGGACGCGCGAAAAGGCGGCCGAGGGCCTCGCGGCCGCGCAGCGTGCCGTCCGCTCCCCCACGGTGGCGGACCGCGTGAAGGTCGGCTCGTACGAGGAGCTCGAGGCGGCGGTCGCGGACGCGGATCTCGTGTTCGAGGCGGTGACGGAGGATCTCGCGCTCAAGCGCGGGTTCTTCGAGCGCGTGGACGCCGCGCGCTCCGAGGACGCGCTCGTGGCGACCGTGACCTCGGGGCTCTCCATCGAGGCGCTGGTCGAGGGGCGCAGCGAGTCGTTCCGGCGCCACTTCGCCGGGCTGCACTTCTTCAACCCGCCGAGCGTCATCGTCGGGACGGAGCTCGTCGGGTGTCGCGACACCGCGCCCGAGGTGCTCGACTTCCTCGAGGCGTTCGGCGCGCGCCGGCTCGGCCGCGCGATGGTGCGGGTCGCGGACCGCCCCGGCTTCGCGGGCAACCGCATCGGCTTCAAGGTGCTGAACGAGTGCGCGCAGCTCGTGCCGGAGCACGGCGTGGTGCTCGTCGAGCGCCTCGTGGGCCCCTACACGGGCCGCGCGCTCACGCCGCTCGCCACCATCGATCTGGTGGGGTGGGACATCCACCGCGCGATCGTGGACAACATCCACGCTCTGGCCCCGGACGAGGCGCACGCCTCGCTGGCCTTGCCTCCTTGGATGCGCGCGCTGCTCGAGGCCGGCACGCTCGGCAACAAGAGCGGCAAGGGCTTCTTCCGGCGAGACGGCAAGACGAAGCTCGCCCTCGACCCGGGGACGGGCGACTACCGCCCGGTCGCCGAGGCCAAGCTCCCGGAGCTCGGCTTCATCGACACCATCTCCGCGCTCCACCGCGTGGGCCGCTACCGGGAGGCGCTCGCCGCGTTCGCGAGCGCCCCCGGCGAGCCCGCGCGGCTCGCCCGCCGCGTCGTCGCGGGGTACCTCGCGTACGCCCTGCACCGGGTGGGCGAGGTCACCGAGACGCTCGCCGGTATCGACGACATCATGGGGTTCGGCTTCAACTGGGCGCCGCCCGGCGCGCTCGTGGACTTGCTCGGCGCGCCGGTCGCGCGCAGGCTCGTCGAGGAGGCGGGGCTCGCGATGCCCCGGCTGCTCGCGAACGCCAACGGGGGGCCGACGCGCCTCCACCACCGCTCGCTCGCGGGCGTCGGCAAGTACTTCGTCGCCGGCTGAGTCGGCTCGCGCTTCGTCTCCCGCACCCGATCCGAAGGAGCCTCGCCATGCAACCGGAAGTGTTCGTCCTCGGCGGCTACCAGACCGACTTCTCCCGAAACTGGACCAAGGAGCGCAAGCACTTCGCGGCGCTCATGCGCGAGAGCGTCCTCGGCGCGCTCGACGCGACCGGCGTCGACCCTCGCGCCGTGGAGGTCGCGCATGTCGGCAACTTCGCGGCGGAGCTCTACTGCCGGCAGGGGCATCTCGGCGCCTTCTTCGTCGAGGTCGATCCCGTGTTCAGCGGGCTCCCGACGGGCCGCCACGAGGCCGCGTGCGCGTCGGGGAGCATCGCGCTGCTGGCCGCGAGCGCGGAGATCGAGGCGGGTCGCTACGGCCTGGCGTGCGTGGTCGGCATCGAACAGATGAAGACGGTGAGCGCCGCCGAGGGTGGGGACTTCCTCGGGACCGCCGCGTGGTACGAGCTCGAGGCGAAGGGCATCGAGTTCCCGTTCCCCAAGCTCTTCGGGCGCCTGGGCGACGAGTACGATCGTCGCTACGGCCTGCGCGACGAGCACCTCGCGCGCATCTCCGCCATCAACTACGAGAACGCTCGCCTCAACCCGAACGCGCAGACGCGCACCTGGTACATGAACGAGCGCCACGCGCTCTGCCGCACGGACGACAACGCCCAGGTCGGCGGTCGCATCCGCATCTCGGACTGCTCCCAGGTGACCGACGGCGCGGTCGCGGTGTTCCTCGCGTCCCGGGCCGTCGCGGAGCGCCACGCGCGCGAGCGCGGCGTCGCCGTCGAGTCCCTGCCGCGCATCCTCGGCTGGGGCCACCACACGGCGCGCCTCGCCTTCGCGGACAAGGTCGCCGAGAGCCGTGACGATCGGTACGTCCTACCTCACGTGCGCAGCACCATCACCGACGCCTTCCGTCGAGCGGGGGTCGCCGACGTGAGCGGCATCGACGCCATCGAGACGCACGACTGCTTCACGACCAGCGAGTACATGGCGATCGACCACTTCGGGCTCACCGCGCCCGGCGAGAGCTGGAAGGCCGTCGAGGAGGGCGTGATCGCGCTCGGCGGTAAGTGCCCGATCAACCCGAGCGGCGGCCTGATCGGCGCGGGCCACCCCGTCGGAGCGACCGGTGTTCGCCAGCTCCTCGACGCCCATCGTCAGGTTACCGGCACCGCCGGCGACTACCAGGTCGACGGCGCGCGTCGTGTCGCGACGCTCAACATCGGCGGCAGCGGCACGACGAGCGTGAGCTTCGTCGTCGGCTGCTGAGCCCACGGCCGGCGAGATCCGTGGCGGCGCGGCGCGCGGGCACGCCGGCGGCGCGCGCCGTGGCGGTCAGCCCACGTCTTCGTCGGCGTCGCCCTCGCCCTCGTCCCGGTCGTCCTCGAGCTGATCGAGGATTTGGTCGGCCCGCTCTTCGGTGATCCCGAACCACTCCGCGAGCTGGCTGATGAGCTCGTTCTCCTCGTCCGCCACGTCGTCGTCCGCGAGCGCGATGGCGGCGGCCAAAGCGAACGCGCCCTCCGCCTCGGTGGGCTCCTCGGCGATCGTGTCGGCGATCTCTCGGAGGCGCTCGTCGCGCCCCTGCTCGGCCAGCCGCTTCTCGTAGTTCTCGAGCATGACATTGATGGTGCCCGAGTGGAGCAGGCCATCGGTGAGGCCGCGGACCGCGCCCCGGACGGCGTCCTTCTCCTCGTCGGAGACCCGGCCGTCCGCGCTCATCATGAGGAACATCGTCTCCGCGAGCGGATCCACGCGCTCGAGCGCCCCCGCCTCCTCCGGGCTCAGCATCCCGGAGCGGGTCAGCGTCTCGTAGGCGCTGGAGAGCACCGCGCTCGGACGCCGCCCGCTCTGCAAGAGGGCGTCTCTCAGCCGCCGGATGGTCGCCGTCTCGATGTTCATGCAGAGCAGCCTACACCCTCCGCTCGCGGACCGGAAACGACCCCCGGCGTCGCGTAGAGAAGCGTGCCCGCGCCGAGGCGCAGTCGGTGCGTGCGCCATGTCACCTCCCGGACGAACGGCGCGCGCGCCCACGCGACCAGCATCACCAGATCGCGCACTGGACCGAGCACCCACGCCCGCCACGCTCCGCGAGCGCCACGCAGCGCGATCCAGCCGCCGACGTCGCGCGCCGCCCAACACAGCAGCGCCCAGCCGAGCAACCACGGCAACGCGGCGCCGCCGAGCACGGCGACGGCGAGCGCGAGCGGCACGAGCGGGCTGGTGAGCGGCTCGAGCACGAACGCGACAGGACGAAGCCGCCACCGCAGCACCGCCCAGCGAGTCTGCCGCTCGACGAACCGCGCGAGCGTCGCCCCGCCCGTCGGGTTCGCGACCGGCAGCCGACCGATGGCGACGGGGAACCCGGCGTGCTGGAACGTCTTGCCGAGCACGAAGTCCTCCGCGAGCAGATCCGCCACGCGCTCGAGTCCACCGAGCGCGCGGAGCTCGGCCTGCGCGAAGAGCATCGTCTTGCCGATCACGAGCGCGTCGCCCAGCCGCGTCGGCAAGCAGCTGCCCGCAGCGGCGAATCCGTTGAGCTGCACGCACTCGAGCGAGCCGCCGAGCGTTCGGTCGTCGACCCCAGCCACCAGGCTCGTCACGAGCCCGGCGCCCGTCCGCGCGCGGGTCGCGAGCAGATCGGTCAGGTGGCCCGGCGGTGCGAGGACGTTGCTGTCGCTCGCGAGGACCAGATCGAAGCTCGCGTGGGGGAGCGTGCCGAGCAGGTTGCGCACCTTCGGGTTGAGGCCGCGGACGCGCCCGTGCACGACCACGCGGCTCGGCACGTCGGGGTAGCGCGCGCGCACGCGCTCCGCGATCGGGATCGCCGGATCGTCGCCGCGCTCGACGCCGAAGATCACCTCGAAGCGGGGGTGATCCTGCGTGAAGAGGCTCTCGAGGCAGCGCTCGAGGCCGTCGTCCGCTCCGGCGAGCGGCTTGACGATCGACACGGGGAGGAAGCCAGCGCTCCGCCCTTCGCGGAGCGTCGGCGTCCCGCCCGGGCCCCTCGGTGCGCTCGCGATCGCTCGCGACGCCGTGGCCGGCTGGCGCTCGCTCGGGCGCCGCCGCCGCGCCGAGATGACGGACGCGAGCCCGAGCAGGTTCCAGGCGCCGGAGAGGCTGAGCGCGACGACCACGAGCGAGGGCGCAGGGGACATGAGACCTCCAGGGGCCCGGGAGGCGCCGGACCCGGTTCACCCCGTGCGAGACCCATGCCGGCCGCCACATCCCGGCCGCGGAGCTTCGGATCCGCGCGGAGCCGGCCCTCAACGCGCTACGGGCGCCGGGGGCGGGGCGCGTAGCCGCCTTCCCACGAGGTTGAACCAGTTCGCGCCCAGCCGCGAAGCCAGCTGGGCGCCGGGACACCTCGACCCGGGCGCGGCAGCGCGCGGGCGCCCGCTGCCGAGACGGACGACGCCGCGATGGACGTCGCCGCGGACCTACGGCATCCACTCCCCATGGCGCACGAGGAGTCGTTGTCTGGGCGGATCGCGGTGGTGACGGGAGGCAGCCGAGGCATCGGCCGCACGATCTCCGAGGTGCTCGTCGAGCGTGGCGCGCGCGTCCTCTCGCTGGACCTCGAGCCGGGCGAGCCGCTCGCCGGAGTCGAGGCGCGCACGGCGAACGTGGCCGACGCGGCGTCCGTCGCGGCGGCGCTCGCCGAGCTCCCGCCCGAGGCGACGCTGCTCGTCAACAACGCGGGCATCACCCGGGACAAATCGCTCGTGAAGATGACGGACGACGACTGGCAGGACGTCGTCGACGTGAACCTCACCGGCGCCTTCCACGTCCTCCGCGCCATGGTGCCGCACCTGCGCGCCGCCGGCCACGGCCGCGTCGTCAACGTGACGAGCATCAACGGCCTGCGCGGCAAGTTCGGCCAGGCGAACTACTCCGCGGCGAAGGCCGGCCTCATCGGCCTGACGAAGGCCGCCGCCCGCGAGCTCGGCCCGAAGGGCATCACGGTGAACGCAGTCGCGCCGGGCATGGTCCTCACCGAGATGGCCCTCGCGCTCCCCGCCGAATTTCGCGAGAAGGCCGCCGCCGAGGCCGTGCTCCCCTCCCTCGCGACCCCACGCGACGTGGCCCTCACCGTCGCCTTCCTCCTCTCCGAGGCCGCCCGCTGCATCACCGGAGAGGTGATCCGCGTGGACTCCGGCCAGTACATCTAGCCCCGCCCGCCCCCGCGCTCGCCCTCGCCCCCCCGCGCGCCCCGCCGCCCCCCCCGCCTCCGGGGGGGGCGCCCGCCACCCGGCCTCAGCTCTCCGCCGCCGCCGGCTTCGTCTCGCTCTTCGGTCCCTCGCTCTGGATGCGCATCCCATAGAACGACCGGTGGACGAACACCGCGCTCGCGACGAACAGCGCGCCCGCGATCGCCGGCCGGAGCGCGCCGCCGTCCGCGCCGATCTGCTCCGCGAGCTCGACCGCGAGCAGGCCGAACAGCGTGGTGAACTTGATGATCGGGTTCATCGCCACGCTCGAGGTGTCCTTGAACGGGTCGCCCACCGTGTCGCCGACGACGCACGCGTCGTGGAGCGGGGTGCCCTTCGCCTTGAGCTCCGTCTCCACGACCTTCTTCGCGTTGTCCCACGCGCCGCCCGCGTTCGCGAGGAACAGCGCCTGGAAGAGGCCGAACAGCGCGATCGCGATCAGGTACCCGATGAAGAAGTAGCTCTCGAGAAACGCGAACGCCAGCGTCCCGAAGAACACCGTGAGGAAGATGTTGAACATCCCCTTCTGGGCGTACCGTGTGCAGATCTCGACGACCTTCTTGCTGTCCTCGATGCTCGCCTTCTCCACGCCCTCGAGCTTGATGTTCGCCTTGATGAACTCGACCGCGCGGTACGCGCCGGTCGACACCGCCTGCGTCGAAGCGCCGGTGAACCAGTAGATGACGGCGCCGCCGGCGACCAGGCCGAGCAGGAACGGCGGATGCAGGAGCGAGAGGTTGACGAGCAGGTCGGGTTGGAGCCCGGTGAGCACGACGATGATCGAGAAGATCATCGTCGTCGAGCCGACGACCGCCGTCCCGATCAGCACCGGCTTGGCCGTCGCCTTGAAGGTGTTGCCCGCGCCGTCGTTCTCCTCGAGGAGGGCCTTCGCGGAGTCGAAGTCCACGTCGAACCCGGCGAGCTGCTTCACGTCCTCCTTCACCGTGGGCACGTTCTCGATCAGGCTGAGCTCGTAGACGCTCTGCGCGTTGTCCGTCACCGGGCCATAAGAGTCGACCGCGATGGTCACCGGGCCCATGCCGAGGAACCCGAAGGCCACGAGCCCGAACGCGAACACCGCTGACACGTCGCGCCCCGCCAGGGTCATGATCGAGCCGACGGCCGCCGCCGAGCCAGCGTCCAGGGTCGTCACCGCGTAGGCGATGCCCATCAGCACCACGAGCACGATGCCCATCCAGTACGCGCTGAAGTTGCCCGCCGTCAGCCCGGAGAGGACGTTGAGCGACGCGCCGCCCTCCTGGCTGGAGGTGACGACCTCACGCACGTGAGCGCTGTTCGTCGAGGTGAAGACCTTGATCAGCTCGGGGATCACGGCGCCGGCGAGCGTGCCGCAGGAGATGATCACGCTGAACTTCCACCAGTACGTGCCGTCACCCAGCTCCGAGATGAGGAGCTTGCTCACCACGAAGGTGAGCACCACGGAGACGACGCTCGTCAGCCACACGAGGTTGGTGAGCGGCTTCTCGAAGTCGAAACGCTTGGCGTTCGACCACTTCCCCTTCGTGACCGCCTCGTTGATCAGGTAGCTCAGCGCGGACGCGACCACCATCACGATGCGGATCGTGAAGATCCAGACGAGCAGCTCCACGCGGAGCGTCTCCTGCACGGCGAGGAGGATGAAGGAGATGAGCGCCACGCCCGTCACGCCGTACGTCTCGAAGCCGTCGGCGCTCGGGCCCACGCTGTCGCCCGCGTTGTCGCCCGTGCAGTCGGCGATGACGCCGGGGTTGCGGGCGTCGTCCTCCTTGATCTTGAAGACGATCTTCATCAGGTCGGAGCCGATGTCCGCGATCTTGGTGAAGATGCCGCCCGCGATGCGCAGCGCGCTCGCGCCGAGCGACTCGCCGATCGCGAAGCCGATGAAGCACGGGCCGGCGTAGTCCGCCGGCACGAAGAGCAGGATGGCGAGCATCAGGAGGAGCTCGACGCTGATGAGCAGCATGCCGATGCTCATCCCTGCCTTGAGCGGGATCGCGTACACCGGGTAGGCGCGGCCCTCGAGGCTGGCGAAGGCCGTCCGCGAATTGGCGAAGGTGTTCACGCGGATGCCGAACCACGCGACGCCGTAGCTGCCGGCGATACCGATCAGGCTGAACGCGAGGATCGCCAGGACCTTGGCCGCGCCGAGCGGCTCGCCGCTCGCGTCCCGGGCGAAGAGCCCGAAGTACGCCATCATGATCACCCCGATGAAGACCTCGAGCAGCAGGATGAACTTGCCCTGGGTGACCAGGTAGGTCTTGCACGTCGCGTAGATCAGCTCGGAGATCTCCTTCATCGCCGGGTGGACGGGCAGCCGCTCGAGCTGCTTGAAGATCACGAGGCCGAACACCAGCCCGAGTGCGCAGACGACGAGCCCCGCCGAGAGGAGCGTCCAGCCGTCCATGCCGAGGAATTCACCGGTCCGCAGATCCGGCAGGACGAGCGCAGCCTCGCCTCCGCCCTTGTGGGCGCCGCCGTGGTGACCCCCGCCGGCGCTCGCGAGCGCGAGAGACGGCAGCAGCCACGCACAGGCGAAGGCGACGAGCGCCGAGAGCGCGGCGCCGAGGCGCTGCGGGGCCAACGAAGAGGGAGCGAAGGAGGCGTCGACGCGCGACGTGCGGAACATGGAGGAGTCCTTTCGAGGAACCTCGGAACGACTTCCGCTCGCCCGGCGCCGTCGCGCGACCAGCGCGCGGGGCCGCCCGGGGGCTTGGCCCGTCCCGTCCCCGGCCGCGGCCGGGGAGAGAAAGCGGCGCCTCGCTAGCAAACGCCGGGGCGCTCTGCCAGGGCCGCCGCCGCGCGCGAGAATTACTCCATGATTTCAGGGGCTCACGGCCTGCGAGCGGACGAGCGCCGGTCAGGGGGCCGTGGACGTCGGGGCGGCCACCGCGGCCGCGGCGGCCTCGAGCGCGGCGCGCGGATCGCGCGGGCCCGCGCGGTCGACCGCCGCGAGCGCATCCCGCACGTACGGCTCCCGCCGCATCCCGACCAGGACCGTCGTCACACCCGTGAGCGACAGCAGCACGCCGAGCGCCTGCTGCGACAACGGCGCCGGGCGGCTGGCCTCCGGGAGGTGGGGCGCGAGCGCCGCGCGCAGCACCCCCGCGCGGGTGCGAGACCGCTCCGCCGCTCGGGCCGCGACCGCGCCGAGCAGCGCCGCCAGGGCCTCGCCGTACCGATCGCGCCACGCGGGCCACTGCTCGGCTCGCTCGCCCGATCCGAACGCGCGATCGAGCTGATGGAAGAGCCGCGCCACGCGGGGCACGATCACGTCGCGCTCCGCCTCCTGCCACTGCTCGAGACCCTCGAGGCGCGCCGGGAACGACCGCAGCTGCTCGGCCCACGCGAAGAGCGTCTCCGGGCGCTGCGCGTCCCGAGCGACGCGGACCCCGGCCGCGAGCTCGCTCCGGAACTCGCCCTCGAGCTCCTCGACCCGCTCCACCGCGGCGTCGAACGGCATCGGCGGCTCGATCACGGGCGGGTCGGCGAGGCGCACCAGGCCGCGCGCGCCCATCGCGTTCAGCGGGCGGTTCACGAGGACGGCCAGCCCCTCCCGGGCCGCCACCTCGAGCACCGTCTGTTCGCCCGCCTCGCCGTCCTTCTCGAGGAGCGCGGCGCCACCCTCGAGCAGGTTCGCCGGGAGCTGGGCGACCCGGAGCCGGTGCTCCTCGCCGCCAGCGGCCCGCGCCGCGCGGAGGAACCCCCAGAGCGTAGTCGACGACGGATCGGCGACCGGCGCGGTGAGCGTGTTGCTCGAGACGCCGTAGCAGCGGATCCGGCCCCGCTTCACCTCGAGCTCCAGGTGACGGAACGCCGCCTCGAGGCGGCGCGCGAGCTCGCCGCGCCGCTCGTCCAGCGTGCCGCTCTCGGACTTCGCGGCCTCGGTGAGGAAGTACTCCGGGTTGTGGAGCAGGCACACGTCCAGCGCGGCGACGCCCAGCCGGCCGAGCGACTCCCCGATCTGTCGCTCGATCCACTCCGGGTGGATGCAGTGCCAAGCGTCGTCGCCGATGCGGACCATCTCGGCCACCGGGTCGCCGTCCGCCTCGCGCGCCTGCGCCTGCGCGAGGCTCTTGCCCTGGACGTAGCCGACCTTCGAGACCAGCACGACCTGATCGCGGCGGAGCTCGCCGCGCGCGAAGGCAGCTCGCAGCGTGTCGCCGATGAGGCGCTCGCTGCTGCCGTCGCCGTAGTTCACCGAGGTGTCGATCAGGTTCACGCCCTCGGCGAGCGCGCGCTCGAGGGCGGCGCGATGCTCGGGCTCACCGTCGCGGATCCGGTAGCCCCCGAAGCCGATGCGGCTCACCGTGAGGCCGGTGCGGCCGAGCACCGTGTAGCCGCGGGGGTGCCGCGGGAGGAACCGCTCGGCGAGCGTCGCGGTGCCGTCGACGGTCGCGCCCCCCTCGACGCGCGGGACCGCGACGCCAGCGCCACGCGCGGCCGCGAGGGCGCGCAGCGCCTCGGTGACGGCGGCCGGCACCGCCGCCGGGTCGGTGACGGGGGCCTGGCACGCGTACTCCCGACACACGTGGAGCGCGGCCGGGGCGCCTCCCGTGCCCTTGCCCGCGACGAGCGGCAGCTCGACGCCCGCCGTCCCGCGCCCGGGGGCGTGCGCCACGACGCGGTTCGGCAGGTAGCGGCGCGCCGCGGCCCTCGCCAGCGCGCGCGTCTCCGGCGCCGCCGGATCTCCGGCGAGACACAGCTCGACGGGGCCCTCGAGGAGCTGGTCGACCACGCACAAGGTCGTCGCGAACGCGCGCGGCGCGCGCTCGATCAGCCCCCCGTAGGCGCGGACCGCGACCGCGGCGCGCTCCGCCAACGCCGGGCGTGCCAGGTGGCGGGACAACCGCGCGAGGAGCCGCGCCGCGACGGCGTTCGCGCTCGGCGTCGCGCCGTCGTGGCCGTCCCGCGGGCGCGCGAGGAGCGCCTCGTGGTGGCGGCTCGTGTGGTGGAACGCGCCGTCGCCGTCCCCGAAGTCCTCGACCAGTCGCTCGGCGAGGCGCAGCGCATGTCCGAGGAAGCTCGCGTCGCCTCCCGCCTCGTAGAGATCGAGCAAGCCGTCGCCCAGGAAGGCGTAGTCGTCGAGGTAGGCGTCGAGGTGCGCGCGGGCGCCGCGCGCGGTGCGGAACAACCCGCCGTCGGGCCGCGTCACGCGCTCGAGCAGGTGTCGCGCCGCGCGCTCGGCCACCTCGAGGTAGCGGGGCTCGTCGAGCACCCGGGCCGCCTCCGCGAAGGCGCCGATCGCGAGCCCGTTCCACGCGGTGACGATCTTGTCGTCCGTGAGCGGCGGGGTGCGCCGGCGGCGCGCCTCGAGCAGCCGCGCCCGCGCCGCGTCGAGCCGCTCGCGGAGCGCCGGTGGCTCGAGCTTCAGCGCCCGCGCCAACTCCTCCAGGGGCCGCCGCTGGCGGAGGACGTTCGCGCCCTCCCAGTTGCCGCCGGGCGTCACGTCGAACGCGGCGGCGAACACCGCGGCCTCCGTCGCGCCGAGCACCTGCTCGACCTCCGCGTGCGACCAGACGAAGTACCTCCCCTCGACGCCCTCGCTGTCGGCGTCGGTCGCGGACGCGAACCCGCCCTCGGGCAGGCCGAGCTCGCGCGCCATCCAGTCGAGCGTCTCGCGCGCGACCCTCGCGTAGTCGTCCTCCCCGGTGAGCTGCCACGCCTCCACGTAGGCGCGGGCGAGCTGGGCGTTGTCATAGAGCATCTTCTCGAAGTGAGGGACGTGCCACTCGTCGTCCGTCGAGTAGCGCGCGAAGCCTCCCGCGAGATGGTCGTACAGGCCGCCTCGTCGCATCGCGTCGAGCGTGCCGCGGAGCATCTCGAGTGCGCGCTCGTCGCCCGTCCGCGCGTGCTGGCGCGCGAGCAACGCCAGCGCGTGGTGCGGCGGGAACTTGGGGGCGCTCCCGAACCCACCCCAGCGCGGATCGTAGTCGAGCGAGAGATCCTCGACCGCCTCTGCGAGCGCGGTCGCCGGCACGTCCGCGGGTCGCGGCGCGCCGACGTGCTCGCGGATCCGCTCCGTGAGCGAGCGCGCCTGCCCGGTCAGCGCCTGCCGCTCGCGGACCCACGCCTCGTGGATGCCTGCGAGGAGCGTCGGGAACCCCGGGCGTCCGCCCACGTCGCGCGGCGGGAAGTACGTCCCCGCGAAGAACGGCTCCTGCTCGGGCGTGAGGAAGACCGTCATGGGCCAGCCGCCCCCGCCGCTCATCGCGACCGTCGCCGTCATGTACAGCTCGTCGAGGTCTGGCCGCTCCTCGCGGTCCACCTTGATGCACACGAAGTGCTCGTTCATCAGCTGCGCGATCGCCTCGTCCTCGAAGCTCTCCCGCTCCATCACGTGGCACCAGTGGCACGCGGCGTACCCGATGCTGAGCAGGATCGGGCGATCCTCGCGCCGCGCGCGCTCGAGCGCCTCCGGGCCCCAGGGGTACCACTCGACCGGGTTGTGCGCGTGCTGGAGCAGGTACGGGCTGGTCTCCTGAGCCAGTCGGTTGGTGAAGCGCGGTGCGCCCGGGTCCGTCATGCGGCGTCCCTAGGGCGCGACGGCGGGCGGTGCAATGCCGCGAGGCGCGCCGCGCGCCGGGCGTCAGCGCGGGTGCAGGTGCACCATGGTGAACGCGCGTCCCTTCGCCTTCGGCTCGTAGCTGCGGAACCGGGGCCAGCCAGCGCAGATCTGGTTCCAGAGCTCCAGGCTCCGCTCCGGCGACGCGGGGATCGCGCGCATCGGCACCCGCTCGGCGGCGAGCTCCACCTCGACGTCCGGGTCGGCCTGCAGGTTCAGGTACCACGCTGGCGGGGTGGGCGTCCCCGCGGCGGAGTTGGAGACGAAGATCGTCCCGCCGTCGTCGAAGTACATCAGCGGCACCGTCCGCGCCTGCCCGGTCTTCCGGCCCTTCGTCGTCAGCAGCAGCACCTTGCCGCCACGATCCATCGTGCCGCCCCAGCGGCCCTGGGATCGGCGGAAGAGCCAGACATGGAAGGCTACGAATCGTTTCTGCAGTGCATTCATCTGGCCCTCGCGCGCGCGGAACCCGCGAGCATATCACGCGGAGCCGCCGGCCGCGTGATATCTCTCCGGCCATGGCAGAAGGGCGCGCGATCGTCGACGAGCTCCGGCGCCGGGCGCAGCTCGAGACCATCGCACAGAAGGCCCGCAAGCTCCGCGAGCACCTCGCGCCGCTCGTCGCCGCGCACGGCGACCGCGCGCACTTTCGCCCGACGGTGATGGGCGTCGACCTCGTGAGCGTTACCCCGGAGCGACCGATGGTCGTGCGCCCCGCGATCAAGAACTTGGCGGCGTTCGTGCCGCGGTTCGAGGAGGAGCTCGCGCGATACTGCCTCGAGACACCCGCGCCTCGACGCAGCGTGGAGAAGGAGCTGCAGGCGCGGCTCATCCGTGAGGCGCGCGGCACCGGCGGGCGGCTGGCGAGCCTCGAGGCCGCGAGCGCGGCCGCGGGGCGGCCTCGCGAGCTGGTGTTCGTCACGGACGGCGTCGTGGTGCCGTGGGACGGCGCGCGGCTCGCGAGCGACCTGCTCGCGCTCGACCGGGGGACGGGCCAGGCCGCGGTCATCGAGGTGAGCCGATCGCGCGAGGAGCGGGCCGGTCGCGTCGCCGCGTTCGCGACGGCCGTGGAGCGCCACCTCCCGGAGTTCGGCGCGCTCTTCGCCGCGCTGCTCGGCGCGCCGGTCACGCTCGCGCCGAGCTGTCAGCGGTGGCTCCTCTGGCCGGCGGGCGAGGTGACGCCCGATCCCGGCGCCGCCGGGCTCGCCGCGCGCGGGATCTGGCTCGTCACGTACTCGCCCGACGATCCGGTCGGGTCGGCGCTGCGAGTCGCGACACCGCAGGCGGTGTCCCGAGATCCCTAGCGCGCGGCGGCGGTCGCGGCGCGGCTTGCGGCGCTCCGGCTTCCCCAGCATGTTCAGGCGCCCATGCCCGCGTCCGGCTTGCTCGCGCTCCTCGACGATCTGGCGACCATCGCCGACGACGTCGCGAGCATGGCCGGGGTCGCGGCGCGGAAGGGCGCGGCGGTCGGCGACGACGTGGCCACGCTGACGGCGACGGCGACCAAGAAGACGAGCGGCATCGTCACCGACGACATGGCGGTGACGGCCGAGCAAGCCATCGGCATCCCGCGGGACCGTGAGATCCCAGTGGTCCTCGCGGTCGCCAAGGGCTCGTTCCGCAACAAGGCGCTGCTCCTCGCGCCGGGGGCGCTGGCCCTGAACGCGCTCGCGCCGTGGGCGATCCACCCGGTGCTGATGGCGGGCGGCGCCTTCCTGTGTTTCGAGGGCGTGGAGAAGGTCCTCCACAAGCTCCGGCCCCCCGCCGAGGCGCACGCGGACGGCGCCGAGCCCGCCCCGACCGACGCGGCCGACTTCGAGCGACGGAGGGTCGCCGGCGCGATCCGGACGGACCTCATCCTCTCGGGCGAGATCATCGCGCTCACGCTCGGGGTGGTCGCTCAGGCGCCGTTCGTCACCCAGTTCGTGACGCTCTACGCGGTGTCGGTCGTGATGACGGTCGGCGTCTACGGGCTCGTCGCCGGCATCGTGAAGCTCGACGATCTCGGCGAAGCGCTCGCCAGCCGTGGGGGGGTGACGAGCGCGATCGGACGGTGGATCCTCCGCGCCGCACCGCGCCTGTTGCAGGTCATCTCCGTCGTGGGGACGGTCGCCATGCTGATGGTCGGCGGGCACATCCTCCTCGAGGGGATCCCGCCCGTCGAGCACGCCGTCCACGCGTGGACGAAGCCGCTGCCCGGCGTGGCCGCCTCGGGGCTCGGCATCCTGGCCGACATCGTCGTCGGCGTCCTGGCCGGGCTCCTCGTCGTGGGCGTCCAGGCGACCGGCGTGCCGGCGTGGGCGTGGCGCCGGGTGCGGCCGGCGGCTCGCGCGGACTGAGCGCGATCTCGGCAGGCTTGGACTCGAACCCGTACCGGAGAGCGCGATGATCAGGACCCCTCACCAAATGCCCCCAACCCGTATCGTCCGCGGGTCGACCGCCGCCTCGGCGAGCCTCCGCCGGCGAGCGGCCTGCGTGGCCGGCTGTCTCGCAGCGACCGTCGGCGCCTGCCAGACGAGCGAGGAGCCGGCGAAGCAGGCGCGCCCGCGCCCCGCGCCCGAGTTCACCCTCGTCGAGCTCGATCCGGCGGCCCCCGCGCCGCTGGCGCTCGCCGTCCAGGCGTGCGCCGGGCTCCACAACCGGGCGAGCGGCGGCTCGGTGTACGTCCGGCGCGAGGCGAACGACACCGAGTGGCTGACCGAGCTGGCGATCGAGCCGGAGGCGACGCTCGGCGCCGCCGAGTTCCTCGCCGCGTGCGCGAGCGAGTTCCCCTCCTGCGTCCGCTACGACTACTCGGCGCAGCAGGCGCTCCTGCCCCCCATCCTCACGGCGGCCGCGGCGCTCGGCGCGGTCCCGCTCGACGCGAGCCTGGGCGTCGCGTGCGGCGTCGTCGCGTTCGACGCCGTGTCCGAGCTCAGCGCGCACGCCACCCCGCTGCTCGCCACGCGCTACGTGTCCGACCGGTACCTCGCGCAGACGTCCGGCCTCGCGATGCTGAACCCGGGGTACGAGCTGGAGGCGCCCGATCTGTCCAACCCAGCGATCACGCGCGACATGCCCGCTCACCTCGTCGACTTCGTCTTCTCGCAGAGGCTGTTCGCGCTGTTCCTCGTCAACGGCTGTGAGCCGGGGCACCCCGAGCGCGAGCTCTTCGGCGAGATCGTGAACGCGGGGCCGTGGCCGACGCCCGTCGGCGTCTACGGCTACAACAACTCGTGGCTGAACGGCGGGTACGAGCACGAGGCGCAGACCCGCTGCCTCGACTCGCGCAACCTGGGCGCGATCCCCACCGAGACGTGGAACCTCTCGTTCTTCTCCACGCGCCGGTCGCCCATCACGGCGGCGAGCGAGCTCCCGCAGAACCCCCCCGGCACCGCGCCGTACGACCCAACGAAGACGTACGTGGCCTTCGTGGTGGGCGACGGCGACAACGTCGCGTACATCCTCTCCTCGCGCAAGGACTGGCTTCGCCAGAGGCTCGAGGACTGCGCGCGCCCCGACAACTCTTGCCAGCCGCTCACCTGGAGCCTCTCGCCGCACCTCCCGCGCATCGCGCCCGACGTCCTCGAGTGGTACTACCGGAGCAGCCGGGCGACGGGGAACGACTTCTTCGTCCTGCCGCCGAGCGGGCACTTCTACTCGTACCCCTCCTCCCTACGCGAGGAGGACCAGGCGCGCTTCGTCACCGAGACCGAGCGCGACGCGCGCGTCCTCGGGGTGACCGGCATCGTGCATTGGGACTTCCTCGGCACCTGGCACGACGCCGAGGATCGCTTCCTGCCGCGGTATGCGACGGCGGGAGGCGCGATCCGCGGGATCTTCCCCGTCAACGTCCCGTACATGATCGAGGCCTTCCCGTGGTGGCCGCCGGAGGCGCTCCACCGGGTGCTCACCGGCGCCGACGGTACCCGACTCGCGGTGTTCCGGCCTCGCGAGTGGCGCGGGGTCGACGACACCAACGCCGTCTTCCTCCCGAGCCCCCAGCGGCTGGCCGACGAGCTCGGCGCCTACCCGCCGGGGACGGTCACGTGGGTCTACATGACGAGCGACGGTGGACTCACGCTGGAGAACTCCTTCATCCAGCTCGTCAAGCTCTTGCCGCCGCACGTGCAGCTCGTCAGCGCGGACACGGCGGCCCGCCTGGCCATCGAGGCGAGCGGCGGCTGAGAAACCGGGGGCGGGAGCCACGGCGCCGCGCCCCTGCTCCCCGGGGTGGCTGCGGCTTGCGCGCGCCAGGCGGGCCGTCGATCACAGCAGCCGCGCGGGCGCGAAGGCCGCGCGCGCAGGGTGCTCGGCGCCCGTGACGACCGCGGCGAGCAGCTCGCCCGCCGCGGCGCCGCACGTGATCCCGTGGCCTCCCAGCCCGGCGAGCCAGTGGAGGCCCACGACGCGTGGGTCGGCGCCGATGACCGAGACGTGGTCCGGGGCGAACGTGCGCAGGCACGCCCAGCTCCTGCGCACGCGGGCCGCGGCGAGCGCCGGCGCCATTCGGTCGAGCCGGCTCCACAGCAGCTCGAGCGCGGCCGGGTCCGCGGGCGGATCCGCGGCTGCCCACGGCTCGGCGTCGGCGGGGCTCGCGAGGACGCCGCCCGACTCCGGCCGGAAATAGCTCCCGAGCCCGGCGTCCCAGATCGTCGGCCCGCCCGGGGCGACGGGCCGCTCCGGCTCGAGCTGCACGAGGTGGCGGCGCACCGGGCCGAGCGGGAGCGGAGCTCCGGCGCCCGCGCCGAGCGCTCCCGCCCAGGCGCCGCCGGCGATCACCACGTGCTCGGCTGGCAGCTCGTCGCCGCCCGCGAGCTCGACGCCCGCCACGCGCCCCGCCCGCACGATCACCCGCCGCACCGAGGCCCCGAGCTCGATGCGGCCCCCGCCGACGCGGATCGCCCGCTCGAGCCCGGTCGCGATGGCGTGGAGGTCGAGCACGCCGCCGAGCTCCACGGCGAGCCCGCCCGTGGCGTGCCCACCCGCGGTGATCGGGGCGCGGCGCACCACCTCTGCGCCGTCGACGCGACCGTAGCGGAGCCCCGCGGCCTCGCAGAGCTCGGCCAGCGGCGTGAGGTCGCCGGGGTCCCGGGCCGTGAGCAGCAGGCCGCGCTGCGCCAACCACGGGGCGCGGCCGCCGAGCGCGTCGTCGAGCAGCTCGGCGGTCCGGAGCGCGAGCCGCGCGAGCTCGATGGGGCGCTCCGCCGGGCGGAAGATGGCGGCGTTGCGCCCCGAGCTGCCCGCGAAGAGCGTCGCGGCGCGCTCCAACAGGATCACGTCGCGGACGCCGCGCCTGCCGAGCGCCCACGCGGCGGACAGCCCCGCGACGCCGCCGCCTACCACCATCACGCGCATGGGCCGCCGTCCAGCGAGGCGCGGCGGGCGTCGCGAGCGGTGTCGACGGCGGCGGCCACGGGGCCACGCTAGACGCGGCGTCACGGGCGGCCAACCCGGCCCAGCCCGGCGCGCGCTGCGCGGATCGGGAATGCGCGCCGGCGCCCGCGCGTTTCCTTGCGACGGCGTCTCCCTGCCCGCTAGGATCCTCTCCCCGTGCCCGCCCTCCGTCCCCCCGTGATCGCCGCGCTCGTCCTCGCCGGGCTCCTCCTGCCCGCGGCGGCGACCGCGGACATCTACAAGACGGTGGGCGCGGACGGCGTCATCTCGTTCACGAGCAAGCCGCGCGCCGGCGCCCGGCTCGTCGCGCGCGACGCGGTGGGCCCCGCGAAGATCCAGCCCGTCCTCCCGAGCGACGCGTCGCCGGAGCGCTTCTCGCGCTTCGACGCGCACATCCGCCAGGCCGCGACGCTGTACCAGCTCCCGGAGGCGCTCGTGCGCGCGGTCATCCGCGTGGAGAGCGACTTCGATCCCCGCGCCGTCTCGCGCGCCAACGCCCGCGGGCTGATGCAGCTCATCCCGGCGACCGCCGAGCGCATGATGGTCACCGACGTCTTCGACCCGCGGCAGAACATCTTCGGCGGCGTCCGCTACCTGCGCATCCTCGCCAACACGTTCAACGGCGACCTCGAGCTCACGATCGCGGCGTACAATGCTGGCGAAGGCGCGGTGATGCGCTGGGGCGGCATCCCCCCGTACGAGGAGACGCAGCACTACGTGGCCAAGGTGCTCGCCTACTACCGCTTCTACCGCGCCCAACCCGGCTGACCCCCGCGCGCCCCGCGCCCGCCCCCGCGCCCGCCCCCGCGCTCGCCCCCGCGCTCGCCCCCGCGCTCGCCCCCGCGCTCGCCCCCGCGCTCGCCCCCGCGCTCGCCCCCGCGCTCGCCCCCGCGCTCGCCCCCGCGCTCGCCCCCGCGCTCGCCCCC
>JADLEQ010000118.1 GCA_020846005.1 Polyangiaceae bacterium
CGGCGGCGGCGAGGTCGCGCGCGCGGTAGCCGCTCCTGATGTCGCGGACGCGGATCTCGCGGCCGGCCGTGTCGAAGCGGGCTCGCCACTCACCGACGCCGATCTCGAGGCCCGCGCCAGTGCGACGGATGCGGCGGTAGGCATGGGGTTGGGGGCCGAGGGCGAGGCGCTCGACGAGGCGTGCCTCGAGGTCGACGCCGTGCGCGCGCAGCAGCTCGAGCGCGGCGCGGGCTCGCTCGTCGAACGTCACCGCCCACGGCGGGGACGGGTCCGCGGCGGCCGGTTCGAGCCAGCCGTGGCCGGCGTCGGTGACGGCGTCCGCGTACGGGAGGTACGGCTTCACGTCGAGGACGGGCGTGCCGTCGACCATGTCGACGTCACGGACATGGAGCGTCAGCCCGTCGACGCGGACGAGCCGCACCACGGAGAGCCCGAGCGGGTTCGGGCGGTGCGGCGCCCGCGTGGCGAGGACGCCGCGGCGGCGGTCGCTGCGCGGCGGGAGCACGCGCGGGCGGAAGCCGCGAGCCAGGTGGAACCAGTAGAGCACGAAGACATGGGTGAAGCGCTCCAGGTCTTGGAGGGCGTCCTCCATGCCGGTGGTGGAGTCGAGGACGACGCGCCCCTCCACGCCGCGCGCCGCTGCCGGCTGACGCGGCGCGCTCGCCTTGTCGGCGAAGGGCGTGCGCACCACGCCGATCGGCTGGCATACGAGCGGGGCGCGCGGGGGCTCGGGCACCGGGCGAGACTCTAGCAGCCGGTGGAGGAGCTCACTCCGAAGAGGCGCCGCCGCTCGGCTCCCCGCGCGGCGTGGGCGGCTCGAGCACGAGCTCGCGGGTCCGCGCCCGGAGCTCCGCGCGCCGGGCCCGAAGCGCCTCGAGATCCTGACGCGGGAACCACACCCCGACCACGACCCCCGTGAAGACCAGGTTGGCGAGCGCCATGAGCGGGCGCAGCGCCTCCGGCCACCACGCGCCTCCGAGGAAGCACCCCGCGCTCACCACTGCGGACACCGCGAACCAGCCCTCGACCCACACCGCGAGCAACGCCGTCGTCAGTGACCACGTGAATACCCAGAGCAGTAGCGCGAGCCGGGCGTCGATCCCGGCCGCCATCGCCCCGACGGTGAGCACCGCCTGCGCCACGAACTGTACGGCGAGCGTGTACGACACTCGCCGGTTCAGCAGCGTGCGCGTGAGCGTCTCCCGCGCCCACACCCACACCGCCACGCACAGCGCCAGCAGCACCGCCGACGAGGTGAGCACGGTGCCGTGCGTCAGCGCGCCGCCCTGCTCTTCCCACCACCAGCCGATGAGCGGGGTCGCGGTGAAGATCGCGCCGAGCCCGCCGCCGACCACCGTCCGCGTCCGAGAGCCGACCCGCGCGTCGAGGTCCTCCCCCAGCCGGCGTAACCGCTCGAGCTCCTCCGCGCGAGCTCGCACGGCCGCGGCCACGCGCTCGGCCAGCCCCGCGGGGGGCGCCGCGATCTCCGCTACCAGCGCCGCGGCGGCCGCAGGATCGCCGTGCGTGAGCTCGTGCTCCGCCACGCGCAGGAGCGCACGATCGAGTCCGCGCCGGGCAGCCTCGTTCCCCTCCCAGGCGGCGAGCGCCGCGCGATAGCCGAAGCGGCACTCACCGAGCCGCCGATGGAGCTCGAGCGCGGCGTTCGGCGCCTCTGGCTGCGCGAGGACGGCCTCGAGCCGCTCGAGGCTATGGCGCGCCTGCCACGCGAGGCGCCGCGAGTCCCGGTGCCGGAGGTACTCCTCGATCGCCGTTCGGAGCTCGTGGGCGCCGGCCGGACGCTCCGTGGGATCCCTCGCCATCGCGCGCCGGCAGAGCCGCGCCGCTTCGCGCGGGAACCCCGTGGAGAACTCGGGCTCCGAGAGCAGGATGCTCGCCGCGATCGCCCGAAACGTCTCGCCGGCGTGCGGTGGGCGGCCCGCGAAGATTTCGTACAGGATCGCGCCGAGCAGGTACACGTCCGTCCGCTCGGAGAGCAGCTCCGGCTGCCCCAGCAGCATCTCGGGCGCCATGTACGCGGGGGTGCCGGCGACGAGCGCTGCCTCGCTGCGAGGGGGGACGCGCCCGGTCGGGTCGTCCGTCAAGCCGACCGCGAGACCCCAGTCGACCAGGTACACCTCGCCGTGCGCGCCGATCATGACGTTCTCGGGCTTGAGGTCGCGGTGCAAGATGCCGCGCTGGTGTGCGAGCTGGACCGCGTTGCACACCTGCACCAGCACGCGCAGGTTCCACTCCACGGCGTCCGCTGCGCCGAAGCGGCGCGCGATCTCCCCGGGCGACTGCAGCAGCGTCGTCCACTCCACCCCCTCGATCCGCTTCATCACGACGAGCGGGCTGCCGTCGCCGCCCACGGTGATCTCGTGGATCGGGACGACGTTCGGGTGCTCGACGGTGCCCGTCACCCAGGCCTCGCGCAGCAACTTCAGCGTCGCGGCGGGCGAGGCCGCGCCGCGCAGACGCTTCACCGCGACCTTCCTGCCCAGAGACGGCTGCGTCGCCAGGTGGACGACCCCCATCCCGCCCTCGCCGAGGACCTGCTCGAGCACGAAGCGGCCCGGGGCCGCGTCGAGACTACCCGTCAGCGCCAGCAGCGCGCGCTCGACCTCGGCGGCGGAGCGCGCGGCCGGCTCGATCGTGGACCCGGGCCGCTCGCAGAACGACCTCAGGAGCTCGGGGTCTGCCTCCAGCGTCGCGACCCGTGACGCGAGCGTGGCTCCGAGCGCGGACGTCATCCCAGGCACTCTAACGCGCCCGGCGCCGGCTCTGCGGCCCTTCCCCGCGCGCAGCGCCGGGGCCGCCCGCGCGGGCTTGCGGGTCGGCTCGACGCCGAGGCGGGCGCTGCGGTTGGATCGTCCCCGGCGCGGCGGCTCGCAGGGCGACGCGTCGGGCGCCGTGTGTGTGCGCGGGACGACGCTCGCGTGCCTCGGCCCGGGGCAGTGCGCAGGGGCGCAGGTGTGTCGGGAGGACGGCAGCGGGTACGGGGCGTGCGACTGCGGGGGAGGGGGCGCGGGCGGGACCGGGGGCGCGAGCGGCAGCGGGGGAGGGGGCGCGAGCGGGGGGCGAGCGGCAGCGGGGGAGCGGGCGGCAGCGGGGGAGCGAGCGGCAGCGGGGGAGGGGGCGCGAGCGGGGGCGCGAGCGGCGGCGGGGCGGCGGGCAGCGGTGGAGCCGGGGCGGGTCCGGGGCGGCGGATGTTCCGTGCCCCCCTCCCGGTGACCTCGACCTCGACTGCTCCGGCCAGTGCACGGGCGGCGTCATCGATCCGAGGTGCACGGCTGCCGAGTGCCAGCCAACGAACACGCCCCCGGTTGCCGAGAATCCGGTGGTGATCACCGTGCCCGAGCTGCCCTACACGCTGAGGCTCGACTTCGCTCAGCCCCGCGGTGCAGCGCGGAGGTGGCCGTGGGGAGCCCGGCGTGGCGCCTGCGGGGACGGGTGGATGGTGGCCAGTTGAATTCTGCATACGTCGCCCCCTTTCCCCCACGCTCGAGCTCGATTGTGAGGGTGTCAATTGAGCAGCCGCGGCGGCGCCAGGCGCAGCGTCCAGCGACCGCCGGAGCGGAGCAGGCGGGCGGGGATGCAGCCACAGCTGCGGCGGATCCACTGATCGCGGCCGTGCGTGAGCGACGCAGCGACGTCCATCGCGGCGTGGAGCGCGGCGATGCCGTCGTGCGCCTCGGCGCGTTCGGGGCGCGCGCCCGTGCACTGGGGCCGCGGCGCGCCGGGTCGGTGGCTCGGTGGTGCGGGTTGGGCACCGCGTCGTCGAGCGCCCGGTGCTCGGTCCCCGCGTGGCGGACGAGGCTCCGGTGCCGACCGTTGCGCAGGGGAGGGCGCTCCACGCGCGAGGCCGTTGCGCGCGGCCGGGCTCGACGGTCTGGCGCGGCGGCGTGTGGCCGAGCACATGACGCTCACGCTCGCCGCCCGGGCGGGGCACGCATCTCGCGGGGATCGGGTCGACGGCGCGTCGGCGGGCGCGGTGATGAGCGGGGCAGCCCGGCTTCGCCTCCTCACGCTGGAGGACGCCGTCCGTCGTCGCGCCCGCCGACGCCCGCGCGATGATCGCCCCCGATCGAGGACGCGCGCTGCTCGGCGGTGACGGCGGGGCCTCGAGCACGTCGCCCGGGAACGGCGCCCGGCAGATGGCCGCCGGCGCGATCGCGACGCCGCCGGGTCGGCGCGGTCGTCACCGGCAGCAGCCGACCCCCCCGACGTCCATCCCCGCCTATCCCTGGACCACGGCCAGCAGGCCGATCACCGCGAACCCGAGCCCCACACAGAGGAGCGCCACGACGACGTAGAGCCCCACGCTATGGCGCCCCGCGAGCGCGGCGGCGCCCGCGGCGGACTCCCCCGCGCGCGCGAGGTGCTCGCCGAGCTCACGGTGCTTGAGGCGCACGTGCAGGAGGATGAGCGATACCTCGAGCCCCATCGCGAACAGCACGAACAGGGCCGCCGCGCGGTTCGCCCCCTTGCGTCGGTCCGCGTCTCGCGCGAGCGCGAAGGCGGCCCCGTCCAGCAGGGCGACGGGCGGCACCACCACCCCACGGGGCGCGGTGCCTCCCGCGACCACCGCGGCGGGCTGCACCGGCCAGCCCAGGGTCGACTGCGAGTCGAGGCTCGGCTCGGCCGACGCGACGATCCACGCGGGCGCCTCCCGCCCCAGCACCTCCGGCGCCAGGGCGCGCAGCGAGACGCGACCGACGAAGGTGCCGTCCGCGACGCCCGAGAGCGCAACCGTGGCGCCGCCGAGCCGCCCGCCCTCGTCGATCACGTCGGCGTGGACCACGTCACGTGGGACGGCCGACTGGAGTACGATCACCTCGCCCTCGCGCCGGGCGACGACGGAGGCGCGGACCGGCGCGAGCTCGGCGCACCAGCGCGTCTCGCCGCTCGTCGCGCACACCTCGCCGCCGAAGCCGGTCGCGCGCGCCTCGACGATCGCCACGACCGGGCCCGGGGCGGAGAGCCGGAGATCGAGCCCTGGGCGAACGACCTCTCCGAGGACGGGCGACGCGCCACGGAGCGGCCGCAGCTCCACGCCCGCGCCTACCAACGTGAGCTCGCGCGGCGTCGCCACGCGCTCCACCTCGACGAGCAGCGGTTCCCAGAGATCGGAGGGCAGCGCGCCCCGCGCGGGCGCGACGCGGACGCCCGCGTCGGCGGGCCCCTCGGCCACCGTCCATCGACCGTGGACGCGCTCGCGAGATCGCCAGGCGCGCACGTCGAGCGCCGCCGTCCCGCGGACCAGCGCGCGCGGCACCCGCGGCTCGTAGACCGCGATCGCGACCCCCGAGGCGGTCGCCTCGCGGGGGACGGGGACGCGGATCTCGGCCACGCCGCGCGCGTCCGTCGTCGCGCGGACGACGTGCTCGCCCCCCGCGACGACCTCGACCCGGAGCTCCGTGTCGGCGAGGGGTCGCTCCACCTCGCCCAGGCGCTCGGCCGCTTCGACGCGCAGCGCCAGGACCGCGACGTCGACCGTCGGGCCGCCCGACACCCTCGCGAACCGTGACGGCCGCGACGGCCCGACGACGAGCAGCGCGTACGCCACGACGAGCGCCGCGAGCGCCGGCAGCGCGAGGATCGTGGTCCGCAGCACGCGGACGGGATCCTAGCGCCGCGCGAGGCCGGCGTCCGCGGGCTGTCGCGGGCAGCCCGGCGCGCCGCCGCCGGGCGCGGTGCGCGCCGCCTCGACTTCCGCCCCGGCGTCGGGCTAAGAACGCCGCCCCATGGCCGTGAAGCCGCGCAAGCGAGCGCCGAAGCCGAGGCAGGAGCGACGCTTCCTCCCCGACCCCACTCACACGTCGCGTGGCATCGCGCTCCTCGGGTTCGCGGGCGCGGCGCTGCTCGGCGCCGGCGTCTACGGGCAGTGGATCCAGAAGGAGCCGTGGCCCCATGCGGTCTGGCTCGTCGCGGCGGGCGCCGCTACCGTCGCGGCCTCGATGCTGCTCGGCGACCGCGGGCTCAAGCCGCTGCGCGTCGGAGACGCGGGCGTCGCGCTCGAGGACGGCTCGGAGCTCGCGCGCCTCGCGTGGTGCGACGTGGAGCGCGTCGAGGTGACCGAGGGCAAGCTGGTGCTCCGCGGCAAGCCGCGCTCCGTCGAGCTCCCGATCTCGGCGTACCCCCGCGCCGTCGCCCGCCTGCTCGCGGAGGGCGAGCGGCGGCTGCCTCGCGTGTTCACCGTCGACCGCGCGAAGCTCGGGCTGCCCGAGCCGGTGGAGACGAACGGCGAGCTCCTCCCCGTCGACGGTCTGCAGGTCGCCGGGCAGCACTGCGCGGCGAGCGGCAAGGTGATCGCCTTCGAGCGTGACGCCAGGGTGTGCCCGCTCTGCGCCGAGGTCTACGCAGAGCGACACGTCCCGGAGAAGTGTGTGACCTGCGGGGAGCGCCTCGGCGCCCGCGCGGTCGAGATCTGAAGGGCACCATCACGATGCAAGACTTCACCGAGCTCGCGGTCCTCGGGGCCGGCACGATGGGGGCCGGTATCGCGCAGCTCGCGGCGACGCGCGGCCTCTCCGTTCGCGTGTTCGACGTAGCGGAGCCACAGCTCGCGCGGGCGCGGGTCGCCATCGTGTCGCAGCTCGAGAGACTGGCCGCGAAGGGAAAGGTCGAGGGCGACGACGCCGCGGTCGTGATGTCGCGGCTCCTGTTCGTCACCCGCATCGCCGACGCCTGCGCCGGTGTGGGCGCCGTGATCGAAGCGGCGCCGGAGTCGATGGACCTCAAGGTCGAGCTGTTCCGCGAGGTGATCGGCGCGGTGGGCTCCCAGACGCTCCTCGCCAGCAACACCTCGAGCCTCTCGATCACCGAGCTCGGTCGGCGGGTGGGGGAGCCGGCGCGCACCGTCGGGCTCCACTTCTTCAACCCGCCCCCCGTGATGCCCCTGCTCGAGGTCGTGCGCGGGGTCGACACCGCTCCCCAGACGGTGGACGCGGCGCTGGCGCTCGCCCGGCAGCTCGGCAAAGAGCCCATCGTCGTCCGCGACTTCCCCGGCTTCGCGTCGAGCCGGCTCGGCGTCATCCTCGGCGCGGAGGCGATCCGGATGCTCGAGCAGGGCGTGGCTTCGGTCGAGGACATCGATCGAGCCATGAAGCTCGGCTACCGCCACCCGATGGGTCCGCTGGAGCTCACCGATCTGGTGGGGCTCGACGTGCGCCTCGCGATCCTCGAGCATCTCCACCGCGAGCTCGGCGAGCAGTTCCGGCCGCCCGCGCTGCTGCGGCAGATGGTCCGCGCCGGCCGCCTCGGGAAGAAGTCCGGGCTGGGCTTCTACCGCTGGACCGCCACCGGACCGGTCTCCGCCGGCTGAGCGCTGATACCCTCGCACGGGTGCGCGCCGCTCTCCTCCTCGCTCCCGCGTCCGAGCTGTCCCCCCTCGCGCCGGGCGACGAGCCATCGCTCGTCCGCCGGCTCCTGGCGTCGGGCGAGGCGCGAGTGCACGCGGTCCCACCTCGCCAGCGGCTCGACCACGCGCTCTCGGACGCGGTCGCGCTCGAGGTGCCGGAGGGCCAGGTCCTCGTCGCGCTCGTCGCGGGTCACGTGCTCGTGCCGGACGCAGAGTGGGCGTCGCTCGGGCTCGACCCGCTGTTCGAGCTCGCGGAGCGGCGCGCCGACGCGCGCGTCGAGCAGGCGATCGCGGCGGCCTCGCTGAGGCTCGACCGGGGCGCGCTCGGCGAGGCGCGCGACGCGTACCGCGCAGCCGGCGAGCGCGTCGGGCACGAGCAGAGCCCGCGCCACGCCGAGGTGTTGGTGTGCCTCGGCGAGATCGAGCGCGCGAGCGGGCGCGTCGCCGAGGCGACCGCGCTGATCGATCGCGCGCTCTCGCTCTTTCCCCGCCACCGCGGCGCCCTGGCGAGCCGCGCGGCGCTCGCGCTCGCGGCCGGAGAGCACGCCATCGCGGCCGCCATGCTCCACCGGCTCCTCGAGGACGCGCGGACGCCGGAGGAGCGCATCGAGACCCTCGGAACGATCGCGAGCTACTCGCTCGAGGCGGCGCGCGACTCCATCGCGCGAGCGGTCGCGCTGCGTCCGCACGATCGCGAGCTCCTCGAGCGTTTGGGCGCCGTCCACCGCGCGGCGGGGCGCTGGGACGCCGCGGTGTCGGTCGCCGTCGCGGTGGCCGAAGCGATCGGCGATCGCGCGGACCGCGCGCGCGCGCTGGTCCGAGCCGCTGAGCTCTGTGCGTCGACGACGCGGAACACGCCCCGCGCCGTCGCGCTCTACGAGGCCGCCATCGAGGACGATCCGACGGCGGAGGGCGCCTTCGCGGCCATCGAGGCGGCGCTCGTCGAGACCGGCGACCACGCCGCGCTCGCCGCCGCCTACGAGCGCCAGCTCGACCGCCTCGCGGAGCGCGGCGCCGCGGGAGAGCGCCTGCCGCTGCTCCGGCGGCTCGCGGCGCTGTGCCGCGATCGGCTGAGCGACACCCCGCGAGCGATCCGCGCGCTCGACGCCGTCGTGGTTGCGGACCCCGCTGACGTGCCCGCTCGGCTCGAGCTCGCGCGGTTGCTGGAGGGCGCCGGGCAGCGCGCGCTCGCGACGCGCTGCCTCGAGATCGCCGCGGAGGTCGAGCCGGGTCGCGTCGAGACGTACCGGCGCCTACACGAGCTCTTCTCCCGGGAGCGCGATCACGATCGCGACTACGCTGCGTGCTCTGCTTTGGTGGCCCTCGGCGAAGCCGATCTCGACGAACAGCTCGTCTACACGCAGTTCGCGCCCGAGACGCCGCTCCGCCCCACGCGCGCGTTCGACGAAGACACCTGGGAGGCGCTCGCGCCCGAGGGCTTCGACACGGACCTCGCGCGCGTGCTCGGCCTGGTGGAGCCGGCGGCCGTCGACATCGCGATCGAGGCGCGACGCAAGGGCGGTACCCTGGTCGTACCCGGCGCGCGCACCCGGCACGATCCCGGCTCGAGCACCGTCGGGGCCGTGAAATCGGTGGCCTGGGCCGCGCGGCTGCTCGGCGTCCCCGAGCCGGCCATCCACGCCGTCCCGGAGGAGACCCGCGGCGCGCTCTTCGGCGTGCCGAGCGTCGAGCCGACGGTCGTGCTCGGCAAGCTGGCGCTCAGCGGGCGATCGGTGGTCGAGCTGTCGTTCCTCGTCGCGCACCACCTCACGTATCTTCGTCCCGGGCTGCGGGTCCTGTCGTTCCATCCCGAGCTCTCGGACCTCCAGGCGCTGTTGCTCGCGACGGTCGGGCTCGTCCAGGCCGCGGGTCCTCCGCAGTCGCGCGCGCCTGCGGTCATCGTGCTGCGCGACGCGCTCGGCGCGCGGCTCGACGCGCAGCGAAGGGCGGCGCTCGGCGAGGCCGTCGGCGCGCTCCTCGCGCGTCGCGGCGATCTCGACCTCGGCTCCTTCGTGCGCGCGGTCGAGACGATCGCGTGCCGCGCGGCGCTCCTCGCGGCCGGCGACGTGACGGTCGCGGCGAACCTCCTCGCGATCGCCGGGCGCCCGGTCCCCCGCCTGAGCGCAGCCGAGCGCGCACGGGATCTGCTCGCCTTCTCGGTCTCGCAGAAGCACTCCGCGCTCCGTCACCTGCTCGGGACGGCGGTGGCGCCGTAGGTGGGGCGCGCGCGGGGGCGTCCGCGCGCGGCGGGGCGGGGGCGTGCGCGGGGGGCGTGCGCGGGGGGCGGGGGCGAGGGCGTGCGCGAGGGCGCACGCGACGTCGTGCGCGAGGGCGGGGGCGGCGCGTCGACAAGCGGGTGCGCGGCCGGTATCCTCGCCGGCATGGTGCTCCGCGGGCTGGCTCGGGTCGTCGGGTTGGGGCTGGTCGTGGTGGGGTGCGGGTCGGGGGAGGGGGCTCCGGGGGTCGCGCGCGAGGGGATTTACCAGGGCGCGCGCGAGCTCGGGGAGCCGTGGGCCGTCATGGTCTACTACCAGCGGCCTGGGACGACGAAGCTCCGGCTGTGCACCGGGTCGGTCGTGGCGCCGCGGGTCGTCGTCACGGCGAAGCACTGTGTCTTCGACGAGCCGACGGAGGACGTGTGGGTCGCCGTGGACGTGGGCGCGTTCACGGTGGCGGTCGGGGACGACTACGCGACGAGCGTCGAGCGCGAGATCGGCGTCGCGCGGGTGGTGACGACGCCCGGGGTCTACGCGAGCGCGCAGGCGCGTTCGGGGGACGACCTCGCGCTCCTCGAGCTGGTCGCGGACGCGGGCGTGGCGCCGAAGGCGCTCGCGGCGGCGCCGCCCGCCGTGGGCGACGCGCTGCGGATCGTCGGGTTCGGGTTCACCGAGGCCGACGTGCTCGGCGCCAAGCACGCGGGGGCGGCCACCGTGAGCGCCGTGGGCGCGGGGACGTTCGAGAGCGCGGGCCCCGCGTGGACGTGCACGGGAGACAGCGGCGGGCCCGCGCTCCACGCCGGCACCGGCGCGCTCCTCGGCGTGACGAGCTTTGGCCCCGCGGGGTGCGACGTGCCGGAGAGCTACTACACGCGGATCGATCGCCACGCGGCGCTGCTCGGTGAGGTGGGGCTCGCGCTCGGTGGCGGCGCTGGTGCCGGGGGCGCCGCGGGGATGGGGGCCGGTGGAGAGGCCGGGGTGGGGATGGGCGGCGGGGCGGGGGCGCCGGCGGGGACGGGCGGCGCCGACGACGGTTCCACCGAGGCGAGCTGCGCGCTATCGCCGGCGGGCGCGCGCCGCGCCGGGGCGATGTGGACGCTCGGCGGGCTCGTCGTCGCGTGGCTCGCGTGGGCGCGCCGGCGGCATGCCGAGGGGCGCAGACGATCGTGCGCCTCCTCCTGACGGGTTTCCGCCCGTTCGGCGGGCTGCGGATCAACCCGAGCTGGGAGGCGATCCGTCACCTGGGCGGCGGGCGACGCGGCGCCTTCGAGCTGCACGTCGCGGAGCTCCCGGTGTCGTACCGAGACGCCCCGCGCGAGCTCTGCGAGCACGTCGCCCGCGTGGGTCCGGCCGCCATCGTGCTCCTCGGCGTGGCGACGGAGCGCGCCTGTGTCTCGCTCGAACGGACGGCGCGCAATCAGAGCGGCGCCGCCGTCGACGAGGACGGCGTCGCGCGCCCGGGCCCGATCGAGCCAGGCGCGCCCCCCGCGCTCCCCTCGGCGCTGCCGCTGGCGGAGATCCACGCGGCGCTCGCGCGTGAGCGCCTGCCCGTGGAGTGGAGCGATGACGCGGGCGGCTACCTGTGCAACCGCGTCTTCTGGGAGGCGCGCCGCCACCTGGCGCCGCCCTCTGGCTTCGTGCACCTCCCGCCGCCCGAGGCGCTGTCGCTCGAGCTCCAGCGGCGGGCCGTGGAGCTCATGATCGTCGAGCTGGTCGCGGCGCTCGCGCCGGGCTGAGGTCGGCAGCGCGAGCGGGACGCGTCGTGGCGCCCGCCGCCCGCTCGCCGCCCGTTCGCCAGCGCGAGGGCCGCCCTCCGGGCCCGGATCCGGGCGCGTCGTGGCGGCACGCCGCGTGCTCCGGGCGGCGCCATGGTCGCCACCGTCCCCACCTTCGGAGCCATCGCCGGGAAGCCGCTCGGTCTCGCCACGCTGCACGCGAGCGCGCTCGTCGGCCTCGAGCCCCACCCGATCCGGGTGGAGGTCGCGTGCACCCGGGGGCCCGCGTTCTTCCAGCTCGTCGGGCTGGCCGAGGCTGCGGTGCGCGAGGCGCGGGTGCGCGTGGCGAGCTCGCTCGCGCGCCTCGGCGTCCTGCTCGACGAGTTCGCGATCACGGTGAACCTCGCGCCCGCCGATCTCCGCAAGACGGGCGCGGCGCTCGACGTGCCCCTCGCGCTCGGCGTGCTCGGCGCGATCGAGGCGCTGCCGACCGGCGCGTTCGAGGGCGTCCTGGTCATCGGCGAGCTCGGGCTCGACGGTCGACTCTCGCCGATCCGCGGCGTGCTTCCCCAGCTCGAGGGGGCTCGCGAGCGAGGGCTGCGCGAGGCGATCGTGCCCGTCGGCAACTCGCGCGAGGCCGGGCTCGTGGCCGGGATCACGGTGCGCGCGGCGTCCACGCTCGCGGACGTGGTGGCCCACTTCTCAGGGGAGGGGGACCTCCCGGTCGTGCCGCGCACCGAGCTCCCGGAGGAGCCGGCGCGCCCCGCGCAGGGCGATCTGGCGGACGTGCGCGGGCAGGCGAGCGCGCGGCGGGCGCTCGAGCTCGCGGCGGCGGGCGGGCACAACCTGCTCATGATCGGCCCGCCGGGCGGCGGCAAGACGATGCTTGCGCGCCTCCTGCCGACGATCCTGCCCGCGCTCACCTGGGAGGAGGCGATCGAGGCGACGGCCATCCACTCCGTCGCGGGGCTGGTCGATCCGGCGCGCGGCATCGTGACCCAGCGCCCGTTCCGCGCGCCGCACCACTCGGTGAGCGAGGCGGGGCTGGTCGGCGGCGGCGATCTTCCGCGGCCCGGCGAGGTGAGCCTGGCGCACCACGGCGTGCTCTTCCTCGACGAACTCGCCGAACTCCGGCGGAGCGCGCTCGAGGCGCTGCGGCAGCCGCTCGAGGACGGCCGGGTGTGCATCGCGCGCGCGCGCGCGCGGGCGTGGTTCCCTGCGCGCCCCATGGTGGTGGGCGCGGTGAATCCGTGCCCGTGCGGGTACCATGGGCACCCGAGGAGGGCGTGCCGGTGCACGGCGGGCCAGCGCCAAGCGTACCAGGCTCGGCTCTCGGGGCCGCTCCTCGACCGGCTGGACGTGCACGTCGCGGTGCCCGCGGTCGAGGTCTCCGCCCTGGTGGGCGGCGCACCCGGCGAGGCCTCGGCCGCCGTGCGCGGCCGGGTGGTCGCGGCCCGCGATCGCCAGCGCGCTCGCCGGGAGCGTGGCCTCGTCGGTGCGCTCACCAACGCGGCGCTCACGGCCGCCGAGGTCGCCGCCGTCGCGCCGCTCGACGCGGCGGGGCGACGCCTCCTCGAGACGGCCGTCTCCCAGCTCGGGCTCAGCGCGAGGGCCTACACGAAGGTGCTGCGCGTCGCGCGCACAGCGGCCGACCTCGAGGCGCGCGACGAGGTGCTCCCCGTCGACGTCGCCGAGGCCATCCAGGCGCGCCTGGCCGACCGCGAGAGCGCGCGCTGAGCCCACCCGGGCGCCGTCGCGCCCGCCGATCCCCCGCGCACGGTGCGCGGTGTTCAAGCAGAGGAGAGAGACCCATGTCCGAAGAGAGCAACGAGAGAGAGCAGCGTCGCGCCGTCCAGGCCGTCGTCACCGCGATCGAGAAGGCGCACGGCGCCGGCGCGATCATGCGCCTCGACGAGAACCCGGCCCCGGTCCGCGTCATCCCCACCGGCTCGCTGGCGCTCGACAAGGCGCTCGGCACCGGCGGCCTGCCCCGCGGCCGCATCGTCGAGGTGTTCGGCCCCGAGTCGAGCGGCAAGACGACGCTGACGCTCCACGCCATCGCCGAGGCCCAGCGCCAGGGTGGAGTCGCCGCATTCATCGATGCCGAGCACGCCTTCGACCTCCGCTACGCGAAGTGCATCGGCGTGGATCTCTCCCGCCTCCTCGTGTCGCAGCCGGACAACGGCGAGCAGGGCCTCGAGATCGCGGACGCGCTGGCCCGGTCCGGCGCGGTCGACCTCGTGGTGGTCGACTCGGTCGCCGCGCTGGTCCCGAAGGCGGAGATCGAGGGCGAGATGGGCGACTCCCACCTCGGGCTTCACGCGCGGCTGATGAGCCAGGCCCTGCGCAAGCTCGCGGGTACCGCCCACCGCACGGAGACCACGCTCGTCTTCATCAACCAGCTCCGGCAGAAGATCGGCGTCGTCTTCGGCAACCCCGAGACGACGACCGGCGGCCAGGCGCTCAAGTTCTACGCGAGCGTCCGCCTCGATGTCCGCCGCATCGGGAAGGTGAC
>JADLEQ010000119.1 GCA_020846005.1 Polyangiaceae bacterium
ACGCGAGCGTCCCCGCCACGCACACGCCCGTCCCGCAGCTCCCGCTCGGGCAGCACGAGCCCCCGACCCCCGCCACGTCGTCCACCGTGCCGTCGCAGTCGTCATCGACGCCGTTGCAGACCTCGGGGCCCGGGCCGACGTGCCCGATGCACTGGAGCGTGCCGCCGGAGCACTGCCACGTCCCGTACGCGCAGGGCGCGTTGGCGCAATTGCCGCTCGGGCAGCACTGGGTGCCCACGTTCGCCACGTCGTCGACGGCGCCGTCGCAGTCGTCGTCGAGGCCGTTGCAGACCTCGGTCGCTGGGAGCACCTGGCCCACGCAGGTACCCCACGCCTCGACCCCGCTGTCGAGGACCGCGGTGCACGCCTGCGTGCCGCTCCTGCAGAGGCCGACGCCCGCGGTGCCGCCGGGGCCCGCGTAGCAGGTGCGGCTCATGCCATCGACCGACCCGTTGCAGTCGTCGTCGAGGCCGTTGCAGAGCTCGGTCGGCCCGGCGGGCGTGCCGCCCTGACAGACGAGCGCGCCGCCGACGCACGCCGTGACGCCGGGATCACAGATCCCGACGCTGGAGCCGCACGCGACCCCGACGCCCGCCGGGTTGTCGTCGGCGGTGCCGTCGCAGTCGTCGTCCACGCCGTTGCAGATCTCGGGG
This sequence comes from Polyangiaceae bacterium, assembly GCA_020846005.1. GTDB lineage: Bacteria > Myxococcota_A > Polyangia > Polyangiales > Polyangiaceae > JADLEQ01. The sequence goes on from JADLEQ010000119.1 coordinate 654, forward strand.
AAGCAGGTCGTGCTGCAGCCGCCCGGCACGTCGTCGATGATGCCGTTGCAATTGTCGTCGAGGCCGTTGCAGACCTCCGTCCCCTGCGCGCCCGCGGAGAGGGCGGTGCAGGCCGCCGAGCCGTCGTTCGTGCAGCACGCGGAGTTGCCACCGCTGCACTTGCGAACGCCGTTGCGCTGGCACGCCCCCACGCCCACCGAGCACGCCGGCTTGCAGAAGCGCGTGCCGCTGCCCGCGGCGCAGGCGAAGCCGCCGGCCAGGTTGCACTGGGCGTCGGCGGTGCACGTGCAACGCCCCTGGTTGCACGTCCCGCTGCCGCACTCGGAGTTCTGCTGACAGTCCTGGTAGACGTTCAGTCCCTCGTCGATGAGGGCGTTGCAGTTGTCGTCCGCGCCGTTGCAGACCTCCGTCTTGACGGTCGACGCCACGATGTCCGCGAACGCCGCCTCGATCTCGGACTGGTTCTGCGCGATCGGCGCGGTGGGCCCGGTCCCGCCGGCCACGGCCATCTGGTTCAGCTCCGTCACGTCCAACGCGCCCGTGTTGCCCATCCCGAGCGTGTAGACGGTGACGCGGTTGGTCGCGTTGACGTTCCGGAGCGTCGTGATCTCGTCCGACGGATCGAGGTTGCAGGTGTCGACGCCGTCCGTCATCACGACGAGGACGTACGGCCGGCAGTTGAGCTGCGCGTCGTAGAGCGCGCTCCCGTTGGCCGCGTTGTAGACGGGTTCGTACCACTGGAGGCGCGCGTACCGGACCTGGCGCGCGAGCGGCGTACTGCCCCCGCCGCGGACCTCCGGATCGCGCGGCGCGCCGCCGGTGCTGGCCGTCGACGAGCAGAAGTTCTCCTTGAAATCGATCCACGGCAGGATCTGCGTGCCGGACGACGCCCCCGGCGACACCAGGATGCGGCCGCCGCCGCTGTCCGTGCCGCAGCTCCCCTCGAACGTCACGTCGGCGCCGGTGTTCCAGTTCGGATACGTATTCGTCCCGACGCTCGAGCACCTCCCGCGGGTGGTCCCGTTCGTCTGCGTCGTACAGCAGTAGTTGTTCGTGCCCGACGAGCAGACGCCGGTGTCATTGGGGAAGCGCATCAGCCCGAAGTCGAGCACCCCGTTGTGCGCGTTGATCACGTTGCGCAGCGCGGACTTGGCCGCGAACATGCGGCTTGGATTGGCGCCCGAGTACGGGAAGAACGGGCGCGCGCCGTTCGCGACCGTGCACGCCACGTTGTCGCTGCACCGATACGTCGGGCTCGCGCCGAGCTCGTTGTCGCAGAAGACGCTCGTGGCGTCTCCGTCGCCCTGGACGTTCGTGTTGTCCTGAAACCGCCAGATCATCGAGCCGGAGGTGTCGAGCGCGACCATGACGCGGCCCTTGATCTGGACCGGCGGAGCCGCCAGCACCCCGACGGGTGGCGCCTGCACCTCCACGTCGACGAGCGCGGGGTACACGAGGCCCTCGTGGTCGACCCGGACGAGGGCGTGGCCGTCCTCCGTCAGCTCGACCATGCCCGTCCGCTCGGCGCCGTCCGCGCCGACGACCGTGACCTGCTGGAAGAAGAGCCGCACGTGGCCGTCTTCGTCGACGAAGGCGCTGCGGTCGTCGTCGAGCGCGACGTGGCGGAGCGTCCGCGCGCCGGGCTCGCCGCCGGCGAGCTCCTCGCCCAGCGTGAGCTGCCAGACGAACACGTCCGGTGCGTCCGCGCCGTGGATGACGAACGTCTCGTGGAGGCGATCTGCCTCGAGGGTGCGGACGAGGTCGGCGCTGCCGAACGCCCGGCGGTACACCGCCCGCCCGTCGTCCGAGAGCTCGGCCTCGACCTGGGCCGCGTGGACCGGCGCCAGCCGCACCGCGTAGCGCTCGGCCCCCAGGGCGCCCACGAGGAGTTCGTCCGACGCCCGCGCCCCGAGGGTCACGTCGATGTGCATCGGCACGCCGGCCGCGTCTGCGTCCGCGGCCAGCGCGCCGCCCTGCGCCCGGAGCGGGACGGGCGCTCTGTAGCGGAAGAGCGTCCCGAGGCGCTCGTTCCGCTTCGTGATCGTGGCGGCGATGCCGGTCGTGTCCGTCCAACCGGCCGATCCGATCGCCGGGCCGGCGGCGTCCGGCGCCTCTGGCGCCCGGCCGGCCGGATCCTCCCCGGCGCACGCCGCGAACCCCAGCGCCAGGGCTGCGCCCGACGCGACCAGCGCCTTCACCCAAATCGTCTTCGACGTCATGGCAATCCTCGACGAAGCAACCCGAACCCGCGAAGTTTGCCACAGCCCCGCCCCTCCCGCTAGACGGAAATCCAGGGGCCGGCGGGCCCGCGGCGGCGTGCGGCCGTGCGCGGCCGTGCGCGGCCGTGTGCGGCCGTGTGCGGCCGGCGTGCGGCCATGTGCGGCCGGCGTGCGCCGGCGTGCGGCCGTGGCGGAGTGAAGTTCCGGGCGCGCCTGGGCGTCGAAGGATCGGCCTCCGCCGGCGACCCGGGTCGCGGCTCGCCGTGCCGGCGGCCTTGCAACCGCGAGATACTCAAGTATGCCTTGGGGCGCCCGCGAGAGCGGGGTACGCCGCCCCGCGGCTCAGGAGGTCAGATGAAGAAGGTCATTCCTTGGATCGGTTTCTCTCTCGCCGCGCTCGGAGCTGCGGCTTTCGGCTGCTCTAGCGACGACGGCGGCAGCAAGGGCGGCACCTCCGGCAGCGGCGGCACGGGCGGCGGCGTCCTCCCGACGGGCGGCACGGGCGGCGGCGGCACCGGCGGCGTCGGCGCGACGGGCGGCGGCGGCACGGGCGGCTCCGGCGGCGGCTCCTCGGCCTTCCTCGGTCGCAAGTGCGCGACGGACGCCGAGTGCGGCACGGCCGGCCTCAAGTGCATCACCGCGGACTCGGGCGCCCTCGCGGGCGGCGGCCCGCCGAAGGGCCTCTGCTCGATCGAGTGCGGCGGCGCCGACGCCGGCGACGTGTGCGCGCAGCACGGGACGGGCTCCGGCCCGGCCCCCATCTGCCTCAATTTCGGCACCGAGGCGGCCCCGCAGGCGTACTGTGTCGAGGGGTGCGCGTTCGGCCCGACTTCGAGCCAGAACTTTGACCCGCTGAAGTGCCACGGCCGCGCCGAGATCGCGTGCCAGGCGCTGTTCAGCGACACGGGCGTGACCTGCGTGAGCGACTCGCAGTGCCAGACCGGCGAGGTCTGCAGCGAGGGCACCTGCTTCAGCATCCTCCCCGCGTGCCTCCCGCTGTGCAACGGCGACGCCGACTGCGGCAGCGGTCTCTTCTGCGACGTCCGCGACGGCCAGTGCAAGACGACCGCGCCGACCGGCAAGGGCGTCGGCGAGACGTGCGTGCAGCCCGGCGACGCGGGCACCGCTGAGGAGTGCAAGGGTCGGTGCATCGGGATCGTGGACGGCGTGAGCCCGGACCCGAAGACCTACATGTGCGCGGAGAACTGCACGGTCGGCGCGCTCCCGGCCTGCGGCTGGGCGGGCCCGTCCTCCGGCCCGGCGAACGCGTACTGCCTGTTCTCGTCGACGATCATCAGCGACAACGGCGGGCCGGGCTTTGGCGACCAGGGCTCCTGCGGCCTGCTCTGCAACTGCAACGACGACTGCACGAGCAAGAACGACGACACCATCTGCGTCTCGTTCGGCAACGCGCAGTTCGAGCAGGCGCTCGGCAAGAAGGGCTACTGCACGCTGCCCTCCAGCGAGGATGGCGGGAGCATGACCGGCATCGCGTGCACGGGGAGCGGCGGCAGCGGCGGCTCGTCGGGCAGCGGCGGCACGGCGGGCGCGAGCGGTGCGGCCGGCAGCGGCGGCACGGCGGGCGCGAGCGGTGCGGCCGGCAGCGGCGGCACGGCGGGCGCGAGCGGTGCGGCCGGCAGCGGCGGCACGGCGGGCGCGAGCGGCTCGGCTGGCTCGGCCGGCTCGGCTGGCTCGGCCGGCTCGGCTGGCTCGGCCGGCTCGAGCGGCGCCCCGGCGGACGCCGGCGCGGACTGACCGTCCTCCCGCTCGGTCAGGTGAAGGGCGTCGGGCCGCAGGGCTCGGCGCCCTTCGCGCATTTCGGTCGGCGAGCGCGGGGCGGTGCGGCGCGAACCGCGACTCGAGCCCGCCGCGCGCGGACGCGTCCGCCGTCGAGGTGACTCGCACCGCTCGCGGCGCGACGTGCCCCCGCGTGACGCCTGCACCCGCGCCGCCCCACCGACGAACAAAACGCCGCGGGGCGCGCCCACCGTGGAGCGCGCCCCGCAGGCGCCGCCGAGCTCAATCGCTCAGTGGTGCGGCTTCGGCGGCGAGGGCGCCGGGGGCGGCGGGGCCGCGGCCGGGGCCTTCGTGTCGCCCGCCGCGGGCGGGCTGGCGGGCGGCGTGGCGCCGGGAGCCGGCGGGTTCGCCTTCGCCTTGTCGTCCTTGTCGGCGCTGCCGCCGGCGGTCGGCGGCGTGGCGGGCTTCGGCAGCTTGTACGCCGCGGGCTTCACGCCGGCCTTCTCCGAGCCCTCGCAGCCGCGGGTCATGCCCGTCTCCTTGTCCGCGCGGACGAGGATCTTGAACTCGACGCGGCGGTTCTTTTCCATCGCGTCCTCGGTCGTCCCGGGGTCGACGAGGCAGTATGAGCCGTAGCCCTGCGCGATCAGGCGCTCCTTGGCGATGCCGCGGGCGACCAGCGCCTTCACGACCGCCTCGACCCGCTTCTGGCTGAGCTGGCGGTTCGTGGCGGCGTTGCCCTCCTGCGAGGCGTGCCCGCCGACCTCGACGACCTGGATGTCGGCGAACTTCTTGAGCGTCTCCGCGACCGCGTCGAGCACGTCCTTGGAGGAGTCCTCGATGTCCGCCTTGCCCTTCTTGAACTGGATCTTCTGGTTGATCTTCACCTCGGTGCCGATCACCTGGACCAGCGGCTTCTTGTCGGGGCAGCCGTCCTCGTCCTCGAAGTCGTTCTTCGTCTCGGGCTCCGTCGGGCACTTGTCGGCGGGGACGGGCACGCCGTCCTCATCCGAGTCGGTCGTGGGGCAGCCGTCACCCGTGTCGGGCGCCTTGCCGTCCTCCTTCTCCGTCGGGCACTTGTCGGCGTCGCCGGTGACGCCGTCGCCGTCCTCGTCCACCGGCGCGGCGGGCGCGGCGGGCGGGGCGGGCGGGGGCTCCTCAGGCGTGCCGATCTGGCCACCGATCTGGCCGGAAGCGTTGCAGCCGACCACCACCATCAGGCCGCCCAGCACACCAGCCGCCATCAGGCTCGTCCACACATGATTCTTCGAGACTCGCATCGGAACCCTCCGGGAAGGAGCCGGCGCGAACGGCCGGCGGGCATCTCGGCCATCTACGCCGGACGCGGCGCGGACCTTCCCACAACTCCCAGCGGCCGCCAAGCGCATTCGGCGGGTGCCCCGCGGTTGGCGCCTGGGCGCCCTCAAGCCGGCGGGATCGTCGGGCAGCCGAGGATGATGTCCACCGTGGCGTTCGACTGCTTGGCGTCGGTGCAGGCCTGGCCGCACAGCAGGATCTTCGTCTTGCCGGCGTTGTACTGCCAGCCGTTGGCGCCCCCTTCGCAGGGAAGGCTCGGGGACGGCGCGATCGCGGCCCCGTTCAGCTCGACGTTCACCTTGTCGGGATCCGCGGTGGCCGGGGGAGTCGGGACCGGGACGTCGAATTCGCAGCTCAACACCGTCCCGCTGATCGCCTCCAGCGCGGCCGTCAGGTCGGCCGCCAGGTTCGAGGACTGGGTCATGTCGAAGTGACAGTCGCCCACGTTCGCGGCGTCGGTCGACTGCGTCGGGTCGTGCTGGCAGGCGCCGCCGTTCCGGGCGGTACCCCCGGCGACGGCCATCTGGCTGAGGAGCCTGCGCCCCTGCTCGCTGCCCGGCACGCCGATGACGAACGTCCGGATCCCGACGGAGGCGGCGGTCGGCACGTTCTGGTTCAGGAGGGTGGGGATCTCCTGGGGCCGGCACGTCTCGGCGCCGTCCGTCAGGAAGACGATGAACTCGTTGCCGTCGCGCGGGACCTGCGTCGCCATGTGGCTGAACGCGGACGCCGCCGACCCCGCGATCGGCGTGGAGCCGCCCGGATCGACCGTGCCGAGGAACGCCGTCAGGCCGTTCACCTGCGTCGCGTCGAGCCGCGCCAGCGACACGTCGGGCTGGACCTTGACGCCGCAGTCCCCCGCGCCGGCGACCGGGAACATGACGATCCCGGCCGCGTTGTCCGAGTTCTGCATCGCGAGCGTGCCGAACGCGATGTTCAGGGCGTCTTTCGTGGCGTTCCACTTGGAGCCCGGCTTGCCGCTCGCGATGCACGTCGGGTTCGTGGCTTCGTCCTCCGTCGGCAGGCAGTTCATGCTGCCGCTCCGGTCGACCACGAACAGCATGTTCGCCGGCGAGCGCCGTCCCGTCTTCGTCTCCTTCGCGCAGGCCTGGCCGTCCTCGACGCCGCCACCGCCGCCCGACCCCGAGTCGATCACGAGGCCGCCGCCCGTCCCGCCCGTCCCGCTGGTGGCCGCGCTGCCTCCCCCGGAGCCGCTGGCCGCCGTCCCTCCGGACGCAGCGGCGCCGCCGCCCCCGCTCGTCCCGCCGAAGCCGCTGGGCTCTGCCGTCTCGGGGTTCGTGTCGCCGCACCCGGCCCAGCAGAGGGGGAGGAAGCAAGCGGCGAAGGGAAGCGCGAGTCGGGTCACGGGCGTCGCTCCTGGTTCGGGACGGGCAGTTGGGGCCTGCCGGCAGCATACCACGTCTTCAGGGCGGGCACGTGTCGCCGGCCGGCGTTGTGTCGGCGGCGGGACCGGGCGAGAGTCCCGGGCGAGAGAGGAGCGCGACATGACGGAAACCGCGGACGCACCGGCCTTCGAGCATACGGCGGGGTTCACCCCGGGGGAGGTCTCGGGGGGCTTCGGGCTCGGGCCGCTCGAGCTGTCGTACGAGGAGCTCTTCGCGGACGCGCTCGCCGACGGCGTCATCACGGCCGAGGAGCGGGCCCAGCTCGACAAGGCCGCGGACAACCTCGGGCTCGACCGGCAGCGCCTGCTGCGCCTCGAGCAGGCGATGGTCGCCGCCTACCAGCAGCGCCATCGGGTGAAGGTCGTCGAGCACTACGAGGAGCCGGTCGCCTCGCTCGCCCCGCTTCAGGTCGAGGCCGCGGGGGACGCCGGGAGGATGGTGCTCCTCAAGCGCGTGGAGCAGCTCGAGGCGCGGGTCGCGGAGCTCGAGGAGGAGCTCCGGCGCGCCCAGGCCGCGATCAACGTCGAGGTCGATCTCGGCGACCTGGAGGCGTCGGTGGACGCCGACGATCCCGAGGACGTCTGGCGGCGCGTCCGTCGGGACCCGACGAGCGCTGACGCCGTCCGGGCCCTGCACCGCGCGTACGCGGCCCACGGCGCCGACCCGGACAAGCTCTGGTGCACGAGCCAGCTGCTCGCGCTCGTCGGCGCGGCGAGCGCCGATCAGCGCGCTCACTTCGAGAGGCACCGCACCCACGGGCTCATCGCGCCGAAGAGCGGCGTCAGCCAACACGCCTGGCACGACCTGCTCTTCCACCCCGAGGAGGAGGTGCTCACCGGGGTCATCTTCGGCATCATCGCGCCCGCGGTGCTGCTGGGGCGCGTGACGGCGATGCGGCGGGACGGACAGCTCCACGTCCCGAGCGCGGCGGACGTGCAGGACCCGACGACCTCGACGGCGACGAGCGTGCGCGCGCTGTCGTGGGCCTCGGCGATCCTGGGGCTCGCCGCGCCGCGCATCGTCCTCGAGAAGGGGCGCGACTGCGCGTATCAGCTCATGCCTGGGGTGCCCCCCTATACAGTCGTCGGCAAGGGCGCGCTCTCCGGGCGCAGCCAGCCGGAGCTGGCGTTCCTCGCGGGCCGGCACCTCACGGCGTACCGCCAGGAGCACTTCGTTCGCAGCCTCTTCAGCGCGGTGCCGGACCTCGAGGACCTCTTCCTCGCGGCGCTCACCATCGGCAACCCGGGCCTCCCCATCGCGGAGGGGATGAAGCGTCGGGTGGCGCCGATCGCCGAGGCGATCCGTCCCGTGCTCGAGCCCCAGCACGTCGACGCGCTGCGCGGGCACTTCCTCCGCTTCGTCGAGGAGGGCGGCCGCACGAACCTGCAGCGCTGGACGAGCGCCGTGGAGAAGACCTCATGCCGCGCGGGGCTGCTGCTCGGCAACGACCTCGCCAGCGCGGTCGGCCTGCTCGAGGCCGAGGAGGGCGCGCAGGGCGACCTCGCGCTCGACCTGTGCGCGTTCTCCGTCTCGGAGCGCTACTTCAAGCTGCGCAAGCAGCTCGGGATCGCGCTCGTCTAGCCGCTCCCGCCGTCGGGTGACGCCGCGTGGCGTGCCAGGTCGGTTACCCCCTCCTCGGTGGGCACGGACCAGGGCTCCGGGTCGGCGGCGGCCAGGCGCCACAGTAGGAGCGTCGCGCCGGCGGCGCCACACGGGAGGAGCAGGACGCCGAAGCACGGCACGGCGAACAGCGCGGCGAAGCCCAGACCGAAGCCGAGCACGGCGCTCGCGTGCCGCCGGAGGAACCGCGCCCGAGCGCGCATGCGGACGCCCCGCAGCGTGAGCGGGTAGTCGAGCAGGTTCCACGCGAGCGTCAGCGCCGTGAGCGCCACCTGGAGCGGGACGACGACCACGCTCGCCGGGGGCACCAGCACGCCGACCAGCCAGAGCAGCGCGAGCGGAGGTCCCGCGACGGCCCACGCGAAGAGCTGCGCGCGGAGCCCGCACGCCATCTCCGCGAGCAGCCCGAGCTCCGCGCGGGCGGGCGCGCCGACCTCGCGCTCCACGTGTCCGACGATGCGCTCGAGCGCGGGCGCCGCCAGCGGTGGCGTGAGCGCCAGCGCGCCGAACAGGCCGAGCAGGCTCGCCAGCACGAGCGCGAGCCAGCGCACGGCGGCCCGACCCACGCCCGCGGCGGTGCCGGCCCAGCCGGTGTCGCCGCCGGGGGGGAGCCAGCCCTCGAGCGCGGGAGCGAGGACGGTGACTACGAGCCCGACGGCCGCCGCGCCGAGCGTCACCAGCACGACCGCGGGGACGACCGCGTAGGGCCACGTCCTCGGGTGGGTCGCGACGAACCCGACGCCGCGCGCCACGGAGGCGAGCCCGCTGAAGAAGCCGACGTGCTTCGGCGGGGCGCCTGCGCCCGGCGGAGACGCGGCAGCGGTCGTCGTGGGCCCGATCGACATCGTCGCGCGTCGAGCCTACCGGCGCGGCGCGCGCTTGTCGCACGTCCGGGAACGCACTAGGCCGTGCGAGCGCATGCTGCCCCCACCGTCGTTCCCCGCCCGAGCCCGGGGGTTCGTCCGCTCCCGGCCCATCGGCTGGCTCGCGCTCTTCGCCGTGGGGCTGGGCTCGACCGGCGCTCGCGCGCAGGAGGACGATCGGAGCGGCGCGGTGCCGAGCGGCGGCTCCGGAGCGGTCATCAAGCGCCCGGGCGACGCGCCGCCGGACCCAAAGAAGGCGGTGGTCGTCCCACCCAAGCTGGTCCGCTTCCAGGAGGCGCCGTACCCGAAGGAGGCTCAGGAGCAGGGCCTGCAGGGGAGCGTCGTCCTCACGCTCACCATCGACGCGACCGGCAAGGTGACGGCCGCCGAGGTCAAGGAGGGCGCCGGCCACGGCTTCGACGAGGCCGCGCAGGCCGCGGCGCTCGGGTTCGAGTTCGAGCCCGCGACCCGTGACGGCAAGCCCATCCCCGTCAAGATCCTCTACCGGTACGACTTCACGCTGCGGCCCGCGACGCCTCCGCCCGACGCGCCTCCGCCGGCCCCCACCACCGGTAACCTGTCGGGGACGCTCCGGATCGCGGGCGCGGAGGCCCCGCTCGCAGGCGCCGAGGTGAGCGTCACCCTGCCGGATGGCAGCGTGCGGAAGGTGACGGCCGACGCGCAGGGGCGGTGGTCGCTCGAGGGGGTCGCGCCAGGGAAGTACCGCGTTCGGGTCGCCGCGCCCGGCTACGAGACGACGAGCGAGGACGAGATCGTGGCGGCTGGCGAGGCGACCGAGGTCGTCTACCGCGTCGTGCCCGAGGCCGAGGGCCTCGAGATCGACGTCGTCGGGGACAAGCCCCCGCGCGAGGTGACGCGGCGCACGCTCGAGCGGCGCGAGATCTCGCGCATCCCGGGCACGGGAGGCGACGCGCTCCGCAGCATCCAGAGCCTCCCCGGCGTCGCGCGGCCGCCCGGGCTCGCCGGCCTGCTCATCGTGCGCGGCTCGGCTCCCCAGGACTCGCTCGCGTTCATCGACGGGACGGGCGTCCCGCTCATCTACCACTTCGGCGGGCTCTCGAGCGTCGTCCCCACCGAGCTGCTCGACCAGATCGACTTCTACCCGGGCAACTTCGGCGTCCGTTACGGCCGCCTGATGGGCGGGATCGTCGACGTGAAGCTCCGCCCTCCGAACACGGAGTGCCGCGGCGACTACGGCAAGTCCAAAGAGGCGGCCGGCAACGACTGCTTCCACGGCCTCGCGCAGCTCGACCTGATCGACGGCCGGCTGATGCTGGAGGGCCCGATCACCGACGGCTGGTCGTTCCTCGTCGCCGGGCGGCGGAGCTGGATCGACGCGTGGATCACGCCCGTGCTCGAGGAGGCCGGGGCCGGGGTCACCAGCGCGCCGGTCTACTACGACTACCAGGCGATCGTGGAGGCGAAGCCGACCGCGAAGTCTCGCTTCAGCCTCCGCGCCTACGGCTCCGACGACCGGTTCGAGATCCTGATCGAGGACCCGGCGGCTCAAGAGCCGGCGTTCGGCGGCAACCTGACCTTCGGCACCAGCTTCGTGCGCGTGCAGGGCCTGTACGAGACGGAGCTCAGCCGCCGGGTCTCGCTGTCGACCATGATCGCGACCGGGAAGAGCTCGCTCGGCTTCTCGCTCGGCACGTTCAAGTTCGAGGTGGACGTGTACCCGGTCGACATCAACAGCGAGTTCGCGCTGAAGGCCGCGGACGGCCTCACCTTCAACGCGGGCTACGAGCTGCAGCTCGCGCCGTTCGACGTGTTCGTCCGCGCCCCGCAGCCGCCGCGACCCGGGGAGCCCGATCCGGGGCCGTTCGTGACCCGCCCGCCGCTCGAGACGCAGGTCTCGGACACCGCGTTCCGCCCCGCCTGGTACCTGGACGCCGAGATCACGCCCGCCTACGGGCTGCGGATCGTCCCGGGCTTCCGTGTGGACTACGCGCGCGACACCGGGCACGCGGACTTCAGCCCGCGCGTGGTGGCCCGGTACGACCTCGTCTCGCCGTTCGACGAAGGCGACACCGAGGCCGAGGCCTACGCCGGCGGGCGACGCCGGATGCGCACGACGGTGAAGGGCGGCGTCGGGCTCTTCCATCAGCCGCCGCAGTTCCAGGAGACGGACGAGGTGTTCGGCACGCCCGGGCTGCGCTCGAACCGCGCCGTGCACTACAGTCTCGGCGTGGAGCAAGAGCTCACGCGCTGGATCGACCTGTCCGTCGAGGGGTTCTACAAGGATCTCACGCAGCAGGTCTCGCGCGGGGAGAACCTGGCAGGCGGCTTCAGCTATGGCAACAACGGTCTCGGCAGCACGATGGGCCTGGAGACGCTCCTCAAGTACAAGCCGGACGCCCGCTTCTTCGGCTGGCTCGCGTACACGCTCTCGCGGAGCGTGCGGCAGGACGGGCCGGGCGAGGAGGAGTACCTGATCCAGTTCGATCAGACCCACAACCTCACGCTCCTCGGGAGCTACCGCCTGGGGCGCGGGTGGGAGTTCGGCGCCAGGTTCCGCGTCATCTCGGGCGGCCTCGACACGCCCGTCCTGGCGCCGCCCGCGCTGCCCGCGCTCTACGCGGCCGACGCGGGCGCGTACGTGCCGCTGCAGGGTGAGCCCTTCAGCCGGCGGCTGCCGCTCTTCCACCAGCTCGATCTCCGGGTCGACAAGCGCTGGCAGTTCCGCCAGTGGGCGCTCAGCGCGTATCTGGACGTGCAGAACGCCTACAACAACGCCGCCGTGGAGTCGCTCCTCTACAACTACGACTTCAGCCAGAGCACCGTGCAGACGGGCTTGCCCATCCTGCCGAGCATCGGCGTGCGGGGGGAGTTCTGATGCGCCGCGCCGCGCTCCTGCTGGGCGTCGTCGCCGCGCTCGGCTGCGCGCCCGAGCTCGACGTGCCGAGCGAGGTGCAGTCGCTGCGCGTGCTCGGCGTCCAGAAGTCGAAGCCCTACGCGCGGCCCGGCGAGGCGGTGGATCTCGCCGTGCTCTGGCACGACGGCCGCCCCCCGGAGCTGCGCACGCCGGTCGAGGTGGCGTGGTTCAGCGGATGCGTCAACCCGCCGGCGGATCTCTTCTACGGCTGCTTCCAGTCGCTCGCGGAGGCCGAGCCGCCGGCGCCCGGCGCCCCGCCGCCGCCTGGGTTCGGGTTCGGCACGGGCGACACCTTCGCCGTGACGCTGCCCGCGGACGTGCTGTCGAGCCGCCCTCCTCCCACGGATCCGGAGATCGTGCCGTATGGCACGGCGTTCGTCTTCTTCGCGGTGTGTGGCGGCACGATCGAGCCCGGGACGGCGGCGGACGGCTTCCCCCTCGTGTGCCGGGGCCCGAGCGGGGCGCTCCTCGGCTCGCGCGACTTCGTCGCGGGGTACTCCACGATCTACGCCTATGAGTCCGTCTCCAACGCCAACCCGGCCATCGGGGGCTTCCGCTTCAACGGCGTCGACGTCGACACGGACTGCGTGGGCGTCGACTGCCTCGGCCCCGATGACACCGACCCGCAGTGCTCGGCGACCGGCGCGACGCCCTGTGTCGATGCCTGCGCGGCGGACGGCGACCCCGCGGAGTGCCCCGGGTACTCGATCACGCCCGTGCTCGACCCTTCCATCGTGGAGCCGGATCGCACGCAGCCCTCGCGGGGGTACTCGGAGCAGCTCTGGATCGCGTACTACGTCGAGCGGGGCAGCGTCGATCGGGAGCTCCGGCTGGTGAGCGACGCGGTGAAGGGCTGGCGCCCCGAGTTCGCGACGCAGCTCTACGCGCCGAAGGAGAAGGGCCCCATGTACGTGTGGGCCGTCGTGCGCGACAACCGCGGCGGACAGAACTGGACCCGCATGAAGGTGATCGTCCGGTGAGCTGCCGCGGGCTCGCGATCCTGCTCGGGGTCGCGATGGGCGCGGGCTGCACCTGTTCGCGAGAGGGCGCCGCGCCCGCACCGCCGGCGTCCGCCTCCGCGACGGGCGGGCGAACGGTGAACCTGGCCGAGAGCCGGCGCGTGCAGGCGCGACTCGCGGCGGCCAGCGCGTCGGCGGGCGAGAGCGCGCCACCGGCGACGGACGGCCGGGAGCGCGTGAAGGGGGAGGCGCTCCACCGCGCGCTGGGCGGGCCCTGCCGCGGCGACCGCGCGTGCCTGCTCGAGCGCTGCGGGCAGGCGTGCTCGGAGTGGATCCGCGAGGCCTACGCGCCGGGCGCCTTCGCGTCGCCGCGGCACGCCGTCCAGGTGCAGGTGAATTGCACGGGGGCGTGTCTCGGCGGCGGGGACGCGGGCGTCACCGACGCGGCCGCCAGGTGAACGTATCGACCAGGACGGGGCGCTCGCCGGGGGCGAGGGGATCCTCCAGACCGAGGCACCAGCCATCCACGCCGGCGCCGTCCGCGCGGATCCGCAGCCGCACGAAGTGCTTGTATCCCGGGTGGCCGAGCGCGGTGAACGCCTCGTAGTGATCGTAGCCGAGCCGCGTGAGCGCAGCGAGGAACGCGCCGAACACGAGCGCGCCGAAGAGCACGGCCAGCACCAGCGAAGTGGCTCCGAACAGCAGCGGGGTGGCCGGCAGGTTGCCGAGGTCGAAGGCCTTCAGCAGCGCGAGGGAGGTGACCATCGGGACCAGCCCGGTCAGCACGCCCGCGGCTCCCGCGAGCAGCCCGACCCCCACCACCCGCCCCTTCTGGATCCCACCGAGGAGCGCGCACACCACGGCAGAGAGCCCCCCCGCTACCACCGACGCCGTGCCCACCGCCGCCGCCGTACCGCCCCAGCCCGCGCCGAGCCCCAGCGCAGGCGCGAAGAGCGCGAGCAGCACCAGGTGGGGGAGGAACCCGGACCGCCCGCTCGCGACGTGCCAGGGCACGGCGCCGAGCAGCGCCCGCGACTGCCGTGGTCCGGGCCACTCCCGCTCGAAGGGGAGCGCCCGGCAGGTGGCCGCGAGCGGCGCGGGGTGGAGGAACGCACCGCCTCCGCCCGCCGTGACGTGGAGAGTCCGCCCGCGCCGGAAGCGTTCGTAGTGGTGGATGTCCCCCGCGAGGACGAGGTGCTCGTCGCGCTCGAGGTCGAGCTCGAGCGACGCCACGGGTGTGCTCGGGTGAGCGCGGGCCTCGCCGAACGCGTGGACCGGCTCGTGCAGCGCGACGAGCGGCGTGACCCCGGGGTGGCGGCGCCACCACGCCTTGAAGAAGCGCCGCTGCCGGAGGTCGACGCTCTTGAGCTGCCGGTCCACCCCGAAGAGCGGGATCGTGGGCGTCAGCGGCAGGAGGAAGAAGCTCGCGCTCTGCAGCGCGGTGTAGCCCTCGAGCACGAGCGCCTTCGGCTTCTGTACCTGCCCGCCCTGCACGAACCGATCGGCCCACTCCACGGCCCGGCCTAGCCGGCGGGCGCCGTGCGGATCCAGCGCGGCCTCGAGCTCGTGCTCGTCCTTCGCGGCCAGCTTGCGCCGGAACATGCGCGCGAAGCCGTCGAGGCCGTCGTACCAGTCGTGGTTGCCCGGGATGCCGAGCAAGACGCGCCGCCGGCCGTCGTTGCGCTCGTGCAGGACGGAGTTGAAGGGCACGATCACGCGGTTGTGGATCTCGTTCACGGTCGCCACCGGGTACGCGGTGTCCCCGCCGAACAGCAGCACATCGCCGCGGGGCGCCTCGAGGTGGGCGCCGTCCCGGTCCGGGTCGGGGAGCGAGTAGGCGTCGAAGATCATCGACGCCACGGCCCGCGAGACCTCGAGATCGTCTCCGGTGTCGGCGACCCAGTCGATCCACAGATCCCGCCCGAGGGTGTCCACCAGCGGCGCGCCGCGGGGCGTCGCGCCGAGCTCGGCGGCTACGGCGTCGGCCAGCGCGAGCGGCTCGTCCGGGGTCATCCAGTCGCGAGAGTCGACGTCCTCGGTGGCGATGGCGCTCGCGACGAAGTGCCGCAGGTGGCCCCACAGCGAGGTGATCCCGAACCACGGTACCCGCGTCCGGGCGCCCGCCCCGGCTGTCAGGCCGGAGCGAACCACGTCGGTGGTCGCCGGCGCCGGGCGGTGCCGCGGGGCGCCGTAGAGGCGCGGGGCCTCGGTCGCCGGCTCCGGTCCGCGTCGGGGCTGGGCGAGCGGTCGGCTCTCGAGCGCGCTGGCTGCGATCGGCGCCATCATGCGCCCCACCCGTTACCAGAACGTCGCGCGCCGCCCGTGGCGCCACGGCGGCCCTGTGGTGAACTTGTGGAAAACCCGGCCGCGGGCGTGCTAGGCGCCGCGTCGATGGCTCGCATACACCGCTCGCTCCCTCCCCGCGGTACGCGGATCGGCATCGCCTTCTCCGGGGGGCTCGACACGCGCTGCGCCGTCGCCTGGCTCGCGGAGCAGGGCATGCAGGTCCACGCCTACACCGCCGACCTGGCGCAGCCGGACGAGCGTGACCCCGCAGACATCCCGCCCATCGCGCTCGGCCACGGCGCGGTCGCCGCGCGGCTCGTCGACTGCCGTGCGGAGCTCGTCCGCGCCGGAATCACGGCCGTCCAGTGCGGTGCGTTCCACCTCGCGAGCGGAGGCAAGCGCTATTTCAACACCACCCCGCTCGGGCGCGCGGTCACGACGACGGCCATCATCCGCGCGATGCGTGACGACGGCGTGAACGTCTTCGGCGACGGCAGCACGCACAAGGGCAACGACATCCAGCGGTTCTACCGGTACGGCATCCTCACCAACCCCGAGCTGACCATCTACAAGCCGTGGCTCGATCGCGCGTTCGTCGATCGGTTCGGGGGGCGGAAGGAGATGAGCGAGTACCTCGAGTCGCGCGGGCTGCCGTACAAGATGGGCACGGAGAAGGCGTACAGCACCGACTCCAACCTGCTCGGCGCCACCCACGAGGCGAAGGACCTGGAGCGCCTCGATCGCGGCGTCCGCATCGTGGAGCCCATCATGGGCGTCCCGTTCTGGAGGGCCGAGACGAAGATCGACGCCGAGGAGATCACCGTCCGCTGGGAGCAGGGGCGACCGACGGAGCTCTGCGGGCGCCGCTACGCGAGCGAGCTCGAGCTGTTCCTCGAAGCGAATCGCGTCGGCGGCCGGCACGGGCTCGGGATGAGCGATCAGATCGAGAACCGCGTGATCGACGCCAAGAGCCGCGGCATCTACGAGGCGCCCGGCATGGCGCTGCTGGCGCTCACTTACGAGCGGCTCCTGTCCGCGATCCACAACGAGGCCACCCTCGAGCTCCACGCGACGCTCGGCCGGCGCCTCGGCCGCCTGCTCTACGAGGGCAAGTGGTTCGATCCGGAGGGGCTGATGCTCGAGGACGCGCTCACGCGCTGGGTCGCGCCGTCGATCACCGGCGCCGTCACCGTCGAGCTGCGGCGGGGCGACGACTGGTCGTACGTCGATACGAGCGCCGAGTGGATGGCGTACGCGCCCGAGAAGCTCAGCATGGAGCGCGTCGAGAGCGTGTTCACGCCGGAGGATCGCATCGGCGCGCTCGAGCTGCAGACGCTCGCGGTGACCGACTCGCGAGCCCTGCTCCTGCACCACCTGGACGCCGTGCGCCGGTTGCCGCCCGCGGGGGTCGAGGCGCTGCTCCCGCCGGGCACCGGCGATCGCGACCGGTGAGCCCGCGCTAGGTGCCCTCGAGCGCGATCGTCAGCTCGACGTGCAGCCCGGAGCGCAGCGTGAACCAGGCGCGCCCGGGCTTCCCCCGCTCCGGCGGCGAGTGCCCGAGGTCCTGGACGTGGTGCGGCTCGCCGAAATCCTCGACGGGGGCGCGTCGCTCCACTCGGAACCGGAGCCGGAAGCTGGCGCTGCCCTCGCGGACCTGCGCTCCGTCCAGCGCGAAGCGCCCGCCGCGCAGCAGCAGCACCGCGCGCTCCAGCATGCGCATGACGTGCGCGGGCGGGCCGTCGTCGGCCGTGACCGCGGTGAGCTTCCCTGTGGAGTCCACGCTCACGGTGAACCTCACCTCCTTGGACTCGCCGAGCGGCAGGGAGCGCCATACCTGGTCGGGGTTGGCTGCCTCGGGGAGCGCCCGCACGAAGGCCTTCGCGAGCCCGCGGACCGGGCCCCCCGCAACGTCTGCGCCTGCGGCGGACGCGCCTCCGCTCGACGCGCTGCCGGGCGGACGCGCCGCTGCGCTCGTCGCGGACGCAGCCGCGGCGGTCCTCCGCGAGCGCGCGCCCTCTCGCGCTCGGCGGGCGCGCTCGGCGCGCTCGGCGTCGCGTCGCGCGGCGGTCACGTCCTGGCGCGCGGCGCGGGTGCGCCGCTCGTCCAGGCGCTCCGCCCGCCGCTGGCGGGGCGCGGTGGTGCGCGGCGGCGCGACCGGAGGCAGCGTCGGCGTATGCTCCGCCGGCGGCAGCAGCGCCACCAGCGGGTCGGGCGGCGTGGGGAGCGGGGTCAGACCGGTGACGAGGCGCGGGCCGTCCGCTGCGCGGCGCTCCGGCGGCGGCTCGGCTGGGCCCGGGGGCGGCTCCGGCGAGGGCGGAGCGGCGCGGGGCTCCTCGCTCGGCAGCGCGGGCTCCGGCGCCGGGAGCGCCGCTGCGGCGCTCTCGCGCGCCGCTGCGAGCACGTCGACATCGAAGGTCGAGCCGCTCCAGACATCCGGCGCCTCCGACGCGGCGGCGCGCGGGCCCGCGGGGGAGGGGAGCGCGCCCGCCGCCGACCACGCGCCGCCCACGACGAGGCCGTGCAGGAGCACGGACACGGCGAGAGACGGGGGGAGCCGGACGGGGCGGGGCATCAACCTCCGTGCGACAGTCCGAGCACGCCCGGGTTCCCGCTGATGCGGCTCGCGCTCTCTGCCGTCGCGACGCCGTCGCCGCCGCGCTGCTTGGCGACGTAGGTGCTCTCGTCCGCTCGCCGCACCCACGACCGCGGGTCGTCATCTGGGCGCGCGGCGGCGACGCCCACGCTCGCGGTGACCGGACGCGCGGCGTCGAACGCCGCGCCTACCGCGCGCACGGCGGCGGCCAGGCGCTCCGCGGCAGCGCAGGCGCTCTCTACGTCCGTGTCGGGGAGCAGGGCGAGGAACTCGTCGCCGCCGTACCGGCCCGCGACGTCCACCGCGCGCGTGGACTCCTGGATGGCGCCGGCGATGCGCTGGAGCAGCTCGTCCCCTCGGACGTGCCCGCACTCGTCGTTGACGCGCTTGAAGCCGTCGAGGTCGACCATGAGCAGCGTGGACGTCGCGCCGCGCTTCACCCGCTCGATCTCGCGGGTCACCCGCTCCACCAGGTGCCGGCGGTTGTAGAGCTGGGTGAGGGGATCGCGGTGGCTGAGCGCCTCGAGGCGCTCGTTCATGGCGAGCAGCTCGGCCTCGTTCCGGCGGATCGCCACCGCGAGGGAGCTCACGATGACGGTCGTGAGCGGCATCAGCACGCCCACGATGGCCACCGCCATCGCGACGCCCGCGGCGCCCGGGGGGCGGGTCGGCGCCCAGGGCGGCGCCGCGGGGGCGTACGCGAGCGCGCCGGTGAGCTCTCCGGCCACGATCGCGGCGTAGCTCAGCGCGCCTGCGCCGGCCAGGAAGAACGCCACGCGGCGCGTGTGGATGAGCGCCATCACCATCCCCAGGTAGGCGTAGAGCGCGACCACGACGGTCGTCGCCGAGCCCGTCATGTGCACCATGTACCCGAGGATCGCGAGGTCGAAGCAGCCGCCGACGAGCGCGCGGACCTCGCCGCCGCGGCCGCGACGGATGAAGAGCTGGATCACCAGGGCGCTCGCCACGTAGGCGGCGAACGGCGGCAGGTGGCGCTCCGGGTCGGGCAGGGTGAAGTACCCGAGCGCCGCCGCCGTGACCGCGAGGGCGACCCGGGACCAGCCCGCGTACCAGGCGTACCGATGCGCCCACGCGCCGGGCTGTGAGGAGGTGGCCCCCGTCATCGAGACGTCTCACGAGCATGACACGTTCGTCGCGTCCAGGCCCGCCAGGCACGATCCCTGGACCGGGGCACGGCGGGGGCGGGGGGCTCGGTGGCCCGCCGGGCCGCAGCGGGGGCGAGGCGGCGCGCGCCAGCGGCGCGCGTCAGCGGCGTGGGGCGAGCGTGCGGAGGACGGCGCCGTCCCGCGCGTGGAGCACGACGGGGCGGCTCGCCGGGGCGGTGGGCTCGAGCGCCTTCCAATCCCCGGCCACGACGACATCGTACCGGCTCGCGTCGCAGTAGGCCTGGCTCGCCTGCGTCGCCTGCTCGAGGGTCACCGCGCCGACACGGCGCGGCCAGTCCGTGACCCAGGTGGGCGAGCGCCCGAGCGCCGGCACGAGCGCGAGCGTCCCCGCGACCGCCCCGACCGTCTCGAACTCGCTCGGGTAGCCGAGGAGGAGCCCCTCCACGGCCTCGTCGCGCTCGATCTGGCGGAACGGCGCGTCGGCGCAGAGCCCGGCCAGCTCCTTCTCGATCTCGCGCACGCTGTCCCACGTGTGCTCCGTCTTCACGCCGGCCGCGATGGCGTACAGGCCCGCGGCGCGGAAGCGGCGGAACTGCCCGCGGGCACCGTACGTCCAGCCCTTGTCTTCGCGCAGGTTCAGGTTGATGCGCCCCGTGAAGGACTCGCCGAACGCGCGGTTGAAGACGAGCGCGGGGAAATGCTCGTCCGAGCCATCGGGCGGCGCCCGGCGCGCCACCGCGACGGACGCCTGCGTGCCCCCGGGGTAGTCGACCACGTGCAGCGCCGGGCTCCCCGGCGCCTCGACGGTCTGCGCCGCCGCGCTCGCCTTGCCGGTCCAGTCGCCGAACGCGGCGCCGAGGGCGCGCTCCACCTCCGCGCGCTCCACCCGACCGACCACCACGAGGGCGACCGAGTCGGGCGCGAAGACCGCCGCGTGCTGTGCCTTCACGTCGGCGCGGCGCAGGCGCTTCAGCGACGCCTGCGACCCGGAGGGTAGCTCCCCCGCGTACCCGCCGCCGAAGAGCGCTCGCCGGAGCGCCGCGCTCCGACCGGAGGTCGGCTCGGCTTCGCGCTTCATCGCCGCGGCGACGCCCTCGTCGCGCACGCGGGTCACGTCGGCGTCCTCGAACCGCGGGCGCCGCGCGAAGTCCGCGAGGAGCGTGGCGGCCTCGCCGAACGCGTCGGCGAGCAGCGTCATCCAGAGCGTCGCGTGGTCTACCTCGACGGAGACGCCGTAGTCGATCGCGCGATCGCGGAGCTCGCGGCTCACGTCGAGGGCGCTCCGTGCCCCGGCGCCCTCGTCGAGCAGCGACACCATGAGCTCGGTGAGCCCGCTCTTGCCCCGAGGATCCGTCGCGGAGCCGTGGGTGACGACCAGCGCGAGCGCGACGAGCGGTGTCGAGCCCTGCCGCGAGTGCAGGACGCGGATCCCGTTCGGCAGCGAGTACGACTCGACCGGCGGGGGCGCCCACTCGGGCGTCGGCCCGGGCTCGGGGAGCCGGGTGCGATCGACGGCCGACGCGACCGTCGCCGCCGAGCCCGCCGCCGGTGGCGCCGCGCTCGCGTGGGGCTGGGGCGCGGCCGCGGGCGGCGGCTCACCGCACGCCGCGGCCCCGGCGCCGAGCGCGAGCGCAGCCAGGCGCACCCCCCGCACGAGCCGACCTGCGCGCGCGCTCACGGCGCCTCCTTCGTGGGACGCGCCGTCTCCGGCACGATGTCGATCCGCACGGCCGCCTCCGGGCGGATCCACGCGCGCGCCTGCTCGTGGACTCGCGCGGGCGTGGCCGAGGTGTACCGGGCGAGATCCTGTGCGAACCAGTCGGCGGTGCCGGCAACGTGCCAGTACGTGCTAAGCGTGGTGGTGCGGTCGAGCACGCTCTCCGCGCGCTCGAAGAAATCCTTCCGGTAGCGGTTCAGCGCCCGCCCGAACTCGGCGTCCGTCGGCGGCGTGGCCAGGGAGGTCCCGAGCGCCGCCGTGAGCGCCCTCGCCAGCTCATCCACCGACTTGCCCGGCGCCGCCGTCGCCTGCACGACGAAGTAGCTGCCGAGCTTCATCGACGCCTGGTAGGCGGCGACGTCGCTCGCGACGCGCTGCTCGAAGACGAGCGGCTGGTAGAGCCGGCTGGTCTTGCCCTCGGTGAGCAGGCTCGCGAGCAGGTCGAGCTCGGCGTCGCCCTGGGAGAACAGCGCCGGCGTCACCCACGCGAGGTGGACCCGCGGGAGCTTCACGTCGTCCGTCTCGGTGACGTGCCGTGAGTCGGTGCGACGGGGCAGCGGCGCGGCCGGCGACGGCGCGCGCTTGCCGGCGGGGAGCCCGCCGAAGTACCGCTCGACCTCTGCGCGGGCGACCGCCGGGTCGAAGTCCCCGACGAGCGTGACGACCGCGTTCGACGGCACGTAGTACTGCCGGAAGAACCCGCTCACGTCGTCGAGCGCCGCCGCGCCGAGATCCTCGTGGGAGCCGATCGGCGTGTGGTGGTACGGGTGCCCGGGCGGGAAGAGCTCGGCGCTCGCGCGCAGCGAGAAGCCCCCGTACGGCGTGTTCTCGTACCGCTGCCGGCGCTCGTTCTTGACGACGTCGCGCTGGTTGTCGAGCTTCGCTTGCGTGAGCACCGGGAGCAGGCCGCCCATGCGGTCCGACTCCATCCACAGCGCGAGCCCGAGGAAGTTCGACGGCACCTGCTCGTAGTAGTTCGTGCGGTCCTGGCTCGTGGTGCCGTTCACGTCGGCGCCGATCGGCTCGAACGGCGCGAAGTACTCGCGGTCGTGGTGCTCCGAGCCCTGGAACATCAGGTGCTCGAAGAGGTGGGCGAAGCCCGTCCGCCCCGCGCGCTCGTGGCCGGAGCCGACGAGGTAGCGCACCTCGACGGCCACCACCGGGAGGCGATGATCCTCGCTGAGCAGCAGGGTGAGGCCGTTCGCGAGCCGGTGCTCCTTCACCGGGATCGAGGGCGGGGGCGCAGCCGCGAAGAGCGCCCCCGCGATGGCCAGGGAGAGTGGGTCCAACATGTCGCCTCGGTGCGCGGCTCGTAGGACCCACGGCCTCCGGGGTCAACGGCGCGGCGCCGGCCGCGTGGTCGCTCGCCGCTGGCGCGTGGCGCGTGCCGCGTGCCGGGCGGCGCGTGGCGCGTGCCGGGCGGCGCGTGGCGCGTGCGGGGCGGCGCGTGGCGCGTGCCGGGCGGCGCGCGCGTGGCGTAGCGCCGCTCAGTGCCAGTGGAAGAGCGCCTCGGCGTGCGCGTCGCCGTCCCGGCCCCCGGCGACCAGCTCGAGCTCGACCGCGGCGCCGCCGCTCACCTCGACGATCGCCACGCAACCGCCGAGCACGTCCTGCCAGACGTTGGCGTCGAAGCCGTGGCAGTTCGCCCAGCGGGTGTGCGTGTAGCCGGCCCGCGCCTCGACCACGTACATGTCTGCCGGGCGGTAGTACGCCCCGAACACCCGCGGGGCCATGGCGATGACCGTCCGCGGCGCGAGCGCGAAGGCCAGCGCGCCATAGACGGAGTTGAAGTCGGCGAGCGTGCCCAGGTAGCCGATCTGGCGCGCCAGCTCGCGGCCCTCGCCCGTCACCTCCTGCGCCAGCGCGTGGAGCTCCCGGTACCGCGCGACCGGATACCAGTCGCCCCTCACCAGCCCGGTGAGGGTATCTCGGAGATCCGGGCTCGCGCGCGCCTCCAGCGCGCGCTGCGCCTCCGCGCCGCGGATCCCGCGCAGGGCGTCGAGCGAGGAGCTGAAGCACAGCCCCTTGATCTGGATCTCGGCGGGCATCTCGGGTGGCCGGTCCCCCCCTGGGGACCGACGATCCCCGCAGGCTACCCGGCGCGGCGCGGCGCCGCCACCGCCACCGCCACCGCCACCGCCACCGCCGCCGCCACCGCCGCCGCCACCGCCACCGCCACCGCCACCGCGGGCTGCGTGCGGCGCCGCGCTCGGGTGTGCCGCGCCGCTGGCTCCCCGCCGGCGCTCCGCTGCCTCTCCGCTGCCTCCCCGCCCAGGCCTCGCGGGGCGCCCCGCGGCCGGAGCGTACCCGCCGCGGCGGCGCGGGATCGCGTGACGCGCGCCTGGCCCGCGCCGGCCCCGTTGTGGACCGGACCGCCGGCCGCTAGATCGGCGTCCCATGCCGAGCGCGCCGTTCACCATCGGGGAGCTACTGGAGGAGCGGGGCCGCGCCCCGGAGACGCGGGACCGCCCCATGCTCCGCGGCCCGCGTGGCGCCGTGGTGACGTACGCAGAGTTTCTCGCGCGGAGCTCGCGCGTGGCGCACGCGCTCCGCGATCGCGCCCGATCGATCGACGGCGCCCCGCGGGTCGCCGCGCTCCTCAGGAATCACCCGGAGTTCCTCGACCTCTACGGAGGCGCGGCGCTGTCGGGGACGGTCGTGTGCGGCATCAACACCGGGCTCGGCGGCGACGTGCTGCGGCGGGTGCTCGACGCGAGCCGCGCGACGTCACTCGTCGTCGATCGCCAGGGCGCGGAGGCGGTCGAGCCGCTGCTCGGCCAGCTCACGCACCTCCGCCGCGAGGACGTGCTCGAGATCGGGGCGGGGCGGTCGTTCCAGGCGGCGGTCGACGAGGCGGCGCGACGCCACGGCGCCGCGGCCGACGACCCGCCCGAGGTGCCGGGGCTCGATCTGTCGAGCCCGTTCGCCGTCATCTACACCTCGGGCACCACCGGCCTCCCGAAGGGCATCGTCAACTCGCACAAGAAGCTCCGCGGGATCGGGATGTTCGTGGCCGGAATGGTCGGCCTGCGCCCGGAGGACGTGGGGTACTTGTCGATGCCGCTCTTCCACTCCAACGCGCTCTTCCTCGGCTGGTTCCCCGCGCTCCAGGCGGGCGCGAGCGTGGCGATGCGCGAGAAGTTCTCGGCCTCCGGGTTCCTCGACGACGTGCGCGAGCGCGGCATCACCTACTGGAATTTCGTCGGGCAGCCCGTGCACTACGTCCTCGAAGCCATCGCCCGCGCGCACGGCGGCGACGTCGAGCGAGTCCGCCGCGAGGTGCGCGACGACCCGCGCAACACGCTCCGGTTGGTGATCGGGACCGGCGCGACGGGCACCGATCGGCGCCGGCTCATCGACTGGCTCGGTCTCGAGCACGCGTACGAGAACTACGGCAGCACGGAGGCGGAGATCTCGACCTGGTGCATGCCGGGCGACCCCATCGACAGCGTCGGTGAGGCGCTCGACCCGGACATCCTCGTCGTCGACGATCGGGACGAGCCGTGCGAGCCGCTCGAGCTCGATGAGCGCGGGATCCCGACCAACGCTGACCGCGCCGTAGGCGAGATCGTCCGCCGTGGGGTGAGCGGCCGCTTCGAGGGCTACGACGGCAACCCCGAGGCGACCGCGGGCAAGGTGCGCGACGGCCTCTACCGCTCGGGGGATCTCGGGGCGCTGCGGCAGCTCGGGACGAGCCGGTACCTCTACTTCTTTGGTCGGACGGACGACTGGATCCGCAAGGACGGCGAGAACTTCAGCGCCGAGAGCGTCGTCGAGCTCGTCACGGCGTTCCCAGCGGTCGATCGCGCGGCGGCCTATGGTGTCCCTCACCCGGTGAGCGACGAGTGGGTGATGGCGGCCGTCCGCCTGCGCGAGGGGCAGCGCTTCGACCCGCAGGCGTTCTTCGCGCACTGCGAGGGCGAGGTGCAGGCGGGGCGCGACCGCAAGTGGTTCCCGGACTTCGTGCGGGTCGTCGAGGACTTCCCGTGGACGGAGACGCTGAAGATCAAGGTCCGCGAGCTCAAGGCCGCGGCCTACGATCCGGCGCGCGTCCAGCGGATCTTCTACCGGCGCCGGGGCGGGGATCGCTTCGAGCCCTTCGGGCCGCCGGAGTACGCCGCGCTCGCCGCCGAGCTGGAGCAGAACGGCCGCGCCGGGCTCCTTCCCCGCTGAGCCGCGCCCGGATTCGGCGCGCTGCAGCCCCCGGTGGTCCAGGAGGTAGCGGTCGGCTATACCCACGCCATGGCACGTCGCTTCGTCGCCGGCGGGTTCCTCGGGCTCGCGCTCGCGTCGTCTGGGTGTCTCGGTCGCTCGGGGCTCGATGATCCGCTCCGAGTCGACGGCGGCGGGAGCGGCGGCGCTGCGGCGGCGGACGGAGGCGTGTCCGGAGGCGCCGGCGGCGCGAGCGGGCTCGGTGGAGGCGGCGCGGGTGGGGTCGGCGGGGGCGGCGGCCTCGGTGGCCTCGGAGGGGGCGGCTTCGCCGGCGGCGGGACGGGCGGCTTCGCCGGCGGCGGGACCGGCGGCGGTGGCGGCTCGCCGGGCTGCGGTCCGTGCGCCGGCTGCTGCGATGGCTCCGGGATCTGTCGCGACGGCACGAGCACCAACACGTGCGGGCTCGACGGCGTCACCTGCTTCGACTGCGGGGCGCTCGGCCTCGGCTGCGCGGACGGCTCCTGCGAGGGGCCGCCGCCGACGTGCGGTCCCGCCAATTGCGGCGGCTGCTGCGACTCGACGGGCGAGTGCCGGCTCGGCGTCGACGCCGACGCCTGCGGCAAGGGCGGCGGCAAGTGCTCGGACTGCACCGACACCGGGCGATCGTGCCAGGCGGGGAAGTGCGAGGCCGAGCCGCCGCCGCCCTGCGGCCCCCAGAGCTGCTCGGGGTGCTGCTCCGCCGGCGGGGTGTGCCAGGCGGGGACCTCGGACTTCGCGTGCGGCTCGGCCGGCGAGGCGTGCGAGTCGTGCGCCGTGAACGGCCGCGAGTGTACGCAGCCTGGCAGCTACTGCGCGTTCTTCCCGACGTGCGGGCCGTTCAGCTGCCCGTCCGGGTGCTGCGCGGCGTCCGGGCAATGCCTCGTTGGCCAGTCGGACTCCGCGTGCGGCGACGGCGGCTCGGCCTGCCAGGACTGCGCCGCGAGCGGGCAAACCTGTGCCCCGCAAGGGTTCTGCTACTCCGGGCCGTCGTGCGGGCCGCACAACTGCGCGGGGTGCTGCACGGCGACGGGCGAGTGCCGCCCGGGCAGCGCCAGCCAGAACTGCGGGCAATATGGCGCCCTCTGCGATAACTGCGGCGCGAAGGGCCAGACGTGCCAGGGGCAGGTGTGCAGCAGCGGCTCCACCTGCCCCAAGGCGTGGGCGGGCTGCAACCCCTCGCTCTCGACCCCGCCGCCCAAGCAGAGCACGAGCTGCACGCCCACCGTCCTCGCCGAGGTGCGGGCGCGCTGCGACGAGTCGGGGTCGGACGACGAGTGCGGCGACTGGTTCGGGCAGCTCCTGCAGTCGAACCCCCTCTGCTACGACTGCCTCACGCAGTTCGCTACGGAGCGGGCCGTCGTCCGCTGCGTCGCGCCGTACCTCTCGCCCGACTGCAACCACGCGCTCTCCTGCGCCGTCGAGTGCGGCAACGAGAGCTGTGGGAGCTGCCCGGAGTCCGAGCAGGACGCCTGCTCGGACAAGGCGTTCGAGGGTCAGGGCCAATGCCGCCCGTGGGTGCAGGGGTACTTCTGCCTCCAGGCGGCGTACTCGGGGCCGGCGAGCTTCTGTGACTGGGACTCCTACGGGGGCAGCTTCGGCGCCTGGCTCGCGGGAGTCGGGGCCGAGTACTGCGCGCCCTGAGGCCGACCACCGATGGGGCGCCACGGCTACGAGGAGGTCCTGCTCGTCACGGGGTTCCCGAGCTTCCGCGGGAGGAAGCTGGTCGAGCACCTCCTCACGACGCACCCCCGCGCGCTCGTCCACGCGGTCGTGCACACGAAGCTCGCGGCCGCGGCCGAGGAGGCGGTGGGCCGGCTCGAGTCGAGCGCGAGGGAGCGGCTGGTGCTGCTCGAGGGGGACGCCGCGGCCATCGATCTCGGGCTGAGCGGCGGCGAGTACCGGGCGCTCGCTGGTGAGATCGACTGCATCCACCACGCCGCCCAGGTGACGTACCCGGGTGTGAGCCGCGACATGGCGGAGCAGGTGAACGTGGGCGCGATGCGCGAGGTGATCGAGCTCGGCCGCGCCTCGGCCGGGCTGCGCCGGCTCGTCGTCCACTCGAGCGCGACGGTGAGCGGAGATCGCGAGGGCCTCGTGCTCGAGGAGGAGCTGGCGGCGGGGCAGCACTTCCGCACGCCGGTCGAGGAGACGCTCGCGCGCGCGGAGCGTATGGCTCGCCGCGCGATGGCCGAGCTGCCGATCACCGTGATCCGGCCCACCCAGATCGTGGGGGACTCCCACACCGGGGAGGTCGACCGCTTCGACGGCCCCTACCTGCTCATCCTCTTGATCGTGTCGAGCCCGGAGGAGATCCCGGTGCTCCTGCCGACGCGCGGCGACTTCCCGATCAACCTCGTCCCCATCGACCACGTCGTGCGAGTGGCCGACGTGATCGCGCGCAGCGACGCCGCCGTCGGGCGCACGTTCCACGTCGCCGATCCGCGGCCGCTGAGCGCGCGGCGTGTCTTCGAGCTCGTGGCGGAGGCGGGCGGGCGCCGCCTGCCGCAGAGCTTCCTCCCAGCGGGGCTCACGCGGGCCCTCCTCAACGCGCCCGGTCTCCGCGCGGTCGCGAAGAGCCCGCGCGCCTTCCTCGAGCTGATGGCGACGCCGGTCACCTGGGACGCGCGCGGGACGCGGGAGCTCCTGGCCGGCAGCGCGCTCGCGTGCCCGCCGTTCGAGTCGTACGTGGACGCGCTCGTCGCGTACGTGAAGCAGCGCATGGAACAGCGCCGGCACGAGCGCGCCGCGCCCCCGGGAGAGCCTGAGGATCCGCTTGCCTGAGCCTCCGGGAGCCGCGCGGCCGTCGAGCGCGTGGCGCTCGGTCGCGCTCGCGGCGGCGGGCGCCGTGCTCGCGGTGACGTGCTCCGGGGCGCGCCTGGTGCCGGGCCGCGCGCCGTCCGCGGCGGCGGCGTCCGAGGCGAGCGCGCCGAGCCGCGCGCCGGCCGTCCCGAGCGCTGCGCCCCCCGGCGCGAGCGCCGCCTCCAGCGACGCCGTGGGAGCCGGCGCGAGCGCGGCCGCCAGCGTGGCGCCGCCGGCGAGCGCGGCGGCGGCGATCGTGCCGCCCCCGGCGCGATCTGGCCCGCTCGCGCGCTTCCAGCGCCGCCTCGACGAGCTGCGGAGCGGGGCCGCGCGCCGCCCATTGCGTGTCGCCTGGCTCGGGGACTCACACACCGCGGCCGACTTCCTGACGGACGCGGTCCGCGTGGCGCTCTGGCGGGAGCACCCGGCGGGCGGGCCCGGCTTCCTGCCGCCCGGCATCGACGGCGTCCGCCACGCGCGGGCGTCGATCGCGGTGCGCGGGAAGGTGGAGGTGGAGCCCCGCGAGCGGACGAGCTCGGAGCGCCAGCTCGACGGCGCCTTCGGCCTGCTCGGCCTCCGCGGCGTGCCCGCGAGCGACGACGCGCGCGTCACGCTCACCCCGACGAGCGGCGCCGGGGCCCTCGCGTGGGAGCTCAGCTACCGGGCGCCTGCCGGGCGCTTCCGCGTCCGCTACGCCGGGCACGAGCGGGACGTGGACGGCTCGAGTGGATCGGCGGACGCCCAGGACCGCACGCTCCGGCGTCTCCGCTTCGAGGCGCCTGCGGGCGTTGGCGTGGAGCTCGGCGGCTTCCGCGGGCGGGTCGAGCTGCTCGGCGTGGTGGTCGAGGCGCGCGATCCGGGCGTCGTGCTCGACACGCTCGGCATCAACGGAGCCCGCGCCACGACCGCGCTCGCGTGGGACGAGGCGCACTGGACGGCCGAGCTCGAGCGCCGGGCGCCCGCGCTCGTCGTGCTCGCGTACGGCACCAACGACGTGGCCTCGAACCTCGCCCTCGATCGGTACCCGGGGCAGTACGCGAGGCTGCTCGCGCGCGCGCGCAAGGCCGCGCCCGGCGCCGACTGCCTGCTCGTGGGCCCGACGGACCTCGGCCGTACGGACGGCACCGCGCACCCGCGCACCGAGCCGCTCGACCGGACGCTCCGCGGCGTCGCCGAGGCCGAGGGCTGCGCGTGGTTCAGCCTGTACGACGCGATGGGCGGCGCGACCGGCATGAGCGACTGGCTCGGCCACGATCCGCCCCTCGCGGCGCGCGATCGCGTCCACCTCACCGCGCGCGGCTACGAGCGCCTCGGAGCCGCGCTCGGCGCGCTGCTGCTGGGCGCGCCGCGCCCGGAGTGAGACGCTCCGAACTCCTCGTCACGTGCGGGCCGTCGCGAGCGGCGCGGGGCGGCCCGGCGACGGAGCGCGGCCGGTTGACGGGACCGCCCACGTTGCTAGGTTGCGCTCACCCACACCCCTTCGGGGGCGATCGGTTTCGACGTGGGGACTGAAGCCAGACTTGCGTGCGGTGGCGCCTGCCCCACTCCAAAAGCGGGCCGTATACCTGCGAACGACAACGCACTCGTTCTCGCCGCCTAAGAAACGGCAGAACCGTCCAACCGCGAGGAAGCCTGCGTAGCGGAAGGGCGTCAACACGAAGGCTGGGTCACGCGAGGGCGCTCTCGATAGCGTGACCGAGATCAGCGGGAGCTAGGTCGCGGCCGAATCCGCGAAGCCTGCCGGCGGGTCCCAACACCGGCTACGCACGTGAACGAGGGTCTCGTGGACGCCTCGCGGACCCGGGTTCGATTCCCGGCGCCTCCACCTAGTTTTTCCGACCTTTCTTACTGATTTTGTCCGTTCACCGCCTTGGTTGCCATCAGGTTGCCATTGGCGGTCGTGCCTCGGTCGCCGACGTGGCGATCGAGCGTGCGCACCGCGTCCCGGCGAACATCCGGGGAGAGGTGCGCGTAGCGCATCGTCATCTCGATCGAGGCGTGGCCGAGCAGCTCCTGCACCGCCTTGATCGGCACCCCGCGCATCACGAGGTGCGACGCGAAGCTGTGCCGGAGCACGTGCCAGCCGACGAGCCGAAGCCCGGCGAGCTTGCACGCCCGCCAGAGCGGGTGCTTGCACTCGCCCTTGGTGAGCAGGCCACCGCCCGAGCCCGCGAAGACGAGCTCGCCGCGCAGATGCCGGTGCGCCTTCAGCGCCCGCAGGACGGTGTCGCCCAGGGGGATTTCCCTCGGCTTGCCGCTCTTCGGCGTCGTGACGACGCCGCGCGAGACCGCGCGCCGGACCATGAGGCGCCCGGCCACCAGATCGACTTCCTCCCAGCGCAGGGCGAGAAGCTCACCCTGACGGAGCCCGCACTTGAGGCCCACGATGATCATGGGCCGCCAGTCCGGATCCGCTGCCGCGACGAGGCGCTCGGCCTCCTCGAAGTCGAGGAAGTCGAACTCGGGCTCGGGCGCCTTTAGCCACTTGACCTGTGGCACGACGCCGAGCTCGCCCCACTCGACCGCCACGGCGAGCGTCCGCCGGAGCACGGTCAGGTGGTTGTTGACGGTCTTCGCCGCGAGCTTCTCCTCGAGCTTCTTCGCCTTGTACGCCTCGATCTCCTTGACGCCGATCGCGTCGACCTTCGACCGGCCAAAGGCGGGGACGAGATGGAGACGAAGGATCGCCTCCTTGGTTGCGGCCTCGCTCGGCTTGTTGTTGGTCTGCACGTACGTCGCCTCGAACTGCTTGGCGAACGCCGCGAACGTCGGCGTCTCCTTCTTGTTCGTCACCTCCTTGTTCTCGTCCGTGCGGACCCCGAGCAGCAGCTCGCGCCTGAGCTCGCGCTCGTAGCGCTCCGCTGCGCGACGGTTCTGCAGGGGCGCGACCTTGCGGATGCGCTCCCGTTTGCCGTCGGGGTGTTCCACGAACACGTCGATCATCCAGTACTCGGATGCCGGGCCGTTGCGGTCCCGGCGCTTGACTCGCCTCACGCTCATCGGATCCTCCGTGAACGCGGGGCGTGTGCTTGGGTGCGGAGCCACTCTAGCACTGCGTCGCGCGAGATCCGGATGCTGCGACCGACGCGGCGGGCCCCAGGAATGTCACCCCTCGCGATCGCGGCGTAGGCGGTCTTCCGCTCGACGCGCAGGAGCGCGGCCAGCTCGTCGACGGTCAGGACCGACGGCAACGCGGCGGGGTCTTCTGCTTCGATCATGGGTTCGACTTGCGGGTCCAGGGAGCGCCGACGACCGGCGCGAGAAAGTGGAGGAGCGACGGCACCGCCGATGACGCTCGGGCGGCACGCTTCACTGGCCAGGTGCACGGACGGCTCAACCGACCCCGGCGCACCGCCACTCCTCCTGGACGGAGGCTCGGCTCGCGATCTTCCGTCAGCTCTACGTTTCGGCCCGTCGCGGGTAGCGCCTGCGACGTTGGCGCTCGAACTTCTTGACCGCCTTCGCCGAGTGCTGCGACGAGAGATCCCACATGCCGGGCGCGGTGCGGATGAACGTGTCGGAGAGCTCGAGCGTCTGTCTCACCTTCGCCTGCCAGTACTTGCGTCCTCTGGTCTTCGGGTGCGGCTCGATGAGCTCGTAGAGCTTCGAGAGCGGCGCCGGAGGGTGGCAGCGGATGAGCGCTTTCAGGACGATCGTGAACCAGGTGTCTTGCCTCTTCGCGTTCTTCCAGATGCCGCGCGCGGTCTTGGGCTTCTCGTTCGTGTGCATAGGTTTGGAGCCGGGGTCGGCCCCGCCGTGCACGGCCCGTGTGCGAGCCACCGAGAGCTTCGGATCGCGAGCGTCACCTCCTTCCTTCTTGAGGCGCCCCGAGGGGGCGCGTCGCTCCGCGGCGCGCGAACGGCGCGCACGCATGAACCAATGCCGAAAACGGCTTGAAGGCGCCCCTCTGGCGGCGGCCCAAGGCCGCGCAATCACGCTCGATCCGCTCAGTGGCAGTGCCCCAGCCGCAGGGGCAGGCGGAAGGGCAGTCGCAAGGGCGGTTGTCGTGCGACGTCACCGCGACACCTCGTGAGACGCCGGCACGAGTGCGGCAGCGTAGCGGACAGCCTGCCCTCGCGGCGTCTCGGCGATCTCCGTCGCCGTCGCGAAGATCTGACCCAGGGCGCCCACCGCTCGGACGTGACCGAGCTCGGCGAGAAGCCACAGCGCGCCGCCGTCGCGGTCGACGATGGCGCCGGCAAGCGCGCGGACTCGGACCTCGGACATCGCGAAGCACGCCGGCCGCCACGTGCCCGGCGCCGCGCCCCAGCACTTCTGGCCGCTGCGCCAGAGCTGCACGGTCTCCGCGACCTTCATGGCGAACACCGACCTGCCCTCGGTGCCCGTGTCGACCTCAACGACAAGCACCAGCCGGCCAGCAGGCGTCGTCAGCTCGACCAGCGCGTCGGGAACGTACGCGGGCGGCCGCGGCCCGGCCGCGCGCCGGAGATCCAGATCGGCATGGAAGGCGCCGACCGAGAGGCCGACGTTCCGGCGGGCGGCGAGCACGAGCTCGACCCGCAGGTCGTTCAGTGCCCGGAGGTGGTCGTCGATGTGGCGCCCCACGCGGCTCCGGTGCAGCTCGTTTGGGTCCGCCCCCGCCGACTCGAGCAGCGCGGCGCCGGACGCCGTGAGCAAGTAGATGTTGGGCGCGGACTGCTCGCACACACGCACGTCGAGAAGGCGAAGTGCGACGAGCTTGCTCAGGCGGCGCGTCGCCACGCTTCGCTCGGTGAAGAACAACCTGCAGAGCTGGTCGGTGGTCGCCTGGCCCATCCGGGCGACGGCGTAGATGATCTCGCGGTCGCGCCTTGTCACCTCGTAACGGCGCGCCCTCGGGCGCTCGGCCCGGCCACGGCGAGCCATCACCGACCTCGCAGCAGCGGGTTCGTGACGCTCATCCCGCAGCTCGGGCACTCGACGTGGCCGGCCCATGCCGAGCACACCGAGCACCGCCAAGCCCAGCCCAGCGTTCGCGCGCGGCAGTTGCTGCAGCTGAACGATCCGTACTGCTCGACGTCGGTGTGGCACCACGGACATGTCGTTGCCGGCGCAAGCGCGCGGCGGGCGCGATGCAGACGCCGGACAAGAAGCACGACAGCCACGGCAAGCACGACCAGGCCGACGACCCAGCCGACGGAGGCGTACAGGACGACGGCCGTCACGATCACGGCCAACCGAAACCAGCGCTTCACGGCACGTCTCCCTGTCGACCCCGCCCGCGGGCTCGACCGACCACATCCGGCGTCGGAGCGGCGCCGGCCCGACGTCGTCCAGACACCTCCTCGGAGCCGGCTTGCGCAGCGAACCGAGCGGCAGCCTCCTCCTCGATCCGGCGAACGCGGACCTCGAGCTCCGCGCGAGGCACGCCCGAGGTGCCGCGCTTCACGGCCTCCGCCACGGCGGGATCGATCGCCGACCACTCGGGCGGGTCGTGGTCGGGCGCGCGGATGACGCGCGCTGCGAAAGGTGCGCGCCGGTCGGCGACCAAGAAGGCCCGAGGCGGAAGGCGACCCAGCTCGGCGATCCTGAATCGCTGCTCCTCGCCCTCGCTCAGGAACGTGGCTTCGCGTCCGCGCGAGCCAGGCTCTCGCGGGCGCGGAACGCGGCCGGTCCGCGGCAACCATTCCGACGACGCAGCCGCGTCGCGCTCCGAGCTGCGCCCGATGACGCGCCACGCGACGTTGGTGTTGAGGATGTTCTGCAGCTCGCTCGGGAGCTGCGTTGCGCCTTGGTGCAGCAGCAGTAGGCCACCGGCACCGAACGATCGCCCGAGCGTAACGAGCCGCTCGAACTGCCCGAGCGTGACCGCGGTCATGATCGTCTGCGGCTCGTCGACCACGATGAGCGTCGTGCTCCTCACCGCGCGCCGCGGATCGAACGCGGCATTCGCGAGCGCGGAGACGGCGAGGCTCCCCATCGCGCGCACGCCGGCGCGCGCGCCGAGGTCGGCCCCACCGAAGTCGATCGTGGTGATGGCGCCCGGCTCGAAGCACGCCGAGAAGTCGAACGGGCGCGGCCCGGAGAGAATGGCCTTCAGGCTCGGCACCCGCAGCAGCGAGTCGAGTCGGGCAATCAGGCCGTCGATCGACCCCTGCGGCTCTCGCTCGAACCGCGCCAGCGCCAGGCGCACCGAGGGAAGCGACGACTCGGCCGCCATCGCCGCCACGTTGCGCGCCGACGAGAGGACCCACGGCCAGGCGGCGGCATCGATCTTTTTCTCCACGGCCAGCGCGGCGAAGGCCGCGAGCGACGAGCGTTGGCGCGGTCCCGTCGTCGCGTCGGCGGAAACGTCGGTGAGCGTCTCGGCGAACAGGTCCGCCTGCGTCACGATCGACACGCCCGGCATCGGCACCAGCAGCGGAAACGACGGCAAGTACTGCCGGTCGAAGAACCGGAGCGTGTGCACGCGCGCGAGAAACGGGGCGCGCGCGCTGGGCGACAGGTGTCCCGCGATCGCCGCGATGGTGCGGAGCTGCTGGTCGCCCGTCTCGCCTTTGCCGTCGAGCAGCACCAGGGCGATGGGTGCGCCCTCGACGATCGCCGCCATCACGCGCGCCATAAGGGCTCCCGCAAAGCGGGATTTCCCGGCGCCGGTTCCCGCCGTCGCCCAGCCGGGCAGCGAGGCGATCTCGTCGACGGCCATCCTATAGGGCACGCCCGTCGCGCTCGTGCCGATGACCACGTGCGGCATGCGTTCGAGCTCGTCCATGCGCACGCGAAAGCGGCGTTCATCGGCTTGAAGATCTCGTTGCAGCTCCGCGCGCGAGGCGACCTGACTCGCCTCCGCGAGGCGGCGCTCGCGAGGGCGGTCGTGCCCGGCCAGGCGGAGCACCCAGTCGGGCATGAACGTCACGACTCCGGTTCCTCGGGCTGCGCCGCGAGCCGGGGACGCTCCCGCGTCCGTGCGCGGTCGAGAGCATCGGCCTCGCGACGGGCATGTTCTCGGCCGCGCAGCCGGCGCCGCAGAAGGAAGATGGCCAGCGCGACGTGCCCCAGCACGAACGGGACCACGCTCCATCCGGAGATCGTGGTCCCGCCCGTGGGGGTGCTGTTCATCGACGCGCAGGCGCGCATGAGCATGGCCGTGACCATCGGCAGCACGACCAGCCCCAGCAGAAGAACCGCCGCCGACATGCGCAAGAGGCGGTCACGCGCACCGCGCCAGCCGACGATCCACGAGAGCCCGGCGAGCGCCAGGCCGAGTACGGCGACACTTCCGAAGAGCTGACCGATCTGGGCCATGGCCATCTCGCTGTGCAACGGGTCGATCAGTCGGTCGTCATCACCGGGTTGCGCGTCGAGAGCGTTTCGCGCTCCGCGCGCCTGAGGGCCGCCGCGGCGACCATCACGAGCTCGACCATCGCGGCCTTCTGCTCGGCCTGATCCATCGGCGTGTTCGCGCTCCTTCGTGCGTTCGCCGCGTCCTGCTCGGCGGCGCGAGCGACGGCGAGGGCCTGAGCCTTCTCCTGTGCCTCTACTGCGGCGCGGTTGATGGTGTCCGTGCCGTGGACCGTCACGCGCTCGTCGCTGCGGCGACGAACCAGGTGGAATCGCACGCCCTCCGGCGTGACCTCGGCCACCACGAACTGGCTGCCGCGACGGATGGGCCACGTCGGGTTCGAGACGACCTCGTCCGCCAGCGCGGCGGTGTCGGACCACGACGGGCGCACCACGATGTGCAGTCCAACCGTGCGCTGCCCGTCGCTCGTCGCCTCGAAGACGTTCGTCACCGGCTCGACGCCCGCGGCGATCTTGCTGAGGTTCGCCCGCGTGTGCTCGGCGAACCAGGCGCGGATGGCGGGCTCGGCGAGCGCGTGCGCGGGGTCGGCGCCGGTCCCGAAGATGCCCGCAGACGCGTTCCGCTCCGAGACGGCCGCGATCCGATCGAAGAAGGCGAACGCGGCCTCGCGCGCGACACCATCGCGGGGCTCGAGGGCGAGCCTGACCGCCCAGAGCCGCCCCGACGGCAGCTTCAGCATCATGTAGGCGAGCACCGCGCGGTTGAAGTTCTCGACCGCGTGCAGCGCGCTGGCGACGGCGCTCGCCCGGTCGAGGTTCAGCACCACGGGCGCCGTCGCGTCGATGTCGCCCGACACGAGCGCGTCCTCGATCCGACCCTCGATGGCGCGCGCGATGATGCCGCGGCCCTCCGCCTCCTCCTGCGTCGCCAGTGCGCGACCCGGGGCGGGATCGATGTAGTACGGAATGACCTGCGCGCCGCTCGATTCGAGATTGAAGTCGACGAACGCGCGCATGTTCTCGCGCGCGCCGCGGTGCGCACCGCCATTCAGTACCGTGATCACCTTCTTCGGCTTCGGCGGCGGGCCGACGATGTTGTTCTGGACGTTGTAGTTCGACATGGTCTTGTTCTCCGGCTTGTTGTTCTTGTTGGTGGGGTTGGTGTTGAACGTCTTGCCCTGGTAGTCGCCGTCGCTCGCCTTGCACGCGGCGTGATCTTCAGCGTGGCGCCTTCGCGGTCTCGAGCTTGTGCTCGGTGCGATACAGGGCACGGCGGCGGGCGGCTTCGGCGTCCCACTCGGCGGCTGCACGCGCGATCCGATCCACGGTGGTCTGCGCCTTCAGCTGGTCTCGCTCTGCCTTTCGAAGCCGGCGGCGCAGCGAGCGCACGAGACGCGATGCCGCACGGGAAGGTGCGCGATGTCGGATGAGCCACTCGGTACACCACGCGGGCCCGAGCGACATGACGACCATGATCGCGGCGTTGCCCAGCGCTTCGACCTGCGACGTATCCTCGTCGGCGGCGCCGTACAGGCGCACGACGGTGATGGCGCCGATGAAGATCGCGTACGCCACGTACAACACGAGGCTCCAGACGGAGCGCTTGACGACGTTGACGGTGTTCGAGATGCCGTCGCTCGGTCGGAGCGGCGACCCTGACTTCGGGAGATTCCGATGCGCGACGGCCGCGGTGCTGCCGATGATGGCGACGCTCAGCATGAGGCTCACCGGGACACGCGCGGTGGGCGATTGCACGAGCGTGCTCGCGATCTGCATCGCGCCGAACCACTCGAACAGAACCATCAGGCCGATGCCGATGTTGTAGAAGAGGGGCGCCGTGTGGTCGTCGCGCGTGTCCTCGGCGCGCGTGAGATCCTCGTTGGCCTCGTCGATGCGGTGACGCTCCGCGAGGGTCGCGACCGCGCGCCCGTACTCGGGGTTCCGAGCGGCGTCAGGCTCAGGTCGCGGGCCGAGCTCGCCGATGATCCGATCTTCTGCGGAATCCAGGCCCGCGCGTGCATCGCGACGCGCGCCTGAAGTAACGGTCCAATGTTTGAAGATCATCGCGCTGCCTCCTTCGGCGCGTCAGCGCCGTCCTGGTCTTGAAGGTCTGCGGGACCCGACACGATGCGCACGGTTGCGGCACCAGATCCGCGCAGCGCGGCCGTCCAGAGCTTCCGCACCCTGATGTCCCGGTCGATGGACACGATGCACCCGCGACCCGGAACGCTCGTGCTGGTCACGTACGAGAACGTGACGTCGACGCCGGTGAGTAGTCCCGGCGTGAGCAGGCTCAGCCGGCGCAGCAGCGCGGCGAACTGCGCGTCGCCCGGGACGCGACCACACTCGAAGTCGCCCAGCGACGACACCTCTCTCGCGTCGGTGAGCACGATGAGCTTGCGCGGCAAGCTCCCCGCGTCGGCGAGCGCGATCTTCGTGACGCTCTCCGCGATGGGGCTGCGCCGTACGCTCGGCGCCTCGAAAGCGGTCGCGGCCCCGGAGAGCAGCACGTCGCGCGCCGACGCGGCGATCTTCGCGGTCTGGGCGCGCCGTGAGCGCTCCGAGCCCCGCTTCACCGCGGGGATGGTCTGCTCAGCGACGGCCACCGTCTTGTCGACCGTCGAGCCCATCATCCAGATGCGAACGTGCGAGCCGGGCCGATCGACGACAAAGGCCAGTACGCGTTCGAGAGATTCCAAGAGCGACTCGCGCGTGCAGGTAGAGCCCGAGCTGCGATCGCAGACGATCTCGATGAACACGGCCGCCTTCACCGGCTCGTCGCAGATGCCCAACACCTTGCAGGTTTGGTCGACGCCGTCGCAGCCCGTCGTGAAGAGCGCGACGAGCAGCATCGCGATCAGCACGGCGCTCAATTTCACGTTGCTCACCAGCAACGTTCTACGCCCGCGGACCGGGGCATAAGCGTTGGCTAAAACGTCGGAAACGTCGGCTGGTGTCGCGGCTACGCGCTGGGCAACCTGCGGGCGTCCCGTGCGAGGTGATATCCGCCATCGCGGCCGCGGACGGTTTCGATCAGCTCACCCTTCCGCAGCTTCAGCGTCTTGCGCAACACCTGAACGGCGCTTCGGACCGCGCCGTCCGAGACCTTCTCGCCCGCACGCGCCAGCTCCGTCGAGCTCACGCTTCCGTGCTCGGCGAGATGTCGCAGCAACATCCAGGCACGCGCTGAAAGGTGAACCGTGTCGCCGGTCGTCCGGTGCCTTGCTACCTCCGCGACCACGTCGAGCACGTACTCGCGCGTGTACAGGATGATCGACCCTAGGATGTGCTGCCGAAGCGCCTCGACGGTCGTGGCCGCGTTCTCAAGGTGGTGCGCGCGCATGGCGGGTTGGGCCGCGTAGATGCCGGTCGCGGACAGCTCCCGCGCGGCGGCCAGCGCGCGAGCGGTGAGATCTGCGCCGCGCTCATCGCGGATAGCGCGAAAGATCTCGTTGAGGCCGTCTAGCACCTCACGCCAGATATCGGCATGAGCGTCCAGCACGACCCGTGGCTCTGTGGGAAGGTGGCCGAGCACTTCGCGGTACAGGCCGAGCGCTTCATCGTGGCGCCCTTGGAGCAACGCGAGGCGTGCGCGATCATGGGCGAGAAACAGGGCGCCGCGGCGCACGGTCTGCGCGAGCGGCGCAGCGTCGGCGATTGCTGCGGCGGCGCCATGCCAGTCCTGCCGCTGCATATGGTGACGAGCGAGCCTTCGATGTGCGGCGAAGAGCAGGTCCGGGTCGCCCTTCGGGTCGCCCTTCACGAGGGCGATCGCCTCGCGCTGGAGCTTCACGGCCAGCGCGACGTCGCCGAGCACCTCCTCGACGACGGCAAGCCGCGACAGGGCGTTCGCTCTGACGTGGGCGGTCGGGGCGTCCGGTCCCTCTGCTGGCTGGCCCGCTTCCCTGAAGTACCGGCGCGCCTCGGCGTAGTCGCCGAGCTTGCTCAAGGCGGTGGCCAGCTCGAGGCGTACGTGCGCCTGCTTGGCAGGGGTGGGTGCGTAGTCCAGGGCACGCGCGTACCACGCAACCGCTGCGCGATGGTCGGCTCGGATGTCCGACAGGTATCCGGACACGAGTAGCGTGCGCATCGCGGCGTCCGGCGCGACTGCAAACTCGTCGGACAGCGCTAGCGCCTCGTCTGCGGCTCTACGCGCGCCCAGCGAGTCGTCTGTCACGAAGAGACACCACGCCTCGCGTGCCTTCCACATGAGCAGCACCGCCCCGACGGGTTTCTCGTCCAGTGCTGCTCGCGTGCACGCGAGCAGCTCGGTCCAGTTCCGCTCGCCTTCGAGGCGCACGCCGAGCGCGGCGAGGGTCTCGATCGCGTCACGCGGCCCGCTGCCGGGAGGCGCGGGCGACGTTCGGCGCGGTCGAGGTGGACGGTTCATGGTGGTTCTGATCCATCAGGGCATCGCGCGCGCACTTGTTCGTCAAGCTGACCTCGGGCGTGCACGCCCG
The DNA here is from genome assembly GCA_020846005.1 of Polyangiaceae bacterium. Classification (GTDB taxonomy): domain Bacteria; phylum Myxococcota_A; class Polyangia; order Polyangiales; family Polyangiaceae; genus JADLEQ01. Next base: position 40,086 of record JADLEQ010000119.1, read on the forward strand.
CCAGCGCCTATTTGGGGCGCTCGACGTCTTCGGCTCGCCCTGCGCCTCGTCGCGGCGCCATCACGGGGCGGCCGGCGCCTCTTTTCACCCTCCGATCGACCACGTACACTCGAAGAATCTATGAAAGCCACCGAGGCAAAGCTGCTGGACTTCTTGAAGAAGTCGCCTCAGTTCGTCATCCCGATCTACCAGCGCACCTACTCGTGGACGGCGAAGGAATGCCAGCAGCTCTGGGACGACATCGTCCGCTCCGGCGAGAACGACAACGTCACCGTCCACTTCGTCGGCTCCATCGTCTACGTCGAGAAGGGGCTTTCGCAGGTCAGCCACCAGGCACCGCTGCTCGTGATCGACGGTCAGCAGCGGCTCACGACGATGACGCTGGTGCTGGCCGCGCTGGCGAACGCGCTCGGCGACGCTGAACCCGTGGACGGGTTCTCGGCCCGCAAGCTCCGCAATTACTACCTACTGAACCCCGAGGAGGCGGGCTGTGCGCGCGCCGGCTGGTTGATGGCGATGCACGCCGACTCGGTGATGGGCGTCTCGCCGGCGAGCACCCTGCGCGCGGCGTGATGGCCATCGGGGCGAGCGCGGCCTCGGCGCCAGCTCGACGCC